>NZ_NKFL01000004.1:719457-1438914 GCF_002223055.1 Burkholderia sp. HI2500 | reverse complement strand
GTTCGGGCGCGGCCGTCGCGAACGTGTCGGACCACAGCGCCGCGAGCACGGCCGCCGCATGCGGTGCACGTGAAAGCGTTGCGGCGCATGCATGGCTTTCGGTCCGCGCGCGATGCGACGCCTGCTCGACGACAAGCTTGTCGGGCGCACCGAGCACCGCCTCCGACGCGCCGGCGAAGCGCGCGACTTCGTCGTGATAGAGCTCGACGAGCGCATCGACGAAGCCGCTATCGAGCAGTTCGTCCGCATACGAGAACGCGGCGCTCACGCGGCCGTCCGGATGCTCGACGACGTCCAGCTCCAGCGTAAATACGACGCGATGGCGCACGTCGTCGAATCCGGCCAGCGCCAGGCCGGCCCAGTCGCGTGTCGCGGCACCGGTCGGGCGCAGGTAGTTGAACATCACCTGGAACAGCGGATTGGCCTGCGCGGCACGCGGCGCGCGCAGCGCCGCGACGACGTCCGCGAACGGCACGTCCGCATGCGCGTAGGCTGCGAGCGCCGTGTCGCGCACTTGTGCGAGCACGTCCGCACGACGCGCGGCCGGGTCGAGCCGCGTGCGCACGACGACCGAGTTGATGAAGAGGCCGAGCGCATCGCGGGCCGCATCGCCCGTCAGCTCGCGCGTCGACGCGAGCACGCCGACCGGCTGGTCGGCCGCGCCCGTCGCGCGGAACAGCGCGGTGTTGAGCGCCGCGTGCAGCAGCATCGGCAGCGTCGCGTGCGCGGCCGACGCGGTGTCGCGTGCGGCGCGGATCAGCGCGCCGTCGAATTCGAACGCGAAGCGGGCCGCGCGCCATTGCGGCACGGCCGGCGCGTCCGCGCGCTGCGGCAGCACGCGCGCCGGCAGGTCGGCCAGCGCGTCACGCCAGTAGGCGACGCGGGCCGGATGGCACGGTGCGGGCAGCACGAGCGGCTGGGCGGACTGTTGGACGACCTCATCGGCCGGCACGGCGCCGGCGCCGCCCTGCACGCGGGCAACATAGCGCGCACGAACCGCATCGAGCCACAGCTCGATCGATTCGCCATCCGACACGATGTGATGAATCGTCACCGACAGCACGTGGTCTTCCGCATCCAGACGCAGCACGCGCGCACGCCACAGCGGCGCATCGGCAACGAGGTCGAACGGTGCGAGTGCATCCTCGTCGGTCAGTGCTGCGGCGCGGGCGAACACATCGGCTTGCGCCGACAGGTCAATCACCGGCAGTTCGACAGAAGCATGGGCATCGATCCGCTGGCCCGGCAGTGCGCCGTCACGTGCCACGAGCCGCGCGCGTAGCGCCGGATGCTCGACGGTGACATCCGCGAACGCGGCACGCAGCGCATCGACGTCGAGCGGGCCACGCACCCGCAGCGCGACCGGAATGTTGTACGCGGCGCTGTCCGGCTGTGCGCGCCACAGGAACCACAGGCCGAGCTGCGCCGGCGACAGCGGCCACACGCCGTGTGCATCCGGTTTGGCGAGGGCCACGCCCGGCGCTGCCGCACCGGCATGCGCGGCGCGCGGCGCATCGGCCACCTGCAACGCATACTGCGCGAGCACCGGCGCTTCGAACAGCGCGCGCACCGGCACGTCGCGGCCGAGCCGTTCGGCCACGCGTGTCGCGACGCGCACGGCGGCGAGCGAATGGCCGCCGAGATCGAAGAAGTGATCGCCGCGGCCCACGCGCTCGAGATTCAGCACGTCGCACCAGATCGCCGCGAGCGCGGCTTCGTCGCCGTCGTGCGGCGCTTCGTACGCGCGTTCGACGCGTACCGGCGCCGGCAGCCGTGCGCGATCGACCTTGCTGTTCGCGTTGCGCGGCAGCGCGTCGAGCACGATCAGCTGCGCGGGCACCATGTAGTCGGGCAGCGTGCGGCGCAGGTGCGCGTCGAGCGTCGCGGCTTCCACCGGCCGCGCGGCCGCCTGTGCGTCGGCGGTCAGTTCGACATACGCAACGAGCTGCGCCAGTGCGCCCTGCCCGTGCACGACCGCGCAGGCTTCGCGCACCGCGTCGTGCGCGGCAAGCTGCGCCTCGATCTCGCCGAGTTCGATGCGCAGCCCGCGCAGCTTCACCTGGTGGTCGACGCGGCCGATGAAGTCGAACACGCCATCCGCGCGACGCCGCACGAGGTCGCCGGTGCGGTACAGGCGCGCGCCCGGCGCGCCGTACGGATCGGGCACGAAGCGCTCGGCCGTCAACGACGGGCGGTCGAGATAACCGCGCGCGACGCCGATCCCCTCGCCGCCCAGGTACAGTTCGCCGATCACGCCGACCGGCAGCGGATGCAGCCGTTCGTCGAGCACGTGCGCGGTGCGCGCGCCGACCAGCGTGCCGATCGGCAGGTATGCGGCGTCGCCGAGCTTCGCGAGATCGTCGCCGGGTCGGAACATCCACAGCGTCGGCGTGATGACCGTCTCGGTCGGGCCGTAGCCGTTGACCACGCGCACGTTCGGCAGCGCACGGCGCAGCATCGCGAACGCCTCGCGCGACGTCGCCTCGCCGCCGACCGTCAGCGAACGCAGCGTCGGCGGTGCGCCATGCGCGAGCGCCCATTCGGCGAGTTGCGCGGCGCAGCCGGGCGGCACGTACGTCATCGTCACGCCGTCGCGGACCATCATCGCGCAGGTCTGCGCGGGCGGCCACAGCACGTCGGCCGTCACCGACACGGCCGCGCCCGACATGTATTGCGAAAACCAGCCTTCGTGCGCGCCGTCGAAGTTGACCGACTGGAACAGCAGGAACACGTCGTTCTCGCTGGCGCCGTAGCGTTCGGCGATCGCCGCGCAATGCAGCGCGAACGACGCATGATCGACGATCACGCCCTTCGGCTTGCCGGTCGAGCCCGACGTGTAGATCGCATAGGCCGCGTGACCCGGCAGCACGTCCGGCAGCACGACGTGCGCGGCTTCGTCGAGGGCATCGACTTCATCCGCGCGCCACACGCGCAGCTCCGGCAGCTCGGGCAGCGACGCGGCGCTCGCGCGGTCGGTCAGCACGTGCGCGATGTTCGCGTCGCCGACGATCTGCGCGAGCCGTTCGCGCGGATGCGCGGGATCGAGCGGCACGAACGCGGCGCCCGACTTCAGCACCGCGATCAGCGCGACGAGCAGGTCAACCGAGCGCTGCAGCGCGACGCCGACGCGCATTTCCGGGCGGACGCCGGCCGCGACCAGATGGCGCGCCAGGCGTGCCGCGCGCGCGTCGACTTCACCGCGCGTCAACGCGCGATCGATGTCGGCCACGCCGCGTGCGTCGGGCCGTGCCTGAGCATGCGAGGCGATGCGGGCATGCACGGGCACGAATGGTTCGGCTTCGGTCGCGCCCGCCGGGGCGTTCCATGCGAAGAGTTGCGCGCGCTCATCGGCGGGCAGCCAGTCGAGATCGCCGATCGGCATGTCCGGGCGCGCGAGCGCATCGGTCAGCAGCGTGACGAAGCGCGCGGCCAATCGGGCGATCGCGTCCGCCTCGAACAGGTCGAGCGCGTAGATGAAGGCGGCGTCGAACGTGCCGTCCGGCGTCGCTTCGACCGACAGCGTCAGGTCGAATTTCGCGGACGGCGTGCCCGACGGCAGCAACGCGGCGGCTGCCGCGCCGAGCGCCGGCAGCGCGCGGCGCTCGCCGTACGCGGCCATCACCTGGAACAGCGGATGGTGGCTCGCGCTGCGCGGCACGCCGAGCGCATCGACCACCTGCTCGAACGGCACGTCCTGGTGCATCTGTGCGTCGACCAGCGCACGCTGGGTGCGCGCGACCAGCGACGAGAAATCGCCGTGCGCGGGCACGTCGACGTCGATCGCCAGCGTGTTGACGAAGAAGCCGATCAGGCCGGCGACCTCCGCGCGTTCGCGGTTCGCGGCCGGCACGCCGACGCAGATCCGCGCGTCGCCGGTCGCGCGCGCCAGCAGCGCATCGAGCGCGGCGAGCAGCACCGCGAACGGCGTGGCGCCCGATGCGGCCGCGAATGCGCGCAGTTGCGCACCGACGCGCGCGTCGAGCGAAAACACATGGCGTGCGCCGCGCGCGCTGCGGCGTGCGGGTCGTGCCGTCGCGCCCGGCAGCGCCAGCACGCCACGTTGCGGATCGAGCCGTTCGCGCCAGAACGCGAGCTGGCGGTCGCGCTCGCCGGCGTCGAGCCAGCGGCGCTGCCACAGCGCGTAATCGGCGTACTGGATCGGCAGCGGCGCGAGCGGCACCGGCTCGCCCGACGCATAGGCGCGGTAGAACGACGCAAGCTCGAACAGCATCACACCCGACGACCAGCCGTCCGACACGATGTGATGCACGGTCAGCGCGAGCCAGTGATGCGTCGCATCGAAGCGCACCAGATGCGCGCGGACGAGCGGCGCCACGCCGAGATCGAACGGCTCGGCTTCGTCGGCCATCGCGACGGTTTCCGCGCGCGCCATGCGCTGCGTATCCGGCAGCGCTTCGAGATCGGTTTCACGCCATGGGCAGCGCAACGGTGCGTGGATCGTTTGCGCGACGCCGTCCTGCGCTTCGTCGAAGGTCGTGCGCAGCGCCTCGTGGCGCGCGATCAGCGCATCGCACGCAAGACGCAGCGCATGCGCGTCGAGCGGGCCCGTCAGCGCCAGGCGCTCGGTGATGTGATACGCATCGGGCGCATCGATCAGCCGCGCGTGCAGCCACAGCCGCGTCTGCGCGAACGACGCCGGCACGCGGTCGCTGCGTGGGGTGCGCGGCGGGATCGGCAGCACGCGGAAGTCGATGCCGGCCGCGCCGAGCTTGTCGATGAAGACCGCGCGCTGCGCGTCCGGCAGTTGCGCGAAACGCGTCGCGAGCGCGAGCCAGTCGGGTTGAACCTTCGTCATCCGTCGTCCTTATTGGGTTTCCAGTTCGCCGAGCAGCGCATCGATCGCGCTCGCCGCATCGGTCGCGCCGCGGGCCGCGCAGGCCGCGTCGATCGCCTCCGCGCAGCGCGCCAGCGTGCGCGTGTCGAACAGCGTGCGCAGCGGCAACGCGAGCCCCCAGTGCAGGTTCGCCTGCGCATGGGCCTGCGTCGCGAGCAGCGAATGACCGCCGAGCAGGAAGAAATCGCCGTCGCGGCCGATCGCGTCCACGTGCAGCACGCGTTGCCAGATCCCGGCGAGCGCGCGTTCGGTGTCGGTCGCCAGCTCGACTTCCGCCACTGCTTCGCGCACCGGCGCGGGCAGCGCATGACGGTCGCACTTGCCGTTCGGCGTCACGGGCAACGCATCGAGTTCGATCAGTTGCGACGGCACCATGTAGGCCGGCAACTGCGCGCGCAGCGTGTCGAGCAGCGCCGCCCGGTCGAGCGGGCCCGCGTCGCCGCGTGCGACATAGCCGATCAGTTGCTCGTCGCGCACGATCACGACCGCGTCGTTCACGCCGGGCGCCGCGCGCAGCAATGCTTCGATTTCGCCCGGCTCGATCCGCTGGCCGCGCAGCTTCACCTGCGTGTCGACGCGGCCGAGATAGTCGAGCGCGCCGTCGGCGCGCCGGCGTGCGAGGTCGCCCGTGCGGTACATGCGCGCGCCCGGCACGAACGGATCGGGCACGAAGCGCTCGGCGGTCAGCGCCGGACGGCCGAGATAGCCGCGCGCAAGGCCCGCACCCGCGAGATACAGTTCGCCGGTCGCGCCGGCCGGCACCGGCTGCCATGCCGCGTCGAGCACGTGCAGTTGCAGGTTCGCGATCGGATGGCCGATCGGCACCGCGGCCGCATGCGCGTCGTCGGGGCCGCAGGTCCAGTGCGACACGTCGATGGCCGCTTCGGTCGGCCCGTACAGGTTCACGAGCGTCGCGTTCGGCAGCAGCCGCGCCATTTTTGCGACGAGTTCGGGCGCGAGCGCCTCGCCGCTCGCGACGATCAGGCGCACGCTGTCGCACTGTGCAGCGGCCGAGAAATCGTCGAGATACGCAGCGAACGCGGCGAGCATCGACGGCACGAAGTGCAGCACCGTCACGCCGTGCGCATGGATCGCGGCCGCGAGACGCGCCGGATCGCGATGGTCGCCGGGCGCGGCGATCGCGAGCTTCGCGCCGATCGCCAGCGGCCATACGAATTCCCACACCGACACGTCGAAGCCGAACGGCGTCTTGTGCAGCACGACGTCGTCGCGCGTCAGCCCGTAGGCGTGCTGCATCCACGCGATCCGGTTCGCGAGCGCGCCGTGCGTGTTGCCCGCGCCCTTCGGCTTGCCGGTCGAACCGGACGTGTAGATCAGGTACGCGAGCTGGGCGTTGTCGCTCGTGGCGGTCACCTCGGCAGCGTCGCTTTCGGCTTCGTCGGCGAGCAGGTCCGCTACCGTCAGCAGCTGCGTCGTGACGCCCTCGCCAAGCGCGGCCTCGACCTGCTCGCGCAGATGGGCCTGCGTGATCGCGACGGCCGGCCGCGCGTCGCGCAGCATGTAGGCGATGCGCTCGGCCGGATAGTCGGGATCGATCGGCAGGTAAGCCGCGCCGGCCTTCAGCACGCCGACCAGCGCCATCACCATGTCGAACGAGCGCTCGACGCACAGCGCGACCGGCGTGTCGGGCTGCACGCCGCGCCGGCGCAGCGCCGCCGCGATGCGTGACGTGCTGACGTCGAGTTCGCGATAGGTCGCGCGATGCACGCCGCCGTGAACGTCCGCGTATTCGAGCGCGATCGCGTCGGGCGTCGCCCGTGCCGCCTCGGCGAATTGCAGGTGCAGCGGCCGTTGCTGCGACGCCGGCCATGCTTGGGTAGTGTCTTGCGCCCGCGCCAGTGCGTCACGGGTGGCTTCGTCGGCGATCGATAGCGTGCCGAGCAGCGCATCCGGCGTTCGGGCCAGTGCATCGAGGGCGCACACGAACGCGCGGTGCCACGTTTCAACCTGCCGCGCGTCGATGCGCGCGGTGTCGTAGCCGTAGTCGATCGTCAGTTCGGCACCGCTTTCGATCACGAGCGTCAGCGCGAAATCGGTCGCTTCGATGCTGCGCACGTCGCTCAATGCCAGCGCACGCGGATCGGCGTCGCGCGCCGTGTCGTCGACCGGGTAGTTCTCGAACACGACCAGCGTGTCGAACAGTGCGCCGCCCGCGCCGCGCGCCCAGCGCTGGATGTCGGCGAGCGGCGTGTGCGCGTGCTCGGCGGCGGCCGCGTTCTCGCGTTGCAGCGTTTGCAGCCAGTCGGCCGCGCGTTGCTGCGGCGTGGGCGCCGTGATCACCGGCAGCGTGTTGATGAAGAGACCGAGCACCGAATCGACGTCGGCGAGTGCATCGGGGCGGCCCGCGACGGTCGCGCCGAACGCGACGGCCGGCTGGTGCGTCATCCGCTGCAGCGCGAGCGCCCACGCGCCCTGCACCAGCGTGTTGACCGTCAGCTTCAGTGCGCGCGCCGTCAGCGCGGCACGCGTCAGCGTGTCGGCATCGAGCGTCGCGCGCCACGTGACCATGTCGGCATCCGCGCGGTCGGCCGTGCGTTCCGCGATCAGCGTCGGTGCGTCGAGGCGTGCGAGGCGTTCGGTCCAGAAACGTTCGTCGGCGTCGCGGTCGCGCGTGCCGAGCCACGCGATGAAGTCGCGATAACGCAGCGCCGGGCGGCTCGCGAACGGCGACACGGCATCCGGGTCGCGATAGTCGCGCAGCACGTCGGCGAGCAGGCGCGCGGTGCTCCAGCCGTCGAGCAGCACGTGGTGACGCGTCCACACGACGCGCCAGGCGTCGTCGCTCACACGGATCAGCGTGAGCCGCATCAGCGGCGGCTCGCGCCAGTCGAAGCCGCGTGCGCGATCGGCGGCAAGCCATGCGTCGAAATCGGCATCGAAGGTGTCGCCGCGGGTGCGCCAGTCGAGCTGTTCGACCGGCATTTGCGCGTGGCGATGCACGCACTGCAGCGGCGCGGCTTCGTCCGGCATTACGCTCGTGCGCAGGATGTCGTGGCGTGCGATCGACGCGTCGATCGCGGCCGCGAACCGGTCGGCGTCCAGTGCTGCCGCGGTCGCGACGAGCTGGTTCACGTAGCTGGCATGACCGGGGGCGAACAGCGCATGGAACAGGATGCCCTGCTGCATCGGCGACAACGGGTAGACGTCGTCGATCGTGCGCCAGTCGAGCGGCGTGCGCTCGATCGCGGCCTGCGTGAGGCCGGCGGCCTGCGCGAGCGGGAAATCGCCCGGCGTCGCGCCACCGCCGCGATGCGCGACGCGCGACGCGCACGCGTCGACGAGTTCGCGCAGCGCCGCCGCGAAGCGTTCGGCGAATGCGTCGATCGTCGCGCGCTCGAATTGCGGTGCGCCGTAGACCCAGTGCACTTTCAGCGTGCGTGCGCCGTCGCGATCCGTGTCGAGATACGCGTGGATCGCGAGCGTATTGCCGAGCGGCCCCTGTAGATCGCGCTCCACGCCGGTGCCGCCGAAGCGCGGCACGAGCGTGGCGTCGCGCGGCGCGTCGAACTGGCCGAGATAGTTGAAGGTGACGCGCGGACGCGGCACGGCGGCCAGCGCCGCACGCGTCGCCGCATCGCCGTAGTGCGCGAGCACACCGAAGCCGAGCCCCTTGTGCGGCACCGCGCGCAGCGTGTCCTTGACCGCGCATAGCGTGTCACTTGCCGTGGCCGTGACCGGCAGCGTCACCGGGTAATGGCTCGTCAGCCAGCCGATCGTGCGGCTGGCATCCACGTCGTCGAACAGCGCCTCGCGACCGTGCCCTTCGAGTTCGACACGGCACGATGCGGCACCGCTCACGCCGGCCAGCGCCCGTGCGAGCGCCGCGCCCAGCAGTTCGATCGTCTGCGTGCGATAGGCCGCGTGCGCATCGGTCAGCGCCGCGCGGGTCAAGGCCGCGTCGATCGTCTGCACGACGACGGCCGCACCGGCGTTCGTCGCCGCTGCGTCGGGATGATCGGGCACGATGTCGTCACCCTGCGCCATGCCGGCCCAGTACGCGGCCTCAGCCGCGAACGGCGATGCCGGTTCCGTTGCCGCACGGGCAAGCCGTGCCGCCCATGCATCCGCGCGCAGGCCCGGCTGCGACAGTCGGACCGGCGCGCGTTCGCATGCGGCGCGATAGGCCGTGTCGAGGTCGTCGAGCAGGATGCGCCACGACACGCCATCGACGATCACGTGGTGAATCGCGAGATAGAGCTGCGTCGAGCCGTCCGGCAAGCGCGCCGCGCAGGCGCAGGCAAGCGGCCCGCGGCTGAGGTCGAGACGGCGCTGCAACGCGTCGAAACGTGCGAGCGCGTCGGTTGCGTCGCGGGCGGCGACTTCGACGAACGGCAGCGCGTCGTACGGCTTCGCCGCATCGCTGGCGTGCCACGTGCCGTCCGCGTCGCGCGCGAAACGCTGGCGGAACGCGTCGTGATGCGTCAGCAATGCGTCGAACGCGCGCGCGAATGCCTCCGCGTCGAACGGCCCGCGCACGTCGAACGCAACCGACTGGTTCCAGTGGCCCGGATGCGGGATGTCCAGCGCGAAGAAGCGCTGCTGTGCGGGCGTCAGGACCTTGGCTGTTACAGGCGCGCTGGCTGCGGCGGCAACGGCAGGCTGCGCGGCAGCGGCAGTCACGGCTTCCGTCTTCGCGATACGTGCGAGTTCGGCGACCGTCGGGCCGTCGAACAGCTGCTTCGGCGTGAAGCGCACACCACGCTTGCGCGCGCGGGCGATCACCTGCAGCACGAGAATCGAATCGCCGCCGAGCTCGAAGAAGTTGTCGTCACGGCCGACCTTCGGCGCTTTCAGTACGGCCTGCCAGACTTCGGCGAGCACCGTTTCGACCGCGCCCTGCGGTGCATCGCCAGCGACAGTCACGACCGGGGCGACCGCCAGTTCACGCAACGCCGCGCGATCGATCTTCCCGTTCGCGGTCACCGGCAGGCGCGCGAGTGCCACGAATTGCGCCGGCACCATGTAGTCGGGCAGCTTCGCGGCAAGCGCCGCACGCACGGCAGCCTCGTCGAAGGTCGCGCCATCGCGCATCACGACGAACGTCGCGAGCCGCAGGCGGCCGTCGTGTTCGATCGCGAGCGTCTCGGCCTGCGCGACCGGGCCGGCCGCGCGCACCGCCGCACTCACCTCGCCCGGTTCGACGCGATAGCCGCGAATCTTCACCTGGTCGTCGATACGGCCGAGGAACGCGAGGCGGCCGTCCGCGCGCAAGCGCACGCGGTCACCCGTGCGATACAGCCGCGCACCGGGCGTGAACGGATCGGGCACGAAGCGCTCGGCGGTCTGCGCCGGACGCCCCAGGTAGCCGCGCGCGACGCCCGGCCCGCCCAGGTACAGCTCGCCCGTCGCACCGGCCGGCACGCACGCGCCGAACGCGTCGAGCACCAGCGCGCGCGCATTCGGCAGCGGCAGGCCGAGCGGCACGCCGCTCGCCGGATTGCGCGCATCGGCAGCGATCGACGCCGTGTCGCAGGCGATCGCGCCGACAGTCGCTTCGGTCGGCCCGTAGTGGTTGATCACGCGGCAGGCAGGCGCCAGCGCGGCCAGGCGCGCGACGAGTGCCCACGTGAGCGTTTCGCCGCCCGTCACGAGCGCGTGGCGCGGCAGCACGTCGGCCGGTACACGTGCGTCGAGCAGCGCCTGCAGGTGGCTCGGCACGATCTTCAGCACGCCGACGTCGCGGCGGCGCATTTCTTCGGCGAACAGGTCGGGATCGAACGCGCATGCGGCGGGCAGCAGGTGCAGCGTGCGGCCCGCGCACAGCGCGCCGAACAGCGTCGTATGGCCAAGGTCGGCCGCGACGGTCGACACCATCGCGAACGACGCGTCCGGTGCGAACGCGAGTTCGTCGAGCATCCCCTGCACGTAGTCGGCCAGCGCGCCGTGCGACACGACGACGCCCTTCGGCGTGCCGGTCGAGCCCGACGTATAGATCAGGTACGCGCCCTGCTCCGGATGCGGTGCGATGCGCACGCCGGTGGCGTGTGCGAGCGTCGCGTCCTGCGCGAGCGCGTCGACGTCGAGCGGCTGTGCGTCGATGCCGGCAGGCCATGCCGCCGGGTCCGCGACGAGCGCCCAGCGCGCGCCGCAGTCTGCTGCCGCCGCGGCCAGTCGCGCGGCAGGCTGCGCGGGATCGAGCAACACGGCGAGCGCACCGGCCTTCAGCGCGCCGAGCAGGCCGACGACGAAGCGCGCCGAGCGTTCGATGCAGACGATGACGGACGCTTCGGCGGCCACGCCGCGCTGGGTCAGCGCGCGGGCGATGCGGTTCGACGCATCGTCGAGTTCGGCGAATGTCAGCGACGCCGACGCATCGGCGAGCGCGATGCGGTGCGGATACGCGGCCGCCTGCCGCGCGAACGCGGCGACGATGTCCGCATGTTCGACGCGCAGCGCACGGCCGTCGCGCGGCTGGCGCGAAGCGGCCGCTGCGTCGCACGGCAATACCGCCGTCGTTTGGTGCGGATCGCGCGCGGCCGCACCGACGAGCGCCGCGTAGCTGTCGAGCCACGCCCGCGCGGTGTCGGCGTCGATGCAGTCGGTCGCATAGGCCGCGACCAGTTCGATGCCATTCGCATCGTCGGTGAAATCCACGGCGAAATCGAAGCGTGCGGCGAGGTCGGGCCCCGGCGTGGCAACGGCCGTCGCGCCCGGCAGCACGCTGTCGTGCCGCGCGTCGAACTGTTGCGCGAATTTCACGCGCAGCCATTCGTCGCCGCGCTTGACCGGCGGCTTCACCGCATCGACGACCCGCTCGAACGGCACGTCCTGATGCGCGACCGCATCGAGCGCCGCCTTGCGCGTCGCATCGACGAGCGCACGGAACGGCAGCGTCGGCGCCACTTGCACACGCAGCGCGACCGTATTCAGGAACAGCCCGAGCAGCGCGCGCGTTTCCGGGCGCTGGCGATGCGCGACCGGCACCGCGACGACGACGTCCGTTGCGCCGGTCAGGCGCGACAGCCATGCGTCGAGCCCGGCCAGCAGCACCGTGAAGACCGTTGCCTGCGCGTCGCGCGCGAGTTGCCGCACGTCGGCCGCGACCGCGTCGGGCAGCCGCACCGACACGCGCGCGCCTTGCAGCGTGCGTGTGGCGCCCGGCTGACGATCGACCGGCAGCGCGAGCGGGCCCGGCACGTCGCGCAACGCGCCGCGCCAGTAGTCGAGCTGGCGCTCGCCCTCGCCGCCGGCCAGCATGTCGCGCTGCCAGTCCGCATAGTCGGCGTACTGGATCGGCAGGTCGGGCAGCGACGGCTCGCGGCCGTCGGCATACGCGCGATAGGCGGCCGACAGTTCGTCGAACGCGCAGCGCGAGCTCCAGCCGTCGGTGATCGCGTGATGGGCGGTCAGCAGCAGGCGGTGACGGTCGTCGGTGAGTGCAACCAGCGTCGCGCGCAGCAGCGGGCCGCGTGCGAGGTCGAACGGCTCGGCCGCCTCGCGCTCGGCGAGACGGGCGGCTTGTGCGTCCCGCGCGGCGGGCGGCTGGTCGCGCAGGTCGAGGTCGGCGATCGACACCGGCAAATGGGCGTGGATCCGCTGCATCACGACGCCGTCGTCGTTGTCGACGAGTGTCGTGCGCCAGGCTTCGTGGCGGCCGATCACGTGATCGAGCGCGCGCTGCAGCGCCGCGCGATCGAGCGTGCCGTCGATCGTCCAGTGTGCGGCGATGTGATACGCGGCGCTTGCATCGCGCGTTTGCGCGAGTACCCAGAAACGTTGCTGGGCGAGCGATGCAGCGCGGTCGACATGCGGTGCGGTGGACACGGCCGCATCGGCCGGTACACGGCGTGCGGAAATCGTGGCGAGCGGCTCGCCGGTTTCGCGCTCCGCACGATCGACCGCGTCGGCCAGTTCGACGAGCGCCGGATCGGCGAACAGGGTGTCGAGCCGCAGGTTCACGCGTACCGCGGCACGGATCGCGGCCTGCAACTGCATCGCCGCGAGCGAATCGGCACCCAGCGCGAAGAATCGGTCGTCACGCGACGGCGTGACGTCGAGGCCGAGCAGCGTCTGCCAGAGGCTGGCGAGCTGCTGCTCGGTCGGCGTGCGCGGTGCGTCGCCGCTGCCTTGCGCGGTATCGCGCGCGGCGGCAATCGTCTCGCGCAGCGCGGCACGGTCGAGCTTGCCGTTCAGCGTATACGGCAGCGCATCGCACCGCACGAACCGGTGCGGCTGCCAGGCGGCCGGCAGTTGCGCGGCCACATGCGCTTTCAGCGCCGCATCGTCGGCCGCCGCACGCAGCGCGACGCATGCGATCAGCCGCGTCGGCCCGTTGCCGGTTTCAGCGACCACGGCCGCGTCGGCCACGGCCGGATGCGAGCGCAGGCACGCGGCGATTTCAGCGGGCTCCACACGCACGCCGCGCACCTGAACCTGGTCGTCGAGGCGGCCAAGGTAATCGAATGCGCCGTCGTCGCGCAGCCGTGCGAGATCGCCGGTGCGGTACACGCGCGCACCGGGTGCGCCGTCCGCATCGGGAATGAAGCGTTCGGCCGTCAGCGCCGGGCGGCCGTGATAGCCGCGCGCGACGCAGACGCCGCCCAGCAGCAGCTCACCCACGCCATCGGCCTCGCCGCCATCGACACGCGCGACGCGCGGCCCGATCACGCGGCCGATCGGCAACGACGCATACGCATCGTCGGCGGCCAGCACGGGCGTCTCGCCCGGCTCGACCGGCCACAGCATCGGCGAGATCACGGCCTCGGTCGGCCCGTAGCCGTTGATCAGGCGTACCGACGGGAACGTGCCGCGCACGAATTCGAACGCCTGCTGCGGCAGCGCTTCGCCGCCGAACGCGAGCACGCGCAGGGCCGGCGGTACGCCGTCGCGCGCGGCCACCGCCGCGAATTCGCGCAGGTACGCGGGCGGGAACGCGGCCACGTTGACCGATTCGTTCACCATCAGCGCATGCGCGGCATCCGGCGCGAACGGCTGCGGCGGCGCCACGACGATGCTGGCGCCGGTCGCGAGCGGCGCGAGCCAGCATTCGTGCGCGGCATCGAAATTGACCGATGCGAAATGCAGCAGGCGGTCGCCGGCCTCGATCGGCAGCGCGGCCGCGAGCGCGTCGCAGTGCGCGGCGAGCGGCCCGTGTTCGACGACGACCGCCTTCGGCGTGCCCGTCGAACCCGACGTATAGATCATGTAGGCGGCCGCACGCGGGTGGACGGCCACTGCTTCGTCATCCGCAACGATCTCCTGCCCGTGCGCCGCGCCGCCGGCCGCGTCAAACGTGTGGTCGAACGGCGTGCCGAGCGCCGCGCGGCCGGCCGCGTCGACGATCCCGTGCCGCAACTGCGCATCCTGGACGATCCAGCCGAGGCGCGCGGCCGGATGACGCGGATCGAGCGGCACGAACACGCCGCCCGCCTTCAGCACGGCCAGCAGCGCGACGAACAGGTCGCCCGAGCGCTCGACGCACACGCCCACCCGCACTTCCGCGCCGACGCCGGCCGCGCGCAGTTGCCGGGCCAGCCGCGACGCCCGCGCGTCGAGCGCGCCGCGCGACAGGCGCAAGTCATTCTGGAAAGGGACCGCGATGGCGGGTGCGTCGGGCGCGACGCGCGCCAGTTCGCGGATTCGGTGATGCAGCGCAGTCGGGAAACTCGTCATGTGCGTGAAGTCCTTCGGTCCGGCCGCTTCGGCCAAGTCTCGGGGCCGCTTGGGGGCGGCTTCACTGGTGTGACGAACGGCGCGGCCGATTTTTTACCGTTTTGTGCGCAAAGCGCGTGCGGACGCTTTTTTTGAACGGGCCGCTAAATATTTGCGCGGCCCGTTCGTCTATCAGGGAGGAAAGCCGGAACGGGGCCCCGCCTCGCCCGCCGCTTTCGCGTCAGTTTTGCCGTTTCCGCGTTTTCGCTTGCCTTCCCTTTACCGACGTTGCCGATGACAGCCGCCCACGAGCCTTCTTCCCCGCCGTCCCTCGACGCTTCCCCCGGCCGCCCCGCGGCGCGCCTGATCCTTGCGCTGTTGCGCGAAAGCCGCGTGTCGCTCGCGCTGGCGCTCACCGCGTGCGTGCTGAACGGCGTCGCGAGCGTGCTGCTCGTCGCGACGCTGAACCGCGCGCTCTCGCAGCCGGGCGCGGCCGACGCGTCGCTCGCGTGGCGCTTCGCGCTGTGCGCGGTGATCGCACTCGTCACGCGGATCGTGTCCGGCACGCTGTTTGCCCGCCTGTCGCAGGACACGATGGCGCGGCTGCGCGTGCATCTCGCGCGGCGCGTCGGCGCGGCCGAGCTGCGCGACATCGAGCGGATCGGCGCGGCGCCCGTGCAGTCGGTGTTGACCGACGACGCCACCAACGTGTCGATGCTGTTCTTCGCGCTGCCGAACCTGGTCATGCACGGCTCGATCGTGTTCGGCTGCCTCGGCTATCTCGCGTGGCTGTCGTGGCCGGTGTGCCTGCTCGCGCTGGCCGCGATCATCGCCGGCTCGCTCGGCTATCACACCGGCGACCGCCGCGCGATCGCGGCGCTCGAAGCGGCCGGCCAGGCGCAGGATCGCCTGTTCGGCTATCTCGGCTCGCTGTTTTCCGGCGCGAAGGAGCTGAAGCTGCACGATGAACGCGCCCGCCAGTTCGTCGACGGCCAGCTCGGCGCCGCGATCGGCGAAGTGCGCGATCACCGCCGCCGCGCGTTCAGTGCGTATGCGGTCGGGGTCGGCTGGATCATCTTCCTGTTCTACGTGTTCCTCGGCATCGCGTCGTTCTGGCCGCAGCTCGGCGTGCATGCCGATCCGGCCGCGGCCGCCGGCTACGTCGTCGTGTTCCTGTTCATGCTCGTGCCGCTCGACGGGCTGCTGAACAACCTGCCGACCGTCAACGCGGCCCGCGTGTCGCTCACGCGGATCGAAGGCGTGATGGCCGAATTCGGCGCGCTGCGCACGGTGCCGCCCGCGTCCGACGCCCCCGACGTGCCGCCGGCCGGCGCCGTCACGCTGCGCGGCGTCACGCATGCGTACTTCCACGAACGCGACGAACGGATGTTCAGCATCGGGCCGATCAACCTGACGATCCAGCCGGGCGAGCTCGTGTTCATCGTCGGCGGCAACGGCAGCGGCAAGACGACGCTCGCGAAGGTGCTGACGGGCCTCTACGAACCCGAGGAAGGCACGATCGAGGTCGATGGCCGCACGATCGGCTGGCGCGAGCGCGCCGCGTACCGGCAGCGCTTCAGTGCGGTGTTCAACGATTTCCACCTGTTCGATGCGTTGCTCGGCATCGTCGACCCCGATGATCCGTCCCGCGCGCAGGCCGATGCACGCGCGAACGCGCTGGTCGCGAAGCTCGCGCTCGATCACAAGGTGAAGGTGGTCGACGGCGCGTTCTCGACCCGCGCGCTGTCGACCGGGCAGCGCAAGCGGCTCGCGCTCGTCGTCGCGTACCTGGAGGATCGGCCGTTCTACCTGTTCGACGAATGGGCGGCCGACCAGGACCCGTCGTTCAAGGCCGTGTTCTACGAGCAACTGCTGCCCGAGCTGCGTGCGCGCGGCAAGGCCGTGATCGTGATCACGCACGACGACCGCTACTTCGATCTCGCCGACCGCTTGTTGAAGCTGGACAACGGGCGCATCGTCAGCGATACGACGCCGGCGCGGTCTCGCGCGCAGGATGGTGTCGATGCGCTGAGCGCGTAACACGGCAAGTCGATGAAAAAAACGCCGACGCGCTGCCATGGCAGTGCGTCGGTGATTTTCGTTTCAGGAAGCAATGTGGCCGGCGCGTCGCGCGACCGCAGAACGCCCTGGGGCGATTCACCGCGCGTCCCGCGCACATGCAGCGGCCGCCGTCGGCGAGTATGCCACCCGACCGAAGCGCATCGCATCGAGCGCGACCGCCTGCCACGCGGCCGGGTCGACCCGGATCGCCGCGCGGCGCGCGCAGGCCGACCGCAACGCCCTGCCCGTCCAAGTCGAAGCGGCGTCATCCGCCGATCGAGGAGCGCCGCGCACTCAACGCACGGCCGGCAGCTTCAGCATCGTGTCGGTCATCACGTCGGCCAGCTTCAGCGCCGACATCGGGCCGCCAAACCCCCAGATATTGCGTTCGATGAGCGCGATCCGGTGTTCCTTCATCGCGGGAACGAAGCGCCACACCGGCGAATCGAGTTTCGCGGATAGCGGCACGTCCATCCCCGACGCGGTCACGAACAGCACGGCCAGCTCGCGCTGCCTGAGTAAATCGGCCGACGTCACGTACAGCGTGCCTTCCCGCGTCGGCTTCTTCGGCCACGGATCGAGCCCGAGCGCCCGCGCGAGCCCCGCTGACGTGCTGTTGCCGGTATAGGCCCAGTAGCGGTCGGGCAAGCCGAGATCCTGCAGCAGCGCGACGCGCTCGCCCTTGCGGCCCGCGGCCGCGAGCCGCGCCGCATTGCGTGCGATGCCCGCATCGAGCTGCGCATCGACCGCCTGCGCGCGCGCGTCGCGCCCTGTCACCGCACCGATCGTCCGGAAGATCTGCCGCATCCAGTCGAGCTGCGTGACCGGCACGCCGCCATCGGACACATTCGGGCTGAACTGGAACAGGATCGTCGGTGCGATCCGGTCCAGCGCGTCGAAAATCGGCGCATGCCGGAAACCGACGCCGATGATCAGGTCGGGCTTGACCGCCGCAATTGCTTCGAGGCCCGGCTCCTGGCGCGACCCGATGTCGGTCACGTTCGCGAGCCGGTCGCTTTGGTATCCGAGCCAGCCCGGATAGAACGCGGTATCGGCCATCCCGACCGGCACGAGGTCGAGCGCGATCACGCTTTCCGCGAACATGAAGTCGAGCGCGACCACGCGCTGCGGCCGCACCGGCATCGTCGTGCTCGCCTGCGACACGACGGGGTTACCGGCCAGCGACACCGCCCCCGGCGCACGCGCGCCCTGCTCGCGATGGGCATCGAGGGGCGCGGCAACCGCGCCGGACGATGCGGCAAACGCACCGCAGCACGCGGCGCCGAGCGCCGCGAGTGCGCCGAGCGCGTGCCGGCGGCCGGCGTCCATCACCGGATCGCGTCCTGCCCGGCCAGCGCCGCGTCGTCCATCGTCAGTAGCAGGGGGCAGCTTCCACACAGTTGCGTTTCTCCAGGAATTTCATAGCGCAGGCAGCACACGCGGCGCGCGCGAAACGGCGTCGGCAGCAGCGCCGAGCGCGGCACGGTATCGCGCACGGGCACGCGCAGCGGATTCGGCTCGCCGTGCACGCAGCGCGAGCCGAACAGCCAGTCCGCATCGCGGACGGGATCGGCCGCGCATGGCAGCGCACGATACGTATCGAGCAGATAGTCGAGCAGGTTGCCCGCGTTGCTCCACAGCACGCGCGGCGTGACGCGGCCCATTGCCGCGAGCAGGTCGATCACCGCGCCGAGATGCGCGACGAGCCCCGCATAGCGGGGCGCCGGGTCGTCGCACGGCGCGCCGAGCGCATCGTGCGGGACGTACAGCGCGGCGGGCATCCCGTCGTCGAGCGCGACGAATGTGCGCTCGGGCGACATGTCGAGCGGCCGGCCGAGCGTCAGCGCGGCGACGACGCCGGCCGGCGCCGCGCGACCGAAATAGTATTTGCTCCATTGCGACATCAGCGCGCGTGCATGCTGCGCCGGATCGCCGCCGTAATGGCCGACCATCGCGTCGAGGATTGCCTCGCGGTGATCGGGCAGCGTGCTGACGGGTACGACGATCCGGCCCGGCGCATCGTGCGCGTCGTCCGGCATGCCGAGCCAGACGACGTCGAGGTGTTCGGCGAACGGTTCGGGCGCGAACGCCGAGAAGCGCGTGGCGCGCGCGCCGTCGAGCGCGGGCGTCATCGCCCTGCGCGCCGGGCGCGGCGCCCCTCGAGGATCAGCAGCCCGAGCAGGTACGGCGCGCCGATCAGCGCGGTCAGCACGCCGGCCGGCACTTCGCGCGGCGCGACGACCGTACGCGCCGCGAGATCCGCCGCGCCGAGGATCAGCGCGCCGCACGCGGCCGCGAGCCACAGCCGCGTCCGGTGCCGGCGCGCGCCGAGCATCGTCGCGACGTGCGGCGCCATCAACCCGATGAAACCGACCGGCCCGACCGCCGCGACGGCCGCGCACGCGGCGAGCGTCGCGATCGTCAGTGCGAGCGGCCGGAGTGCCGCCACCGGCAGGCCGAGCGCGGCGGCCTGGTCGTCGCCGAGCGCGAGCATGTCGAGCGGTTTCGCGAGCCATGCGAACACGGGCACCGCGAGCACGCACCACGGCAGCAGCATCGACACTTCGCCCCAGCTCCGCCCATAGGTACCGCCGACGAGCCATACGACGAAGCGCGCGGGCTGCACGCTTTCCTGCGTGATCAGCCATTGCGCGAGCGTGGTCCACAGCGCGCCGATCACGATGCCCGTCAGCGCCACCGCGAGCGGCGCATAGCGATGCCGGTGATTCAACGCGAGCGTGACCGCGAGCGACAGCCCGCCGCCGATCAGCGCGGCCGCCGCGAGCGTCACATGACCCATCAGCGGCCACGTCGACAACGCGAACAGCGTGACGAGCCCCGCGCCCTGCGTGACGCCGAGCACTTCGGGGCCCGCGAGCGGATTGCGCACGACGCTTTGCATCGCGACGCCGCTCACCGCCAGCAACGCGCCGGCAAGCAGCGCGCACAACAGGCGCGGCATGCGCAGGTCGATCAGCATCCGCGCGAGCGCATCGTGGCCGGACAGCGCAGCGGACCAGCGCGCGATCGACAGCCACTCGGGGCCGGCCGACACGCCGACGAACACGATCAGCACGCCCGCCGCGACGAACAGGGCCGTGCGCAGCGGCCAGCCGAGCCGTTCGAGCCAGCCGACGAGCCGCGTCGAACCGCTGCCCGACGCGCGTTCGGCATCCGCGTGCAGCACGCCCGACCACGCGGCACCGCGCCGGATCATCGCGAGCATCAGCGGTGTGCCGACCAGCGCGATCGCGACGCCGGTCGACAGCGTCGCGTCGAGACCCGACGCGAGCACTGTACTGTCGGTGACGAGCACGAGCGCACCGCCCGCGAGCGCCGACAGCGGCACCAGCACGCCGAGCCGCGCGGCGCGCGCGCCGCGCACCTGGCGCAGCAGGTTCGGCGCGACGAGGCCGACATACGACAGCGGGCCCGCGATACTGACCGCCACGCTCGTGAACGCGACCGCGACGATCGTCGCGGCGAGCCGCGTCGCGTCGACGCGCACGCCGGCCGCCGCCGCCGCATCGTCGCCGAGCGTGAGCGGATTCAGCGGCCGGATCACGAACGGCAACGCGACGAGCGGCACGACGAGCCAGCGCGCGGCGAGCGCGAGGCCCGTCGCGCCCGGCTGGTAGAGGCTGCCGTTGGTCCACAGCGCGGCGCCCGCGATGTTCTGCTCGAAGAACGCGAGCACGAGCGTCGACAGCGCCGCGAACAGCAGCATGCACACGCTGCCGGCGAGCACGAGGCGCAACGGCGTCGCGCGCCAGCCGCCGGCCGCGACGATCGCGCCGCCGGCCGCGGCCAGCCCGCAGACGAACAGCAGCGGCACCGATGCGACACCCGCCAGCGCCGGCACGAGCATCGCCGCGAGCAGGCCGAGCTGGGCGCCGCCCGTCACGCCGAGCAGGTCGGGCGACGCGAGCGGATTGCGCGTGAGCGACTGGAACAGCGCGCCCGCGATGCCGAGGCAGCCGCCCGCGACGAGCGCGGCCGCGACGCGCGGCAGGTTGAGGTCGAACAGGAACACGTGCGCGAGCGCGGCGGCATCGCTGCCGGGCACGGCGCTCCACCACACGCGCAGATCGGGCGCGACGCGCAGCACCGCGAGCAGCGCGATCAACGTGACGAGGCCGAACGCGATCGCGCCGGCCCGGCCCGACGCCGTGCCCTTCCCCGCCGCCGCGAGGCGCTTGCGCATCGCGAACGTCGTCATACGGCGAGATCCCGGTCGAAGACGCCGGCCGCCTGCGGCGCGCCGTCGGTCGTCGGCCCGTAGGCCGGCACGCACATCGGCGCGCCCGTCTGCGGATGCGAAAGCTTCAGCATCTCGACGCCGAACGCCGCGCGCAGCCGCGCCGGATCGAGCATCGCGTCGGGCGTGCCCTGCGCGACGAGACGGCCCGCGCGCATCAGCACGATCTCGTCGCTGTACGCGGCCGCCTGGTTCAGGTCGTGCAGCACCCACACGATCGTCAGCCCGCGCGTGCGGTTCAGCGTGCGCAGCGCATCGAGGATGTCGAGCTGGTGATGGATGTCGAGATAGGTCGTCGGTTCGTCGAGCAGCACGATCGGCGCCTGCTGCGCGAGCGCCATCGCGATCCACGCGCGCTGGCGCTCGCCACCCGACAGCGCGCCGACGTCACGGTCCGCGTCGCCCGCGAGGCCGCTCGTCTCGAGCGCCTCGTCGATCGCCGCGTGATCGGCCCGCGACAGGCCGCGCAGGAAGCCGCCGTACGCATAGCGCCCGTACGCGACGAGTTCGCGCACGGTGAGGCCCGATGGAATCTGGTTGAACTGCGCGAGCATCGTCAGCTCGCGCGCGAGCGCGCGACGGCGAAACGCCGCGAGCGGCTGGCCGTTGACTTCGACATGGCCGGCACGTGCGGGCTGCAGGCCCGCGAGCGTGCGCAGCAGCGTGCTCTTGCCGCAGCCGTTCGGTCCGCACAGCGCGGTTACGCGGCCGGCCGCGATCGACAGGTTCAGCCCGTCGATCACGACATGGTCGCGATACCCTACCGACAGCCCGCGCGCGGCAAGCGCGGCGGTACTACGCGTCATCAATCCTCCGTTCGGCCGCGCGGGACCGTATAACTCTGCGCCATCGCGACGACGACCTTGCGCGGCCCCTCGAACGGGTCGCGCGCATGCGCGGTCAGCATGTTGTCGAGCATCAGCACGTCGCCCGTGCGCCACGGGAACACGATGCGCTGCTGGTCGAGCACGCCGCGGATCTCCGCGAGCGCGTCGGCTTCGAGCGGTTCGCCGTCGCCGTAATACACGTTGCGCGGCACGTTCTCGAGCCCGACCGCGTCGACGAGCGCTTCCTGCATGTCGTCGTCGAGCGCCGACAGGTGAAACAGGTTCGCCTGGTTGAACCACACGCGGTCACCCGTGCGCGGATGCCGCGCGACGGCCTGGCAGCGTTCGCGGGTGCGCAGCAGCAGCTCGCCGTCGTCGTCGGTGCGCCATGCGCATTCGATGCCGCGCGCCGCGCACATCCGCTCGACTTCGGCCGGCTCGTCGGTGCCGAACGACTGCTGCCACGGCAGGTCGAGCCCCTGCCCGAAATTGCGCACGTACAGCAGTTCACGTTTCTCGAAACGCGCAATCAGCGCCGGATCGAGCGCGCGATAGACGGCGCGGCTGTCCGCGATCGGCGTCGCACCGCCCTTCGGCGCGGCGAGCGCGCAGTGGAACCAGATCCGCAGCGGCCATTCGCGCGTATACGACTGCTCGTTGTGCAGCGGAATCGCGCGGTGCGGCGGGTATTCGGTCGACGTGTAGACCGCGCCCTCGACCTGGCTGCGCGGCGTCGATGCGTATTCATAGCCGATCAGCGGATCGCCGAACGATGCCGCGAACTGCTGGAACGCGTCGATCGACGGCACGTGAAAACCCGTGAACAGCACGCCGCCCGCCCGTTCGAGCGTGTCGGCCGCGATCTCGCGCGCCAGCGGCGCGACGTCGTCGATCGACATGCCGTCACTGCCGCGCGGCGACACGACGGTGGGCAGCCCCGGCTCGATACGCAGGTCGTCGAGCGTCGGCAACGAAAGCAGGGTCATGCAACGTCCTCTTCAGGTGGCGCGCCGGATCACGGCGCAGCGGGTCACGACGCGCGCGATGCGCGCTCGCCGTCCATCGCGCGGCGCAGGCTCGCGGGGCGCATGTCGGTCCAGACGGTCTCGATGTGCGCGAGACAGTCGGCTTTCGGGCCGCTCACGCCGATCTCGCGCCAGCCGGCCGGCACGGGCCGGAACGTCGGCCAGATCGAATACTGTTCTTCGTCGTTGATGACGACCGTGTAGACGAGGTCATCGGTGTCGGCGGAAGGCGTCGTGGCTTGCGTCATGATCGGAAATCGCTGAGGCGGTTGAAGGTGGCGAAGCGGCGGTTTCGGCCGCTCCTGTCTGATAGACGTTTGGCCGGCGCGGTTTTTTACCGGCGCCGTGCGCGGCCGCCCAGGAACACCGGGCACGCGACGCCGCGATGGCACGCGTCGAGGCATTCCGCGCAGTGGCGCTCCGCGTCGCGCACCATGAAATGCACGAGCGTCTGCGACACGTTCAGCGCGCGCGCCGCGGTCTGCAGCGTCTCCTCGCGCAGCCGCACCATCTCGAACGCCGCGCGGCTGCGCGCCGGCAGGTCGTCGAGCGCCGCCCACACGCGCCGCAGCGTGTCGCGCGTCAGCAGCGCGGCTTCCGGCGTCGGCTCGGGCGACGGCACGTCGAAGCCGTCGTCCTCTTCCGTGTGATAGACGTTCTCGAGGCTTTGCCGGCGGCACGCATCGATCGACGCATTGCGCACCATCCGCGTCACGTACGCGACCGGTTGGCGCACCGCGTCCTGGTTCGGAAATTCGACGAGCTTCACGAACACGTCGTGCACGACGTCCTCGGCGCGGCTCGCACAGCCGACGAAGCCGCGCGCGACATTGACGAGCATCGCCCGATGCGAGATCAGCACGTCCAGCAACGCACCCTGCGCACGGGGCTCCGCGGTGCGGCGCGCACGCGGCGGCCGGTCGGGATAACTGCCGAGGAACGGGTTTGCCGCTGCCGCCGCCGGTCGGTCGAGCACTTCCGCCATCGCCATCGATCTGCTCCGTCAAATTCCGAGATAGCGAAATTTAACGTAAACGCAAATCATTCTCAATACGATTACGAAATGACCCTTTCGGTTGTCAGGATTTGTCTGAACAATCGGCGGAATCGTTGGCGGGGCAGATGGGACGCATGCCGCCGGTCGTGGCAGGCGGCATCGACGTGTCTGTCCGGCGGATACGGCTGCCGCTGCTTTCACGGGGTTCCGACGAAACGCCTGGGGCGTCG
Organism: Burkholderia sp. HI2500; assembly: GCF_002223055.1. Taxonomy (NCBI): domain Bacteria; kingdom Pseudomonadati; phylum Pseudomonadota; class Betaproteobacteria; order Burkholderiales; family Burkholderiaceae; genus Burkholderia; species Burkholderia sp. HI2500. Next base: position 1,415,049 of record NZ_NKFL01000004.1, on the reverse strand, counting down.
TGTCATGCGCGGTAGCAACTTCTTACCACGTGAAATTTTGAGGGCCCGTACGATCGACGTGCCGTTTCCCCAGGGAGAACAAACATGAAATCCATCGTGCTATCCGCTGTCATGCTGGGCGCGCTGTCGAGCGTGATGCTCACCGGATGCGTCGCCTATCCGGGCCCGGCCGAAGTCACGATCGGCTGGCATGGCGATCGTTACTGGGACGGAAATCGCTACTGGGAGCGCCGCGACTGGGAGGCTCAGCATCGCGGCGGCCATGACGACCGCCGCGACGATCGCCGGGACGACCATCGCGACGATCAGCGGCCGCAGTGGTAACGCGCCGCCGCTCCCGTGACCCACTATTCAACGACAGGACCTCAAACATGAAGACGCTACTCAAGACCCTGACCGTCGCGGCGCTCGCCGCCGCCGTGCTCGTGCCGGCGATCGCCGAAGCCCATCCGCACCGCGTGTGTCACTTCGAGCATCACCATCACAAGGTTTGCCGCTGGGTGCGGTAAACGACACAAGGCGTCGGGGAACCGGCGCCTTGCTTCATCGCTTTACCTGATTGCGACCGTGATCGCTAGCGTGCGGCCGGCAGCAGCCGGCATTGCACCAGCCGCGCCGGGGTGACCGGCATGCGGCAGACATCTCGCTGCATCGCGGCGTTCGGCTTTGCCGCCAGCATGCGTGACATCGCCTTCGGCTGCGACGCCCGTACGCGCGATGCGTCCGCACCCGGGCTCGCCGGCCGCAATGCGCGCAGCGTCGCCGCATCGATGTGCACTTGCCAGAATTGCGGCCTCCCGTCGGGGTCGTCTTCGCGATAGCCCTGCCCCGTGATGGTCTGCCCATCAGGGCTCACGCCGATCACGCGGCTCAGATTCAGCGTGCCGGCCGACAGGCCGGCCGCTTCGAGCAACGCAACGAGGCTGCGCATGCCGCTTTGCGGCGTCCAGACGAAGACACGCGCGACACCGGTCTGCTCGTTGCTCGAGCCACCGATGACAATCTGCCCGTCCATACTGATCGACAACGCGTAGCTGCTGTCATCGCCTTCGAGAAAACCGAGCCGCTGGATGCTGTCGCCGCCGTTCGTCCACAGCACGGCTTCCGAATCGAGCCGTTGTCCATCCGGCGTGTCCACGAGAGTGCCGAGCGAGCCGGCGATCGTCCGTTCGTCTTCGGTCACGCCACGGGCCATATCCATTCTGGCCGCGCCCGCGTTGATCGTCGGCAACAGTCGTTCGCCGGTTCGTTCTGTCCAAAGGAGCGCGCGCGAACCATACACGCCGTCGACATTGCCGGCGAACCCGGTTGCAGCATTCCCGGACGAGGTCATCGCGAGCAGTTGCACGAGATAGTCGCCGCCCGGCGGCAACTCGCGGAAACCCCTCGGCTGGTCCCACATGAACCGTGCATTCCGGCCGCCTGTCGTCGTAAAACTGCCCGCCATCCTCGTGCCGGCGAGGTTCGCAACGTCGACCCTTGCGCCCCGGCCGGCCGTATCCGGAACGAGTTTCTGTGTGCGACCGTCGCCGGGCCATCGCACCGCCCATCGATCGAGGTTGCTGCTGTCCGCCTGGCGCGCGCTGATCGAGCCGCCGATTACCTGCCCATCGGCCGACACCGTCTGTGCCTGCGAGTCATAGGCGTTCGCCGGCGCGGCCAGCCGCTGCCAGCCCGTCGCGGCCGACCAAGAGAAGGCCATCGAGCCACCGGGCTGCGCTTCGCTCCAGTAGGAACCAATGATCGTCTTGCCGTCCGCACTGACGGCATTGCCGTTGTACTGCACGTCGCGCGGCCCGCCCAGGTCTCCAATCACCGTCAGCGAATAACCGCCGGCCGATACCGTCTGCGCGTGAACCGCGCTCATTGCCGACACGGCCAGCACGGCCGCGACGACACTGCGTCTCGGATGCATCCCCTTCTCCTCCGTCCGTACATCAATGAAAATTCAGTGCACGCAGCATGTTGCGCGGCGCACGCCGCTCACACCGCACCACGCTCAATACAGGAAAATCCGGATCGTGGCGGCTGCGTCAAACGGCCCGATCTTCGGTGGTCCGAACGACTTGAGCACCGCATCGAGCATCACGGTCTGATTCGCAACGTTGGCCGCAAACTGCGTGAGCGTGAACTGCTTGTTGAACTCGATCGCCTTGCCCTGACTATCCTCGAGGCCGATCCCGAAATTGCTGTTCGCTGCCGGCACCAGCAAACCGTTCTGTACGGTGCCCTTGGTCGCCTCGAAATAGCCGTCGACGCGAATCGGGATGCTGCATTTCTTCGTCAGCGACAACGAGAACCGCCGGCGCGGCACGGCCGGCAGGAAGCCATTGCCGGACGCCTGCACCTGACCGAAATTGACGATGCCGGGCTCGGGCGTCACCAGCACGTCGACGAGGCACGGTGTCGGCTTCAGGCGCGACAACCCGCTCAGCCGGTACTGAAAACTCGATCGGGCCGCGTTGAGGCCGTATTTGCCGTCGAACTGGAAGACCGCATAGATATCGTTCGGCGGCTGCATCCATTGACCCTTCTTGCGCACCACCACCTGATAGGTAATGCTGAGTGGCACCTTCTCGCAGCGCCCCCATGCAAAGTCCCGGGGCGAACACGGACCCACTTCGGTGGTGGTTTCCACGCGCGCGCCCAGCCCGCTACCCAGGCCGAAATAGTCCCGGCCACCATAGCGAATGCCGATTTCCAGTCCCCATGCGGCGGGATCCTGCATTCTCGGGTTCGCGTAGAAGTAAACCTTCTCGGAAAAGGCCAGTGCGTCCCCGCCGTAGTCCTTGTAGCAGTACCCCGTCGTCGTGCGCGGCGGCGATACCCAGATCACGTACCCGTCCTGCGCGTCCGTCGGATACGATGCGACGCCGCCGATCGGCTCGGTAAGCGAATCCGCGCCGCCGTCGCTCAGGCAGCGCAGCGCCCATGCCGGCTGCACCACCGCGATCAGCATCGCGAGCACGACCCAGCGCAGCCATGCCGCGAGCGGCGACAGGCGTTGTCTTGCGCCCCCGCTCATTTCTTCACGCTCTTGCAAGCCCCTGCCTCACACGCATACTCCACCGCCACCTGGCCACCGTAATCATCGACATGCGTGACGAACAGCGTCGACGGCGTCGCGGCCTTGAACGGCACGTCCGTCCTGCTCATCGGGCTCACCATCACCGGCTCCAGCGGCACGGGCGTCTTCTGCGCCCCCGAAGCCAGGTTGACGATCGTGATGTGATACGGCGTCGGATTGTCGAACACGAGCGTGTGCGCGGCCGAGTCGACCCGCAACGTCATCGGCAACGTCCAGTCCTCGTCACGCGCCGGCTGCACGGCCTTCGGGCGGTAGAACAGCTTCATCTGCGTATGCAGCGCGATCTGCAACGTGTTCGGCGTATCCGTCTTCGGCGGCACTTCGCGGATGTTCAGGTAGAACACCGTTTCGCGATCGGCCGGCAGCTCGGTGCCCGGCAGCTTCGCGATCCGCAGCACGTTGCGCTCGTTCGCCTCAACGCGCTGCAGCGGCGGCACGACCATCAGCGGCGACGTGATCTTGTTGCCCTTCGCGTCCTCGAGCCACGACTGCACGAGATACGGGTACGTCGCGCTCTTGTTGGTGATCGTGACGATCGCGGCCTGTTCGCCTTCGTTGAAGATCACGCGCGTGCGATCGGGCACGATCGCCGCCTGCGCGGCGCCTGCGAACAGCGCGCCGGCGGTCGCGAGCACGCACCATGCGCGCCGCGGAAAGGAAAGGGAGAAGGAATGTTTCATCGCGGGATCCGTGAATTCATCGTTCGACCCGTGCGGCCGCTGCATGCGACTCGCCGGGCGTCTGGCACGTCACCGGAATCGGCGTGCCTTCGAGTTGGAGCTGGTTCGGCAGCGTGTCGATCGTGCAGAGCGTGCGTTCGCCCGCACGCACCGCCAGCGTGGATTTCGGCTGAACCTGGGTCAGGAACGCCGCACCGCCCTCGCCGACGATGCCGAGTTCCTTGCCGTTCGCCACGTCCTGCACCGATGCACCGAACGGCAGCGGCTTGCCGGCCGGGTCGGTCAGCGTCAGGTACAGGTTGCTGCCGCGCGCGGCGGCAAACTTCACGAAGCCGATCGCGCCGTCGGTCAGCACCATGCGCTGGATCGGGTTCGTCACCTGCACTTCGAGCGGCAGCTTCTCGACGTTGACGGTCGCGTCGTACACGTTGTACGGCGAGATGCCGTCGAGCACCGCATAGCCGCGCGAATCGGTGTGCGAGAGCGTGCCGGACAGCGGCACGTCGGGCACGCCGTCGGTCGACACCAGCAGGCGCGTGTCGCCCGCATTGCCGTTCGCGTGCGCCGACACGCCGTATTGCGTCGCGACGAACGAACCGTCGACTTCGAGCGATGCCGCCGCATACGCATTGGCGAGCGTCGACGCCTGCGCGGTCAGCTGATACGCGGACGAGCGCTGGCGGTAGCTCGCGTTCGCCGATGCACGCCCGTCGGTCGCACCCGCGTTGACCTGGTAGGTACGGCCGTCCGGATCGTCGTAGATGTAGCCCGCGTTCACGCTCGTGCTGCCGCTGCCCGTCGTCAGGTTCGACGTGACGGTGTGACGGCCGCCGATCGGCAACGTCGCGGTGACCGAGACCTGGTTGCCGCTTGCACCGGCGCTCTGCGTGCGGAACGCCGACACGCTCACGTTCAGGTTGCGCAGCGTGCCGATCGAGAACGCCCGCGTGAGCGTGAGGCCGACGCGCTGCTCGTTCGCGCGTTCCCAGTAGGTCGTCTGGTCGTACGAGAAATAGGTCGAGGTATCGCCGAAACGCTTCGACAGCGTCGCCGAGTAGCGCTGCTTGCTGTTGGCGAGGCCGTACGCGGTCGGGTCGCCCGAGAACTGCGCGAAGTTCGTGTATTCGCGTTCGGAGAAGCGATAACCGAAGAAGCGCACGTCGGCATCGAGCCCGTCGAAGTGCTTCGAATAGTTGATGCGGTACGAGTTGCCGTTGCGCGTCGCGCCGTTCCACCACAGCTTCGCCCGCGCATGCGTGACGTCGGCCGACAGCGCGCCGAACGCGCCGAAATCGCGGCCCAGGCCGAGCGCGATCGACGTATAACCCGACGCGGCGATGAAGCCGCCGTACGCCGTGACGTCGAACGGCAGACCGTAGGCGATTTCACCAAAGCCGAAGAACGGCGTGATGCCGGCGCCGCCGAACTGGCGCGGCTTGCCGACGGCGGCCTTGTAGCGCAATTGCCCGGCGCGCGCGAGGAACGGCACGGCGGCCGTCGTCACCTGGAAGCGCTGCACGCTGCCGTCCTCTTCCTCGACCGCGACGTCGAGCGTGCCCTGCACGCTCGTATTGATGTTCTGCAGCGCGAAGGCGCCCGGCGACACGCGCGTCACGTACAACACGCGGCCTGCCTGCGACACGGTCACGGTCGCGTTGGTGCGCGCGACACCCGAGATCAGCGGCGCATAGCCGCGCAACGAAGGCGGCAGCATGCGATCGTCGCTGCGGATCGACGCGCCCGTCAACGCGAACGTGTCGAAGATGTCGGAAGTCAGGTAGTCGTCGCCGAACGTCACCGTCGACTGGATCGACGGCAACGCACGAAATGCGTAAAGCCGGCTGAAGCGGAACGTGCGGTCCGCGTAGGCCGTATTGCCCACGTTCGATTGCGCCTGGTAGTCGCCGCGAAAGCGCCATGCATCCCAGTTCGCGCCCACCGTCCCGTAGGCCTGGATCGAATTCGTCTGGCGGCCGCCCGTCCCGAAGTTGCGGTTCGTGTTCGCGATCACGCGATAGTCGAGCATCGCACCCGGAATCCCTTCGGACCAGCGCGACGGCGGCAGGTAGGTCGAATCGGTGAACTCGAGCGCGGCCTGCGGAATCGTGATCTTGAGCCGCCCGTCGCTTTTCACGTAGCGCACGGTCGCGCCCTCGATCGCGCCGAGGTCGACGCAACGTCCGCCCTGGAAGCGCGGCAGGTCCTTCAGGAGCGACGGCTTCAGCCCGAACTGCGCGACGAGTTCCGGCGGCAGGCACGGCTTGCCCGCCCCTGATGTATCGACGGCGATGAATTCGATCGCCTGCAGCCCGTAGAACAGGTCGTTGACCTGCACGTCGAGCATGTACTCGCCCGGCAGCGTGAAGTCCGCCTGCGAGAACTGCGACAGATCGACGTTGTTCGAACCGTCGATGTTCAGGAACGACGAATTGAATTCCGTCGCATGGCTCTGGCTGCCGACCACCAGCACGGAGACGCAAAGGAAGGAATGTCTGATTCGCACGCGGCGCTACCGGAAGTCCAGGAAGGGAGAAAAGGAGGAAAAGCGAACGAGGAAGGGTGCGCGCACCCTTCCCCGGCACGGCGGCTTACTGGTAGCGAACCGTGAAGTTCGCGACGCCTTCGGCGGTACCCGGCGTCACGCCGGCTGCGGTCGCTTCGTACATCGCAGCGAAGCGCGCGATGTTCGTGCCGTTCTGCAGCACGGTCGGCGCCTTTTGCTCGGCGCCGTTGTCGAGGTATTCACCCGACGCTGCCTGCAGGCGGATACCGACGTTGGTCGCCGAACCGATCGTCGCGAGCAGCTTCGGCTGGCCTGCGCTCGACGTGCCCGTGAACGTGAAGTACGCGTTCTGCGCGACGCTCGTGTCGCAGTCGGTCAGCTTGATGTCGAAGTTGGTCGGCGTGGACTTGTCGCCAGCCTGCTTGAACACGTTGGTCGGCACCTTGCCGAGGTTCACGGTCTGGTTGACCGAGCCCGAATCGATGCCGCATGCGCCCGCGACGATCTCGCCCGTGAAGTTGATCGTGCCGGTGCCCGCTGCGAAGGCCGAGGTCGACAGGGCCGCGAGTGCGACAGCGGTCAGGATGGATTTTTTCATGACGTTTCCCGTAAGGACTGCAAATGGAGTAGTTGACGTGGCGGACACAAACGGCAGCGCATGGTGGCTTCCGTCCGACACGAGGCGGCATTATCGAGATAATCGTGAAAGTTTTCTGTAAATCATTGTCAAATGCATCTGACAATGTCCGATTTACCCCTCTAAATCCACACTCTTTCCTGTCGATTTACAATCCTTCAACTTTTATCCGCAGTCCTTTTTTATTTTCCGGAAGCAATTGAAGATTAAGGAAATTTTCGATCGATAGCCGGAGCCGCCCCGCTCCACCTTGCTGGGATTGACTTCCGCGAAATCATCGTCGGAAAGGACAAAGCATTGTCCAATGCCGCCATCGTTGCAGAACGACAACGGCAATATCAAATCATTTTCAACAAACAGGAAATTAAACCGCGATTCAATCAATTCAATTTTTTCGCGCAAACGATTGCGGCAAGAATACAAACGTTTTACTGCGACACTTTGCCGCTCTCATTATTTCCAATATATTGATTAATTCGACCGTCAATTCCTGATCGTAAATCACATGCATGAGCGGTCGCCGGAACCCGTCGTCCGGTCCGTATCGCGGCAGCGCAGGAAGGAAAAATGGCCCGCACACGTTTGCGCGGAATCGCGACACGAGCGGTCGCACGACGAGGGCTGCCCCGGAACGCGCACGTGCGCGTTCCGGCAGGATGAAAACGTCCTGGCCAGCCTGTCAGTGAGGGGGAAGATATCGCCGGAACAGCGGTATGGATCGAAGAAAGCGGCAGCGGCACGTCGAAGCGTACCGCCGCCGTCATGCCGCCCGACGCGTTGTCGCGTCAGGCGACAGGCATCACGCGGATGCCGCGGCCTCCGCCGACGCCGGCGACCAGCCGCCGCCGAGCGCGCGGTACAGCGTGATCGCATTCGCGAGCCTGAGTTGCTTGAGCCGGATCAGCTCCTGCCCCGACTCGTACGTGCTGCGCTGCGCGTCGAGCAGTTCGAGATACGTCGCGACACCGCCCGCGTAACGGCGCTCGGCGAGCTTCAATCGCGCACCGTCGGCCGCATACACGTCCTGTTGCGCGGCAAGCTGGCGATCGATCCAGTCGCGCGCGGCGAATGCGTCGGCCACTTCGCGGAACGCGGTCTGCACCGTCTTCTCGTAATCGGCGACCGCGATGTGCTTGCGCGCGTTCGCGACGTCGAGGTTCGCCTGATTGCGGCCGCCCGCGAAGATCGGCAGCGTGAGGCGCGGCGCGAACGTCCACACGCTCGTGCCGCCGGCGAACAGGCTCGAGAACGCATCGCTGACCGAGCCGTAGTCGCTCGTCAGCGTGATGCGCGGGAAGAACGCCGCGCGCGCGGCGCCGATCTGCGCATTGGCGGCCTTGAGCCGTGCCTCTGCCTGCCGGATGTCCGGCCGCCGTTCGAGCAGCGCACTCGGTGCGCCGGGCGCGACGGGCGCGATCGACAGTGCGTCGAGCGCAGTGGTGTCATCCGGCACGTTGCGCGCGAAGTCGCCCGCGAGCAACTGCAGCGCCCGCACGGACTGCGCATGCTCGCGCTCCAGCGCGGCCTGCGACGCGCGCGCGGATGCCACCAGCATCTCGGCCGAGCGCAGCCCGATCGCGTCGCTCGTGCCGGCCGCATAACGCCGCTGCGTGAGCGCGGCCATGCGTTGGCGCGCATCCAGCGTGCGCTGCGCCAGCGCGAGTTGCTCGTGCAGCGAGCGCTCCGACACATACGCGCCGGCCACGTCGGCGATCACGCCGATGCGTACCGTGCGTTGCGCGTTGGCCGTCGCGAAATATTCGGCGAGCGCCGCGTCCGACAGGCTGCGCACGCGGCCGAACAGGTCGAGCTCGTACGCGCTGACGCCGACGCCCGCGCGATACAACCCGCTGATCGCGCTCTCGCGCACGACCGGGTCGTACTGGCGCGTACGGTCATAGCCCAGGTTCGCATCGACCGACGGCATCCGGTCCGCGCGCTGCACGCCGTACAGCGCGCGCGCTTCCTCGAGGCGGCCGGCCGCGACCCGCAGGTCGCGGTTGTTCGCGAGCGCCGCGTCGATCCACGCCTGCAGCGCGGCATCGGTAAAGTAGCTGCGCCAGTCGTCGAGCAGCGCGGCGTCGGCGGGCGACACCTCGGCCGCGGGCGCGGCACTGCCGTCGACCGGCGTATAAGTCGCCGGCACCGGCGCCGCCGGCCGCTCGTAACGCGGCGCGAGCGTGCAGCCGGCCAGCGCGAGCGCGGCGGCCAGCGCAACCTGGGCCCGCAGCGCGGCGCGTGCATTGAGCGCAAACATCATTGAGAACCCTCCATCGTCGCCGGCTGGGCCCCGCCGCGCCGGCGCGGGCCGACGTCGAACAGGCGGCCGACGATCACGAAAAACAGCGGGACGAGGAACACCGCGAGCACGGTCGCCGTGATCACGCCGCCCAGCACGCCGGTGCCGATCGCCATCTGCGCGCCGGACGCGGCGCCCGACGCGAACGCGAGCGGCAGCACGCCGACACCGAACGCGAGCGACGTCATCACGATCGGCCGCAGCCGCAGGCGCGCGGCCTCGAGCGCCGCGTCGACGAGCGACATGCGCTGCGCGACCAGGTCCTTCGCGACTTCGACGATCAGAATGGCGTTCTTCGCGGACAACCCGATCGTCGCGATCAGCCCCACCTTGAAGTAGATGTCGTTCGGCATCATCCGCAGCGTGACGCCGAGCACCGCGCCGATCACGCCGAGCGGCACGACCAGCATCACCGCGAACGGAATCGACCAGCTCTCGTAGAGCGCCGCGAGCGCGAGGAACACGACGAGCACCGACAGCGCGAACAGCATCGGCGCCTGCGCCCCCGACAGTCGCTCCTCGAACGACTGCCCCGACCACGAGAAGCCGGTGCCGGCCGGCAGCTTCCCGGCGAGCCGCTCGATCGCGGTCATCGCCTCGCCGCTGCTGTGGCCTGCCGCGGCCGAGCCGTTGATCGTGAACGACGGAAAGCCGTTGTAGCGCGTGAGCTGCGGCGGCCCGAGCGTCCAGTGCAGCGTCGCGAACGCCGCGAGCGGCACCATCTCGCCGCGCGTGTTGCGCACGCGCAGCTTCTTCACGTCGTCCGGATCGAGCCGGTGCAGCCCGTCGGCCTGAACGATCACGCGCCGCACCTGCGTGCCGTGCATGAAGTCGCCGATATAGTCGGAGCCGAACATCACCGCGAGCGTCGTGTTGATCTCGTCCATCGACACGCCGAGCGCGGACGCCTTCGCGCGATCGATGTCGAGCTTCAGCTGCGGCGCGTCCTGCGTGCCGGCGAACATCAGGTCGGTCAACGCCGGATCCTTGCGGCCCGTCTCGAGCAACTGCTCGCGCGCGGCGCTGAACGTCGCGTAGTCGAGCCCGCCGCGGTTCTGCAGCCGGAAGTCGAAGCCGCTCGACGAACCGAGATCGGGCAGCGCCGGCGAGTTCATCGCGAACACCGTCGTGTTCGGCGTGCTCGCGAAGCGCTCGTTGATGCGCGCGATGATCGCCTGCACGTGCGCGTCTTCGTTCTTGCGCTCCTTCCAGTTCTTCAGCGTGACGTAGATCATCCCGCCGTTCGGGCCTTCACCGTACAGGTTGAAGCCGCCGAGCGCGTACGTGAACGCGATCGGCTCATCGCGGCGGATGGCCGACTCGACTTCCCGCACGCTCTGCATCGTTTCCGCGAGCGGCGTGCCTTGCGGCCGGATCACCATCACCATGAAGTTGCCCTGGTCCTCGTCCGGCAGGAACGCGGTCGGCAGCTGCGTGAGCATCAGTGCCGCGGCGCCGGTCAGTGCACCGTAGACGACGAGCCAGCGCACCGGCTTCTTCAGCATCGCGCCGACGCGCGTCGCATAGCGCTGCGTCGCGTTCGCGACGAAGCGGTTGAACCAGCCGAAGAAGCCGCGCTTCTCGTGATGGTCGCCCGACACGGGCTTGAGCAGCGTCGCGCACAGCGCGGGCGTCAGCGACAGTGCGAGGAAGGCCGAGAAACCGATCGACACCGCGAGCGACAGCGCGAACTGCCGGTAGATGTTGCCCACCGCGCCGCCGAAGAACGCCATCGGCAGGAACACCGACGTCAGCACCACGGTGATCCCGATGATCGCGCCGCTGATCTGCTTCATCGCCTTGACGGTCGCGTCGTAAGGCCCGAGCCCCTCCTCGACCATCAGCCGCTCGACGTTCTCGACCACGACGATCGCATCGTCGACGAGGATGCCGATCGCGAGCACCATCCCGAACATCGTCAGCACGTTGATCGAGAAACCGGCCGCATACATCACGCCGAACGTGCCCGCGAGCGCGACCGGCACGACGAGCGTCGGGATCAGCGTCGCACGCAGGTTCTGCATGAACAGGAACATCACGAGGAACACGAGCACGCCGGCCTCGATCAGCGTCGTGACGACCTTGTTCATCGATACGCGCACGAACGACGACGTCTCGTACGGGATCTGGTACTTCACGCCCGGCGGGAAATACGCGGACAGCTCGTCCATCGTCGCGCGCACGCGCTTCTCGGTGGAGACCGCGTTCGAGCCCGGCGCGAGCTTGATGCCCATCCCGGTCGCGACCTTGCCGTTCACGTACGACGGATAGTTGTAGTCGTTGCCGCCGAACTCGATGCGTGCGACGTCGCGCAGGTAAAGCGCGGCGCCGTCGGCCTGCGTGCGCAGCGCGATCGCGCCGAAATCGGCCGGCGTCTTCAGCGGCGCATCGGCGAGCACGGTCGCCGCGATCGGCGCGCTTTCCGGCACCGCGGCGCGGCCGATATCGCCGATCGTCACGCGCGCGTTGTGCGCACGCACGGCCGATGCGATATCCGACGCGGTGAGGCCGTGACCGGCCATCTTCACCGGGTCGGGCCAGATCCGCATCGCGTACTCGGTGCCCCAGACCTGCACCTTGCCGACGCCCTCGACGCGACGCAGCGCCTGCACGACGTTCGCCGACGCATATTCGCCGAGCTGCACGGCGGTCATCCGCCCGTCGTCGGACGTCAGCGACACCACGAGCTGGATGTTGTCGGCGGCTTTCTCGACCTGGATGCCGTCGCGTCGCACCGGTTCCGGCAGCCGCGCCTCGACCGTCTTCAGCCGGTTCTGCACTTCGACGGCCGCGAGATCGGCGTTCACCCCCTGCTTGAACGTCAGGTACAGCGACGCCATCCCGGCGCTGCTGGTGGCCGACGTGTACATCAGCCCCGGCGCGCCGTTCATTTCGCGCTCGATCAGCGCGGTCACCGATTCCTCGACGACCTGCGCGGACGCGCCCGGGTACGTCGCATAGAGGCTGACGACGGGCGGTGCGATGTCCGGGTACTGCGCAACGGGCAGCGCGCGGATCGCGAATGCGCCGCCCAGCATGATGAAAATTGCGATCACCCACGCGAAGACGGGGCGATCGATGAAGAAACGTGCCATGGTGGTGTGGTGTTGACCAGTCAGGTTTGACGGGCGGCCGCCTGCGAAGCGGCCGCTGCCGGCACTGCCTTCGACGGCGGCGCCTGCTCGACGGGCTTGACGTCCGTGTCGGGCGCGAACTGCGCGGCGTTGTCGACGATCACGCGCTCGCCGCCCGCGAGGCCGCGCGTGATGCGCCAGTCATGGCCGCTCATCTGGTCGGCCGTGACCTCGACGTCCTTGACCTTGCCGTTCGTGCCGACGACCCGCACCGACGTGCGGTCGGCCGTGCGCAGCAGCGCATCGCGCGGCACGAGGATCGCCCGCTGGTCGACCGCCGTGTCGAGCGCGATCCGCACATACGCGCCCGGCAGCAGCTCGCGCTCCGGATTCGGGAACAGCGCGCGCATCGCGACGGTGTCGGTGGTCGGATCGACCGCGAGATCGCTGAACAGCAGCTTGCCCTTCAGCGGATACGCGGTGCCGTCGGCGCGCAGCAGCGTCACCGCGATGTCGTGCTGCGCGATGCCCGTCGCCCGCCCGCTCTTCACCGCGCGGCGCAGCGCGTCGACGTCGGCGGCCGGCTGCGAGAAGTTCACGTAGATCGGATCGAGCTGCTCGACGGTCGTGAGCGGCGTCGCCTGGTCCTGGCCGACGAGCGCGCCTTCGGTCACGAGCGCGCGCCGGGCGCGGCCCGCGATCGGCGCGGTGACGGTCGCATAGTCCAGCTGCAACTGCGCCCGCGCGAGTTCCGCCTTCGCGGACGCGACGTCGGCCTTCGCCTGCGTGTCGGCCGCGACGGCCTCGGTGTGGTCGCGTTCGCTCACCGCGCGGTCGCGCACGAGATCGTCGTAACGGCGGCGCTTGTCGCTCGCCGCGAGCGCGGCGGCCTGCGCCTTCGCGAGCGCGCCCTGCGCGGCGTCGCGCGCGGCCTTCAGCGGTGCGGGATCGATGCGGAACAGCACCGCGCCCTGCTTCACTTCCTGGCCTTCCTCGTAGGTGCGCGCGGTCACGATGCCCGCGACCCGCGCACGCACTTCCGCCTGCCGGTACGCGTCGAGCCGGCCCGGCAATTCGACGGTCATCGGCACGGCCGTCGGGCGCACCGTCACGACCGTCGCCTGCTTCGCGGCCTCCGCCGCGGCGTCCTTGTCGCCCTTTCCACATCCGGCCAGGGCCAGCACGGCCGCCAGCGCGAACGGCGCCAGTCGGTGGCGCAACAGGGAGCGATTGTTATTCATGTGTGACCTCGGATCGTTCGCCACCGATAAAATGCGGCGGCTCAGGGTGGCCGATTATAATCAGTCACGACTGATTAAATACGCGCCGCTTCAATCTGACCGCCACACTGTCTCAATAAAACGACAGCGAACTGTAAGGAATTTCAGGACATGGCCCGCAAGACCCGCGAAGAATCGCTCGCCATCAAGCACCGGATCCTCGACGCCGCCGAGCTCGTGCTGCTCGAGAAAGGCGTGGCGCAAACCGCGATGGCGGACCTCGCCGAGGCCGCCGGGATGTCGCGGGGCGCCGTCTATGGCCATTACCGCAACAAGATGGAAGTGTGTCTTGCGATGTGCGACCGCGCGTTCGCGCGCACGTCGGAAGGCTTCGACGCGGGCGAAGGGCTACCCCCGCTCGCCACGCTGCGGCGCGCCGCGTCGCACTATCTGCAGGAATGCGGCGAGCCGGGCCCGATGCAACGCGTGCTCGTGATCCTCTATACGAAGTGCGAGCAGAGCGAAGAGAACGGCGCGCTGCAGCGGCGCCGCATGCTGCTCGAATTGCAGATGCTGCGGATCACGAAGGCGCTGCTGCGCCGCGCGATCGCGGCCGGCGAAGTCGCCGCCGATCTCGACGTGCACCTGGCCGCCGTCTATCTCGTGTCGTTGCTCGAAGGCGTGTTCGCGTCGATGATCTGGACCAACCGGCTGCGCGGCAACCTGTGGAACGACGCCGAGGCCATGCTCGACGCCGGCTTCGACACCGTGCGCACGTCCGCCGCGCTGCGAAGCCGCGCGCACAAATTGCCGGACTGACGGAATTTGTCGTAATAAATGCTGATTTAACCCGATTTACCGCACTGCGAAACGAATGAGCTGACCCCCTTTAAAATTTTTAACGTTTCGCGGAACATCGGTAGACTGACGCTGTCATCTTTCTTTAGCGTCTTCGTGATAACCGGGTACGACCCGGCATGCACGCCGCCGTTCGAAGCGGGTCCGCCCCGCGCGTTGGGTCGAACGGAAACGATACAGGCCCCTGGCGGGGCCTGTTTTGTTGCACGCCCGCCGCCCGCCCCGTCGCTGCCCGACGGATGTGCCGCCGGTGGACCCTGCCCACACCCCCTTTGAACCGCTTTCCTGGATGTGGACACCTTGGTCAAGTCTGCCGCTACCCCTGATGCTTTCGCGCCCGGCCGCGCGCAGCGCATTGCGCGCGCGCTCGTGCCGGCCGCCGTGCTCGGCGCCCTCGCCGCACTCGGCCTCGCCGCGCTGCCGGCCGTGTCGCAACTGCCGGGCGCCGTCGATTCGGGCACGGCCGCGCTGCCGCAGCGCGTGCTGTCCGACACGCCGTTTCCCACCGCGCAGCATTTCGTGACGAGCGAGCTCGCCCGCACGATCGGCGAGCGCAACGATGCCGGCGAACGCAACGACCGCAGCCAGCAGCCGGGGCTGTTCGCGCCGCTCAGCGCGCACCGCAACGAGATGCTCGGCTACGCGAACCTGTTCCAGTTCGCGGCCCCTGAAAACCAGCACGGGATGCGCGCGGGCGACATCGAACTCACGCTGTCCGATACGCTGAACCATCTCGACGTGCCGCCCGAGGTGCGCATCCAGCTCGGCGATCTCGTCAGCGGCAAGGTCGCGATGCGGGCGAGCGCGCAGCGCGGCGACTACTACCGCGTCGCATTCAATATGAGCGACGGCACGCCGCGCCTCACCGCGCTCGAACTGCGCGTCGCCGGCCGCACGTTCGGCGCGATCTGGTTCCGCGCGCCGGGCGCCGAGCACGGCGCGTACTACGCGCTCGACGGCTCGCCGCTCGAAGCCGCCGCCTTCACGATGCCGGTCAAGTGGACACGCATCAGCTCGTTCTTCGGCGAACGCATTCACCCGCTGTCGCAGGCGATGGCGTTCCACACGGGCGTCGATCTCGCCGCGCCGAGCGGCACGCCCGTCGACGCGGCAGCCGACGGCGTCGTGTCGTTCGTCGGCACCGATCCGGGCGGCTACGGCCGCTACGTGATCGTCGATCACGCCGATGGGTACTCGACCTACTACGCGCATCTGTCCGCGTTCGCGCATGGCCTCAAGACGGGCGAGACCGTGAAGCAGGGTCAGCGCATCGGCTCGGTCGGGATGACCGGCGCCGCGACGGGCCCGCACCTGCACTTCGAGGTGCGCGTCGCGAACAATCCGGTCGATCCGCTCGTCACGCTCGCGAGCGCGCAGACGGCGCTGTCCGACATGCAGCTCACCGCCTTCCGCCAGGAAGCGGCGCAATGGCGCTTCCGTCTCGCGTCGATCCGTACGGCACCGTTCGCGTTCGCGCAGAACGACGGGCCGCTGTGGGGCGATTTCGCGACCGATTCATCGACGCTGCGCGCCGTCTTCAATACGCATTACTCGGCATCGTGATGCACGTGCTGCGCGCCGTTGCTCGACTCGCAGCGGCGCGCAGCAGGCCCCCCAACCTTCCTTGCCCCTGCGCGCCGGGCCTGACCTGCCTGACGTGCTGTCCGCTGCGCGGATTCAACGACACGCCATCTTCGGCCATTCGAAACGGCCGCGGCATGCCGCTATCGCGCGGGTTCCGTATACTCGGCCGCCGCGTGCGCCGCACGTTCCGCGCGCGGGCGCCGCGACAACAGCCAGCGGGCCCCACCGTCGAGCGACGTGCACAGCACCAGGTAGATCAGCGCGACGAACAGGAAGATCGGCGCCGGATACACCATCAGCCGGTTGTTCACCTGCGTCGCGACGAACGACAGCTCCGGCACGCCGACGATATACGCGAGCGACGTGTCCTTCACGAGCGCGACCCACTGGTTGACGAACGACGGCGTCATGATGCGGATCGCCTGCGGCAGCAGCACGTAGCGCACCGTCTGCCAGCGCGTGAGCCCGAGCGACAGCCCGGCCTGCCATTGCCCGTCGCCGGCCGCGACGATGCCCGCATGCACCGCGTGCGCGAGATACGCGCCGCCGATCAGCGCGAGCGCGCATACGACCGTCGCGAGCCCCGGCACGTCCATGTGCAGCAGCATGGGCATCAGGAAGTAGGTCCAGAAAATCAGCATCAGCACCGGAATCGCGCGGAAAAAGCCGATGAACGCGAGCAGCAGCACGCGCACGGGGCCGCGCGCGAGCGCCATCGCAACGCCGAGCGCGATGCCGAGCACGGCCGACGCGGCGGCCGACGCGATCGCGAGCAGCAGCGACAGCGCGGCGCCGCCGAGCGGCCCTTCCGGGAACGCGCCGACGAGCAGGTACGGCAGATTGGCGAACAGCAGCGAAAGGTCCATCGTCAGCGCCCCGCTCCCAGCCGGTCGCGCCATTGCGTGGCCGCATACGCGCCCGCTTCGATCGCGGCCACCGCCGCGACGTACAGTACGGTTGCCACGCCGAAGGCGGCGAACGTCTTGAATGTCTCGGTCTCGACCTGCCGCGATGCATACGACAGCTCGGCCACGCCGATCGCCATCGCGAGCGACGAGTTCTTCACGAGATTCATGTATTGGCCGAACAGCGGCGGCAACGCGATGCGCACCGCCTGCGGCAGCACCACGTAACGCAGCGACTGCATCGGCGTGAGGCCGAGCGCGGCCGCCGCATCGTGCTGCGCGCGCCGCACGCCGCGCAGGCCGGCTTCGCACTCCTCGGCGACGAACGCGGCGGTATAGGCGCTCAGCCCGACCCAGCCCGCGACGAATTCGAACGACGGCCACGCGAGCGTGAACGGGCCGATGCTCAACGCATGACGCGCGTTCAGCCACGTGATCCAAGGTTCGGGCAGCAGCGACGCGACACCGAAATACCAGAACAGCAACTGCACGAGCAGCGGCGTGTTGCGGAACGTGACGACGTACGCGGCCGCCACCGTGCGCGGCACCGTGCCGCGCGCATGCCGCATGACCGCGAGCAACAGCCCGCCGGCGGTCGCGACGACGGCCGACGCGGCCGCGAGGCCGAGCGTCAGCAGGAAGCCCTGCCAGAGCCAGGACAGGTATTTGGGAGCCAACCCGAGCATGCTGTGTTGAGGGCGCGAAGCGCGCGATCGGAAGAAAACGAAAAGCGCCGCGCGGCCGATGATGCTTTGGCCAGTCGCGGCGCGCGTGCGATGCGGATCAGGTCTTGTCGCCGATCCGGAAGATGCGCGTGAGCGGCGTCTTCGTCGTCGGCCCGAACCATGCGTCGTAAATCTGCACGGCGCGGCCGTTCGCCTCGAGCCCCTTCAGCGTGTCGTTGACGAAGCCGAGCAGGCGCGTCTCGCCCTTCGGCACGCCGACGCCCATGTAGTCGTTCGAGATCGTGAACGCCGGGATCTCGTAGTTCTGCTTGTCCGGCACGTTCGCGAGCAGTCCGATCAGCTTCGGGCCGTCCTGCGTGATTGCCTGCACGTTGCCGGCGCGCAGCGCGGCGAACGCGAACGGCGTGTCGTCGTACGCGACGATCGTCGCCTTCGGGAATTTCTCGCGCAGCGTGATCTCGTTGGTCGTGCCCTTGTCGGCGCCGACGCGCAGCGCGTTCAGCTGGTCGGCCGATTTCAGCACGCCCTTCTTCGCGAGAAACTGCTGGCCCGACGAGAAATACGGAATACTGAAATCGACCTGCTTCGCGCGCTCTTCGGTAATCGTGAAGTTCGCGAGCACGAGATCGACCTTGCCGGACGTCAGGAACGGAATGCGGTTCGCCGGATTGGTCGGCTGGAGCTGCAGCTTCACGCCGAGCTTGTCGGCGAGTGCCTTCGCGTAGTCGACGTCGAGGCCGACGATGTGATTGCTTTTGCCGTCGACATAGCCGAACGGCGGGTTGCTGTCGAACGTCGCGACGCGCAGCACACCGGCCTTCTTGATGTCGTCGAGACGGTCCGCATGCGCGACGGTGCCTGCGGTGATGAGCGCGGCTCCGACGAGCCACGTAGCGAGCGTGTGGAATTTCATGAGCACGACCTGATTTGTTATGAAGGCCGCCGCGGATCGCGCGGCGGCCCGGTTCGAGAAATATCGCAGCTCAGTGTTGCCGCGAAGCCGCTAACGTACCAGCGCATACCGCGAATCCGAACCAACAAATGGTGCTTTGCTCAGCGGGTTTCGTGATGAGGCCGGGCCGTGCGCCGCCTTCACGGAAACGTAAACGAAAATTCCGCGCCGCCGCCCGCATAGCCGGGCGCCAGCTCCGCATCCGCCCCGGTACGGATGTACTGCGCGCGCAGCGGCATCACGGCCATGTCGCCCGTGCGCTGCATCGGATACTCGATCGCCGCACCCGGCTCGCCGTACGCGATCCGCTCGCCGGTCAACCCGTTCGTCATCACGATGTTGAACCCGCGCGCGACCGTCTGGCCCGCCGGCGCGCTCAGTTGCAGCAGCGTCTTGTCCGGATTCGGCTGCGCAGCCTTGTCGCGGAAGCTGATCGACGGCTTTGCCGACGCCGCGCACTGGCTGAGCGCGATATCGAAACCGACCGGCCTCGACGTCGCGTTCAGGCTGGGAAATCGATTGATCGCGAAATTGCCGAGCGTCACCGGCACGATCCAGTTCGACGTGATCTCGCAGCGGTTCGGCACATGAATCTCGCACTCGCTGCCGATGCACACGTTGCCGACGCCGACAAAGGCCTTCATCTGCTTGCACAGATTGGGCGGCGTCGTCGACTCCGGCACCGTCACCGGGCTGCCGACCGACGCAACGCCTTTCGGGAAGTCGATCGCATAAATCGCGACGGTCGGATTGCCCGGCAGGTTCTTGACGACCAGCTTGCCCTGCGGCAACTGCGAAACCGGCTTGTCGAGTACCAGAAACTGCCGGAAGCGCATCATCCGCAAGTCGGCACCACCTGCGTTCGAGCGAATGAGGTCGTGCTTCGCGGTCACCATCGGATCCGCACCTTGCTGCAGCGTACGCTCGACGTCGTCGCCGGACACGCCGGCCCATTTGAAGCCGATGCCGTTGACGTTCGTCTGCGCGACGCCATTCGCGACGATACTGCCCGACGCCCAATGTGCCGCAGTCACGAGTTCATGCGCCGTCGGCGCCGTGCCGTACTTGAACGAGACCATGAGCGAAACGGTGCGTTGATACAGGATTGAATTTTGCGGTGTCGTACTCGTCAGCGGCGTCATCATGCGCCAAGGTGACGCCTCGATGTTGCTGAAACTGCAATCCAGCGCCGTTGCGCCACTGCTGCCTTGCGCCATGACGTGCGTGCCGAATGCCAGCACCAGGTATCCCGCCATCGCGAGGCGATGCATCGCCCGGCCGACTCGCCCCGGCCTGCGCCCTTGAATCGTCTTCATGCTGCCCTACCTTTGTATCGGCGGCGGGCGCCGGTCATGCTCGCCCGCCGCCTGTTGTATTACTCGATCACACCCAGATTGAGGCCGGCGATCTTCTGCAGCCCAGCCTCGCCGGATGCGATGCTGTTGCGGAAAATGCCGCGGTTGATGCCGACGAGGCCGCCGAAGGTCTGGGTCGACGATCCGTTGACCCGCCCGTTCGCGGCAGAGCGCTCGACAAGCCCCGCGTTCAGGCCGATCAGGCCGCCGAGCGTCGCGTAACACCCGGCGCCGACCGTCCCAGATGCCGACGCATCGCGCACCGCGCCGAGGTTTTCGCCGGCAAAGCCGCCCACCGTGCTCGACGAACCGCCCATCACGTTGCCGGTTGCCGACGCGGCCTCGATCGTGCCGGACGTCGCGTTGGTGCCGGCGAAACCGCCCACCGACGCACCGGCCCCGGCGGACACGTCGCCGCTCGCATCGACGTTGCTCAGTTCGGCCGCGTTGGTGCCGACGAAGCCGCCCGTCTTGCTGTAGTTACCGCCCGTCGTCTTGCCGCGCGCGACCGCATGAGCAATCTGGCCGCCGAGATGACTGCCGACGAAGCCGCCATTGCTGCCCTGACCGCCGCTCACCGTACCGTGCGCTTCCGCCATGTCGATGAATGCATTCGCGCCGAGGTTGATGCCGACGAAACCCCCCGTCGAACCGGTCGACGCGCTTGCGACGCCGCCCAGCGCCTTGCTGTCGGTCACCGTGCCCTGGTTCAGCCCGACAAAGCCGCCGATCGCTTGCGCATATCGGCCGTCGACGAATCCGCTTGCGCTCGACTTGACGATCTTGCCGGTATTGAGGCCGACGAGCCCGCCCGCCGTACCGCCCGAGCCGCCTGTCACACGCCCCAGCGCGGCCGAGTCGTCGATCGTGCCGAGCAGGTTCGCGCCCACGAGCCCGCCGACGTTCACGCCGGCAATATTGGCGCCCGATGTGGTCCCGCGACTCGTCGACCTCAGAATGTCGCCGCCCCGGTTCACACCGACGAGACCACCGATCGAGGCGAGATTCGATGCGCCGCCGAATACGGTCGCGTTGGACTCGCTGTCGGACACGATCCCGGCAAGCTGATCGACGCGGTTCTCGCCGACCAGACCGCCAACGGCATACGACATGCTGTTGCCCGACACGGATCCGGCAAACGACGCCTGGGAAATCTCGCCGCTGTTGATGCCGACCAGCCCGCCCAGTGCATTGCTGCGGTTGGCGCCCGCACTCACCTGCATGCCCGTCGCGGTCACGTTCGAGATCTTGCCGGCGTTTTCGCCGACCAGCCCGCCGATGGACACCGGACCGACGCCCGACGCGGCGCTGACGCGCAACGACTTCAGGTTGAGGTTGGCAAGGGTGCCCGTGTTGCGGCCGAACAGCCCCGCGTACGGATCGCTGCTCGTGATGGTGAGGTTGCTGATCGTGTTGCCGAGGCCGTCGAACACGCCGGAGAACGACGCGCCCGAACCGATGGTCTTGAACGTGGTGCACGAATAATAGGAACAGTAACCGGCGATGTTGTTGCCGAGTACGTACAGACCGTCGAGATTCGTATTGACGGCCTGCAGCTGCTGCAGGTTCTGGATCACGGTATAGCGATAGCCGTTCTACTCGAAGCCGGCCCCGGCCCCCGACAGCGTCACGGCCGCGCCGCCCGAGAGCAACTGCGCGACACCGTAGTCGAGCGTCAGCAGCGCATTCGTGCCGGTCAGCGCGATCGGCGCCGCGATCCGCACGTTCTTCCGTGCGTCGATGGCCACGCGCGCATTCGCGCCGGTTGCCCGCAGCGCACCGTTGACCGACACGTCGCCCTGCCGGCTGGCCAGCGTCAACCGGTTGCCACTGGCCCAGGTCACCGGCCCGTCGACCGACGTCCGGCCGCGTTCGGCGACCAGCTCGACATCGGTGGTCGCGAGATTGCGCGACAGCGTGTCGGCCACGATCGTCCCGGCCTGGTTCGCGCCTGCCGTGACCGACACGTCGGACGACGCGATGCGCCAGTTGCCGCCGCGACCGTTGGTCGCGCGCGTATCGACCATCGCACCGAGCGCCACCTTCACGTCGGCACCGCGCGTGACGACCGTGCCGCCGTTGCCCGGCGTCGTCGCGCTCGCGTTCAGCACGCCCGCGACGTTGACGGTGCCGGCGTCGTAACCGTCCAGCGAGATCCGGCCTGCCGTATTCCTGAGCGTGCGCGCCTCGATCGTGCCCTGGTTGTTGACCACCGTGCGCAGCACCGTATCGGCGGTCTTCGCGCTCATCAGCACCTGCCCGCCATCGGCTTTCAGCAACTGCTCGTTGCTGACCAGCGCGTTGACGATTCCCTGGTCGATCTGCACGCTGAGCAGCTTGCTGCCGTCGAAGTTCAGCGTGGCGTCGCTGCCCGCCGCCAGCGCGACGGTACCCATCTGTGCCTGAACGATCCCCCTGTTGAATACTCTTGCGCCGAGCAGCGCGATCGAGCCGCCTTCGCTCGCCACGAGATTGCCTGCGTTCTGCACTTCGCTCGGAGACTGGCCGGAGAACCGGAAGCGGCCTGCTTCGAAGTCTTCGTTCTTGATATCCAGCGTCGTCGCCACCAGGCCGCCGACATTGACCTGCGCGCCCTTGCCGAACAGGATGCCGTTCGGATTGACGAGGAACACGCGGCCGTTCGCGTCGATGTTGCCGTAGATCGCGCTGCCGTCCTGGCTGACGACCCGGTTCAGCGCGATCGACGTCACGGACGGCTGGTTGAACGTGACGCGCTGCCCCTTGTCGACGTTGAACGACTGCCAGTCCGTCACCAGCTTGTCGGTGTGCTGGTTGACCGACATCTGCTGCCCGTTGTCGTAGCGCAGAATGTCGGCCTTCCCGGACACGATGTTCTCGCCCGTCGGCAGCGCATGCACGGACGTCGCCGCGCTACCCGCAAGCAGTGTCGCCACCGCGACGACGCGCGCGCGCATCGTGGACTTGCCGTGCCGGCGTACCCGTTCGCCGACTGCCTGCCAAACGCCCTGCCTGGCGTTCCATACCAAAGCGTATGTCTTGTTCATGCTCGTTTTCCTTGTTGTGGTTGAAACCCTGTCGATGCCCCGACAGGACGGGTACTGCAAGCACTGACGGTCCGTCGGTCACGGCGGCGCGAACCGCGCCCGGTATTCGTTCGATGTGCCGCTATCGTCGACGGCGTCGAACACGATCTCGGCGTCCCCTTTCCCGTCGAGCTGCGTGCCGGCCGGAATCTCGGCCCGACCGAACGGCGCGACGTCCACCGCGCGGCTCGCCGACAAGACGGGTTCGCCGTTCAGCAGCACGCGCGTCAGCGTCACGTAGTACGGTGTGGGATTGGTGGCGACGATCGTGGCAGCAGCCTGCCGGTTCGCGCGCGTCCAGGTCAGTGCATTTGGCGCACGATCCGGATCGCCGGCCAGGCCGGGTGGTCGATACAGGAGCTTCATGCGCAGCCGGTAAGCGATGCGCAGGGTGTTGTCGTGCGTCGGCACGGCCGGCGGCACTTCGAGCACATTGATCCAGAAACAGGATTCCCGGTCAGTCGGCAAATCGCCGCCGATGGACTGCACGCGAATCGCCAGCGGCCGAGCCGGATCGAGTCGCACGAGCGGCGGCGTCACGACGAACGGCACGCGCAGGCGGTCGGGATCGGCATTCGCGTCGCCCACGTCGAGCCACGCCTGAACCAGGATCGGCTCAGCGCCACCGTTGCGCGCGAGGATCGTCAGCGCACGCGCATCGCCGGGATAGACGAAGCGGGTGCCGACCACGGACAGCGCCGCGTGGCCGGTGACTGCGCCGACGCTCGCCGCGCAAGCCACCACCGCCGCGCGCACGATCCTCGCAGCGCGGGTCGTGGCGACGGCTCGGCACGACGATCGGATAACCACCGGTGCGGGAAGGAAATCGTGACCGTGCATCGAACTATTGCCCCTCGCCACGGCCTGGAGCGAGCGGCGCCGTCACGGGGATCGCACGGCAGACGCGCGTCAGCGTCACGTAGCCGCGCGCGGTCCGCTCCTGCGGCGACACCGAGTAGTCGATCACGCACTGCTGATCAGCACGCGTGCCCCATTCGACGCGAATTTGCCCGTCGTCGTCGGCGCTGCGCGCCAGCAGGAGACTGCCCTGCCCGACCGCGCCCAGCATGGCGCCGGTGCGGGTATCGAGCGCACGCGCCGCGAACGGCAACGGCCGGCCGTCCTCGGTCTGCGCGTCGATCAGCAGCGCGCGCGCCTTCAGCGTGTCGTACGACAGCATGACGACCGATCCCGAGCGCGGCGCGACGCTGCGCGATGTCGTCTTGAGTTCGACATCGTCCGGAATATCCTTCGGATCGAGGTCGACCTGGTTGAGCTGATACGGTGTGAGGCTCGGCACGATCGCGTAGCCGAACCGGTTGACGCGTGCGTTCGTGTTCGCCACCAGGGCGCCGCGCGCGTGCGGCGCGTGCACGACGCCGATCGTCTCGCTCAGGGTTGGCGCGAGCGTCAGGCCGCCCGGGTGCAGCACCACGGCGCCCGCCGCGTTCGCAGACGCCTGCTGATAGTCGCGCCCGAGGCCGATGTTCGCCGACACCGACGCAACCGGCAGTTGGTAGCCCACGCCGAAACTGCCCGACGACGCGCGGTTGTTGCCGTCGTAGCTCGACGACAGCGAGTACGATCCATCGCTGCGCTCGCCGAAACGCCCGGCCAGGCTCGCCGTGGCGCTCGTGCCGTTGCTGCTGTCACGCGTCATCAGCGTGCTGAAGATCGGCGCGCGCCGCGAGTCGCGTCCGAGCGGAATCGAAACGTTCACGCTGACGAGCGTGCTGCCCGCCCCGCCGCCGGACGACGCGTAACGGGTGGACAGGTTGCGCACGCGCTGCACCGACGCGGTCACGGTCGCATCGCGCCATTGCGTGCTGTAGCCGAGCGTGAAGCTGAGCGATTGCCCGCCTCCCGCCCAGTAGCTGAGCGCCGATCCGTTCGCGTAGACGCTGCCCGATCGCCCGATCTGCTGACTCACGTTGAGATCGACCCGATTGCGCAGCCGCGCGAATGCCTCGGCGCCCACGCGCTGATCGCTCCGGCCGTTCAGTACTAACGCATCGCGCAGGCCGAGATAGCCCTTGGTCGAGTAGCGATACGCGAGCAGCGAAAAGTTCGTGCCGCTATTCGGCAGGTTCTTGCTGTAAGACACCCGAATACTCGAACCGCTCAGGCGCTCGCTGCCTGGCGGCTGGGTTCGCGCGATCGTGACGTCTGCGGCGAAGCCGCCGATCGGCGTATTGAGCCCGACGCCCATCAGTACCGACTGGTAGCGGTTTGCAAACGCGGCGCCGCCATAGGCCGTCAGTGCATTGTTGACGCCGCGTTGCACCGTGAACTGGCCGACGTACTGCGTGCCGATGTCGCCACCGAGCTCGATCGCCCGGCCCGCCATCGCGCTGAACCGTGTGCGGCCGGGACGCAGCAGCTGGACCGTCGTCGCGAACGGCACCACGAAGCTGCGTGTCTCGCCGTTGGCCTCGGTCACTGTCACGTTCAGATCGCCGCCGTAGCTCATCGCCTGCAGGTTGTCGATCGCGAACGGCCCCGGCGCGACCGTCGTCTCGTGAACGAGATAGCCGCGTTGATGGATCGTCACCTTGGCATTCGACTGTGCGACGCCACGCACGACCGGCGCGTAGTAGCGCTGCTCGTCGGGAAGCATCCGGTCGTCGCTGTCGATCTGTACACCGCGGAACGACACGGCGTCGAACAGCGCGCCGCTGGTCGAACTCTCGCCGGCCAGCAGTTGCGCGTGCCAGTCGGGCAAATCGGTTTGCGCGTAGATGTAGCCGCGCTGGTAGCGGGCACCCCCGCGCTGCGACCACGTGAGGTTGCCGTTGTGGCGAATCCGGAACCGTCCGGCGCTGGCCGCCATCGAGAGCCCCGTGTAGAGCTGCGAGGATTCGTAGCCGCCCGAACGCGTCGAAAATACACTGGCGTTGTAGCTCAGCAGCGCGGCCGGCACACCGTTCGTCCAGTTCGCCGGATCGACGTAGCTACTTTGACTGGCGACGCGCATGTAGAACTGCGGCACCGTCAGATACAGCTTCTGCTCCGCCGCGTCGAACGACAATGCGGCCCCCGGTACGTAGCGGGAAGGTGTGTCGCAGATCAACCCGTCGGGCAGCGGATTCGGCGGCTGGCTGCCGTCCTGGCCCCGTGCGCTCCGCTCGAGGTCGACACCGGCGCGCTGCAACAACAGCCGGTCGTAGCAAGGCTGCACGTCATCGCGCGCATCGTGGCGGAACGTGATCTCTTCCACGCCGCGCCACTGCCCGTTGACGATCAGGTCTGCACGATGCTGCCCCGGCACGACGGCGTTCGGACGTTCGAACGGCGTCGTATCGATCGGCCCGCTGTCGGGGCCGTGCATCAGCATCGAATCGTCGAAATGCGTCTTGCCGGTTGCCGGCGATGCGCCGGTGGTCTCGCGGCGCGCGTCGTCCCGCACGACCGTGTCGACGGTATCCGCGACGGCATTCGCCCCCGACGCCATCGCGACCGACGCAAATACCGAAGCGACTGCCAGCAGGCACGGCCGCTTCGGCAGCCGCGGGGCGAGGTCCGGCGCGCATGAATAATAAAAACCTGCTGAACTGCGCATGTGGATACATTAATTTCGCATACCGAATCGATAATGCGGATCGGTATGCCGGGTCGTGCCTGCTGGATGCGTTGCGTGAAAAAACTGCTCAGTCGGTCAGTTTCTTTGTTATCGTGCTGCGGCCGCCGTAGTCGTCGATGGTCATGTAGCGCACGGTCGTCGGGCGTTGCGACGGCATGACGCCCGGCAACGGAAAGCGCTGGGCACCGAACGGCTCGACCATCCCGCCACCGGCCTCGACGAAAGCGCCGCCAACCTCGCCCTCGACCTTGCCGAACGACACGTAATACGGCGTCGGATTGGACACCTCGAGCGCGACCGGGTGCCTGCCCGCATGCGCCGCACCGTCAGCCACCTTCCAGACCAGCTTGTTCTCCGCCATCCCGACGTCGTTCGCCAGCGCCGAGGGCCGGTAGAACAATTTGATACGGGTTCGGAAGGCAAAGCGCAGTTGGTTGTCCGCGTCTTGCTGCACCGTCGGCACCTCGAGCACATTCAGCCAGAACACCGATTCGCGATCGGTGGGCAGCGACGCCTGCATGTTCGTGATGCGCAATACGGCGCCCCGCCCGGCTTCGACGCGCACCAGTGTCGGCGCAACGACGAACGGCGTGCGCATCTTCTCGGGCGGAACGTCGACGCGACCATCGTCGATCCAGCTCTGCGCGAGCACCGGTTCCGTACCGGAATTTTCCATCCGGACCGTCACGTCGCGAGCCCGCTCGGGAAAGATCACGCGGGTACCGTTCAGCAGTAGAGCCGCCTGCGCCAGCGTGGCGCAGGCAGCCCACGCCACGACACCGGCCACGACTCTTGGATAAGGAATCCGAATTGACAATGTCATGACGTGTAATGGGAACGAGACCGATCAGTGATAAGCGAGTATGTACCGGATGAACGAGTTACCGGAACCGGTCTTGATGCCAGCCGGCAAGGCCGTCGACACGTATGCCGCCTTGTAGGTCAGGGTCGCGGTGTTGTTCGCGACGGTCGCGATCTGCGGGTCGGTCTGCGGCGTGCCGAGCATGATCTTGCCGTTCTTGGTGTTACCCGCGTCCTTGATCTGGATTTCGATCCCCTCCGCCGGCTTGGTGCCGATGAGCTTCAGGTTGCCGGTCGACGGGTTGATGTTGACCGACACCGGATCGAACTCCATCACGACCTTCGTGCCGTTGGTACAGCCCGTATTGCCGCCGATCTTGACACTGAACTCGACGTCATTCGACGTCTTGCCGATCACGTCGAACATGGCCGGGTTGATGCGATCGCCAAGTTGTACCTCTTGCCGATTGCTGGAGCCAGGTGCCTGGCCGTTGACGTTGCAGGTCACGTCGGAGATGCTGCCGTAGAAGGCCAGCTCGCCGTCGAACGCGTGGGCAAGCGACGGTACCAGCGCAGCGCTGGCGATGCCTGCTGCAACGCAACCCCGAAGCAAGTTCATTTTCATCTTTGGAATTCCTCTCAAATGAATGATTTTTCGAAAACAGTCCGATCGACTCAGGAATTTCCGGAGGAGCTCAAATTCCCGAAATACAGATCGCATCGCGCCTTCTCGAATAAATGAATTTTTATCCCGAAAAACGACGACATCGCAATTCTATTGGCCCGTAAATTTTTCTCAAATAGTACGAGTAAGAAATATGAACTCCTTTTATCCTCCCCTCGGGTGACGACGATCGCGACCGGCAGGCCTGGTTCATCGAACTTGAGCTGCAAGCAGGATGCACGTACCACTGGCGATTCGGTATCGCGCATCGTACAGACTCCTGGAAATTAACAATTGATTGGATTATTTCTAATCCAAATGGCCATGTGAACCAGATAATATTGACAACCCGCCATTTATCAGCGTTAAAAATAAGAAAAGTCCGATCCCCGCTTTCGAACATGAGTGGGCCGCGCAAGATCGCGCATCGACATGTTGCTCGGGTTTTCGAATTCGACTTCTCGTCACGGCGTCGCATTTCACCGAGAACGCGGGAAGTCAAATCGCACACGAACCGGCTGCATGCGACGCCGCTTGCGGACAGGAAACTGTTGGCGTATGGAAGGGGTGAAGACCCGTCGCTTCGCGACGAGATGCGCGTTGCCGCACAGGCCCGGAGCGCGGCACCGCGCCGTGTCCTGCCGCTACATCACCCGACGAGCGCGGTCGCCGCCTCGTCGATCAATGCTGCGACCGCCACCGGCTTCGACACGAGCGACGCATGGCTTGCATCGAGCGTGATGACCTTGCGCGCGTCCATCCGCGCCGACATCCGCTGCTGGTTCTCCGGCGCGATCATCCGGTCTTCGCTCGAGATCTGGTACCACGACGGTTTCACGCGCCAGGCCGGCGCGTGAATGGTGTCCGCGAAGGTGCTCGCCCCCGGCGCCTTCTGCGTGACGGCCGTCACGAGCGCTTCTCTTCTTGACATGGCATGTCATCAAACCGTCACCGGCCCGGCCGATCAGGACCGTCGCGCGGACATGCAGCAGCCAGCACAGGCGAGCCGACGGGCGCGACCAATTCCGCCGAGACCGGCGTGAGACGCAGCGCACCAAAAAAGACGCCCGCTGCAAGCAGCGGGCGCGAATCCCAGTCAAGGAGGTGTCACACGAACTACAGGCCCAGATTAAGGAATTCGCCCGTCCTGGACAACGAATCGATTTCAATATCGATATGACGGGATTCGCTCACGCCGGCACCTCCCGCGTCGAGCAGTGGATGCCGCCGCCGCCCGACGCGATGCCGAGGATGTCGACCTGCACGATCGACCGGTTCCCCGCATACGGCCGGATCGCGGCAACTGCAGCCGCATCTGCCGCCGCGTCGTTGAACTTCGGCATGACGATCGCACCGTTGCAGGCGTAGAAATTGATATAGCCGGCCGCGAAATTCGTCATCTGCCGGTCGGTCAGGCTGGTGCCGGCCGACGTGCCGAAATTGACCGGCGGCACCAGCTCGACGATCTGCAGCGGCCGGCCGTTCGCATCGGTCTGGCCGGAGAGCCGTTGCCGGTTCGCGTCCGTCAATGCGCGCTCGCCGGTCGAATTCGACGCGTCGTAACAGCACGCGACCACGCCGGGCGCGAGAAAGCGCGCGTAGAAGTCGACGTGCCCGTTCGTGATGTCGGTCTCGCCGGCCGGGGTCGCCGCGCCGCCGGCGCCGCCCGCGCCGCTGCCGCGCGGATAGGTCGCCGTACCGGGCAGCCAGATGATCTTCCGCACGCCGAGCGTGCGCTGCAGTTCGGCGAGCACCGTGTCTTTCGCCGTCGGCAGCAGCGTCGCATTCGCAATCACGCCGTTCGGGATGTCGAACAG
Source organism: Burkholderia sp. HI2500 (assembly GCF_002223055.1). Taxonomy (NCBI): domain Bacteria; kingdom Pseudomonadati; phylum Pseudomonadota; class Betaproteobacteria; order Burkholderiales; family Burkholderiaceae; genus Burkholderia; species Burkholderia sp. HI2500. Next base: position 1,385,281 of record NZ_NKFL01000004.1, on the reverse strand, counting down.
CTGCGGATTCCGGTTCACGTGCAGCACGGACGATTCGGTGAGGATCGCCGTCGCCTCGCCGTCGAATTCGATCGCGCCGCCTTCGAGCGTCAGCGTGCTGCGGATCAGGCTCGCGCCTTTCCGCTGCGCCATCCAGCCCGCCACCACGTTGTCGCGACTGAACGGCTGGAAGAACTTGCCCGCCTTCGACCGGTTGCTCGCGGCCGCGACTTCCGGCGGGACCGTCGCGCCGGAGCGCATCCCGGCGCCGTCGGTGTTCGCGTTGCCCCAGCCGTTGAAATTGAAGTCGACCGCATTCAGCGCATCGCCGTTCGTCGTATCCCTGACGAACAGGCACCCCGTGTCGCGCACCCAGAAATCGTTGAAGCCGTCGGCGAGCGGCACGAGGTTGATCCCGCCGGCTCCCGCGGCGCGCGCCGCATAGCGCGCGTGCAGGTCGGGGTTCGCGACGCTCGCGGTCGCGAGCAGCGCGCGGGCCGCGTCGAGATCGGCCGGCAGCACCAGCATGTCGACCGGCTCGGTTGCGCCGATCGCTTTTGCGACGTCCATCAGGTCGGCCCGCACGCGGTCGATGCCTGCATCCGTGCTTTGCGGCGTGACGGGCATCCAGATGCCATCCGCGCCGGAAGCGAAAGCCATGTAGGTCGATGCGTGCGGCGCATCTTCGGCCGGCAGCCGGTACTTGACCTGCCGCGTCGACGGCGTCGTGCCAGATGTCGTGCCTGGCGACGTGGAAGCCGCGCCGGATGCACCATCGCCACCGCCACCGCAAGCGGTCAGGCTGCCCAGCAGCGGCACGCCGAGAAAGGCGGCCGAATATCGGATGAAGCCGCGCCGGCCGTTATCGGGTGTGCGCTGCATGCGCTTGCCGGTGCTCGCATGGGTACGTCGTTTCGTCATGTTTCAACTCCTTTGTGCGGTCGGCGCGCACGCGTGCACGCCGGCTTCCGTCTCGCAAGACGGACTCCGCATTGTTTTCAGTAGTCCGGAATGAACTGCTGCCTGCTACGGTCGTACGGGCCGGTCACACATGCCGGCCCGCGGCCGTGCTCAGGCCGGCTGCTGTTGCGTCGTGCAGTGGATGCCGCCGCCGCCCGCGGCGATGCCGTCGATGTTCAGCTGGATGATCTCGCGCCCCGGAAACAGGTCGACGAGCGTGTCGCGCGTATTGCGGTCGGCGCGGCTGTCGCCGAACGCCGGCGCGATCACCGCGCGGTTGCACACGTAGAAGTTGATGTAGCCGGCCGCGAACTCATCGTTCTCGTATTGATGCCGGACGGACTTCGGCCCCGGCAGCACGACGACCTTCAACGGGCGGCCCTTTGCATCGGTGGATTTCCGCAGGATCTCCAGATGCTGCCGCGTCACCGCGTGGTCGTATGAAGACGGATCGGTATCGAGCCCGGCCACCACCACACCCGGGCTCGTGAAGCGCGCATAGAAGTCGGTATGCCCGTCGGTGATGTCCTTGCCCGCGATGCCCGGCAACCAGATGATCTTCTTCAGCCCCAGCAGCCGGCTCAGCTCCGCCTCGCACTGTGCCTGGCTGACGCCCGGATTGCGGTTGCGGTTGAGCACGCAGCTGCGCGTGATGATCGCCGTGCCCTCGCCGTCCACCTCGATGCCGCCGCCTTCGAGCACCAGCCGCGTGTCGAGCAGCCGCGCACCGGCGCGCTCCGCCACGAACGGCGCGACTTCCGCGTCCTGGTCGTGCTCCTGCTTGTTGCCCCAGCCGTTGAAATTGAAGCTCACGCCGCCGAGCTGGCCCGACGCGTTCTTCACGAACACGGGCCCCGTGTCGCGCATCCACAGATCGTCGACCGGGTGCTGGACGAGCTCGACCGATGAACCGCACAGCCGCGATGCGATCGCATAGTCCTGCTCGCGCACCAGCATCTTGAGCGGCTCGTGCGCGGCGATCGCCTTCGCGATCGCGGCCAGGTTCGCGCGCGCAACGGGCAACAGCCGCGCGCCCCAGATGTCCTCGCTCGGGCCGAACGCCATCCAGGTCGCCGTGTGCGGCGCGCCCTCGTCCGGCATGTGCCAGGTTGCGCCCTGCTGCGCGTGCGCGGCGCGGCCGAGCACCCCCGAGCGCGCCGGCGGCCAGCGCCGCCCCCGATACGGACAGGCCGCGTTGCAACAGTTGACGTCTCGTTGTCATGGCATTCCTCTTTCGCTTGCCGGTTGCTTCGTTTGCTTCGGTTGTTTCAATCGTTCGGCGGCTTCGTGATGCGCGGTCACGGCCGCGCCGTCTTGAAGCCGAGCCAGGTCCGGCCTTCCACACGCATCGCGGCCGGCGATTCGGCGATCGGCGTGAACAGCGTGCGCCGCGTCGCCTCGTCCGGATAAATGCCGGGATCGCGTACCAGCGCCAGGTCCATCAGCTTCAGCGCGCCCTGGTTCGCATTCGCGTAGCGCGTCGAATTCGAGATCCTCGCGATCACGTCCGGACGCAGGATGTAGTTGATGAACGCATGCGCGTTGTCCGGATGCTTCGCGGAGGCCGGGATGACCATCGCGTCGAACCACATCAGGGTGCCGATCCGCGGAATGTCGTACACGACGTCGCGTTTCGGATCGCGCGCCTTCGCCTTCTGCGCGGCCAGGTTGATCGCGCCGGAGAAGCCGACCGTCACGCACAGCTCGCCGTCGATCAGCTCGTTGGCATCGGACGAATTGACGAACTCGCGGATGAACGGCCGGATCTTCATCAGCATCGCCTGCGCGGCTGCATAGTCCTGCGCGGACGGGTGCATCGGATCGCGGCCGACATAGCGCAGCGCCAGCGGCAGCACGGTGCTCGCGGAATCCTGCAGGCCCAGCCCGCACTTCGCGGCGACGCGCGCCGCGATCTCCGGCTTGAACAGCAGGTCGAGGCTGTCGGCCGGCATGTCCTTGCCGAGGATCGCGCGCACCCTGGCGCGGTCGTAGCCGACGCCCACGGTGCCCCACATGTACGGCACGCCATACTGGTTGCCCGGATCGGATTGCGCCATCTGCTTCAGCAGCGACGGATCGAGATACTTCAGGTTCGGCAGCCGGTTCTTGTCGAGCTTGCGAAACACGCCGGCCTGGATCTGCTTGGCCATGAAGTCGTTGGTCGGCCACACGAGGTCGTAGCCGCTGTTGCCGGTCAGCAGCTTCGACTGCAGCGTCTCGTCGCTGTCGTACGCGTCGTAGCGCACCTTGATGCCGGTTTCCTTCTCGAAGCCGGCCAGCGTATCCGGCGCGAAGTAATTGCTCCAGTTGTACAGGTTCAGCACCTTCTCTTCGTCGGCGCGGGCCGTGCCGGCCAGCACGCACAGCGCGAGGCCCGGCACCACGAAGCGCAACCCTCCTTTCCGTTTCATCGGGCCTCCCTCATCGATAACACGACGACACGCCGTCGCTGGTCAGCAACGTGCGGTACATCTCCGGGCGGCGATCGCGGAAAAAGCCCCACGATTGCCGGTCGGCGCGGATCGCGTCGAGATCGAACGTGTGCACGAGCACGGCTTCATCGGTGCGGTTCGCCTCGGCCCGCTTCTCGCCGGTGTGATCCGCGATGAAACTCGACCCGTAGAACACGCCCGTGAGCCCCTGCTGCGCCGGATTGCCGTTGCCGAAGCCGACTTCGCGGCCGATCCGGTTCGCGGCCACGACCGGCACCATGTTGGCGGCCGCGTGGCCCTGCATCGTGCGCTGCCAGTGGCCGGACGAATCGAACGCACTGCTGAACGGCTCCGAGCCGATGATGGTCGGAAAGCACAGGATCTCGGCGCCCATCAGCGCGAGGCTGCGCGCCGTTTCCGGATACCACTGGTCCCAGCAGATGCCGATGCCGATCCGGCCGAAGCGCGTGTCCCACACCTTGAAGCCGGTGTCGCCCGGCGTGAAATAGAACTTCTCCGTATAGCCCGGCCCGTCCGGGATATGCGTCTTGCGATAGACGCCGAGCACGCGCCCGTCCGCGTCGGCCACGGCGATCGAGTTGTACGCGGCATTGCCCGCGCGCTCGAAGAAGCCGATCGGCAGCACGACGCCGAGCTCGCCGGCCAGCGCCGCGAAACGGGCGATCTGCGCGTTGCCTTCGAACGGCTGCGCAAGCTCGAGATGACGCACGTTCTGGTCGAGGCAGAAATACGGCATCGCGAACAGCTCCGGGCACAGCACGAGATTCGCGCCCTGTGCGGCGGCCGCGCGGACCAGGCGCTCCGCGGTGGCCATGTTGTCTTCGAGATTCCAGCTGCCCGACGCCATCTGGACGGCGGCGACGGTAATGTGTTTGGACGGCATTGCGATTGCTCCTCGGTCGAACCGGAAACCGCTGACGAAACGTCGCTCAGTTCGCGACGCACGGCTGCTGCTGCGTCGAGCAGTGGATGCTGCCGCCGCCGACCGACAACGTCGGGATCGGCAGCATCTCCACGTTGCGCCCGGGAAACGCGCGACCGAATGCCTCGCGCGCGGCCTGATCCTGCTCGACGCCGAACGCGGACACGATCACTGCGCCGTTCACCAGAATGTAGTTCGCGTAGCAATCGCAGTAGCGCTCGGAGCCGAAGCGTTCGGTGACGATCGGCGACGGCAGGTCGAGCAGCTCGAAGCGACGCCCCGCCGCGTCGGTCGCCAGCTCCAGCGCGCGACGGTTTTCCCGCATCACGTGAAAATAGTCGCCCTGCTCCGGCAGCGCGGTCTGGCACAGCATCCGGCCGGGTGCGATGAACGATGCGATGCCGTCCACGTGCCCGTTCGTCTCCACTTCGTCGGGATTGCCCGGCAGCCAGATGATCTTCTCGACGCCCAGCATGCGGCGCAGCTCAGTTTCGATTTCCGCGCGGCTCAGGTGCGGATTGCGATTCGGATGCAGCAGGCAGCTCTCGGTGGTGACCAGCGTGCCCTGCCCATCGACGTAGAACGCGCCGCCCTCCAGCACCAGGTGCGAATTGAAGATCTCGGCGCCGGCCGCGCGGGCGATGTCCTGCCCGGCCTGCTGGCAGCCGTCGTACGGCTGGTACTTCTCGCCCCAGCAGTTGAAGCGGAACACGGCCGCGCCCAGCCCGCGCTGTTCGCTCACCAGGAAGACCGGCCCGCAGTCGCGCAGCCAGTTGTCCTCGGCCGCGACCGGCAGCACGTCGACGCTCGCGCCGACCATCTCGCGCGCGGCGTCGGCCTGGCTGTGGTGCGCGGCCACCACGCAGCGCTGGTAGCGGGCGATCGTCCGCGCAACCAGCGCGAATTCGCGGCACACCTGCGCGTAGTGGCTCCCCCACAGATCCTCGCGATCGTGGAGAACCGGCCATCCGAGCCACGTGGCATCCATGGATTCCCATTCCGCGGGCATCCGGTAACCGCGCTGGCGAGCATCAAAGCGACCCATCGTTCAGCCTCCGTTGTGATTGATGGCCGATTGTGCGTCAGGTTAAACTTGATGAATATTGATATTTCTTGGCCGAATCAATCAATCTGCCTCATACCTCGATGCAACGCGTTCCTTCCTTGAAACTGCTGACCGGCTTCGAAGCCGCGGCCCGATTGGGTAATTTCTCGCGCGCGGCCGACGAGCTGCACCTGTCGCAATCGGCGATCAGCCATCAGATCCAGCAGCTCGAAGCGCAACTCGGTCAGCCGCTGTTCCGCCGGCGCGGCCGCGGCGTCGAACTGACCATCGCCGGCGAGGTCCTGCAGCGCAGCGTGCAGCGCGCGATGGACACGTTGCGTGGCGGCCTCGACCGCATCGCGACCTACCTGAACCCGGGGCTCGTCGTGCTCGTGTGTCCCGCGCCGTTGCTGCATGGCTGGCTGCAGCCGCGCCTCGAGCAGTTGCAGCACGCGCTGCCCGACCTGTGCCCGCTGCTGTCGACCGACGAAACCGCGCGCTACGTCGACGAGATCGACGTCGACATGACGATCGGCACGCGGCCGATGCTGCAGCCCGGCCTGCTCGATATCCCGTTCATGCGGGACGAATGGGTGACGGTGTGCGCGACGCCGCTGGCGGAACAACTCGAACGCGTGCCGCGCGACGCGCACCCGCAGCACGTGGGCGTCATCTGTCTCGAAGCCAGCCTGACCGACGAGCGTCTCGCGACGGTGTTTCGCGAGCAGCTGTCGGCATTCCGGATGCATGCGATCTACGACGACCAGCGGCTCGTGCTGGACGCCGTGCTGCGCGGCCGCGGCATCGCGTGCCTGCCGCGCCTCGTCGCGCAGGCAGGCATCGACCAGCGCACGCTGACCGTGCTCGCCGATTACCCGCGCCTGCCCGGCACCACGTGGTGGCTGTCGCGCATGGAAGGCCCGTCGCGCTCGCCGATCGTCGAGCGGATGTTCGAATGGCTGGTCGAGCAAGGTAGCCTGTCGAGCGCATCCGATCCGGCGTCCGACCACGCGACGCCTCCGCCCGCGTAATCGCATGCCGCAAAAAAAACGTCCCGCCGGATGGCGGGACGTTCGTCATGATGCGAATGCGCTCGATGCGCACACTGCGCAGCCGATCACGGCTCGTGACGCAGATACCCTTCCTTGCTCGGATCGCGCATCCGCCACGACACGAGCAGCGAGATCGCGCACAGCACGGTCACGTACCAGTAGAAGGTTTCCTCGCTGCCGATCGACTTGAACCACAGCGCGACGTACTCGGCGGAACCGCCGAAGATCGCGTTCGCGACCGCATATGACAGGCCGACGCCCATCGCGCGCACTTCCGGCGGGAACATCTCGGCCTTGATCAGCCCGCTGATCGACGTGTAGAAGCTGACGATCGCGAGCGCGACGGTGATCAGCACGAATGCGGCCACCGGGCTCGTCACGTCCTTCAGCGCATGCATCAGCGGCACCGTGCCGATCACCGCGAACGAACCGAACAGGATCATCGACGTGCGGCGGCCGATCTTGTCGGACAGCGCGCCGAACACCGGCTGCATCAGCATGTAGACGAGCAGCGCGACGGTCATCACGTTGCTGGCCGTCTTCGCATGCATGCCGGCCGTGTTCACGAGGTACTTCTGCATGTACGTCGTGAACGTGTAGAAGATCAGCGAGCCGCCGGCCGTGAAGCCGACCACCGTGAAGAACGCGCCCTTGTGCTGCCACACGCCGCGAATCGTGCCCGCGTTTTTCTTGTCGCGCGATGCGGTCGTCGACGTCTCGTCGAGCGACTTGCGCAGGTACAGCGAGATCAGCGCGGCCGCCGCGCCGACCACGAACGGAATGCGCCAGCCCCACGCCTTCAGTTCGTCGGCCGACAGCGTCTGCTGCAGGATCACGAGCACGAGCAGCGCGCACAGCTGGCCGCCGATCAGCGTCACGTACTGGAACGACGCGAAGAAGCCGCGACGGCCCTTCAGCGCCACCTCGCTCATGTAGGTCGCGCTCGTGCCGTATTCGCCGCCCACCGACAGCCCCTGGAACAGCCGCGCGATCAGCAGCAGCGCCGGCGCGAGCGCGCCGATCTGCGCATAGGTCGGCAGCACCGCGATCACGAGCGAGCCGCCGCACATCATCAGCACCGAGATCATCATCGCGTTGCGGCGGCCGTGGCGGTCGGCGATGCGGCCGAACAGCCAGCCGCCGATCGGGCGCATCAGGAAGCCGGCCGCGAACACCCCGGCCGTGTTCAGCAGCTGCGTCGTCGTGTTGCCGCTCGGGAAGAACGCCGGCGCGAAGTACAGCGCGCAGAACGAGTAGATGTAGAAGTCGAACCACTCGACGAGGTTGCCCGACGAGGCGCCGACGATGGCGAACACGCGCCGCCGGGTGTCATGCGCGGACAGCGCAGCTTGGTCGGTCTGGACGTCCATGGATTGGTCAGTTCCTTTTAGTGCTTTCTGGGCGAGACGGCTGGGGGCCGCCGCGTGCGATCGTACGTGGCACCGGTTCCGGCGCACGGCGCTATGGAATTTTAGCGAAATGTAAAGTAACGGGCTCTCCGGGTTCGTCCGGATGTAGAAAATTTTTCTCCTGCCACGCGTTCGTCATATGAAAACGCCAGCCGCAAGGCTGGCGTCCGATGCAAACTTTCTGCTGGCGACGTTCAGATCCGCACCTCCGGCGGCACGTAGCGGCACTCGTAGCGCTTGCGCACGGTGCCGGCCTCGTCGACGCTTTCCAGGAACACGTCGAATTGCCAGAGCCGCGCCATGTGCTTGAGCACCTCGTCGCTGTCGTTCGACAGGTGGCGGTTGTCGGTCATGAAGTGGCGCAGCGTGAGACTGCGATCCCCGCGCGTATTCACCGCCCACACCTGGATGTTCGGCTCACGGTGATGGATGTCGTACTGCCGCGACAGCGCCTGCCTCACGTACTGGTAGCCCGAATCGTCGTGGATCGCCGACACCTCGAGCGAATCGCGCATGTCGTCGTCGAGCACCGAGAAGAGCCGCATGTCGCGGATCAGGCTCGGCGACAGGTACTGCGCGATGAAGCTCTCGTCCTTGAAGTTGCGCATTGCGTAGTGCATCGCCGGCAGCCACGGGGTGCCCGCGATCTCCGGAAACCACTTGTAGTCCTCTTCCGTCGGCGCTTCGCAGATCCGCCGGATGTCGCTCATCATCGAGAAGCCGAGCGCATACGGGTTGATCCCGCTGTAGTACGGCTTCGTGACGGGCGGCTGGTAGACCACGTTGCTGTGTGAGTGCAGGAATTCCATCATGAAGCTGTCTTCCAGCTTCCCCTGGTTGTACAGCGTGTTCAGCAGCGTGTAGTGCCAGAACGTCGCCCAACCTTCGTTCATCACCTGCGTCTGCCGCTGCGGGTAGAAATACTGGCCGATCTTGCGCACGATGCGGATCACTTCCCGCTCCCACGGCTCGAGCAGCGGTGCATTCTTCTCCGCGAAATACAGCAGGTTCTCCTGCGGCTCGGGCGGATAGCGGTCTTCCTGCTCTTCCATCAGCTCGGGCTTCTTGCCCGGCAGCGTGCGCCACAGTTCATTCACCTGCGACTGCAGGTACGCCTCGCGCTCGCGCCGCAGCGCGGCTTCCTTCGACAGCGAAGGCTTCTGCGGCCGCTTGTAGCGGTCGACGCCGTAGTTCATCAGCGCATGGCACGAATCGAGCAATTCCTCGACGCGATCGAGGCCGTAGCGCTCCTCGCATTCCGCGACGTAGTTCTTCGCGTACACGAGATAGTCGATGATCGCGTGCGCGTCGGTCCACAGCCGGAACAGGTAATTGCCCTTGAAGAACGAGTTGTGCCCGTACGCCGCGTGCGCGATGACGAGCGCCTGCATCGTCATCGTGTTCTCTTCCATCAGGTACGCGATGCACGGGTTCGAGTTGATGACGATTTCGTACGCGAGCCCCATCTGGCCGCGACGGTAGCTCTTCTCGGTCGACAGGAAATGCTTGCCGAACGACCAGTGACGGTAGTTGACGGGCATCCCGACCGACGCATACGCGTCCATCATCTGCTCGGCGCTGATCAGTTCGAGCTGGATCGGGTAGATATCGAGCTCGTATTGTTCGGCAACCTGCGAGATGTGCGTGTCGTATTCCTCGAGCAGTTCGAACGTCCAGTCGGACGGGCACGGCAGCGGCTTGCGTTCGGCAACGTTCATACGCGCTTCCTTTCGCCCGGAGCCGGGCAAGTCGGCGGCCGGCGGCGGTGGTTCGGCCTGCCCGCGTTGCTGCGATGCGGCAGGGCCGGCCGTGTCGTCGCCGGAAGGGCGCGGCGCATAGCCGCGCGACTCGTTGTGCAGATGGCGGGTCGTCATGACATTTCCACCTGCTTTTCGAACAATTCGCGAAACACCGGGTAGATGTCGGCAGCCGATTCCACTTTTTTCATCGCGAGGTGCGGCTGAGACAAGGCCAGTTGCGCGTATTCCAGCCACAGGTTCTGCTCTTCCGGCGCGACCTGGATATACGCGAAGTAACGCGTCTTCGTGAGGATATCCTCTTCCAGGATTTTGCGACACTTGGGCGAATCGTCAGTCCAGTTGTCGCCGTCGGACGCCTGCGCGCCGTAGATGTTCCACTCGGTCGGCGAGTAGCGCTCGTTCATCACCTTGCGCATCAGCTCGAGCGCGCTCGACACCACCGTGCCGCCGCTCTCGGTCGAATGGAAGAAGGTGTCCTCGTCGACTTCCTCGGCTCGCGTGTGGTGACGGATGAACACGACCTCGATGCGCTCGTAGTTCCGCTTGAGGAACAGGTAAAGCAGGATGAAGAAGCGCTTCGACAGATCCTTGCGCTGCTCGTCCATCGAGCCCGACACGTCCATCAGGCAGAACATCACGGCCTGGCTCGACGGTTGCGGCTGCTTCACGCGGTTGATGTAGCGCAGGTCGAACGGATCGATGAACGGAATCCGCCAGATGCGCCCCTTCAGGTGATGGATCTCGGCCTCGAGCACCGCGATCTCCGCGCGCCGGTCTTCCGGATCGCTCTTCATCGCCTCGAGCTGCGCCTCGAGTTCGCGCAGCTCGTTGACGAGCGGCGAGCCGAGCGCGATGCGACGCCCGAGCGCGCTGCGCAGCGAACGCACGACGTCGATGTTGTTCGGCGTGCCTTCCGCCGACCAGCCCGCGCGCACGTTCTTCCAGCTCGGCACCGTCAGCAGGTGCGTCTTCACGAGGCGCGGCAGTTCGAGATCGTCGAAGAAGTACTGCATGAACTCGTCGCGCGACAACTCGAACACGAAGTCGTCCTGCCCTTCGCCCTCGTTGCTCGCCTGACTGCCTCCGCCGCCCGAGCCACCCTGCGGACGCGGGATCTTGTCGCCGCGCACGTAGTCCTCGTTGCCGGGGTGCACGTATTCACGACGTCCGCCAGGGGCGTGCCGAAAATTCGGCTCCGCGATGTCCTTGCGCGGAATCGTGATGCTTTGCGTGCTCTGGATATCCTTGATGCTACGGTCGCGCACCGCGTCGGACACGGCACGACGAATGTAGTTCTTGACGCGACGCAGAAAGCGTTCGCGGTTGGCGATACTCTTGTTCTTGCCGGCCAGCCTGCGGTCGATGATTTGATGAAGCACTCCCGGTCTCCCGCTCGAAAGTCGATATGCCGGGACGCTCGCCGCACATGCCGTCTCCCGTCATGCGGGCGGCGTCTCTGAAAACACCCGTACGGCGACGCCGTACGGGCGCGGTACCGCGCGCGTCATGACGACTTGCGCACGCGCAGGTACCAGTCGCAAAGCAGCCTCACCTGCTTCGGCGTATAGCCCTTCGCGACCATCCGGTTCACAAAGTCCTCATGCTTGCGCTGCTCCTCCGCCGAACCCTTGGCGTTGAACGAAATCACCGGCAACAGTTCCTCGGTGTTCGAGAACATCTTCTTCTCGATCACGACGCGCAACTTCTCGTAGCTCGTCCACACGGGGTTCTTGCCGGCATTCGCCGCCCGCGCACGCAACACGAAGTTCACGATCTCGTTGCGGTAATCCTTCGGATTACTGATGCCGGCCGGCTTCTCGATCTTCTCCAGCTCCGCGTTCAGCGCGGCGCGGTCGAAGCTCTCGCCCGTGTCGTGATCGCGGAATTCCTGGTCCTGGATCCAGAAGTCCGCATACGTGACGTAGCGGTCGAAGATGTTCTGGCCGTACTCCGAATACGACTCGAGGTACGCCGTCTGGATCTCCTTGCCGATGAATTCCGCGTAGCGCGACGCGAGCACGTCCTTCACGAAGGACAGGTACTTCTGCTCGGTTTCCGGCGGGAACTGCTCGCGTTCGATCTGCTGTTCGAGCACGTACATCAGGTGCACGGGGTTGGCCGCCACCTCGCTCGAATCGAAGTTGAACACGCGCGACAGGATCTTGAACGCGAAGCGTGTCGACACGCCCGTCATCCCTTCGTCCACGCCCGCGTAGTCGCGGTATTCCTGGTACGACTTCGCCTTCGGATCGGTGTCCTTCAGGTTTTCGCCGTCATACACCTGCATCTTCGAGAACAGGCTCGAATTCTCCGGCTCGTGCAGGCGCGACAGCACCGAGAACTGCGACATCATCTTCAGCGTGCCCGGCGCGCAGACGGCTTCGGCCAGCGACGAGTTGCGGATCAGCTTCTCGTAGATCTTGGTCTCTTCCGACACGCGCAGGCAGTACGGCACCTTCACGACGAAGATCCGGTCGAGCAGTGCCTCGTTGTTGCGGTTGTTGCGGAACGCCTTCCACTCCGACTCGTTCGAGTGCGCGAGGATGATCCCGTCGAACGGAATCGCGCCGAAGCCCTCGGTGCCCTTGAAGTTGCCTTCCTGCGTGGCGGTGAGCAGCGGGTGCAGCACCTTGATCGGCGCCTTGAACATTTCGACGAACTCGAGCAGCCCCTGGTTCGCCAGGCACAGGCCGCCCGAGTAGCTGTACGCGTCGGCGTCGTCCTGCGCGTACTGTTCGAGCTTGCGGATATCGACCTTGCCGACCAGCGACGAGATGTCCTGATTGTTCTCGTCACCCGGCTCCGTCTTCGCGATGCCGACCTGCCGCAGGATCGACGGATAGCGGCGCACCACGCGGAACTGGCGGATGTCGCCGTTGTATTCGTGCAGCCGCTTGACGGCCCACGGACTCAGGATGTTCTTCAGGTAGCGGCGCGGAATGCCGTACTGTTCCTCGAGGATCGGACCGTCTTCGTCGTAGTCGAACAGCCCGAGCGGCGATTCGTTGACGGGCGAACCCTTCAGCGAATAGAACGGCACGCGCTCCATCAGTTGCTTCAGACGCTCGGCGATCGACGACTTGCCGCCGCCCACCGGGCCAAGCAGATAGAGGATCTGCTTCTTCTCTTCGAGCCCTTGCGCAGCGTGGCGGAAATAGGCGACCACCTGCTCGATCACCTCCTCCATTCCGTAGAACTCACGGAATGCGGGATAGACCTTGATGACCTTGTTCGCAAAGATCCGCGACAGGCGCGGGTCGTTGCGGGTATCGATGTGTTCAGGTTCCCCGATTGCTTCCAGCATGCGTTCACCAGCCGTCGCGTACGCGGATGGATCGTTCTTGCAGAGCGCGAGATACTCCTCCAGCGAGAGCTCTTCCTCTCGCGTTTTTTCGAAGCGGTTCGCGAAGCTGCTGTAAATATCCATGCTACCTCCCTCGCCTGAGTCTGAAGACGTGCCTGCCTTCGTACGACTGCGCAGAAGCAAGCGCGTTCGAATTCATCCTAAACCCTTTCTTATTTTTTTTCACGAACTCTTCGTATGAAGTTCGTCATTCTCGACAACACCGCTTGGACAACACATTTCGTCGTTTTACAATCGACCTCCCGAGCCGCAGAAACTGCATCCGGCGCGTCTCGTCGAACAACGGAACGTCTTGTGTGTTGGACACCGCCGACGTCGTCGCTTCTCCCCTTCATCCCTATACGTTCGAGCGGTCGTTTTCGACGACACGTTGCGCGCGCCGTTACAAATTTTTTTCGCAGCGCCCTTACGGAAATACCCGTACGACGGATGCGGGAACATGACGCACCACATGCGCACGCATCCTTCGATGCACGTTTCACCCGGCATGCGACGTGGCACGATCGTCATTCATGCCGGTCGCCTGTCACATTTCTTCCGTCGCGGAAACGACGACGCCCGCATGTCGCGGGCGTCGTTCGTCACCAAATGGGGATAGATGCGCGGCGCGCGCGAATCAGAAGGTTTCCCAATCGTCCGCGTCGGCGGTAGCGGCCGCTTGCGCGGGTGCTGCAGAAGCCGCGACAGGCCGGCGTACCGGCGCCGCTGCGGCGACGCGTTTCGGGGGTGCGTCGCGCTCGTCGCGCGCAGCAACCTGGACGGGCACCGCCACCGTTGCGGCGGCCGCACGCGGCGGGTGACGCACGGCAACCGGTGCCGCGACACCCGGGCGAGCCTCGTCTTCATTGAGCTGGAAGACCGCTGCCGTTTCACGCAGGCGCCCGGCCTGTTCGTCGAGCGATTGCGCGGCAGCCGCGGCTTCCTCGACGAGCGCCGCATTCTGCTGCGTGACCTCGTCCATCTGCGCGACCGCGCGCGCCACCTGGTCGATCCCGCCGCTCTGCTCCTCGGACGCCGCCGCGATCTCGCCCATGATGTCCGTCACGCGCTGCACCGCACTGATCACGTCGCTCATCGTGCGCCCTGCTTCGTCGACCAGCGTGGAACCCGAGCGAATGCGCTCCACCGATGCGTCGATCAGCACCTTGATCTCCTTGGCCGCGGTCGACGAACGCTGGGCCAGGCTGCGCACCTCGCCCGCGACGACCGCGAAACCGCGGCCTTCCTCGCCCGCCCGCGCCGCTTCGACTGCGGCATTCAGCGCAAGAATGTTGGTCTGGAACGCGATTCCTTCGATGATCGCGATGATGTCCGCGATCTTGGCCGAGCTGTCGTTGATCTCGCCCATCGTGCCGACCACCTGCCCGACCACCGTATTGCCCTTGTTTGCAATCTCCGACGCGTTCGCGGCCAGCGAACTCGCCTGGCGTGCATTGTCCGCGTTCTGCTTCACGGTGCCGGTCAGCTGCTCCATGCTCGACGCGGTTTCCTGCAGCGCCGCGGCCTGTTCCTCGGTGCGCGACGACAGGTCGATGTTACCGGCCGCGATCTGGCGCGCCGCGGTCGCGATCGACTCGCTGCCGCCGCGCACGGTGCGCACCGTGTCGACGAGCCCGCGCTGCATCTTGCCGAGGCCTTCGAGAAGCTGGCCCATCTCGTCACGGCGATCCACGACGATCGGCCGGCGCAGGTCGCCGGCGGCAATCGCGTCGAAATGCGCGAGCGCGTCGGCAATCGGACGGCCGATCGCGCGGCTCAGCGTCAGCCACGACACCACCGCGGCGGCAAGGCCGGCCGCCAGCGCGGCGATCGCCAGCACGCGCACCGTGTCGAACGCCGATTCCGCACGGTCGAAGCCGGCTTGCGCATCGGTGAACTGGAAGTTGCGCAGCGCCTCGCTCGCCACCGAGAGGTCGTTGTAGCTCGCCTGGAGCTGCTTCGCGCCTTCGCCGATCCGGTCGGCCTGATTCGCTCCGATCACGCTCGCGAACGCGTCACACGCGTGCTGCAACGCCTGCCGCTTCGCGGCGACGTCCTGTGCGAGCCGGTCTTCCTCCGGGCCGCGCGGCAACGCGAGGTATTTCTGCCACCACGTGTCGGACTGCGCGCGCATCGCGCGGCTTCGTTCCACGGCCGCCGCCGAGTCCGGCGTGCCGGCCAGCAGCGCCCCACGGTCGAGCGCAAGGCGTTCGCGCGCGGCGTAGATCTCGGCCACCGAAACGTCGACCGCGCTGGGCATCTGGTTCGTGAAAACGTCGCGCGTCGTGTCGTTCGCGCGCGTCATGCCGTACACGCCAAGCGCACCGATCACCCCCAGGAGCACCGCCAGAAACGCCATCGTGAAACCGATGCGCGCACGAATCGTCAGGTTTTTGAACACCATCATCCTTCCTGTGTTGCGTCGTGATGGACGGGACGGGCCCGTCGCGTCGAAGCATTGCTTCACTTGGTGCATTTACGACCATGCACCGCACAACTTGATGGTGTTTCCGCTATTTTTTCGAATTATTCGTCTGTTTATTACAAACAGCTAAATGAAAAATGCGTGTTTCAGCGTGTTTTGGAAGCCAGGGATGGGCGGCGCTCCGCTGCCGGCGCGCGTCGCAGGTGGGCGGCCGGCCGTCGTTTGCAACGTACCGGCCGAGATGCTTGATCAGGCCCTATTCGGCCAGTTCGGCCAGCGTGGGAATCGACGGCTGCGCGCCCGCTCGGGTGACCGACAGTGCCGCGGCGCGTTGCGCGAAGCGGATGGCCGTATCGACGTCCGCGCCGGCCGCGAGCCGTGCGGAAAAGCCGCCGATGAAGGTATCGCCGGCCGCCGTCGTGTCGACGGCCTGCACGGCAGGCGCCGGATAATGCCGCGCCGCGCCATCGGCCGTCAGCGCCAGCACGCCGCGCGCGCCGAGCGTCACCAGCACGTTGCGCGCGCCGCCTGCCTGCAGCACGCGCGCGGCGGCTTCCGCCTCCGCCGGGTCGCGCACCGGCAGTGCGGTCAGCGCGGCGGCCTCGACCTCGTTCGGGATCAGGTAATCGACGAGCGGCAGCCAGCCGTCCGGCAGCGGTGCGACAGCCGGAGCCGGATTGAGCACCACGGTGCGGCCGAGCCGCCGCCCGGCCGACAGCGCCGCGAACACCGCGTCCGGCGGCGTCTCGAGCTGGCAGATCAGCACGTCGGCCGACGCCAGTGCGGCCTCGTGCCGGGCGACCGTCTCGGTCGTGACCTCGCCGTTGCCGCCCGCGACGATCACGATCGCGTTCTGGCTCGCATCGTCGACGACGATCAGCGCGACGCCGGTCGACGCCGACGCGCTCGTCGCGAGCCCCGCACAGTCGATCCCCTCGGCTTCGAGCCCCGTGCGCAGGGCCGTGCCGTGCGCATCCGCGCCGACGCAGCCGATCATCGCGACCTGCGCGCCGAGCCGGGCGGCCGCGACGGCCTGGTTGCCGCCCTTGCCGCCCGCCGCCTGCGCGAACGCATGACCGGCGAGCGTTTCGCCCGGCAGCGGCAGGCGCGGCGCGCGCACGACGAGATCCATGTTGAGGCTGCCGACCACCGTCACGCGGCCGGTGCCTGCCGCGGGCGCCGTCATGCGCGACCGCCGGAGGCCGGCGGCTCGCGATAGACCGCCGTCGATTCGCGCAGCACGAGGCGCGGCGACACGACGCGGCGGCGGCTCGGCACGGCGGTCGAGCCGCCGCCGATGCGCTCGATCAGCGTCTGCGCGGCCATTTCGCCGAGCGCGCGCACCGACTGGCCGACCGTCGACAGGGCCGGATACGTGTAGCGGGAGAATTCGATGTCGTCGAACCCGATGATCGAACAGTCGTCGGGCACGCGCATGCCGCGCTCGGCCGCCGCGCGCAGCGCGCCGACGCCCATCAGGTCGTTGCCCGCGAAGATCGCGCTCGGCCGCACCGATTCGAACAGCCGCGACGCCGCGTGATAACCGCCGAGGCACGAGAAGTCGCTTTCCGCGATCGCGCCCGGCACGATGTCGACCCCGCGCTCGGCCATCGCGCGGATGAAGCCATGCACGCGCATGGCGCTGACCGCCGTGTCGGTCGGCCCCGTGATGCAGCCGATCTTCGCGTGCCCGAGCTCGAGCAGGTGACGCGTCGCCAGGTACGCACCGCGCTCGTGGTCGATCTGCACGAGGTCGGCCGCGAGCCCCTCGATGTTGCGGTCGACGACGACGAGCGGCGCGTGGATATCCGCGAGCGTCTGAGCGAGCACCGCATCCTCGCCGGCCGATGCGACGATCAGCCCGTCGATGCGCTTTTCCTGCAGCACGCGCAGGTAGTTGCGCTGCTTGACGGGATCGTCGTCCGAGTTGCAGAAGAACACGCAATAGCCATTGGCCGCACACTGGTCCTCGATCCCGCGCGCAAGCTCGGCGAAGTACGGATTCGTGCTGTTCGGCACGACAAGGCCGATGGTCGCCGTCGCACGCGCCTTCAACGAGCGCGCCACGGCCGACGGCACGTAATTCAGCTCGCGGATTGCGCCCTCGACCTTCGCACGCACATCCGCGGACACCGGCCGCGAATTGTTCACCACGTGCGAGACGGTCGTAAACGACACGCCCGCCATGGCCGCCACATCCTTGATCGTCGCCATTTCCCGTTTCTCTCTGGTCTGTTCTGTCTGTCTTTCTACCGCACGCGGGTGCGCCGGCTGCGATACGTATCGAGCACGACCGCCACCACGATCACCGCGCCGGTGATGATCCGTTTCGTCGGCTCGTTCGCACCGATCTGCGCCAGCCCCGCGGCCAGCACGGAGATGATCAACACGCCGAAGAACGTGCTGATCACCGAGCCGCGCCCGCCCATCAGGCTCGTGCCGCCGATCACGACGGCGGCAATCACCTGCAGTTCGAGACCGACGCCCGCATTCGGGTCGGCCGCCTCGAGCCGCGAAATCTGGAACAACGACGCCAGCCCTGCGAGGGCGCCCATCAATGCGAATACGAGAATTTTATACGGCCTCGGGTTAACCCCTGCAAGTCGGACCGCTTCTTCGTTCGTGCCGATCCCGACGAGATAGCGTCCGAACACGGTGCGCGTCAGCACGAACTGGGCCGCGATCATCACCGCGACCGCGATCAGGAACGCCGGCGAGATGCCGAGCGTGATCGGGTTCGACAGGAAATCAAACGCGTCGCCGATGTAGGCCGTGCGCGAATTCGTCAGCTGGTATGCGAGGCCGCGCGCGGCCTCCAGCACGCCGAGCGACACGATGAACGACGGGATCCGCCAGCCGACGGTAACCGCGCCGGTCAGCGCACCCGTCGCGGTCGCGACCGCGATGCCGATCAGCGCGGCCGGCAGCGGCCCCCACTGCCATTTCAGCGCGGCGACGCTGACCATCGACGCGGCGAGCGCGAGCACCGAGCCGACCGACAGGTCGATCCCGGCGATGATCAGCACGAAGGTCATCCCGACCGACATCACGACGAGATCGGGAATCTGGTTCGCGATCGTGCTGAACGTATCGTAGGTCAGGAAATGCGAGCTCAGCACCGAAAACAGCGCAATCATCGCGGCGAGCGCACCGGCGAGCCCGAGGTAGTTCGACAGGCCGAGCCGCGTGCCGGACAGCGTGCGCGCACGGCGCCCCGTCACGTCCTGCTGCGCGCCTGCGTCGGTCGGGGTTACGGGAGGCTGGGTCATTGCGGTCGTCCTGTATTCGAAGTGCCGCGAGCAGCGCCTTGCGCCTGCCCCGCGTCCGGATGCTGCGCGCCGCCCGGCGGCGTCTCGCGGCCGAAGCCGGCGAACGCCGCGGCCAGCAGCGCATCCTGGGTCCAGTTGCCGCGCTCGAACACGGCGGTCATGCGCCCGGCCGACATCACGCCGATCCGGTCGCAGATCAGCATCAGCTCGCGCAGGTCGCTCGACACGACGACGAGCGCGCGGCCTTCGCGCGCGAGCGCGCCCATCAAAGTGTAGATCTCGAACTTTGCGCCGACGTCGATCCCGCGCGTCGGCTCGTCGAACAGCAGCACGCCCATGTCGCGTGCGAGCCAGCGGCCGATCACGACCTTCTGCTGGTTGCCGCCCGACAGCTCGCCGACCGCCTGCGTCGCGCCGTGCGTGCGGATCCGCAGCGCGTCGATCTGCTGCTCGGCGAGCGCCGTTTCGCGCGCGCCGTCGACGATCCCGCCGCGCGCGAGCCGGTCGAGCTGGCCGAGCGACACGTTCGCGGTGATCGACTGCGTCAGCAGCAGCCCTTCGCCCTTGCGATCCTCGGTGATCAGCGCGATGCCCTGCTTCACCGCCTCGACGGGCGAACCGATCCGCACCGGCTTCGGCGGCTGGCCGATCGCGATCGTCCCCGCGTCCGGCGCATCCGCGCCGTAGATCAGCCGCAACAGCTCGGTACGTCCCGCACCGATCAACCCAGAAATGCCGAAGATCTCGCCCGCGCGCACCTCGAGCGACACGTCGCGCACCGCCGTCCCGCGGCTGAGGCCCGACACGACGAGCCGCGGCGCGCCGATATGACGCTCGCCAAGATCGATGTGCTCGCCGATCTCGCGCCCGACCATCAGCGTGACCAGCCCGTCGGACGTCGTCGCCGCCATGTCGCCCGCATGGACGAGCCGGCCGTCGCGCAGCACTGCGACGCGCTCGGCGACCCGCGCGAGTTCCTCGAGCCGGTGCGAGATGTAGACGATCGCGACGCCGCGCGCCTTCAGCCGGTCGATCTGCTCGAACAGCAACTCGACTTCACGCGCGGTCAGCATCGCGGTCGGTTCGTCGAGAATCAGCACACGGCAGTCGCCGATCAGGTTGCGTGCGATCTCGACCATCTGCTGGTGGCCGATGCCGAGCGCGCCGACCGGCGTATCGGGATCGACCGCGTCGAGCCCGACCTGCGCCATCGCGGCCCGCGCATCGTCGCGCAGCCGCGCGCGATCGATGATCCCGAAGCGCCGCGGCAGGCGGTTCAGGAACAGGTTTTCGGCGACCGTCAGTGTCGGCAGCAGGTTCAGCTCCTGCATCACCATGCGCACGCCGAGTGCCTCGGCCTGCGTCCGGCTCGCCGGCGCATACGGCATGCCGCCGAGCTGCATCGTGCCGGCGGTCGGCTCGACGAGCCCGCCGATGATCTTCGACAGCGTGCTCTTGCCGGCGCCGTTCTCGCCCGTCAACGCGAGCGCGTGGCCCGCCTCGAGCGTCAGCGTGACGTCGGCGAGCACGGGTTCGGCATAGGTCTTGCCGACGCCGGAGACGGACAGCACGGGAGCGGCTGCGCGGGAGGGTTGGAAAGTCGGGTCCATCGCGATCCTGGTTGCGGCCGCGCGCACGCGGCGCGCGGGTGTGACGCTCACAAGTGCATGTGCATGCAGTGGCCGTGATCGCGCTCACCCCGGATAACGGCCGCCGCGCCCGATTCTTGAGGGCGGCGGCCGCATCGGGGCCGCGTCACTTCGTCACGAGATCCACCGGCGTCTCGACCACGCCCGACATGTCGGCCTGCTTGCGATGCTCCGCAATCGCCTTGAGCGCCGTGTCGATACCGAACACGGCCTGCTTCGCCGCGTACTGATCGGCGGTCGCGAGCACGCGGCCGTCCTTCAGCATCGGCTTGATCGCGTTGATGTTGTCGTAGCCGACCACGAGCACCTTGCCCTGCTTGCCGGCCGCGCGCACGGCCGACACGGCGCCGATCGCCATGTTGTCGTTGCCGCACAGCAGCGCCTTCAGGTTCGGGTATTCGTTGAGCATCGCGGCGGCGACCGCATTGCCCTTGTCGATCTCCCATTCGCCGGACTGCACCGACACGACCTTCATCCCGCCCGCCTTCATCGCGTCCTGGAAGCCGGCCGTGCGCTGCTGCGCATTGGTCGTCGTCGACACGCCTTCGACGATGCCGACCTGGTCGCCCGCCTTCAGCCGCTTCGCGAGGTAATCGCCGATCTTGCGCGCGCCCTTGCGGTTGTCCGGGCCGACGAACGGCACGTTCAGGTTCTTCGATTTCAGCACGTCGGGATCGAGCCGGTTGTCGATGTTCACGACGACGATGCCGGCGTCGACCGCCTTCTTCACGACCGGCACGAGCGCCTTCGAATCGGCCGGCGCGAGCACGATCGCGTCGACCTTCGACACGATCATCTGCTCGACGATGCGGATCTGGTTCGCGGTGTCGGTTTCGTCCTTGATGCCGTTGGTGATCAGGTCGAACTGGCCCGCGTTGTGTTTCTGGTATTCCTTCGCGCCCGTTTCCATCGTCAGGAAGAACTCGTTGGCGAGCGACTTCATCACGAGCGCGACCTTCGGCTTGGCTGCCGATTGCGCGTGGACGGCCGGTGCGGCGGCGACCGCGACGGCGGCGAGCGCGGCGGTCAGGAAGCGACGGCGAAAGAGGACATTCATACTCATCTCCTGGCGACCGGCCCCTAAGGGCCGGACTATTGTTCGACTGTTGTTTTAATGTGAGCAAACGTTTGCGCCACACTACCCGGGCAATGGCCATCGATGCTGCTGTCGGTACCACGGAATGGAAGCGAGGCAGACGGCCGACTGCCTGGCGCGTGCTGTCGTTTACGCGCCGCCGCCGGCGGGACGCCGGCGGAGTGAAGGCTATGCTGTACCGATTCGCGTCGGTGTGCAACCTGTCTGATCAATATTTAAGGGTTTATTCGGAGCGCGAGTCACGCCGGGCCCCGCGGCGCCGGTTCGTCCTCATCGGCCGACGGCGGCTCGCCGAAGCGGTTTGCATGCGGCGTGCCGGCGATGAAGCCGTTCATCACGAACAACGCGAGCGCGCCGACGATCGGCACGAACAGCAGCAGCATCCACCATCCCGACTTGTCGATGTCGTGCAGCCGCTTCACGCCGACCGCAATCGACGACCACACCGCGACGACCGCGATGACGACGGCCACCAGCATCACCAGCGGCGGCAGATCGTCTTCCGGCGCACCGCGGGAACCCGCATCGAAAATCGCGCTGAGCACCGTGGAAACCAGCGCGTAGATCCACCACGGCAGGCGCTCGATCCGGCCTTCGAACGAAAAGAGAAGCCATTTCAGATTCATTGTTTACCTCTTCGTCACGCGTGTTGCGTGCTGCGCGGTAGGTCTCCGAGCGTGCCGGGACCGGCGATCCATGTGCGTTGTTTCTTGAAGGCGGACGGGCTGCCGGCTTTGCCTTTCGCACTTCGTTCCGGTGTTTCGCGTTGCATCGCTGGTGCGATCCGGCCGGCAGGATGGCGACCAACGGACGGCCCGAGCGCACGTCACCCGGCATTCACGCGCATTGAATCACATTTGCCGGCCAATGGATCGCTCGATATGGCAGATGGCCGAACCCGAAACGAGGCGTACACGCGCACCCTCTTGTTCTTGTCGTTGGGTCGGCAAGCGAATACATGTCGTTCGCCGCGCGCGGCGAAGAATCGGACGGAAACCGCGATGGCGGTCGATGATACGGTGAGTCGAATCACCCAGGCAGCGGCAAATCGCCTGCCGCTGCCCAATACATGACGACCCGCGCCGGTATGTCGCGCCATCCGCGGTGAGCGCGCGGATGACGCGCGACGCGCTGCCGTCAAACGGCTTCGCGCAACAGCCCCGCGATTTCCGCTTCGTTCAGATGCGGCGCGAACATCTCGATCAGCCGGTACGCATACGCGCGCAGGAACGCGCCCTTGCGCAGCCCGACCCGCGTCGTACTCGCTTCGAACAGGTGCTGCGTATCGAGCGCGACGAGCCCCGTGTCGCGCTGCGGATCGTAGGCCATCGCCGCGACCACGCCGATCCCCATGCCGAGCTCGACATAGGTCTTGATCACGTCCGCGTCGATCGCGGTCAGCACGACGTCGGGCACGGCGCCCGCCTGCGTGAACGCCTGGTCGATGTGCGAGCGGCCCGTGAAGTCCTGGTCGTACGTGATGATCGGGTACTCGGCGATTTCCTCGAGCGTCAGGTTCTCGCGGCCGACGAGCGGATGGCCCTTCGGCACGACGACCGTGTGGTGCCACGAATAGCACGGGAACGTGACGATGTCCGGATAGCGGTCGAGCGCTTCGGTCGAAATGCCGAGATCGGCCTCGCCGTTCAAAATCATCTGCGCGATCTGCTGCGGGCTGCCCTGGCGCAGCGCGAGATGCACCTTCGGGAACACGTCGGTGAACTGGCGGATCACCTTCGGCAGCGCGTAGCGCGCCTGCGTGTGCGTCGTCGCGACGACGAGGTGGCCGCTGTCCTGGTCGGCGAACTGGCGCGCGACGCGGCGCAGGTTCTCGGCGTCGAGCAGCATCCGCTCGATCAGCTGGTGCACGGCCTTGCCGGGCTCCGTGAGCCCCGTCAGCCGCTTGCCGCGCCGGATGAAGATGTCGACGCCCAGCTCATCCTCGAGATCCTTGATCTGCTTCGACACGCCCGACTGCGACGTGTACAGCACGTTCGCGACTTCCGTCAGGTTCATGTTCTGGCGCACCGCTTCGCGCACGAACCGCAATTGCTGAAAATTCATGGGTATGCCTCTTAGGCTGTCGTTGTTTGATTGTCGATTCCGAGCGTATCCCGCCCCCTGCCCTGCATTTTCTCGTCAACGCGCGGGAAACACACGCACCGCGCGCGGCACCGCCGTCGCACCGTCGCCGACCTGCAGCGACAGCGCCCGCCATGCATCGCGATCGAGTTCGGCCTCGAGCGCGCCACCCGCGCGCGCCTCGAGCTCCACGCGCACCGAGCCGCCCAGCGGGATCACGCGGCGCACGTCCACCGCGATGCCGTCGCGGTGCCCTGCTTCGCCAACCGGCCACAGCTGCAGGTCGTGCGGGCGCACATAGGCGTTCGCGGGGCCGGCGAAATCGGCGTCGACCTTGATCGGCGCGGCCGCCCCCTCGGCGACGAAGCCACGCCCGGCGACCGTGCCCGGCAACCGGTTGGCCGCGCCGAGGAATTCGTAGACGAATGCGCTCTGCGGATGATCGTAGACGTCCTGCGGGCTGCCGACCTGCTCGACGTGGCCGCGGTTCAGCACGACGATGCGGTCCGCGACTTCCAGCGCCTCCTCCTGGTCGTGCGTGACGAAGATCGTCGAGATGTGCAGGTCGTCGTGCAGACGACGCAGCCAGCCGCGCAGCTCCTTGCGGACCTTCGCGTCGAGCGCGCCGAACGGCTCGTCGAGCAGCAGCACCTTCGGCTCGACCGCGAGCGCCCGGGCGAGCGCGATACGCTGGCGCTGGCCGCCCGACAGCTCGGACGGATAGCGCTGCGCGAGCCAGTCGAGCTGCACGAGCTTGAGCAGTTCGTGCACCTTCTCGCGGATCGCGGCTTCCGACGGCCGCTCGCGGCGCGGCTTCACGCGCAGCCCGAATGCGACGTTCTCGAACACCGTCATGTGGCGGAACAGCGCGTAGTGCTGGAACACGAAACCGACCTGGCGGTCGCGTGCGCCGACCGATGCCACGTCGAGCCCCTGCAGCACGACCTGGCCGGCATCCGCGTGCTCGAGGCCCGCGATCACGCGCAGCAGCGTGGTCTTGCCGCAGCCGGACGGCCCGAGCAGCGCGACCAGCTCGCCCGGCGGGAAGTCGAGCGATACGTTGTCGAGCGCCGTGAAATCGCCGAAGCGCTTCTGAAGGTTACGGACGGTGATACCCATTCTGGTTGCCTCTTTACGATTTCGACGAAACGGCGCCGACGGGGCCGGCATGTGCGGGAACGGCGTCGTGCGCGTCGGCCAGTTCGGCCGCCAGATGACGCTCGGCGATCAGCTTCAGCGCGAGCGTGACGAGCGCGAGCAGCGCCAGCACCGACGCCACCGCGAACGCCGCCGCGAAGTTGTATTCGTTGTATAGGATCTCCACGTGCAGCGGCATCGTGTCGGTCACGCCGCGGATGTGGCCGGACACGACCGACACCGCGCCGAACTCGCCCATCGCGCGCGCATTGCACAGGATCACGCCGTACAGCAGGCCCCACCTCACGTTCGGCAGCGTCACGCGACGGAAGATCTGCCAGCCCGACGCGCCGAGCACGCGCGCGGCTTCTTCCTCGTCGGTGCCTTGCGCCTGCATCAGCGGAATCAGCTCGCGCGCGACGAACGGGAACGTGACGAAGATCGTCGCGAGCACGATGCCCGGCACCGCGAAAATGATCTGCACGTCGTGATCCTGCAGCCACGGCCCGAACCAGCCCTGCGCGCCGAACAGCAGCACGTACACGAGGCCCGAGATCACCGGCGACACCGAGAACGGCAGGTCGATCAGCGTCGTCAGCAGCGCCTTGCCGCGGAATTCGAACTTCGCGATCGCCCACGATGCGCACACGCCGAACACGAGGTTCAACGGCACCGCGATCACGGCGACGGTCAGTGTCAGCTTGATCGCCGACCACGCATCGGGATCGGCCAGCGATTCGAAATAGAAGCCGACGCCCTTGCGCAGCGCCTCGACGAACACCGCGGCGAGCGGCACGACGAGGAAAAACGCGAGGAACGCCAGCGCGATGCCCGTGAGCAGCCAGCGCACGACGCGCGACTCGCTGACGGGGTCGAGCCGCTTCGTGGCACGCGCGGCCGGCGACGGGGTTTTCAGCACGACGGTGGCCTCCTGGCTCATTGCTGGCCTCCTGCTGCTACGGCGACGGTGGCGGGCGCCGGGCCGCTCGCGCCCTTGCTCGTACGACGCTGCAGATACCACTGCAGCGTGTTGATCAGCAGCAGCATCAGGAACGACACGACCAGCATCACGACCGCCAGCGCGGTCGCGCCCGCGTAGTCGTACTGCTCGAGCTTAGTGATGATGAGCAGCGACGTGATCTCGGATTTCATCGGCACGTTGCCGGCGATGAAGATCACCGAGCCGTATTCGCCGAGCGCGCGTGCGAACGCGAGCGCGAAACCGGTGAGGAGCGCCGGCAGCACGGCCGGCAGCACGACGCGGCGGAACGTCAGCCAGCGCGACGCGCCGAGGCATGCGGCGGCCTCCTCCTGCTCGCGCTCGAAATCCTCGAGCACCGGCTGCACCGTGCGCACGACGAACGGCAGCCCGATGAAGGTCAGCGCGACCAGCACACCGGCCGGCGTGAACGCGATCTTGATGCCGAGCGGCGCGAGATACTGGCCGACCCAGCCGTTGGTCGCGTAAACGGCCGCGAGCGAAATGCCGGCGACCGACGTCGGGAGCGCAAACGGCAAATCGACGACCGCATCGACGAGGCGCTTGAACGGAAACGTGTAGCGCACCAGAACCCAGGCGACAAGAAAGCCGAACACGGCGTTGATCAGCGCGCCGCCGAGCGCGGCGGAGAACGTCAGCCGGTACGACGCGAGCACGCGCGGCGACGTGACGGCGGTGACGAACTGGTCCCACGACAGCGTCGCGGTCTTCAGGAACGTGGCGGCGAGCGGTATCAGCACCACGAGGCTCAAATAGGCCACCGTGATGCCTAGCGTCACGCCGAAACCGGGCAGCGCGCTCGGCTTGCGAAAGGTGTACGTCGTCATCGGATGCTCTTGCTGGGTCGATGCTGCTCATGGGTCCGACGCAAACGCCGGCGCAGTGAATCGCGCCGGCGGCCCGTCGGGGATGCGGCGCGCTATCGTGGCGCGCCGCTGTCGTTATGGCGTTACTGCGGCTTGTAGATCGAATCGAACACGCCGCCGTCCGCAAAATGCGTCTTCTGCGCATTCGTCCAGCCGCCGAAGGTATCGTCGACCGTGTACAGCTTCAGCTTCGGGAACTGCTTCGTCAGCTCCGCCGGCACGTTCTTCGAACGCGGCCGGTAGTAGTTGCGCGCCGCGATCTCCTGGCCCTGCGGGCTGTACAGGAAGTTCAGGTACGCATCGGCCAGCTTGCGCGTGCCCTTCTTGTCGACCACCTTGTCCACCACCGCGACGGGCGGCTCGGCCAGGATGCTCACCGACGGCACGACGATCTCGAACTTGTCGGTGCCGAATTCCTTGACCGACAGGAATGCCTCGTTTTCCCATGCGATCAGCACGTCGCCGATCCCGCGTTGCACGAAGCTCGTGGTCGCGCCGCGCGCGCCCGAATCGAGCACGCCTGCGTTCTTGTAGAGCTTCGTGACGAATTCCTTCGCCGTCTGCTCGTTGCCGCCCGGCTTGTGCACCGCATACGCCCATGCGGCCAGGTAGTTCCAGCGCGCGCCGCCCGACGTCTTCGGATTCGGCGTGACGATCGAGATGCCCGGCTTGGTCAGGTCGTCCCAGTCCTTGATCCCCTTCGGATTGCCCTTGCGCACCAGGAACACGATCGTCGACGTGTACGGCGACGCGTTGTCGGGCAGGCGCTTCTGCCAGTCCTTGTTGACGAGCCCCTTGTTCGCGAGCGCATCGATGTCGTACGCGAGCGCCAGCGTGACGACGTCGGCCTGCAGGCCGTCGAGCACCGAGCGCGCCTGCGCGCCCGAACCGCCGTGCGACTGCTTGAAGTTGACGGTCTCGCCCGTCTTCGCCTTCCACTCCTTGCCGAACGCCTGGTTGAAGTCCTGATACAGCTCGCGCGTCGGGTCGTACGACACGTTCAGGAAGGTCGTATCGGCCTGTGCGTGCGTCGCGACGCCCAGCGCCGCCGCCGCGCCCAGCGCGAGTGTTGCGATCAGGCGGCCCACTCCGCCCACCAGCCCCGTATTGCGCTTGCCCATCCTTGGTTCTCCAGTGTTGTCGGTATTGCGATGTCGGGCCAGTCTAACGAACGGGTTACATGATTAAAAATAATCGTTCCTTATTTTTTAATACTCAAAAGTGCTAACGCAGACGGGATGGACGGTTGTGGCAGATGAACCGGCGTCCGGGCGTCGTGAAATCGCGTCGGAACCGGCGCGATCGCGTCGAACCTCACGTAACACTTGAAATTCGCGGACTACTGTATAAAAATACAGCTCACTGTCTATCCATACAGTTGAGCCATGACCAAACTCACCGCCCGTCAGCAGCAAGTGTTCGACTTGATCCGTCGCGCGATCGAGCGCTCCGGATTCCCGCCCACCCGTGCCGAGATCGCGGCCGAACTGGGCTTCAGTTCGCCGAATGCGGCCGAGGAGCACCTGCGCGCGCTGGCGCGCAAGGGTGTGATCGAGCTGGCCGCCGGCGCGTCGCGCGGCATCCGCCTGCTCGGCATCGACGATGCCCCGCACCAGTTCACGTTGCCGCACGCCGCCCTGATGCAGTTGTCGCTGCCGCTCGTCGGCCGCGTCGCGGCCGGTAGCCCGATCCTTGCGCAGGAGCACATCTCGCAGCATTACGCGTGCGATCCCGCGCTGTTCTCCAGCAAGCCCGATTACCTGCTGAAAGTGCGCGGCCTGTCGATGCGCGACGCCGGCATCCTCGACGGCGACCTCCTCGCCGTGCAGAAGCGCACGGAAGCGAAGGACGGCCAGATCATCGTCGCGCGTCTCGGCGACGACGTCACGGTCAAGCGCCTGATGCGCCGGCCTGGCGGTCTCGAGCTGATCGCGGAGAACCCCGATTACGAAAACATCTTCGTCAAGGCCGGCAGCGCGGAATTCGCGCTGGAAGGCATCGCCGTCGGGCTGATTCGCTCGGGCGAACTCTGACATTCCGTCTCGCTGAGGAGAACATCATGGAACGCCTTGCCCGTCTGCTGCCTTTCCGTCAATTCGGCCGCCTGCGTCACCTGCGCGGCCGCACGCCCTGCGCACCGCTGTCCGCGGCGGCGCCTGTGCAAGAAGAAGTCGCAGTCGAACGGCAGGCGTCCCTGCTGCCGTCGGCGCTCCCCGCTTTCGCGCGGGTATCGCTGAACGCCGGCCTGAATCACGCCGAACCCGCGCGCCGTGCACCGGTGCGCGTCTATCACGGCCGTTCGCGCCTGATCATGGTCGGCACGATCGATGCCGTATGCCGGATGATCGATCGCTGCATCGCAGAGGAACGATCGGCCACGCCCGGCGGTCTCTGATTGCGGAACATCCCCGCACCGGAGGCAACGTGACCGGATCTTCGGGCCGCGCATGGCGGCTCAAGCCCCTTCTGATCGTCGTGCTGGCCGTCGCCATCGTTACGGCGATCGGCTATGCCTACGCATCGCCGTACGTCGCGCTCGGTCGCCTGAAATCGGCGATCGATGCGCGCGATGCACAGGCCATCAGTGAATATGTCGATTTCCCGTCGCTGCGCATCAGCCTGAAGCAGCAGGTCACGGAAGAGTTGATGCGCCGGATCGACGCGGTGAAGAAGAACAATCCGTTCGCGGTGATCGGTGCGCTGATCGGGTCGGCACTGATCGGCCCGCTGGTCGATGCGTACGCGACCCCGGAAGGCGTAGCCGCGCTGATGAGCGGATTGCCACCGCGTGGCAATCCAGGAGAGCGCCCACCTGAATGGTCGAATCTGCCGCCAGGCAGCAATACGCCGGCGGCGCCGGCGGCCAATCCGGCTCCACCGGCAAGCGCAGCCGCTCCGGGTAGCAACACGGCCTCTACGGCTGCGTCATCGGCACCACCCGCCGCTGCCGCACCGGCCAGCCCGGTCGATGCAACGCATGTGCCGCACCAGCAGCAAACCAGCGCCGGTTACCGGAATATCGATGAATTCGTCGTGACCTACCAGCGCAGTGCCGACGGCACGCGCTATGCGGCGATATTCCACCGCTTCGGCCTGTTCTCGTGGAAGTTGTCCGCGATCGACCTGCGCGCTTGACCGGTTTTGAGTGGCCGCGGTCAGCGCCCGCCCGACGGACGTGGCCGACGCCCGACCGGCGCGATTCGCCGGTCAGGCAGTCATCGAATCATTGGATCATTTGCCGTTCGCCGTGGCCGCTTCACGCTCCCGCGCGATTTCTTCCTTCTGCTCCTGCGCCGACGAACACGCAACCAGAATGCTGCAGTTCACGCGATCGAGCAGTTGCGTGTTGCCCGACCCCATCCACCATCTGGACAACCCGCTACGGCACCGATGGCCGACGACGACGAGGTCGGCCTTCAGCTCCGTCGCAAGATTCGCGATTTCGTCGATCGGATAGCCGAACGCGAAATGGCCTTCGGCCTGCACGCCGCGCTCGCGCAGCCAGTTCACCCCTTCCTGCAGGATTTCACGCGCGGTTTCCTCGAACCGGCCACATGCGACGTCGGTCAGCAAACCCGCGCTCTGTGCAATGCTCGAGCGCATGTCGACCACCGACAGCAAATGCGTCTCGGCCTTCAGATCCATCGCGAGATTGGCGCCGCAACGCAGTGCCTTGCGTCCTTCGAGCGTGCCGTCGTAACACAGCAAAATCTTGTTGTAGCTAGCCATGAAACCTCCCTGTCACAACACCGAGCCTACGCATTCATCATGGTGCGCCGCAATTCAGGACGCAAGGGATGGAAAACGCTGATTCGCCCCGCTCGGCTCGTGCGCGATGATGCAGTGCACGATCGGTGCGACCATGCATCGCACCGTGCAGGCATGCCCTGAAGAGACGCAGCCGATGCACTAGAATGGCCCGTTCGTACTCCAGCGGGCCATCAGGCGCCGGCGTCGTGCGCTTCGGTCATGCCCGTGTGACACGCAATCGTCCGATCGGTTCGTCAACCGGCCACGCATCCGGCAGCGGAACGCTTCCGCGCCGCCTACAACGACAACATGCCCATGTCCGTTGCACCGATCGATTTCCGGAACGTCGAGAAGCACTATGGCGACAAGCTCGTCGTCAACGGCCTGTCCTTCACCGTCCAGGCCGGCGAATGCTACGGCCTGCTCGGGCCGAACGGCGCCGGCAAGACCACCACGCTGAAAATGCTGCTCGGCCTCACGCATCCCGATGCAGGCACCATTTCGCTCTGCGGCGAACCGGTTCCATCGCGTGCGCGGCATGCGCGCCAGCGCGTCGGGGTCGTCCCGCAGTTCGACAATCTCGACCCCGACTTCACCGTGCGCGAGAACCTGCTCGTCTTCAGCCGCTACTTCGGCATGTCGGCGCAGGCCGCGCACGCGCTCGTGAAGCCGCTGCTCGAATTCGCGAAGCTCGAGAACAAGGCCGATGCGAAGGTCGGCGAGCTGTCGGGCGGCATGAAGCGCCGCCTGACGCTCGCGCGCGCGCTCGTCAACGATCCGGACGTGCTGGTGCTCGACGAGCCGACGACGGGCCTCGACCCGCAGGCGCGTCACCTCATGTGGGAGCGGCTGCGCTCGCTGCTCGCGCGCGGCAAGACGATCCTGATCACCACGCACTTCATGGAAGAAGCCGAGCGCCTGTGCGACCGCCTGTGCGTGATCGAGGAAGGCCGCAAGATCGCCGAAGGCGCGCCGCACGCGCTGATCGAATCGGAGATCGGCTGCGACGTGATCGAGATCTACGGGCCCGATCCGGCCACGCTGCGTGACGAGCTGTCGGCGTTCGCGAAGCACACCGAGATCAGCGGCGAGACGCTGTTCTGCTACGTGAGCGATCCGGAACCGCTGAGCGCGCGACTCAAGGGTCGCACGGGGTTGCGCTATCTGCATCGCCCGGCCAATCTTGAAGATGTGTTCCTGCGGCTCACCGGCCGCGAAATGCAGGACTGATCGATCATGGATGTCCGCAACTATTCGACCGCCGCACCGTCGGCACCGCCGCGCGTGTCGCGCTTCGCGATTGCGATGCCCGCGAACGCGACCAACTGGATCGCCGTCTGGCGGCGCAACTATCTCGTCTGGCGCAAGCTCGCGCTCGCGTCGATGTTCGGCAATCTTGCCGATCCGATGATCTATCTGTTCGGGCTGGGGTTCGGGCTCGGGCTGATGCTCGGCCATGTCGACGGCGTGTCGTATATCGCGTTCCTCGCGGCCGGCACGGTCGGGTCGAGCGTGATGATGTCCGCGAGCTTCGAGTCGATGTATTCGGGGTTCTCGCGCATGCACGTGCAGCGCACGTGGGAAGCGATCATGCATACGCCGCTCGCGCTCGGCGACATCGTGCTCGGCGAGATCGTTTGGGGAGCCAGCAAGGCGATGCTGTCGGGGGCCGCGATCATGCTCGTCGCGGGGGCGCTCGGCTATGCGCAGTTTCCGTCGATGCTCGCGGCGCTGCCCGTGATCGTGCTCGCAGGCCTCGCGTTTGCCAGCATCGCGATGATCGTCACGGCGCTCGCGCCGTCCTACGATTTCTTCATGTTTTATCAGACGCTCGTGCTGACGCCGATGCTGCTGCTGTCGGGCGTGTTCTTCCCGATCACGCAGTTGCCGCCGATCGCGCAACACGCGGCGCAGGCGCTGCCGCTCGCGAATGCCGTCGAGCTGATCCGGCCCGCGATGCTCGGCCGGCCGGCAACCGACGTCGCGCTGCATGTCGCGGTGCTCGCCGGTTACGCGGTCGGCGGATTCCTGCTGTCCGCGTGGCTGTTCCGGCGGCGGATGATGCGCTGACGGCCGGCGCACGGGCGCCGGCTTCCTGCGACGACCTTACTCGTCGTCGTCGCTCCACGGGATTTCGACGTCGGTCAGGAACGCGACGGTCGCGAGCGGGCCGCCTTCCTGGCGGCCGAGCTTGCCGTCCGCGCGATGCCATTCGACGCGAAACTGCGTGCCCGGATCGTCGGCCAGCAGATAGACCGTGCGCAGCTCTTCCTTGTCGGCTTCGTCCACCGGGCCGTCGAACGACACCAGCATCTTCTGCGGCCACAGGCCGTTGACCGGATCGTAGATGCGATCGCCTTGCGGAATGTCGATGCTGGCCTCGACGCCGATCGTTGCGGAGGCCTCGATGATCATCGTGCCGAGTGCGTTCAGCACGGCAGTCGCCCGCGCGGAATTGGCCTGGCGGATCGCGAGATCGCCGCGCGTCAGCGCCTTTTCGAGTCGAGGATGGATCTTCGGTTGGGTCATGCGTTTTCCTGTTTGCTTCTTGTAAATGGCGCCGCACGCGTGAAACGGCGGCGCCGGATGAATACGACGATTGCGCCCGTTTGGCGCGCCGCTTGCGCGCGTCAGAACCCGAGCGCGACCGCGAGCAGGCCGCTCGCGATCCCGAATACGACGACGAGCGTCGCGACGATGGCCAGCATGTAAGGCTTGAACGAACGCGCGAGCATCGCGAGCGACGGCACGCTGACCGGCGGCAACGTCATCAGCAGCGCGGCGGCCGGGCCAACGCCCATGCCGAGCGACAGCATCGCCTGGATGATCGGCACCTCGCCGGCCGTCGGGATCACGAACAGCATGCCCGCGACCGCGAATGCAATGATCCAGCCGAGATGATTGCCGATGTCCGGGCCGATATGCGGGAACAGCCATGCGCGCGCGGCGCCGAGCAGCAGCACGAGCACGATGTATTCGGGCACGAGCCGCACGGCCATGCGCGCGAGCAGCTTCATCCAGCGGACGAACGGATTGCCGGCCGCGGCCTGCTCGGCCGCCAGCGCGGCGAGCTGCGCATCGTCGATGCTGCGGTCTTCAGGGCGTGCGATGCGGTTCAGCAGATAGCCGATCCCGAACACCATCGCGATGCCGAGCACGAGGCGCAGCGCACTCCAGTGCCAGCCGAGCACGAAGCCCATGAACACCAGCGCCGCCGGGTTCAGCACCGTGTTGCCGAGCCAGAACGCGACCGCACCGCCCGGCGATGCATGGCGCGCACGCAGCCCCGCGACGACCGGCGCCGCACAGCACGTGCACATCATGCCGGGCAGCGACAGCAGGCCGCCCGCGGCGACGCTGCCGAAGCCGGTGCGGCCGAGCACGCGCGCGACCCAGTGCGCGGGCAGCAGCGCCTGCACGGCCGAACCGAGCAGCAGGCCCAGCACCATTGCCTGCCAGATCGCCTTGCCGTACGCCCACGCGTAGTCGAGCGCGGCCTTCAGCGACGGCTCGGGCGCGGTCGCCGACGTGCCCATCAGGATCGACTGGCCGATCGAATGGTGCTCGGCGGCCACGAACGCCTTGTTGTAGTACGGAAACCATTTCACATAGAACAGTCCCGCGACCGCGATCAGCAGGAAGGTCATCCAGCCGAGGGCCGGACTGGGTTGGGTGCGTGTGGTCGTCATCGTGTGGTGGTCGATTGGATTTGATCAGTTTCGAATGTCGCGCCTGCAGCAAACGCGGCCGATGCGGGTAGCCCGGCCTGTGCGAGCTGGGCCAGCAGCGCACGCGCCTGCTCGCGCCCATCGGCGGCGTTGGGCCGGAACGTGAACGTCAGCGCCCGGTTCGGCTTGTTGTATGCCGCGCGGTAGGTCCGTGCGTAGGCCGGATCGTAATGCTTGTCGATCAGTTCGGTGAACAGTTCGGCCCGCGCGTCCGCATCGATCAGCGCCTTCCAGTGCGTTACCTGTTCGCGGCTGTGCAGGCCGATCAGCCGATGAAGCTGCGCCTTGAACGCATCCGGCTCGTCGAACAGGTGGGCGTAGTCGTCGAGGAGAAATGCGATGCGCTCGTCATGCGCCGCGTCGACATGCACCCACGGCCCTGCGTGAAACGCTTCGATCAACGCGATCGGCAACTGCACGAGCCCGATCCGACGGCTTTCCGACTCGACGAACACCGGCCATTCGGGGTCGAAACGTCCGAGTGTTTCGACGAGCCCCGAATCGAACCCCTTCTGCGCCGGCTGAGGCTTGCCCGGCAGCGCGCCGAGCAGCGAACCGCGATGGCACGCGAGCGCCTCGAGATCGAGCGTCTGCGCGCCCACGTCGCGCAGCGCGTTCAGCAGGCGCGTCTTGCCGCAGCCCGTATGGCCGACGAGCGCGATGTAGCGAAAGCGCGTCGGCAGCGAGTCGAGCGTCGCGCACACCGACTGGCGGTACGCCTTGTAGCCGCCGTCGAGCTGGCGCGCCTTCCAGCCGATCAGGTTGAACCAGGTCGTCATCGAGCCCGAGCGCTTACCGCCGCGCCAGCAATAGATCAGCGGCCGCCAGTTGCGCGGACGGTCGGCGAACGTCGTGTCGAGATGGCGCGCGATGTTGCGCGCGACCATCGCCGCGCCGACCCGGGTCGCCTCGTACGGCGACACCTGGCGGTACATCGTACCGACGAGCACGCGCTCCTCGTTGCTGAGCACGGGCGCGTTCAGCGCGCCGGGAATATGGTCCTCGGCGAACTCGAGCGGCGTGCGCACGTCGATGATCTCG
This sequence comes from Burkholderia sp. HI2500, assembly GCF_002223055.1. NCBI lineage: Bacteria > Pseudomonadati > Pseudomonadota > Betaproteobacteria > Burkholderiales > Burkholderiaceae > Burkholderia > Burkholderia sp. HI2500. The sequence continues at coordinate 1,350,315 of NZ_NKFL01000004.1, read as the reverse complement.
TCGAACTCGCCGGCGCGATCGAGGGTGACAATCAGGTTCTTCAATTTGGCGTCGAACGGGGGCGATGCGGCTCGATGAGCCGCATGGGCACGGAAGGCGGATTGACGATTATCTCACGGGCCGGCGTCTCGGGCCGCGCGCGGCAGTTGGCGGCGCCGACGCGGCCTGCATCGCATCGATCAGATGGTCGCGGAACGCGCGAACCGACGCGGGCAGGTCACGCCCCGCCATCGTCTGCACCTGGATGCTGCGCTCGCGCAGCTGCGGATTCGTCACGGGCACGACGACGAAGCCGTCCGCGGCGCAGCGGTCACGCACCGACAGCAGCCCCGTGAACATCACCGCGCCCGTGCGGCGCGCGTAACCGTACATCGCCGCCGTGTTGTTGCTCGTCAGTTCGGGCTCGAGCAGCAGCCCGTCGAGCGCGCACGCGATGTCGATCAGCTGGCGCACCGTCGTGCCGGCCTCGGGCAGCACGTGCGGGTGACGCGCAACATCGGCGAGCGACACGGCTTCCCGCGTCGCGAGCGGATGGTCGTGCCGCACCAGCGCGAAGATCGGCGCGCGCTCGGAGTGGTCGACGCGCACGCCCTTCTCCGGCGCGAGGCTGAAGCTCAACGCGATGTCCACATCGCCATCGCGAACACGCCGCGTCGCGTCCGCCGGTGACACCACCCATACGGAGAAATCGACACCCGGATGGCGCGCCTTGAAGCTGGCCAGCGTGCCGGGCAGGAAATCGATCGCGAACCCTTCCGAGCACGCGATCTTCAGCAGGCTGCCGTGCAGCGCGTCGAGCCCGCCGATGTCCTTCATCACGTGCTCGGCCTCCAGCAGGCTGCGCTGCGCGAACGCCAGCAGCCGCTCGCCGGCCTCCGACAACGCCATTCCGCGCGGCCGGCGCTCGAACAGCGGTGCGCCGAGCTCGTTCTCCAGTTTCGCGATCTGGCGGCTGATCGCCGATACGGCCACGTGCAGCCGCGCGGACGCGTCGCTGATCGAGCCGGTGCGCGCCACCTCGACGAAATACCGCAACGCCAAGCCATGCAGGAAAGCCGCCATCGCTCTGTCTCCGCCCGGCTGCCGGGCTTGCCGCTTTGCCTTTTCGGCAAAGAAAGGTTCGAAATTCGATCATTGTGACAAAAAAAACGGCTTCCTAGAATCGATCGCATTTCACGCTGCATGCCCGATCCGGCGCGTGCAGCGAAGCCGTCAGAGGAGACCCGACTTGAGCCGTACCGCCGCCATCCAGCACGCGCTGAACCAGTTCGAATCCGGTGCGTTCTTCACGACCCTGAGCCGCCGCGTCGGCCTGCGCACCGAAAGCCAGGAGAGCGGCAATGAAGCCGCGTTGCGCGCCTACCTGACCGACGAGATCGCCCCCGAAGCCGCGCGCCTCGGCTTCACGTCGCGGATCGTCGACAATCCCGTCGACGGCGGCGGCCCGTTCCTGCTCGCCTCGCGCCACGAAGACGACGCGCTGCCGACCGTGCTGATCTACGGCCACGGCGACGTCGTGCGCGGCTACGACGCGCAGTGGCGCGCGCCGCTGTCGCCGTGGACGCTGACGGCAGACGGCGACCGCTGGTACGGCCGCGGCAGCGCCGACAACAAGGGCCAGCACACCATCAACCTGGCCGCGCTGGCGAGCGTGCTCGACGCGCGCGGCGGCCGGCTCGGCTTCAACGCAAAGCTGCTGATCGAAATGGGCGAGGAAACGGGTTCGCCGGGCCTCGACGCACTGTGCCGCCAGGAACGCGACGCGCTCGCGGCCGACGTGCTGATCGCATCCGACGGCCCGCGCATCGCCGCCGCGCGCCCGACGGTATTCCTCGGCTCGCGCGGCTCGATCAATTTCAAGCTGAGCCTGCGCGCCCGTGACGGCGCGCATCACTCCGGCAACTGGGGCGGGCTGCTGCGCAATCCGGCGATCGTGCTCGCCCATGCGCTCGCGAGCCTCGTCGACGCGCGCGGTGCGATTCGCGTCGCGGGGCTGCGTCCGCCGCCGATCCCGGCGGCCGTGCGCGATGCGCTCGCCGACCTCTCCGTCGGCGGCGGCCCCGGCGATCCGGCGCTCGACGCCGACTGGGGCGAGCCCGGCCTCACCGCGCCCGAGCGCGTGTTCGGCTGGAACACGTTCGAGATCCTCGCGTTCAAGGCCGGCAACCCCGAGCACCCCGTCAACGCGATCCCGCCCGCCGCGTACGCGCACTGCCAGTTGCGCTTCGTCGTCGGCACCGACTGGCAAGCGCTGCACGCGCATCTGCGCACGCACCTCGATGCACACGGCTTCGCCGATATCGAGATCGACGTCGAACGCGGCGCGCCGGCGACGCGCGTGCCGCCGGACGATCCGTGGGTGCGCTGGGCCGTCGCGTCGCTGGCGCGGACCACCGGCAAGAAGCCCGCGATCCTGCCGAATCTCGGCGGCACGCTGCCGAACGAAGTGTTCGCCGACACGCTCGGGTTGCCGACGCTGTGGGTGCCGCACTCGTACCCGGCGTGCTCGCAGCACGCACCGGACGAGCACCTGCTCGCGAGCGTCGTCAGCGAGGGGCTGCAGATGATGGCCGGCCTCTTCTGGGATCTCGGCGACGACGCACCGACCGCTCGCCGCACGGCGCCCGCCGCGGCCGACGCCGCCCTGTAACGCGCTTCGCCCCTTTCACGGGACCTGCACACACGATGAATACGACCACCCTGACCTCGCAGGAAGCCGCCCGCCCCAGCACCGCGAAGATCCGGCGCATCATCTTCGCGGCGTCGATCGGCAACGCGCTCGAATGGTTCGACCTGATCGTCTACGGCTTCTTCGCGGTGACGATCGCCAAGCTGTTCTTCCCCGCCACCAGCGAAGCGACGTCGCTGATGCTGACGCTCGGCACGTTCGGGCTGTCCTACCTGATCCGGCCGATCGGCGGCTTCGTGCTCGGCGCGTACGCGGATCGCGCGGGCCGCAAGGCGTCGCTGCTGCTGTCGATCGCGATGATGATGGCCGGCACGCTGCTGATCGCACTGATGCCGACCTACGCGTCGATCGGCCTGCTCGCGCCGCTCGGGATCATGCTGTCGCGGCTGATGCAGGGCTTTTCCGCGGGCGGCGAATTCGCGAGCTCGACCGCGTTCCTCGTCGAGCACGCACCGCAGCGGCGCGGTTTCATGTCGAGCTGGCAGTTCGCGAGCCAGGGCCTCGCGACGCTGCTCGCATCGGGCTTCGGCGCGTTGCTGACCTCCACGCTGACGACCGCGCAACTCGAAAGCTGGGGCTGGCGCGTGCCGTTCCTGTTCGGGCTCGCGATCGGCCCGGTCGGGCTGTATATCCGCCGCTACGTCGACGAGGGCGTCGAGTTCAAGACGCAGGCACGCTCGGAAGCGCCGGTGCGCGAGCTGTTCGCGGAACAAAAGGTGCGGGTGCTGCTGTCGATCGGCGCGCTCGTGATCTCGACCGCGATCAACTACATGATCCTGTACATGCCGACTTACGCGATCAAGCAGCTCGGCCTGCCCGCCTCGACGGGCTTCGCGGCCACGCTCGCGACCGGCTTCGTGCTCACGCTCGTCACGCCGGTCGTCGGCCACCTGTCCGATCGTACCGGGCGGATCCGCATGATGGCGGTCGCGGCGGTCATGATGCTCGTCACCGTGTACCCGACGTTCGCGTGGCTCACGCGTCACGCGTCGTTCGCGACGATGCTCGCCGCCCTGGTCTGGATCGGTGCGCTGAAGGCGATGTACTGCGGCGCGCTGCCTGCGCTGATGGCCGAGCTGTTCCCGTCGCAAACCCGCGCAACGGGGCTCGCGGTCAGCTACAACACGGGTGTCACGCTGTTCGGCGGCTTCGCGCCGTTCGTCATCACCTGGCTGATCAGCGCGACCGGCAACCGGCTGTCGCCGGCGCTCTACCTGATGGGGTGCGCGCTGCTGAGCCTCGCCGCGCTGTTCGTCGCGCGCACGCTGCTCAAGATGCGATAACGGAACAACCGACGGCGCGGCGATGCGCTGCCGGTGCGGCCCGTCGCGGCATCGCTGCCGCGCGGGCCGGGCGCCACCTGCTTCCGGTCAAGGCGCCGGGTTCGGCTGCAGTTCGTGCAGCGCGTCGATCTCGGCGAGGATCTCGTCGGACAGCTTCACGTCGACGCTGCCGATGTTCTCCTTCAACTGCTCGAGCGACGTCGCCCCGATCAGGTTGCTGCGCGTGAACGGCCGGCTGTTGACGAACGCCAGCGCGAGCTGCACGGGCGACAGTCCGTGACGCCGCGCGAGCGCGACATAGCGCGACGTCGCCTCGACGGCCTGCGGCTTGCTGTAACGCTGGAAGCGTTCGAACAACGTGATGCGTGCGCCGGCCGGACGCGCACCGTTCTCGTACTTGCCGGACAGCCAGCCGAACGCGAGCGGCGAATACGCGAGCAGGCCGACGCCGTCGCGATGCGTGAATTCCGACAGCCCGTTCTCGAACGTGCGGTTCAGCAGGCTGTACGGATTCTGGATGCTCGCGATGCGCGGCAGCCCGAGCTTCTCGGCCGCGCGCAGGAACTGCGCGACGCCCCACGGCGTTTCATTCGACACGCCGATCGCACGCACCTTGCCGGCCTTCACGAATTCCGCGAGCACGCCGAGGGTTTCCTCGATCGGCACCGTATAGGCGTCGTCGACCCACGGATAGGCGGGACGGCCGAACGTCGTCGTGCTGCGATCGGGCCAGTGCAGCTGGTAGAGATCGACGTAGTCGGTCTGCAGGCGCTTGAGGCTGCCGTCGAGCGCTTCGGTCAGGTTCTTGCGGTCGAACTGGTTCCCTTCGCCGCGAATATGGCGCGGATTGTGCGGCTGCCGCGCCGGCCCCGCGATTTTCGTCGCGAGCACGATGCGCTCGCGCTGCGCGCGATGCTGCGCGAGCCAGGTGCCGATGTACGCCTCGGTGCGCCCCTGCGTATCGGGTTTCGGCGGCACCGGATACATCTCCGCGGCATCGATCAGCGTGACGCCCTGTCCGATCGCGTAGTCGATCTGCTCATGCGCATCGCGCTCCGAATTCTGCTCGCCCCACGTCATCGTGCCCAGGCCGATCAGGCTGACCTCGATGCCCGAATCGCCAAGTGTGCGGTATTCCATGCTGTTCCTGTCGCGTCGGTGGAAAGCAGGAACGCTATCACATTGAAGCGACTGCTTCAGACAGGCGCCGCCTACGCTTACAGGCGGCCTTCGGCGCCGGCAGCGAGGTTCACGCGCCGGCCCGGATGATGGTGCTCCCGCCCGCCGTCACTGCGGCCGCTGGATGAAACAGGTTGCCGACGCATGCGCGACGATCTTGTCGTCCGCGGTCTTCAGCGTGCCCTCCGCGACGCCCAGCGAGCGCGACAGGTGAATCACGCGCCCTTCCGCGACCAGGTCGACGTCGCGCGGCACGGGCCGCAGCATCTTCACATGCAGATCGACCGTGCCGTAGCCGACGCCCGCATCCAGCATCGAATGCACCGCGCAGCCGGTGACCGAATCGAGCACCGTCGCGGCGAACCCGCCGTGCACGCCGCCGAGCGGATTCAGGTGCCGGCCGTCCGCCCGCGCCGAAAACTTCACATAACCGAGCTCAACGTCGAGCGGGCGCATCGGGATCGTCTCGGAAATCGACGCGAGCGGCGCATCGCCCGATACCGCCGCGCGCAACAGATCGAGACCAGACAGGGAAAGCGGGTTCATCGGGTTGTCTCCGGGTTGAAAGCGCGTCGCCGCGCGAGTAAGTTCTAAATTGGAACTAATTATTGGCAACGACGGCGCCCGTTGTCAACGTGGCCGGGCCCGTTGCAACCGAAGACGGGTTCTATAATCGAACCCGCTATTTCGCCGAACCGCCGCAAAGGATGCAAGAGACTCGACGATGAAATGGGATGACATCGGCACGCTGAACTGTTCGGTCGCGCGCACGCTCGCCGTGCTCGGCGACCGCTGGACCATGCTGATCCTCCGCAACGCGTTCCTCGGCTGCCGCCGCTTCGACGCGTTCCAGGCCCAGCTTGGCATCACGCGTCATGTGCTGGCCGAGCGGCTCGCGCGACTCGTTGACGAAGGCGTGCTGGTCAAGCGCGCGTACCAGGAGCGGCCGCCGCGGTTCGAATACCGGCTGACGGACAAGGGCCTCGACCTCTACCCGACCCTGCTCGCGCTGACGGCGTGGGGCGACCGCTGGAAAGACGACGGCCAGGGGCCGCCGGTGCAGTTGCGTCACCGCACTTGCGGCCAGCTGATGCATGCGGTCACCGTATGCTCCGCGTGCGGCGAACCGCTCGACGCACGCGACGTGCAGCCGGAGCGTGGCCCCGGGTGGATTGCAGCCGAGGCGGCCGGGGCGCCCGCGGACGAGAATTGATGCAGCGTCGTGCATCCATGAATGAACGCGTAACGCACACGGATCGTTAGTCGCACTCGCGCTGCTGTTGCGTGCCGCGTCGAACCCGCCCGGCTGCACGCGCGCAGGGCTTGCATGCATGCCGCGATTCCCCCACCACCGCACGCGCAATCGCGCGCTGCTTTCGGCTCCATCCGCTGATCAAACCGATCACGCGCTCGGATCCCGCACAACGCAACTTTGCGTCACCGTCTCGGCCGTCGCGGTCATCGCGATGCGTCATCCCGTCTCATCCACACGTGACCGGGCCGCCACGTCTGCGTTACACTCACGGCCCGCTGTCTCGAAATTGTTCGCTGTCCAAGATGTTGTCGCGCAATCGCCTCGCCGCTGCCTGTCTCGCCGCCTCCCTGCTCGCCACTCCGTTCGCCGCCTTCGGCAAGACGCAAAGTGAATCGCTGCTTCAGCAGGCGATCGACCTCGTGTCGCGTTGGCTGCCGGCCCCCACTCACGAAGCACCCGCGACACAGGTCGTCGAATCGGCGTTTTCGCCCGACGGCGGTGCCGAAGCGCTCGTGCTGAAAGCGATCGGCGCCGCGCGCAGCTCGATCCGCGTCGCCGCCTATTCGTTCACGTCGCCGCCTGTCACGCGCGCACTGCTCGCCGCCAAGCGACGCGGCGTGAATGTCGCGGTGGTCGTCGACGACAAGGGCAATCGCGCAAAAAGCAGCAAGCAGGCGCTGAACCTGCTCGTCAACGCAGGTATCCCGACGCGCACGATCGACGCCTACGCGATCCATCACGACAAGTACCTCGTGATCGACGCCGAACACGTCGAAACGGGCTCGTTCAACTACAGCGCATCGGCGGCCAGCCGCAATTCCGAGAACGTCGTGGTGGTGTGGAACAACCCGCAACTCGCGTCGCGCTATCTCACGCACTGGCAAAGCCGCTTCGACCAGGGCACGCCGTACCGCTCCAGCTATTGAGGCAGGCCGCGCGGCGCTTGCCCCGTGTTCGATCCGCCGTGTTGCAGATGATCGGCGAGCGCGGCGCGAAACTCAATTCAGCCGAATGGCCAGCGCGCCGCCGCACTCAATGGATGTCGGGCGTCCGCCCGGTCACCGCACCGGCCTGCGTCGTCGGCGCACAGCGATTCGCGTGTCCGCTCGCGCCGCTTGCCGAAGACGTCGGCAAACCGCCGGGCAGCGCGCTGCTCACGCAAACGACGCCGAATGCCAGCGTGTGCTGGACCATCGGATAAAGAAGATACAGCGCAAACGCGAGATAGCCCGCGTACAGGAATCGAACCATGGTGCGATGGGAAGCGATGAACGAATGGACTCGACCTGTTTACGGCACTGCGCCGGGCACCTTGAGGTATCGCGCCTCCGATTGAGCATCGGGGCGAACCGCGGGCCCATGGCGCCTGCTTCGCACCCGATCTGCATCGATTCACGCCGGGCCGAAACCACCGGTCGGCGGATTCGCAACGTGGCGATGCGCCGAACAATGCGCGATACTGTCCGACATACGATCCCGTGACCGGCCTCGCAGCCGGGACAAAAGGCAAGGCCCATGCAAATCGCACCGAAACCGGCCGACGAGGCGGCCAGGCTCGATACGCTTCATTCGCTCTCGATCCTCGACACGCCACCCGAAGAGCGCTTCGATCGCCTGACGCGTCTCGCACGCAGGCTGTTCGACGTACCAATCGCACTCGTCAGCCTCGTCGACGCCGATCGCCAGTGGTTCAAGAGCCATGCCGGGCTCGACGTCAAGCAAACGTCGCGCGACGTGTCGTTCTGCGCCCATGCGCTGCTCGAGGGCAATACGATGGTGATCCAGGATGCGCTGAACGACAATCGCTTCCACGACAATCCGCTCGTCACCGGCGCGCCCGGCATCCGCTTCTACGCCGGTCGACCGCTCACGGCGCCGAACGGCGCACCCATCGGCACGCTGTGCCTGATCGACACGCGGCCGCGCTCGCTCGAACCCGACGAACTCGCGCTGCTCGGCGATCTCGCCCACATGACCGAGCGCGAGATCGCCGCGCTGCATTTCGCGACCACCGACGAACTCACGCAACTGACCAACCGGCGCGGCTTCGAGATTCTCGCCCGCCACGTGCTGAGCCTGTGCGATCGCCTCGACCGTCACGCGGTGCTGCTGTTCTTCGACCTGAACGATTTCAAGTCGATCAACGACCGCTTCGGCCACGCCGAAGGCGACCACGCGCTCAAGGCCTTCGCCGACACGCTGACGGGCGCGCTGCGCGACAGCGACGTGGTCGCCCGGCTTGGCGGCGACGAGTTCGTCGTGCTGCTGAGCGCCACCGATCCGGCCGACGTTGCCGAGCCGGTCGAACGCGTGACGCAGGCGCTCGCGCTGCGCAACGCGGCCGACGCACGCGGCTATGACATCCGGTTCAGTGTCGGCCACGTCGACTACGATCCCGCACACCATCGCGACGTGGCCGACCTGCTCGCATCGGCCGATCAACGGATGTACGAGGACAAGCAGCGCGGCAAGACGGCCGGCACGTAAGCGCGGGCGGACCGGGCGCAGGCGCCTGCCGCCGCCCTGCCGCCCCGCCGCTCAACTGGGGTTGCGTGGTTGCGTCAGCTTCCGCACGGCGGCGCGCTGGCCATGGCCTCCGCGATCTGCTCGGGCGTCAGGTCGCGCTGATGTGTCGCGAGCGACCAGCGATGGCCGAACGGATCCTCGACCTGTCCGTAGCGATCGCCCCAGAACATGTCGGCAGCCGGAATCGTGACCGTCGCGCCGGCCGCGACCGCCTTCGCGATCGCCGCGTCGGTGTCCGGCACGTACAGGTGCAGGCACACCGGCGTGCCTTTCAGTGCCTTCGGCCCGAGCGCGCCGTGCTCGGGCATTTCATCCACCAGCATCAGTGTCGAATCGCCAATCACGAGGCACGCGTGCGCGAGCCGGCCGTCGGGCATCGCCAGGCGAAACTGTTCGCTCGCATTGAACGCGCGCTTGTAGAAATCGATGGCTGCGGTTGCGCCGGCGCAGATCAGGTGCGGCGTCAGCGTGCGCATCCCTTCCGGGATCGGTTTGACGGACGTGGACATGGGTGTCGCTCCTTCGGGCGGTTGTCGTATCGGAATCGGGACGGACGCGCGATGCGCACGCCTCCGATGCTACGACGGACGAACCCGGCGGAAATCGACACGGCGGCGGACATTTTTTTGTTTTCCCGGGGATCGGCGCACACGGGTTCCCCGCACCGGGCGTCATCGGCCCGTCAGGTCGGCCTCGTTGTCCCGTACGCCGAACTGCCGGCGGCATGCCTCCAGCAATCCGGCCACCGCATCGAGCGGCAGATCGGCAAACCGGGCGATCGGCAGCATCACGCCACCCGGTACCTTGTTGCGCGATGAAAGCGCCGAGAACTGGTAGCCGATGTAGCGATTTCCGGCAACGCTGATGATCCGGAATTCGGTGACGTCACGCCATCGCGTGACGGGTTGCTCGCGCAAAGCCCCGATCAGCCTGAAGCCCGTCTCGTCGACCTGCAGCGCCATCCTGCGTCGCGACGACACGAAGAAGGCGGCCCCCGCCAGCGCCAGCGCCAGCAACACGGCCAGTGCCGCCACCGGCCAACGCGCCGGCGCGGCCGCGTAACCGCACAGGCTCGCCACGGCCAGCACCGCGCACGCGATCGCCCTTCCTTTCAGGCTCCGGCCGTCGACCGCCAGCGTCACCGGCAACCGGCCGACGACGGCTCCCGCGTCGGGATCGTCGTGCCAGCCGGAGGAATCGGCGGTTTCGCTTTCGTCGTTCATCGCGCAATCGCCCATATCGACGACAACCGGCTCATCGAGGCCGGACACCCGATCGACGCGCCGAGACAGGCTGTCCGTCGCCGGAAAATGGTCGGGATCGACGACGGTGAGCATCGACCCACGACAACGCGCCTTCGTCCGCGCGGAACGGGCCACGCTCCGTCGGCATCGGTCATGTTCAGTTGCACACCTTGACGGTACCGTTGGTCGTGCATTGACCAGTGGCCCAGTGGCTCTGCCCTGCCAGATGAGGTGCCTGGCCGACGCCACGGATCGGCTCGGACGGCGACGATGCCGGAACGGCCGCGGCAACCGACGCGGTGTCGGGCGACGGTAGCGGAGACGGCTCGGGCGCGGCCTGGCAAGCCGACAATGCCAGACAAAGAGCGGATGCCAACAGGGCGATGAGCGGTCTGGACATGATCTCGTACGCGTTTGCGATGTTCGCTTCCGGTAAAACGGGCTGGCTCAAGATCACGTGCCCGTCAGACCGTTCGGCGCAACCGCCAATGCAGCATGACGGTCATCCAATACTACTCCTCGCGATCGACGTCGCGCGAGCGGCCATTCGGCCAGGTGCCGCCCTCCATGCGGCGGCACGCGCCATCGCTGACGCATGCCGCGCCGGTCAGATTTGCGGCAGGTCGCGCAAAGTACGCGACTCGTTCGTTGCATCGATGTCGAGCTCGATGCCTTCCGATGCATCGCGATACAGCACGCGCTTCAGCCGGGGCCCGATCGCGGTGGCGTCCGATGCCGAGAAGATTGCGCGGACATCGTTTCCGGACGCGAGCGCGCGCGCCACGTCCGCCACCGGCGCTTCGCTGGGCGTCGCCGCCCACGACCGGTCAGCCGGATTCACGGCCGCCCAGCGCACGTGCGTCACGCGCGCGCTGAGCGGATCGATTCGCACGCCATTCACCGCAAACATCGACATCGGCATCTCCTTCGAATTTTTTGCGGCTCGCCGTACCGATACGCGGTCACGGACGGCCCCAGATCTCGCAGACGTTTCCCGCCGGATCCGCCACGGAAATCGCGATCGTGCCGTCGCCGTAGTCCCATTCGTTCAGGATACTGACGCGACACGACTCAAGTCGCGCAACGGCTTCCGACACGTGCGCCACTTCGATCGCCAGCGCAATGCCATGGCCGGTCGGACGAAACTCAGGGTACGGAAACTTGCCACCGCTACCCGTATGGATGGTCAACGTCGCCCCGTTCACGACAAAGCGATGCCACGGATTCCCCGCAGCCGACACGCCTTCGGCATGCACGGGCAGCGCGAGCGCCAACCGATAGAAACCCACCACCGCCCGGAAGCGATCGTCTTCGACCGGCACCAGGATGCCCAGACTCGCGATCATGCGTGCTTCTCCGGCCCACGTGATTTTCGATGATACATTGGGACGCTTTACCACCGTCAACAGACAATCGTGCACGGGAGAAACACATGACCGACGCCTGGGGAACCTTCCCTGCCAGAATGGGCGACCATCAGGCTTTCATCAGCTTCAACCACAGCTTTGCGGAAATCGCCGAAGGCGATCCGCGCACGTCGCTGCTCAGCGTGCGCGTCCCCTTTGCGCATCCGACACCGGAAGGCCTGCCGAGCGGCGACGAATTCGCCGACCTCGCAACGATCGAGGATCTGCTCGACGCCACGATGACCGCGAAAGGCGGCGTGCAGGTGGGCCGCATCACCGTCGACGGCCACCGGGATTTCCTTTTCTACGTGCCGTTCGACGCAGAGGCAGCGGCGGAGATCGTCGACGCGCTGGCCGATCAGACGACTTACGCCCTTCAATACGCGCATCAGGACGATCCGGACAAGGAAGCGTACTGGCAGACGCTCTACCCGACCGATGACGACTGGCTGATCATGCGCGACATGCGCGTGCTGGATGAATTGCGGAAGAAAGGTGACGCCAGCGACGTAAGCCGGCGCGTGATGCACTGGGCGTACTTCCCCGACCCGAGCGACGCGCATCAGTTCGCGGACTGGGCCGAGTCGAAAGGCTATCCGGTCGAATCGGTGGCGCCCACCGAGGACGGCAAGTCGGCCGTCCGGTTTTCACATGAAGGCACCATGGCGCTGGCCGACATCACGCGCCATACGATCGCGATCAACCACGAAGTGCGTGCACTCGGCGGGGATTACGACGGATGGGAAACCAGCGTCGAACAGGCTGGCTGAGCGGGTCGACCTGCCCGCTGTGCGACACGTGATGCAACGCATCCGGCGCAAAAAATATCCCGGCGGCATGCTTGCGCGCCGCCGGGACCAAGGCATCACCGGCCGAAACCGGCGATGGGCCTGAGGGTTCGCCCAGGCACGAGGAAAGCGATTCGTGCGGATCAGGCGAACGGATGCCGGGGTGCGCAATCGATGCGCTCACGCCGCCCGCCGGACGCCTGTCCGGTTCCGTCGACGCAGCCTTCCCGCGTCGCACGGGCAAAAAGCCCCCGCTCCTGCGCGAGCGAGCGGGGAAACGGTTGACCGGGCCGGGGAAGAACGGTCAACCGACCAAATTGTGAGCGTGGGCCGCGCAACGATCTGTGCGGCAACTCACCATTTGGTGACAATGCCGCAGCAATTGGTTCGCCCGCGTGCCGCGCGGATCGCGTCACGGTCCGAGCGCAACGCCCGCGACCGGCGCGAGCATCACCACGATGATGGGCGACAGCACCACGGCCCCGATCATCATCACGCCGTCGGCCGCGAGCGTGACAGGCGTCGCGAGCACGCGCACGGCCTTGCCCGCCGTCGTGATGCGATCGGTGACCGGGATCTTGTACGAATGCGCAAACGACGACCACGTCTTGCCCTGCGCAAAACCATCGGCGAGATAGCGCGATCGGGCCAGTTCACCCTTCATCCCCAGATCCCAGTCTCCGAGCTTCGTGAAGCCGTCCTCCAGCGCACGATTCCAATCCTCATTGGTCATGTCATCGCGATGGAGCCGCAGCGAGAAATCGCCCGAAATCTTGCTGCCCTGCGCGACGAACCCAGATAGCGACGCCTCGATCGATTTCCGGTAAGGCGATGCCAGCACCGCGCCGAGATGCGCCGGCATCTCGAAGATGTAGTGATATTTCTTGCCGAGCACGACGAATTTCTTGCCGTCCTCGCTGACGAGGAATCGGTCGACTGTCTCTTCGTAATGGCCGTCTTCGAACAGCATGGCAGTGCAGCCTGTCAGGCCGGCAGCGACAACGATCGCGCCAGCCGTCAGCAGCGTTCTTCTTTTCATGCCTGGAGTTTTATTTTGTTTTAATTCAATTGGATATTTTCAGTCCGGGCCCAGTCTCCGGTAAGTCGCAGGTGTTGTCAAAGCAGGTTTATTCTATTTTTTAGATCGACACGATTCTGGTTTCATTTTCTTGCACCGATTTTTTCGAAACTGCATTTTGCGAACGCCGTGACTCGCGTCATGACAACCGGGTTTCGTCATCGTGACGGTCAGCTGAAAAGCCATTCTGCGACCATCTCTATCCAGTCGAGTTCGCCCGCGATATCGATGACGGTTTCGCCGACGATTTCGGCAGTCGATGTGGTCGATACGCCCGTCGCCACCGCCCCGGCAGCAACCGCGTTCGCCTTCGCCATTTCGACCGGCGCGCCCGATCTTGGATCGGCCAGCCGCTCCAGCCAGTCGACGATGTTGGCACGCGCATCCTCTTCATCGACGAAATCATGCCGCTCGAGAAAGCGATCGAACACGATCCACGCAAGCGTCTTGCTTCGCGAATCGGATTCGAGATGCCAGTCGACCACACCTGTCCGCCCGGACGCCCTGATTTCGAGCCTCGCGGTGAAACAGTAATCGAGGTACTCGATTTCAAGTTTCGACGACATGGTTTTTCTCCGGTCAATCTGCCAGCTCTGTACTTACGATGAGCCGCGCCCCGGGTTCCCCGACACTGTATGAATCTTCGATGAAATTCGCGCGGCGCATCATGTCCGCGAGCAGTATCGCGATATTCTCGTGACCTGTCGATATCGATCGCCGACACATGACCGCATGCGATTGCCCCACCCTTCCTCTCCGCGCTTTTGCTCGCGGTTCAGGTTCTGCCGCGAATCGCTTCGATTTCCTATTTCGGGTATTGTCCTGCCTCGCCGCCGCAATCGCGCTGCTAAACTGGAATCAATAAGGCCGCTTGCGACATCAGAGGAAACAATGGCACTCGCCCACGCACAGGAAAATGGCGTAGAAGTCTGGGTTATCCAGCTTCCCGGGCACACACCCTATGCCTATACGCACCTCAAGCGGGTGTTCTCGTCTGACGATACGCGCCATCGGGTCGTGACGATCGACCTGACGAAACTGCTGGCATGTGCCGACCGAGACACGACGGACTACGTGTTGCCGTCCGTTCTGTACTGGGCTCCTGGAAAAGCCGCGGGCATTCGCGAATTCCTCGATCCTGAACAGGACAGGATTGCGGACATGCCGTACATCACGTTTCGCGAGACGAGAACGCGAACGCTGCTCGGCATCCCCGGCCTGTCGAAGGTCGGCGTCGCGTCGTTCCGCAACGGCCAGCATCGCGCACGCTATCTGGCCTATGCAGGCGCAACGACCCTGCCCGTCGAGGTGCACGAGACGGAAGCCGATTTGCTCATGCGGTATTGCGGCGAGTAGCGACGGAGTCCGCTCGGCTTGCGCCCGGCGACGGCCGCACATCGTGCGACCGTTCGCTCGAATGTCGCCAGGCCGCTACGCCTGTATCGCATAGATCCGGTCGGTGACCTCCGTCTGGCCGATGCGGCTCGTCTCGATGCCCGCCAGTTGCCATCCATTGTGTTCATAGAAATCGATCGGGCGTTCGTTGTCCTCCAGCACCTTCAGGTGAACCTTGTCCACGCCAATCGTGCGCGCCCAGGCACGAACGGCTTCGATCATGCGCTTGCCCATGCCGCTTCCGTGATGCGAAGGATGGACGTGCAGGCAGTCGAGCAACAGGCCAGGCACCGGCTCGTGACGTCCGCCAGCGCTCGTCTTCTTCACGCCTGACGCGATCGCGTCAGCGCCTGCTCGCCGGGCGTCGCTGCAACTCGTTGCCCGTGCAACGGGATGCAGGCAAAAAAAATCCCGACACCATCATTGGTCGTCGGGATCGAACGGCCCTGCAAAGCATGAGGGCACGAGGAAGCCGACACATTACACCAATGTAAGACTGTTGCGCGCTGTCGGTTCACGCCAAGTCCCTGTCCCATTCCGCCATTCATGCGCAAAGCGCGGCCGTAAACGAAAAAAGCCTGCTCACGCGGAACGCGAGCAGGCAAGAAAACGGATCAGCATTCGAGGCACGAGGGCTGTCCATGGAAGATAACGGCACGGGGCGCAAGAACCTTAGCTGGGACAGGAAACTCGCAACATCATGTCGGCGGGATACGGCCATCCAATCCCGTGTCGAAGATCCATTGATGAAAACCGGCGACCCGGTGACGATATCCTGTCGCCCGCAACGCTGACCGACCGCGAACCGTGCGAAGCTCCACCCGGCTCGCTCGTAGCAAAGCACCACTCCGTTCAATCGGCCATGTATGGCAAACTTCGGCTCCGAATCGACGCAGCGCGCACTCTTCATTGCAGGGGAATCATGTACGTCTTGATCTATATCGCAGCAGTCGCTGTCGCGAACCTGATGGTCGCTCATTTCGGACCAGCTGCTACACCGATCATTGCGTTCTTTCTGATCGGACTCGATCTCGCGATTCGAGACCGACTCCATCTGGACTGGCGCGGCCGCGCGCTTTGGTCAAGGATGCTTGCGTTGATCGCGGCCGCTGGCGTTGTCAGTTACGCGCTCAATCCGGCTGCCAAGGAAATCGCCCTCGCGTCTCTCGTGGCGTTCGGTTCGGCGGCCGTAGCAAGTGCAATCGTGTTCCAACTCGCACGTCGCTTTCCGATACTGGCGCGCGCCAACGGTGCGAACGTCGCGGGTGCGGCTGTCGACTCCATCGTCTTTCCGCTGATTGCGTTCGGGGCAGTGTTTCCGACGATCGCCGCATTGCAGTTCGTCGCAAAGGTCGCGGGTGGCGCTTTGTGGTCGTGGGTGGTTTTTCGAAACACTCGAACGGTTCAGGCGGGGATCGCGAGCAATGTGGTTGATCGGTGACGACGAGTTCTGTCCAGATATCGCTGACTACGCTTTGATGGAAGAAGAAATTCGACGCGCAGATACCAGCCCGTGTCAGCTTCAGCGCGTGGAGTAAGCATGCAGACGGTGGAAAGGTTGATTCAGCGTCCCGTCAGGAGCGGTCGCCGCGCGATTTCATATCCCAAGAACCAGCGACGCACCAGCCATATCGTGACGATGCCCACGATCACGCCGGCACCGATATCTGCCAGGTAATGGCCACCAACCGAGAACGTCGATACCAGCATGACCGAATTGAGCGCGAGCGCGACGGGAAAAATGAAGCGAAGATTACGTGTGACGTAGATCAACATTACCGCGACGACTGCATGAAATGACGGTAACGAAACGATTCCCTGCATCGCCATGGGATTCATCACGATGGGCACCCCACTTCTGGCACTGAAATAATCGGAAAGGTGAGACGCCGGCCCGGAATCGCTAATACCGAAGTACGGGAATGCACTCGCCGCCGGATACCACGTCGAAATCGCAACGACGAATATCAGCGAAATCACGAATATCAGCATCATCTCGCAAAGCTCTTGCTTTCGGCGCAACAGTCCGAATAAAAAGCACAACAGAACCATCTGATATGAAATGGTTTTATATGCAAACACAAGTACTTGCTGAATAACCTCGTAACGCACGACCCATTGGTAGCTTTTCAGCCAATCGAATCCGAATGATTGCTCCCATGCCAGAAGCGCATCCTGGATCTCGGGACGGTTGACGGCTGCCCCGATATACGTCGCAATCACTGCCGCCTGCGCATTCATCGTGACGGTCCGAAAGCAAAGGACCGAGAGCGCGATATCCCGACAACGAAGTTTTTCGGCAATTTCCCGATAGCGCGGGATACGTCCGATGCCGACCAAGACACCGCAGATCAGTAGCGTCATGCCGCACGTCTCGACCGATTGCAGATACCACTCGTGAATGAGGGACAGCCCAAATCGGCCCATGGTCGCGAAATCGACAGCAAACATGACACTCGTCAGTATCCAAGCAATCGCAAACGCCCCCAATACGCTCGTTCTCATATTTTCCCCGGCCGTGCTTTTTATTGACGGTGTGTCCGTCCTGTCAGCACATATTCAATCACGCCCGGCAAAAAATTACACTGGGCGTTTGTCATAGGCCGGCCAAATCAGTCATCGCGGGAACGGCACTCGTAGCGGAGGCGGTTGCGGTATATCCAACGTTGCAGGGGCGTTTCCGCGTCTCGACCACCTTGCGTCGATCGAAGGCACTCGTCTAGCCGGTCGACACTCGCACCACTGTTACCCCGTTCGAGCTATCGAGCGCGACGTGCATCGCCTCGCGCCTGCTATCCAGGGAAGGAATCGAAGGGAGCGCCCAAGTGCGCGATCCGCGAAATCGCCCTGCGTTCGAATGCTCCGCTCGCCTGAAACCGCAAGATCGAATGCCTCGACCTCGCGCAACCGCAAGGCCGGTCACATTCGCGTGAAGCGCGCAATGCAGCGCCGGAAGATGCGCCGCAAGGTAATTGAGCAGTTCGAGATCACGCCGGCGCTTGCGGCACGCCCGATCGGTTGGAGGCGATTCGGCACGAAGGAATGCCTGTCCGTGTTCACGCCAAAGTGCGGCACGCACTACACGCGCGACGGATTCAAGGGATGCCGAGGGAAGTTGATGAGCGAAACGATCGAGGTGGAGGTCATTGCCGGTCGATTCGCATTCCATGACTTGCGCGCATATTACGCACCCAACATTAGAGCGCGGCGCCCTGCCCGACCGGCATGCGAACCCGGCGACAACCGCACGGGTGTACGACCGAAACAAAATCGGAAAGCGCTGTGAATTCCATTTTGTGAAATGCCAAAACAAAAACGGCACTGTCTTTTGGGACAGTGCCGTTCTTAACAACTTGATACTGCTTGGAATTCTGTGGGGTGGCTGATGGGACTCGAACCCACGACGACAGGAATCACAATCCTAGCGTTCCATCCTTATCCATCAAGCCTCACAGGCTCGCATGTGGGAATAATATAGGAAAACTAGCCCTTGATTCAACAGTCTTTTTTTCACTTCATTCCCAACGTTTCGCCCCTTCTTCTCGGCAGCCGCTCGGGTCTCCATATCGCATGCAGACCCCATTTTTCCACGTTGACGGCTCACCCTTCCGCCGAGATAAACTGTATATCCATACAGCATTGTTTCGCATCATGGAATTAAAGGGCGGTGCATATATTGGCCTGCATGTCCGCACTGTCACGCATGCATGCTGGACCTGCGAGCATTGGGCCGGAACGGCTGATCCCGGCGCCAGTCTCGCCTATTGCACCAACGAACGATGCTCGCCGGTGCGCGCGAATCCTCATCGGGGATGCTGCTGCTGGGTGCGTGCGACGGGCCTAGATGAGCTGGACGATGAGACTTGCGACCAGCTCGCGCAGCGCTATTTCTGAGCCGCGACGGCCGCATATTCGGCGGTCAGCGCACCAATCACCCGAGCAATCGCGTGATCCGTCACGTTCGGGAACGGAAACGCCGCGCGGCCGATTTGCCGGATCGGGCCGGCATGATGCCAGTCGGGCGGCAGGTCCGGCACGATGTCATTCCCGTTCTTGAACAGGTTCAGCGGCACCTTCGCGAGCACCGCCCCAACACTCCCGTTCGTGCTCACCCTCGGCGGTTCGAAGCCGTAGACGGCCGCCGGCGGATGGCCGCCGACCACCATCGCGGCCGCAGCCATGATCGCGATCGCGGCGCCGAGCGAGTGCCCGACGAGCGTCACCGGCCGCCCGTCGATCGAGGCGAGCACGTCAACGGCGATCGCGCCCCACGCCTTCCAGAACCCGTGATGCACCTGGCCGATGCCGATCACATCGATCGGATGCGCGTCAAGATCGGCCGCTACGCAGTCGAGGTTGTCGGTGCCCGGGAAGGCGACGACCAGGCCGCCGGGTGTCTGCCGCACGATTGCGCGCGAGGCGCTATCCGCGTTTCCGATGTCCGGCTTTGCGGAATACGCTTCCTGCGCGAGCAGCGCGTAATCGCGCGGGGTCATTGCAGCGGCGCGCCCGCGAGCGGCATCGAAGCAGGCGAGACGATCAACGGCATCTGCCATGCCGCGCTCAAATCGATCGGGCGAATACGCAACTCAAGCGTTTCGAGGCGGCGGTTGAGAGATTGAAAGTTCCGATTGAGACCCTCCGCAGTCAGTACGTCGCCAGGTTGAAACTTCATCATCGCCTCCGGCGTCATGGGTGCGGCCGGAGTCGTCGCCGGAATCGACGTCGAAGTCTTTGCGGCCTGGAGCGCGTTTTCGTACGTCCCGACCAGATTCACGGCCAGCTCGGCTGCAGCAAAGCCTGCCTGGATGGCCGCCTGAGTCGTCGGCGCCAGCGGAAGTGCCGCCACGACACCTGCAATTGCCGGGATGCCCTGCGTGACAAGCGCTTGGACGCTCGTCGACGTGATGGTCGCGCCGGCCGCACACGCGCCGGCGACGATTGGCTTGACGGTCTTTTCAATCACGACGTTCGCATTCGCAGCGGACGGCAACGTCGGCGCCATGGCCGCATTGAACGCCGAGATCTGGGTGATTGCGCTGTTGGTTGCCGGACACAAGACTGCGGCAATCTGGGCCGGCGATTGTTGAACCGTGCCGAACGACTGGCAGCCGGAAACGAGAAAAGTGGACGCGGCAATGCCTGCCGCGAGCAGCATGAGCTTCTTCATCGGGGATTCCTTCGGGATGGTGCCGCGGCGCGCGGCGGGAGGGTTACAGCTGGGGCGCTGCCGGGACGGCGTTGCGCGCGATCAGGCGGTTGATTACGGCATGCGCGGCTGCGCACACCAGGCCGGTGACGAGGACCGAGACGCTCTCCGGAACCGGCGCATGCGCCAGCGCACTGAGCGCCCATTGAACTGCGGGTTCGACCGTTGCGGCGCTGATCGTGACGCCACCGGTCACGATGCTCGAGGTGGGTGCGGGCATGGCTACTCCTTGCGATCTTGGACGAGCTCGTCCGGGGTGAAGACGAACCCGGCCTTGCGCGGGAACGCCTGGAACACGAAAGTCGGGAACGACCGGTGATGGATGCCGTGCGTCGGCGACCGGTGGAACTTCGCCGACAGCGGCAGCATGTTCGTCATCGCGTCGACGAAGGTCTCGGGCTTCTCCGGGTCGAACGCATGCCAGTCGAAGCCGCGCAGCTCGACTAGCTTGCAGACGAGCCACAGGAACGATTCCTCGACCGGATACAGTTCCTTCGTCGGCTGGTCGGTGATCGGATCGAGCACGGGCAGTTCCTTAACGTCGCCCAGCGCGACGCTGCGCACGGTTGCCCAGTCGATCGCGTCCGAATCTGCCCACTCGCAGAACAGATGGTGATACTCGGGCGCCGGCTGGCCGCTGATCGAACAGCGCAGGCCGGCCGCATGGCCGACCTTCTTCGTGTGGCGAAACGTTTCCGACTCGGTGCGCGGCGGGTGGTCCGGGTAGTACTCGATTTCAACGTCGGTCACGCGCACGGCGTGCTCGCCGGCGATCTTCGGGAGGCTCGCGAGCCCCTCGGCCGTGCACTTCTCGCAGCGCTGCTCGAGCGCGACGTCATGGCTGCATCGGGTCATGTCTGGTTCCAGAAACGAAAAGCCGGCGCGTGGCCGGGCGGGATTGCGAAATTTCGAAAAATCGAAAACCGGTGTGTCAGGCGACGCCGAGTGCCTTCTTGCAGGAACCCCAGAGCGCCAGGCGGTCGGGCATGCCGTTCGGTGTCGCCGCCGAGCGCGGATTGCCGAGGTTGATCGCGCGGCTGATCGCGAGGAAGTCACCAGCGTCTGCGAACGCGCTAAGCGCGTGGTCGGCCCAGAACTGCGCCGAGGCATGCGCGGCGACGGACGGCTGTGTGATCAGGTCCGGGTTTCCCTCCAGGTCGATGCCGATCTTCTGGCCCATCTCACGGAAGTTGTAGCGGCCGGTGATCTGCAGCAGGCCGCCGCCGCGGTACCGGAAGCCATCTCCGGCCCTCGTGTTGCCCAGCTCGGCCGCCTTCGCCGCCGGAGGCTCATATGTGCGCTGCGCGACCGTCGGCCCCCAGATCTCGCGGAGCCACTGGAAGCGCCCTGTTTCGTGACCGCACTGCGCGAGAAACGCGGCTTGGCGCACGGGAGAATCGATCGCATACAGCGCCATCGCGGCCGAGAGCGGATCGGCCCACGGCGTCGCGCGCGCGAGCGGAATCTCCAGCGCGGCGGAAAGGGTTTGTGGTGTCATGGTCATCCCAGAAGCAGTTTCACGACCGCGCTCGCCCAATCGGGAATGGGTTCGTGTCGCAGGTAACGGAAGACGATCACGCCGACGGTGCCGAAGGCGATCGTCGGGCCGGCCACGTTCCGGACGAGGAAGCGCCACGCATCGGCAAGACGACAGAGCGCGCGGACGACGCGCGCGCCGCCCTCCCACGTGTCGACCATCGATTGCGTGTTCGTCTGGATCGTCGACACTGCGATGACGATTGAGTCGATCTTTTCGTCCTGGCGCTGAAGGTGTTCATCCTGAAGCTGTAGGTGGGCCCTCACCTGCTCATCGCTCTCATCGATTCGACGCTCCAATTTCGAAAAGCGCCGTTCCCCATCGCGAAATCGTTCTTCGACGCGCGCGCGTGACGATGCGTTGTCGGTCATTCATCCCCCGGAAATGAAAAAGCCGCCCGTAAGGCGGCTTGCTGTTGTGCGTAGCGCGGACTATTCGCCACTCTCGGCGCCCGGCGAGAACTTCGCGCCGTCGTACATGTATCCGAGGCAGACGAGAGTGCCGGCCGGGACAGGGACCACCTGCGCGCCGGCGGGCGGATCCCATTCCGACGTGCCGTCCCACAGCACGATGTTCACGACGACGTCGTTTTCAACAACTGCGTAGCTAGAAATTGTCATGTGATCACCATTCGAACATCATGAAACCCGGTCCACTGTTACCGCCGGCACCGCCGTTGCCGCCGCCGGCCGTATAGACGCCGCCACCACCACCGCCGCCAGCGCCAAACCCAAATGCATTGGCACCAGCGACGCCGCCATTCGTAGCTCCACGGCCCGCACCGCCGCCTCCACCGAACGGCGAGCTCGCACCCATGCCACCGTTACCGCTCGCATTATTCGCAGTCGTGTCGGATCCGAACGAGCCATTGGGGAATCCGGGGCCGCCGCCGCCGCCGGCTGCGTTGGAGTTCGTTACGGCCTGCCCTCCACCGCCACCACTACCACCGGCGAGCGTGACGGGCGTACCTCCATTGAAGCCTGTACCGGAGATGATCAGGTTCCCGCCCGCTGCTCCGTTGTTGCCGTTGCCCGAGGTCGGCGCAGCGCCGCCGATAGCGGATGCTGGAATCGTGATGTTGACGACGGTCCCCGGGACAACCGCATATGGAACTCGAATGATCGGTTGGCCGGCACCGCCCCCGCCGCCTCCTGCCGACCAAGCAGCAGTGCTTGAAACCGAGCCTGCGCCTCCGGATGCTCCAGCTCCTCCTGCAGCAACTCCGCTCGCCCATACAAGCGAGACGCCGGCTGGAACAGTCCACGACGTGCTCGAAATGAATCGAGCAATGCCACCCCCACCAGCAATGAGCGCTTGCTTGAGGTTCGCGAGCAGCGTCGCGGTCGTTCCATCGTCCGTCGCGTTCTGGCCAGTCAGATCGACGATCAACTGCGCGAGGACGGCCGACATGATGCTCGACTGCCGCCACACCTTGTTCAGTGCTGCCGACTGCGCTGTTCCCGCCTGGAATCCGGTCGCCAGCGCGGCGAGCGCGAGATAGTCTGCCTGCGACAGCACATTCGCGCCCGCGCCCGTCGCGAACGGCTGAAAGTCATTGGTTCCGGACATTGCCTCTCCTGGGCCGCTGTCGAGCGGCCAAAAAAAAGCCACCCGAAGGTGGCCTGCATATGAATGGTTGCGAGGTCAGTTGCCCGCGCAGAGAAACTGCACCGTATCCGTTCCAGTTCCGGTGAAAGTGATCGATGTGCCGGAGCCTTGGGTGACTTTCACCGCGTTTGCAGAAGTCGTGTCATTGGCGGTGCAGGTGTAGCTCGACGAGGACGAAAAGACGGCCGATCCGCTGAGCGTCACCGTGGCAGACCCGGATGAGAGCGCAACCGAGCCTTGCACCATATGCGGTGCGTTCACGCTGGCTCCAGTCGTGCTGTACAGCGGCATTGCTCCAGTCCCAGTCGACGAGAGCGTCGTGAATTTCCCCGTATTCGGCGTGTTGGCGCCGATCGCCGTTCCGTCGATGCCGCCGGTAGTTGAAAAATTTCCGTTTTGCGTGAGCGTCGCCGTGAGCGTGGATGCTGTGCCATTCCACTGGTACCACTGGAAACCACCTGTCGAGCCGCCTCCTTTGGCGTTTACAAAATCCGTCTCGCCGCCGCCGTTCGAGCGGTTCCAGCCGATCGAATTCGTGCCAGTCGTCGTGTTGTTTCCTGGCAGTGTAAGACCCGCAATATTACCGAGCATATAGCTGGTGCTGTTTGCGGAGACATTCCCAAGTGCGGTTACGGTGCCGTTGGCCGTCACATTTCCGGACGTATCTCCTGATACGACCGTCGTTCCCGCAATTGTCTGGAAATTATATGAACCGTTGCCGAACACGAACCGAAACGAAGCCGTCGTTGCATCGCTGCGGATCGCTGCGACCTTATTTCCGGCGCTTCCGTACCAAACGACCGCATCTTTCTGCGGGAGCACGATCGCATTGCCTTCGCCAGCCGTCGTGTTCAGCGCGGAGCTGTGAAACACGATCCCGTTCTCGAATGCGGTGTTGTTGTTGATGATGCCGAGCGCCGCACTCGCGTTTGCGGCGCCAGACGTCACGTCCGGGCGTCCCGACGACAACCAGAGCGCGGGCGTCGTTCCGGTCGTGAACATGTTGTAGGGGTCGAGCCCGACGACGGCCCCCTGGTTCACGACGTCGATCTCGCTGCCCTGGGTGGTGCCAGCTCCCGCCGCGCGGCGCGCCTCGAAGTAACCACCGTAGACGGTTTGAACCTGCGTCGTGTTGTCGTTGATCGCGTAACCGGCGACTCCCTGCGCCGCCATCGATCCAGCAAGCGTGTTGTCCGACGATCGCGTGGCACCGAGCAGCCCGCTACCGCCGCCGGTCGACTGCGACCACGTCTGAGCACAGTCCGTCGAGCATGAAATCAGCGAGCGGAGCCAGGTCGACTGGTTGCCGAACGACGCGAACGCTGGGGATGCAAAAGCGCCGGTCGTCGTGACGTTGTTCAGCGTAGCGCCGCTCGCCAGCACCAGAGAGCCAGTGCCCGTCGCCGTCGTCACGCCGGTGCCGCCCGACGCAACAGGAATCGGTGCGGGCAAGCCAGTGATCGTAACTCCAGTAATCGTGCCACCGGTAATCGCCGCTGCAGCGTTGCTGGTTTTCGCCGCCAACGTTGCATTCAGCTGCGATGCCGTCAGCGGTTGGCCCGGAGCAAACTGAGCATGCGAAGGGAGCGCGCACAGCATCGCAAGCGCCATGAAGGCGCGCATCAGTAAATTCTTCATGGTCGAAATCAGCCGAGAAGTGAAACGTCGAGGACGAACGTATAGTCGAGCAGGTCCTGCGCGATGATCGTGGACGCGCCCCACGCTCCCCTATCGAAGCCGGCGCAATACTGGTTGTCGTTGTCGAACCCGAACAGCGGATCACCATCGATCGTCGTTATCTCGTAATTGACGCGAACGGCCTCGGGTTTGACGCTCAGGAGACCATTATTAAGCAGCGCAATAAACAGTGCCGAGGGCTGCTTGCCGGCCACGCCGATCGTCATCGACATGTCCTGATTGTCCTGGATGAACACCAGCGATCCGGCCGGAGCCAGCAATTCGAGGATCGCTGCGGCGCCGTCCGGCGTGCCGTCCCAGTGGTTCGCGGCGATCTGCGCGCGAATCACCATTCGGAACGTGTCGTCGTCGAGCAGCGTCAGCCCAGTGTCAGGATCGAAAGGCCCCTTCCAGACTCCCTGATCGAAGCCCAGGCCGTCTAGATCGAACGAGAAATACACGCCCGTGAGCGGCGTGCTCACCCGTCGATTCGTACCGACCCATTCGGCTACGGTATCGAGCTGATCGCCGACAGCGACGTCGAGGTCGAACAGCCCAGGCATGCCCTCGAGCACATTGATCTGGTCAACGGCGGGCGCGGCCAGAGCGGCGACCACGGCCATAAAGCGCGGCCGCGGTTGATGCTCCGACGTGATCAGTGCGGTGTAATCGTCCAGTTCTGCCATATTCAAACCGGTGTGATAACTACCTGATCAGGCGTGCATGACGCCGCTTCGTTAAACACCAGCGCATAGTCAGGCGTGCCAGCGCCGCGCGAGCCAGTCAGCGCGAGGGACGCCAGCTTGAACGTCGTCGCTCCCGTCACCCCCTTCGCGGCCGCAATGCACGAGTCCCATT
The DNA here is from genome assembly GCF_002223055.1 of Burkholderia sp. HI2500. Lineage (NCBI taxonomy): Bacteria > Pseudomonadati > Pseudomonadota > Betaproteobacteria > Burkholderiales > Burkholderiaceae > Burkholderia > Burkholderia sp. HI2500. The sequence goes on along the minus strand of NZ_NKFL01000004.1, from coordinate 1,324,583 downwards.
CGACGCACTGCGGCGTGCCGCCACCGATCGCGATCGCGTTGATATAGTCGGACACCGCCTGTTGGATCGCGACGCCTGTCGCGGTCGTGTAGCCCTGCAGTACCCTGAGGGAAATCGCTACAGCGATCGGCGCATCCGTCGGGCGGAAGAACCACATGGTGATAGGCATGCCATAGCGGTTGAGCACCGTAACGGACGTCGTGCCGTACGTTCCTCCACCCGGCGTCTTCTTGACCGCCATCGCGGTCGCGATCGCAGTGGCATCACCACCTTCCACGACCAGCGAAATGGTGTGCGGCGGCAGCCCGTTCGAATCTACGAGATTCGTGTCGTTCTCGTAGGCGGCGAGCCGTGTGACGCCGCTGACATTCTCGACCGCGCCGACGATGCCTTCCAGCACGGTCTGGGACGGGAGCGCCGTCGAGACGGTCTGCCGCTGGCGCAACGCCGCATCAGTTTCGACCGGCGCGCCGACGGCCGCGTCGGCCGCGTTATTCACCGTCTGCCAGCCGCGCGTCGGCGTGCCGATCTGGTCGATCGTGCCGGCCAGCGCAGCGATCGCGCCGAGCGTCTGGCAAGTCGCGGTCACGGTGATCTCGCCGGCCGGCGGAATGGTGACCGTCGCCGGGAGCGCCCACTGGTTTCCGTTCCCGTCCTTCGCAATGCCGTTCGCGATCGTCGTGCCGGCCTGCCCGACGATCAACAGGTCTGCCGTCGAGTACGACGCGACTTGCCGTGCGATGCCGTTGATCTTCACGTTGCTCGACAGCCCGGCGCCGACCGCCTTCGACGGACTGAACGAGTTGTAGACGCCGATGCAGACCGAGTTCACGTCCGCGAGCGCCTGAGCAAACACGGCGAGCAGTTGGCCGTCCTGGCTATCCGGATCGATATACACGTCGACCCCATAGATCGCCTGGTACTGCGCCTGAAGGTACGCGTAAATGTCCGCGTAGGTCGGCGCGGTTATGCCGTTCGCGTCGATCGTCGGCGCGACAGTGGTGAGCGTCGTCGTCACAGGGTGGTCTCGATGGTGGTAGTGCCGTACAGCGTCGTGATCGTCGCGGTAACGGTCAGCTTTCGGGTGGTGCTGTCGAGCGAGCTCGCGTACGCGGTGATCTCGGTGACGCCAGTCGTGCCGAGAATGCACGCGCGGATCGCCGCGTCGGCCGTGTCCTGCGTGTTCTTGCCGATCACGTCGGTTTCCCACGGCATACCGACGGTCGTGTCGAGGAACCACTCGCCGCGCAGCAGGAGCAAGCGCGTGATCACGGCCTGCGCGACGGCGTCCGGCGAGTTCACGAGAAAGTCGTTCGCCGACCCGCCGAAGACGTAGTCGCCGTCAGCGTCGAGTTTTCGGTATCGCATGGGGATCTCAGTTGACGGTGCCGCTGTTCCCGCTGCCCGGCTGCACGCCATTGTGCGTGTGCGTGTCGTCGACGCGCTTGCCGTTCGCGGTGATCTGGCCGATCACGTTCAGCACGCCGTTGAACACCGCGGCCGCGCCGCTCAGCGCGCTGCCGACCATGCCGCCGACGAAGGTCAGCAGGCCCGTGATCGACACGGCATCCGAGAACGTCGCGAGCGGCGCGACGACGTCGAAGCCGCCAGGCGCGACGATCCTCACCTTCTGCAGCGTCGGGTTCAGGTCGATGTACGTCGCGCCGTCGTCGCTGCGCAGCTGAGCGGACGAGGTGCTGACGCCCGACAACGCGCGCGGGCGCGAGCGGAAGCCGAGCAGAACGAACCCGTCCGATAGGTCGTGCATGCGGAGCGCGGCCTGCTCCTGAACGCCGCCCGACTGCCACCACGCATCGAAGCTGCGCGACGCGAACACGACCAGACATTCGTCGCCCGGAGCGACCGGAAAGGTCAGCGTACAATTCCCGCCAGACGGGAACTGCACTGGGCAGTCGACAACAGGCGGCAGCGCGGCAGTCGTGACCGTGCCGTCGTTGGCGCGAACTGGCATCTTGATCGCCGGCTGCACAACGCAGGTCTGCGCGCCAGCGTCGAATGACTCGATCACGCCGGGTAGTGCCGTCCAGATGCCTACCTGCCATCCGCGCAGCGCTTCACGCAGCGACGCCAGCTCGTCGTCGACTCGCTCTTTTCGATCCATCGGGGGAAGAATGCAAAAAATTTTAGCTGCAGCAATCGCCACGCTGTCAGTGGCCAGTGCCACCGCCATTGCGGGAACCAGTGAGGCTTATGTCATGGCGATGAAGCCGCCCGTTGACGGCGTGATCAAAAACGCGTCGATGCTATATATGCTTGATCCGAAGGTTGCGTGCCCTCTTCCTGTCGCGAACTACAAACACATGAGGCTCGCATTCATCTTCAACCCGGCATTCAAGAAGCCGATCACCGGATGTTGGGCAAGGACTAACGACCCGTCCGGAGCGGAGGCCGTCATAGTAGGTAATGATGGGACGTTTCTCCCAAGTGTGAACCTGATGAATCTCTATCGCGTAGACGTTCTCGACAATGGTGATGGGCGCGTTCTCGGACCACTAATGACCGAAGACGAGCGCCAGAAGAACGTCGCAACTTACAAGCAACAGTTCCGTCAGCCGTAGGGATCAATCACACCGAGTTTCGGGGGGACCACGCCGCTGACATTCTGGTCGCTCTTATTCACGAGATTTAGATCCTGTGCTGTCGCATCCACAGCCAGGCAAATCACCTCGTTGTACCAGTCGTTTCCGCGCGTATCGCCCCAAAACTCGTTCGTCATCACGTAATAGAAGCCATCACCGTTGATCCGGTTTTGCAGCGCCGTATTGCGACTAGCGATGGCATCGGCGCTGCTCAAACTGAATTCATATCGCTGGATGCTCGAGTTGTCGAGCTGAATCAGGCGACCGATCTTCACTGCCGGGTTGAGCAGCATGCGCACGGTGATGCCGTTCTGCGTCTGCTCGGGCAGCCCGACCATGCCCGACTTTGCGTTGATCACCGGGATCTCGCCGGGAACATACGACGTCTCGGGCACAATCTGCAGTTGGCCGTCCTGTATCGACCAGAGCGTCTGCGTCGACCGCGCGACCGTTTCGAGGTGGTCGCGCGCCATGCCGAACAGCACCTGGCCTCGCGGCAGAGGATTCGCCGGCAGATCCACGATATAGCCGGCGGTCACGCCAAACTTCCCCATCGCATTCAGGCACGCGTTGACGACGTCGGCATGCGTCGAGCCTGCCGCGAGCGTCGTGTTGACCACAGCGAAGTTGTAAGCCATGTCGCCATCGGCCGCCGTGATGTCGATGTAGGTGTCGGTCGGGCTTTCACGCCCGCGCCGCACCTGAATGATCGACCCGTCGAAGATGATCCCGTAGTTGCCCTCGTAGCCGGCCTGCAGCACCACGCGCGTGAACTCGGCCGCCGCGCGCTGCGCCGTGTTATCGGACACGTTGTAGACCCGGATCCTTGCTGAGTTCGGCGTCTGGAGGTCGCCGCGCTGCACGCGGAATACGATGCGCAGGCCGGACAGGTCCAGCGCGTCGCCGGAGTCCGGGCCGATGATCAGCGAGACTTTGCGGCCGAATTGTTGCGTTCCCATCAGTTTGTCACCCAGAAAACGTGAGAACCAACACCCAGATCATCGAACGTCGGCACGTCATCGGGGCTCGCAGCTCCCTGCACCCATAGACGGCCACCGAAGCCGAGATATCCGTATTGCCCCAATAGGTCGGTTCCCGTCACCAACGGGATACCGTTGACCAGCGGACTGCCGCTCGCGTCCGCAACATCAAGGACCCAGCCCGTGCCCCCAGCCGCGCGATACTGCACCGTCAACTGATAAATGACGCTGCTCAGCGTGACCGTGAACGTCTGTGGGTCCGGCGTCAGCGGGATTTCGTAGAACGTCGTCATCACATGCTCGTCGGTGGAACCGAGCCGCCCGGCGCCGGCGACGCCGGCACTGCTGACTTCGCTCCCGCGTTTTGCGTCTCGGCAGTCGCGGCCGGGTTCGCCTGGTTAGCGCGCGGCGGTAGCTTCGTCGCCTGCGTGCTCACAATGATCACCTGCTTCAGCGACGCCGTTAGCATAAGCGCCGAGCCGGATTTCACGTCCGTGACGACCGAGAGGCCGGTGATCAACATGTTCGAATACTTCCGGCGCGTCGACACAACGTCGATCGGCAGCCGCGTGCCCTGGATCTGCAGCAGTTGGCTGTAGATCGCATCGACGTATGTGCCGGTCGCCATCGTGTTAGCCCCGGTATCGTCGAACGACACGACGGCCGCGCCGAGCAACGCCTCGTAGTCCGCGTTGCTCCATCCGCACTTCATCAGGATCTCGCGCGGCCGCATGTACGCGTGGTCGTTCACCGGCGCCCCGGTTTCAACCGGATGCTCGGTGACGACCACCTCGTCGCTATACACCTCTTCGATGGCGGCCGAGATCGTCACGGTGCCGATCTTCTTGCTGCCGACGAGTGTGACGTCGAGGATGTCGGAAAGCGTGCTCACGTCATCGCCCCTTTCATGTTCCGCACCGTGGCGTCGGCGACACCCTTCTGCTCGCGCGCGACCGACCGCGCGGTCGCATCAGGGTCGCTGGATCCGCTCACCTGAATCTTGACGTCCTGGTTGATCTCGACGTGATTCGACACGCCGGACGGCCCTGCCGACGGCGCGAGCCACTCGGGATTTTGCAGTGCGTTCGACATGATCTTCTTGAGCTTCGCGCCGTAGTTGCGGTCCTCGGCATAGACGCCGGTCAATGCGTCGGCAAACGAAAAGGCGTTGCCCATCACCTTCCGGGCATTCGCGTACGGCTTGCCCTTCGCGAGCAGCTGCGCATGCGCATCGAACGCTTCCTCGAGCGTCTTGAACCGGCGGAACTTCGCCTGGTACGGCGTGCCGTCAGCGCGATGATCAAGGCCCCACACGAAGTCCTGACCCTTGGCGGCCTGGATACTGAACGGGTTGTTGCTGCGCTTCGACAGGCCGCTGCTACCGAATCCGCTTTCAAGCGCCCACTGCGCGAACGTGACCAGCCACGGGACGCCGTACTTGCGCTCCGACTCCTTCGCCGCGGCGATTGCGGCGCGCACGCGATCGATGAAGCCCGGTGCCGACAGATTGCTGCCGCTATTCGAAGTCGCTGGGCCGGGCTGGCCCGGCGCCGGCGCGGGCGGCGCTGCGGTAGACGGCGCACCCTGCGCGCCGCTCGGTTGCGGCCCGTCAATCGTCGGCCCGAGCGCCTGGCGCCGGCGAAGCTCTTCTTCCTCGCTGCTGTTCAGGTCGTCGCTGTGCAGCAGCAGGCCCAAGCCGCCTGCGAGGCGCGCCGCGAACGGCAGCAGCCGGCCGAGCAACCCTACGCCGCCGGCGGCCGTGCCAGCTGTCGATGCGGCCGCCGTGGCAGCACCCATCGCGCGCAGCGCTGTCACCATCTTCCAGATACCGCCGATGATCTGAAACCCGCCCAGCACCTTGAAAATGCCGACCATGAACAGCAGTTTCGTCGACCAGCCATCGGTCGCCTTGTCCAGCTCAAGGAATTCGTCGGCGAGCCACTTCAAGGGCGGTCCCATGGCAGCGGCCGCGCTGACGAAGGCGCTCGCGATGTCGCCGACGCGGCGCGCGATTTCTTCGCCGTGGTCATCCATCCACTTCTGGAAGTGATCGAGCTGCGGCCCGATCTTCTGCAGCATCACGCCCTCAACGCGGATGCCAAGGTTCTCGAACGACGTCCCGATCTCGCGCAGCCGGATCATGAACTGGTGCGAGTCGTCGGCCGCCTTGTCGAGCCCGGTCGTCGCCGACATCTCGCGATACTGCTTCAGGAGCTTCTCGAAGTCCCCGTTGCGCATCGCGAGCATCAGGTTCTCGTCGATCCCGAAGATGTTCGCGTACTGGGCCGCGCGCCAGGTTGGCATCTTGGCGAGCGCGCCGCCGAGATCCGACATGATGTCGACTGTGTCGCGGAGCTCGCCGTTTGCGTTCCGCGTCTGCACGCCGAGGCTCGCGAGATAACCCTCCCCCGCAGGGTTATTGCGCAGGAAGCGCGCGAGGTTCTCGATCGTGCCGAACGCGGCGTCGGTCGACACGCCGAGATTGCGGGCGGCGAAGTCGAACGCGCGTAGGCTCGTCGCCGCAGCGCCCGTGCGCTGCGACACGAAGTACAACCGTTCGAGCTTTGACGCGAACGCGGACACGCCCGCGCCGAGCGTGAGCGCGGCGCCGGAGATCGTGGTGATCAGGCGCGTGACGCCCTTAGTTGCCCCCTCGACGCCCTCCGTGAAGTTCTTCAGGCCCTTCTCGTCGACCTTGAAGCCGAGAGCGACCAGGAACTCGCGGATGACGACCGATTCAGCCATTTTCTCTTTCCTGTCTGCGGCGCCAAGCCGCTTCGTTGTCTGCCCTGACGGCGAGTGAATCGTTCATCAGCGCGACGTCGGCCAGATCAAGCGTCCCGTCCTTCAACGACTCGAACCGGCACATCTGCGCGTGCACGGGCGCGAGCAGCCAGTCCTCGCCGCCGGGCAGCGACTTCAACCAGCCGTAGTCGCCGCCGGGCTGCTCGCTTGGCTGGTAAGCAGCCCGTTGATAAAAGGGCCGAGGTTCTCGACCACGACGCGCACGACCAGCGGCAGCATGGACCCCATGTCCATATCGTCGAACAGCGACGTCTTATGGGCAGCCGACCAGACCTTCGCCCAGCCGTTCTGATGCTGGCGCTCGACTACCGACAGGCATGTCCCGAAGACATACTCGGCATCTTCGTCCTTCAGCCCGGCGAGCGCGTCAGCGAATGGCTGCAGCACCGGCGCGATCGAGTCCACGAGGCCGAGCATGTCTCGCTGTTCGGCGGCCGAGGCATCCTCGCCAGCTGCGAGTGCGCCGAGCGCCGCGTTCGCGGCAGCGTTGCGCGAGCGCTCGATCTCCGCATAGAACTTCATCAGCACTGGAATCATCGACGGGATGATCGGCGCGATGCGGCGGCTCACGTGAAACTGCTGCATCGCGTTCAGCTTGCCGATCTGGTACCGCTTGCCGCCCAACTGGATTTCCGTCGCCATGGTCAGTACGTCCCGAGCAGGCTGTCGATCTTGATCGAGTCGAAGATCCACTCGACGATGTCGCCGTCCTTCGCATACTTCAGTTCCGGCGCCTTCTTGAACGCGCAGCTGCGCGCCGTGATGACATCACCGGCCGCAGTCTGCGACACCTCGATGAGGTTCTTGCCCCAGAGGGCGCTCGACAGCGACTGCGCGTCGTACATCGCCATCAGCTTGGCGTTGACGGGCGCGGTCTTCAGGTAACGCAGCGTCACCTGGCCGGACTTGTCGGCATGCAGGCTATGCATGCCCTCGCCATCCGAGCCGATGGTCATCGTGTTCTTGTCGCCGGCGCGAGCGATCACGATGCCTTCCTCTGCGGTGGCCTCTCCGTAGCCGAGCGAGAACACGCCCGTCGGACCGACGATCGTCGCCGTGACGTCCACAAAGCTATAGGTGCTCATGGTGTTTTTCTTCCTTTACCGGTTGACGGTGAGCGCGATGTCGACGTCGCCGATCGCGCCCGCCTCCTTCGCCGCGACCTGGAACGAGACGGACTTGCGGGCCTCGCGGTCCGCCTGCGATTGCGACGAGATCGGCGGTGCATACACGTAGTAGCCCTTCGACAGCGTCTGTCCCTGCACGATGGCGCCGAAGCCGGCCGAGTTCCACACACCCGGTGCGAGGTAGCCGTTCGTCACGGCCTGGTCGCACACCGACGAGATCGCGCCGGCGATCAGCGCATTACCAGCGTCCGTCTGCGGGATCTTCGTCGGGCTCTGGTACTGGAGGTTGTAGACCGCCGTCTGGACCGCGTTCTTGAACCAGATCGCGTTGTAGATCGAGTCGACGAAGATACCGCTCGGCGTGACGCCGTACTGCACGATCGCGGTGTTGTTCTGGTACGCCGCGAAGACGTTGCAGTTCTTCGACTGCAGCGCGTTGGCCTGCGACGTCGACAGCGTTTCGGCGACGATGCCCGGCTCCTGCTTGTAGTCCATCGTGATCGTCGTGCTGTTGCCGTTGAAGTCGACGGTCAGCAGGCGGCCGAGGAACGAGCTGATCGCGTAAGGGCTCGCGCTCGAGTACTGGATCACCGAGTACTGGTAGTTGAGCGCCTTCAGGCGGCTCGCGAGGTCGGTCGTCACGGTCGAGTCCAGCGCCTGCGGGTTCTGGGTTGTGATCCCGTAGATGTGCGCCTGGTCGGCCTCGATCATCGCCGCAACCGCGACGTGTTGGTCGTCCGTCACCGCGGTGTCCGCGATTTCAATCCCGAGGAACTGATTCGCGAAGCGATCGAGGAAGATCGCGATGGCGTCGGTCGGTTGCTCGGCCGAGATCCCGTTCACCGGTGCCGATGCGAGCCCGCTCGTCAGGCCAAGCATCGCGGAAACGTCGGTTCCGGTGCCGGGCGCGGTCGCATAGCTGACCGTCGACGCCGCGACACCGCCGGCGAGCGTGGCGCCCGACAGCGTGATGGCGGCGCTCGACTTCGCGAGCGTGATCGCATTGCCGGCGTTGCCCACCGCGATCGCGGTCACCCTCGTGACGGCGCCCGCCGTCGAGTAGCTGCACTGGGACAGATTCGCGTCCGTCGAAGCGGCGAGGAACGCCTGCAGGTTGGCTGCCGTGGCCGCCGCGTTGGCACCGATCAGCACCTGGCTGCCCGTCGGCGCGGAAGCGACGAACGTCACGGCCGTGCCGTTGATAGTGACCGTATCGTTCGCGGCGGGGTTCGCCGTCAGCGTGATCGTGCCGCTCGCGGCCGCGCCGATCCCGCTGGAATTGCTCGTCACCAGGAACTGGCTGCCGGTCCACACGACCGTCGCATACGACGCGAGCCCCGCCTGCACGATCGAGGCCACGCCGTTCAGGTTCGAGGCAGACGAGAAGTTCAGCGCGGACACGTTGCGCGCAGCGCCATCGATCGTGATGTTGAACGCGCCATTCGTGATCGCCTGCCACTGCGCGAGCGCCTGCTGCGCCGCCGACAGCACCCCGCCGCGCAGCGAGCCCGACGTCGCCGTCTTCGCCCAGCGGCCGATGCACACGCTCTGCGGCTTCGGCGTCTGACCGAAATATAGCGCCGCAGCGAGGTATTCCGGCGACGCAGTGCCGTAGTCCGCAGCCACGTCGGTGATTCCGGCGTACGGGCGCATCCGCTCGTTCGTGTCGATCACCGTCGATGCGCCCAGAATGAGCGCGGTGTTCAGGTTCGCGCCCTGCGCCGCGAGCGCCGCGAGGCTGAGCGTCACGTTGATGCGGCGCGATACCGGCAGTCCGTTGGACATGCTGATCCCCTACAGGTTGACGTTTATGGTGGATGTGACCGGCGGCGACGCGTCTGTCGTCGTCGACGCCTGCACAGACTTCAGGTTCAGGACCGCGTAGGTGCGCGTGACCTTGCGGCGCAGCTTTACGGACATGTCGTACCGCCGCACCCATTGCTGGTTGACCAGGTCCGGCGCCGCACGGATCTCGGAGACGCCGACGAACGCCATGTCGAGCAGCTGGAGTTGCTCGCGGTTCTGCGGAAGCGAGAGACCGTCGGCAAGCCGCTGCGCATTGCCCTTGGCCTGCGGGCCGTAGAACGTGCAGAGCACGTCGAGATCCTGATGGCGGATGTACGTGTCGCTGCCCTCGTTCGCGCCGTTGTGGACGATCGCCGGGCTGGCGTCTAGCGTCTGCGTCTGGATGCCGAATGCGCACCAGTTGACGCCCGGCTCGGGCTGCTTCGCGACCACTGGTTGCCAGCGCGGCCGCACGAGGTCGGGAGACAGGGCCGTGATACCCGCGACCAGGTCGTGCACCAAGTCATCGAGGGCATCGTCCTCCTCCGGCGGCGTATCGACGGCTGGCGCCAGGTATCCGCCGGTCGAGCTGTCGGTCATAGCGTCATCCCGAGAGGGGTTTCAGGTCGCACGTCGCGCAGACGAAGCCGCGGCCGAAGTGCGAGTAGTCGTTCACGTTGACAACGGTGTAGGTGCGGCCGGCCCAGATCACCTCGTCGGCGTCCTGCCCGGGACTGCCATCCATCAGGCGAAACATCGTGTGAAGCGTGATCGAGCCGATGATTCGGCTGCCGTCGGCATTCCGGTGCAGGATGTCGCCCTTGTCGCTCGTCACGACGGCGGCGAACGGGGTGGCCGTCGGCGTGTTCTGCCCGCGCCCATGCGCGTCGACAACCTGAGTCATGCGGTTGCAGATCAGGCCGGTATCCATGAAATCCGGGTCGAGCAGCACCTCGGTGACGTCGAGGAAAGCCATGCGCTACCCCTTCTTGCGGATCACATACGTGATCGAGTTGCGGTACTGGCCGGTGTCGACCAGCGTGTTCTCGCGCGTGATGCCGCGCCGGCGCCGCGCTTCGAGCGTCGATTCAGCCAGTTCGGGGGCGATGTTGCTGTTGATCTTCGCGCGCACGGAGTTCTGTGCCGCGATGCCGGCCATGTTGAGCCGGCGCTGGACCTGTTCGAGGTCGCCATCGAGCGCTGCTTCGACGCCCTTCTGCAGCTGCGGCTCGAACTTCGGCCGCGCGTCCTGCACACCGGGCACGAGGTGCGGGCGCGCGGGGATGTTGTTAGCTGGGGATCCAGTCTCCTGGATGTAGCCGATCTCGGCGTTGCTGAGCGGTTCGCCGTCGTCCTTGCGACCGGCCGTGCTGTCGGGCACGCCGACGAGCACCTCCTGTTTCACAAGACCGGCGATCGACTTCAGCACCTCGTCGAGGCGGTCGATTTTCATGCTGCCCATGGGGTTCTCCCAGCGGGCAGCGGCGGCGCTACAGCTGCATGCCGCCCGCGCCCATCATCATCGCGAGGCTGAGATAACGGATTCCGTACATGGTGCTGTTCCAGAATCCACCGTCCTTGATGGCAACGGCCGCAGTGTCGTAGCTGGCGCTCACCTTGTCGACGGACTTCGCCGACTGCGGCCCGGTCACCTGGCCGGGCACCGCTCCGACGGCCGCCGCGTTCTGGTCGCGCATCGATAGCGCGACATGGTGCGCGGTACAGAGCCCGATCCCGATGTCGGTCAGCTCCTGCCAGCGCTCCGGATTCACGAGCGACACGGACACGGTCAGCCAGATCTGGATAACCGCATCGGGGTACAGCGTCGAATTCTCGAATTCAGGAAACGTCTGGCGGAACTGAGCGATATCCACGGGTCACCTTCGGTTGAAGATGGCGGGCGCGCCAGTGGCGCCCCGCCTGCGGCCATTATGCCTGCTTGCCGCCCTGCTTCTGGCTGCCGCTCGCCTTCTGCGACGCAGCGTCGGCAGCAGCTGCCTGAACAGCCTCGAACGCCGCAACGTTCGAGGCATGCTCCAGTTCGCGCGCGGCGATCGAGCCCTCCCGCGCGTCGAGCTCGGCGGCACGAGCGTCGATGCCCTTCGACATCGCGTCGAGCTCGGCACGCTGTTCGGCCAGCCGGCCGCCCTCGGCTTCGAGCTCGGCGCGCGCCGCCGCGAGCGCCGCGGACATGTCGCCGCCGGCCGCCGCCGGCGCGTCACCAGGATCGCCGAGGTGGTGCTTCACGTACCAGTTTTCGGCGACGGCCTCGTCGACCGTATGCATGCCGACGTGGAAGTCGGTGTGCTTGCCGTCAGCGCCGAGCAGCTTGAACGCCTTCGCTACGTAGATCTTCGTCTTCGCCATGATGCCCCCTTACACGCCGTCGCGGTAGCCGATCGTTTCCGGATACACGACTTCGACGACACCGAGCCGGCCGAAGTACGTCGTCAGCTGGCGGATGTCGCGATACTCGAGCGGCGTGCGTTGCAGCGGCACGAGCGGGAAGCGAACGCGGTTCTTGTCCTTCGTGTACGCGACCATGCGGTTCGTGTTGCTCGCGCCGCGGTTCGTGAGCCACTTCGACGGGTAGATCTCGAGCGGGCGGCCGTTGATGGCGTTCGACAGCGAGTTGTTCTTCAGGAACTGCAGGATGCTGATATTGCCCGCGCTGCTCACGATTTCCGAGTTCAGGCGCGAGAAGTTCAGCGGATCGATCAGCAGGCGCTCGGGGCACACGGCATATGCCGATGCCGCCCACACGCTGTTGAGCAGCTCGTTCACGTCGGCGAGCATCTGCGCCGGCGTCGCGCTGCCCCAGTTGCCGGTGATCGCGTTGCTGGTGTTGGTCACCGTCGCAGCGTTCACGAGCCCCGTCACGCCGAGGATCGGGTCGCCGATGTACACCTGCTCATCGACGTCCATGTTGTGCTTCAGCTGCATGCCCTCGAACTTCTGCTGATCGACCGGGCGACCGAGCTTCTGCGCGGATTCGAGTTCCGGGATCGTCCAGCCGATCTGCATGCCCCAGAGGGTGAGCGGATTCGGCGTCTTGCCGATGTCCAGCGACAGGCCGGCGATCGCGCTCGCATCCTTGCCGATCCACGACTTGCCATTCGGCGACGCGCCGCCGGCAGCCGCAAACGTCGAGTTCGTGAACGACGACACCTCGTCGGCGATCGACACATCCTCGCGGAGGTCGATGTCGCGCGACCAGGTGACGGACGCGAGCGGCATGTGCAGCGTCTGGTCGAGACGTTCCAGCTCGCCGACGAGGAACGAGCCGGTGCTGTCGATCGTCGCCGCGTCGAACGTCATCAGCGCGTCGCGCGTGCGTGCGCGGATGATCGCCGGCGCGCCGACGATGGCGATGCCCGCCGCGCGGGCGAGCAGCGGTTTGTTGTGAGTCGTCATGTCGGCTCCCTTAGATGTTGTAGGCGATTTCGACGTTGCCGGCGGCATCGGCCGCCGCCATGAACGTCGCGCCGGCGATGGCGATCGTGTTCGTGCCGTCAGCCGCTGCTTCGATGCCGCCGATCGGCTTGCCGGCTGCGGCCGCCGCAACGCGCACGTAGACCTGGCCGTTGAGCGTGGCAACGCCCGCGTTCAGCTGGACGGTCATGTAACCGCGGCGCAGGATGTCGGCCGGCCCCTTGGTCGGGGGCGTCGACGTGCCGACGGGGTCTTGCGAGCTCTGCGTCGGGAACGGGCGCACGAGCAGGCCGTAGACGGCCGTGGCGACGTCACCCGCGCCGATCGGCACGAACTTGCCGCTCACGACCTTGCCGAACAGGCCATACGCCGAGAACGGGTTCGTCGAATCGAAGAACCCCGTCTCGACCGTGGCCTGCGACTGCCGGCTGATGTCGCCGGGAATGCCCGAAGGCATGCGATACAGAATTGCGTTGCCCATGTGGCACTCTCCTTATTGGCCGGCCCGCTTGGACCAGAATTCCGCGTTGCGCTTGTTGATGTCGGCGATCGTGGTTGCCTTGCCGAAATCGCGCGTGTTCACCTTGCCGCTCGAGGCGCCGGCGTTGTTCTTCGCCCGCATCAGCTCGGCCGCGCCGGTGAAGATGGTGTCGACGACGCGTGCCGGCATAGTGTCGAAGTCCGGAGCGCGGCCGCCGAGGAACGGCGCGATCGCGGCGCGGCCGGCGTCCGTCTCGTATGCCTGGTCGAGCGCCTTGCGCTGGCAGCGGCAGAGCGCGGCCGCGCGGTCCTTCGTCTTCAGGCCGTCGAGCGTCGGGAGCTTCACGCCCGGAGCGAGGATCTCCGCGCGTGCCGGGATCAGGCGCGCGGAGTCGCCGGTGTACAGGTCGACGCCCGACTGATCGAGGCGGCCGGCCGTTTCAGCCTCGATGACGGTGTCCGTCGTCTCGTCCATCTCATCGTCCTCTTCCTCGTCGTCGTCCTCGGTTTCGCGCTCAGCGTCGCGCGCGGCGAGGCGGTTGATCTTGCGATCGAGGGCCTTGACCGTCTTCGTGAGCGCTGCGATCGCATCAGCCGTCTTGCCCTCGCGCTCGGCTGCTTCGCGCTTCTCGCGCTCTTCCTCGGACTCTTCGTCCATCGACTTGCGGCCCTCTTCGAGCGCTTCCTCGACGCCGTCCTCGTCGCCGGTCTTCAGCGACTTCATCAGGCGGTCGAGCCACGACGAGCGGCGCGGCGGCTTCGTGGTCGGCTTGCTGTCTTTCGTCTTCATCTCGGGTTCCTTATCGCCGATCGCGCAGCGCGGGCCGCAGCGGCCGCGAGGGACGATGGCTACGTGGTTGACAACGATGTTCCGCTGTACCCCGCGGCCGGGTGATACCTGTTCGTAGTCAGCCTCGTAGCCGAGGCTGACCTCTTCGATTTCTTCGTACTGCACCGCTTCGATCGCTTCCTGCGCGGTGATCAGCAGATCGGCGAGGATCAGGTCGTTCTCGATCCCGTCGCCCCGGCGGATGTTCAGCATCACGCCCTTGCCGAGCGCGGAGAATGTCGCTGGGGTTACGAAGTCGTCGGGGTGATCCAATGTCACCGGCTTGCCGGCGCAGCTTGCGAGCGTCTCGTCGCGGAACACCTCTTCCGGCGTGCGGCTGATGCGGATCAGGCCGTCCGGCCCCGCCTCGATCGGAACCTCGCCATCGGCGTACAGCATCTCGCCGGTGCGCGCGACGGGAACGTCCTCGCACAGCAGGAAGCCCTCGGGCGTGAGCGAACGCTTCGGCCCGAGCTTCTGGATCGTGTAGAAGCGCATGTCAGTCCTCGGAAATGATCGGTTCGGCCCAGCACCGGCAGTTCCAGATCTGACCGGGGTGGAACCGCATGACGCGGCCGTTTTCTTCGACCTCCGGCGGGTCGTTCCAGGCGCAGACCATGCCTTCCATCGCGCGGTGGCCGGGCCGCACGTCGCTGTCGCCGCTGGTGCGCCAGATGTAGTGCGTGCTACCGACGGCGAGCGCGCGGGCTTCCGTCAGCGACGTCGCTGCGCGCGAAACCTCCGTGCGGGCGATCAGGTCGGCGCGGCTCTTTGCGACCTCGCCCGATCGCTGAATCTCCTTCGAGATCGCAGCCGCGCGCGTGCTGTCTTCAAGCGCCTCGATCGTGAGTCGGTGCACGCGCTCGGCGGCCTCCAGCGGAATCGACTTGATCAACCCCACCTGCTCCGCCATCAGCGCGCGCATCGTCTCGCCGGTCGGCGCGCGCCGCAGCTCGTCGCGCAACGCACGCGACATGTCGGCCGCCTGCTGCATCCACGCCTGCTCGTCGCGCCGGTTCAGGTCGTCGAGCAGGCGCGCGGCGGTGACTTCCGCCCACGGACCGAGTGCCTCGGCATACCGCCTAAGCAGCTGCTCGATCGTCGGCGCGTACGCGGGATCGCCAGGCGGAAAGCCATCGACCAACGCGCCCACCTGTTCGGCGATCTTGCGGAGCTGCGTCCTTAGATGACGCTCGGGAGCGGCCAGGCGCAACGGGTTTCGGCGTCGCTTGCGGTCCGTCGTTCGGGTCATCAGCATCAGTGGGAAGCTCCATCTCGGCCGCCGGCGGTGGCTCGTCCTCGGCCTGCTTGATTTCCTCGTCGGTGATCGACGCGAACACGCCGGTGCGATGCGCCGACGCGCGCAGCTCCTTCATGCCGCCGGACGGCGACATCAGGCCTGCATCGACTGCCTTCGTCACCGCGTCGGTGATCGTGTTCGCCGTGGTCGCCTTCTGCTCGTCCGTCATCTGCCATAGCGCGCGGAAGTCGTACGAGAAGCCCTTCGGAGGGGATTTCCCGAGGATCGAGCGGAACATCACCTCGAACAGCACATTCAGCGGGCGGCGCAGCCGGCGCTCCTGCTGCTGCTTGATGTTGTCGTAGTACGTGCGCAGGTCCGATTCGCCGGTGGCGTTCAGGCCGGCCGGTGACTGGCCGAGCAGACGCACGAGCGGGATCTGCAGCGCGCCCGCGAGCTGCTGTGCGAACTGCAGCAGGACGGCATCCAGACCGGTGAACCCGTACTGGTCGATCTGCATCTCGTCGTCCGCATCGATCAGCGACAGCCCTTCGTTGGACTGGAACCGACGGATGAAGTCGACGTTCTTCAGCAGCGCCTCGAGCGCCGGGCCGCCAGCCGCAATGACCTTGCGCAGATCCTTCACCTTCATCGTGCGAAGGTGCGCCTTGAATACGAGCTGCGCTGCGCCCATCGTCGTGCTGTCGAACGCGACGAGTCGGTCGATCAGCCGCTCGATGACGGACTGCCCCCAGAGGTTCTCGGCGATGCGCTGCCAGTACGGCAGCGTGACGCCATCGAAGCGGAGCACGCGGCTGTAGTGGATGCGCTGGCGCGGGAGCGCCATCGAGTCGGCGACGACGTCGTAGTAGCGCGGCATACCGAGCTCAGGACCGGGCTCCTGCACCAGATCCGTAAGCGTCGGCTGCACGAGCCAGCGATCGAGCACGCAGAGGCCCTTGAACTGTCCCTCGGCGATCGAGTCGAGCCGCAGAGGCTTCGACGCGTCCTGGCCGTCGATCATCATGACGGCGAGCGCGCCGCCGTAGAGGCGCGCCCACTTCACCGTGTCGCAGAAGCTGTCCCAGATCGCGAGATTCTCGAACCCCTGGTTCAGCGTGTCCTTGTCCTCGGGATCGATGTCCGAACCGATCTCGACGCCCATGCGCGTCATGTCTTCCGCGACGACGTCGACGGCCTGGCCGACGATCCACGACGACCGGTACATCGCCTCCATCTGCACGCGGTTGCGGGAGATGAAGTCGAACCCGTACTGGTAGGCTGATGCCTGGTTCGGCGTGCCGAGCCCGACGCGTGCCTCGAAGTTCTGGAAGCTGTCCGGCGTGAGCCAGCGCTTCGCGTTGGCGGAATCCGCAGCCATCGCGCGGTATTGCCGCTGCTCGGCCTTGCGTTGCTTTCGATTCATCCCGCCGACCCCAACTTTGTCCAGATGTCCAATACCTGCCCGGCCGGCTGATACGCGATCATGACCGCGTCAGCCAAGTTCGGCGATTTCGTGCCGTCCGGCGCCTTGTCGATAACGATCTTCCCGACGCCGTTCACTGTGTAGGTCGGTTGAGCGAGCTCCATCGTCAGCGCGGACAGCTCGTCCAGCGCGGGGTCGATCGAGATGATGTCGTCGGGGTTGTATGGCTTGCCCTCGACGACAGCTCGATACGTCGCCTGGAAGCGCAGCCGGAGTGCCCACCACGCCTGCGCCTTCAGGTTCGCGAAGTAGTCCTTGTTCTTCCGCTCCTGCACCATCTCGCCTTCCGGGTCATGCACCGGCCCGGAGCCGCGGAACGGCTCGTCGTTGATCGGCCGCTTGCCGATCTCGATTCGCCGCTCATTGATCACGCGCGCGTCGCCGCGCACGCCGGCGCCGAGCCCGTCGGCGTCGTAATCGAACGACTCGTAGCCCAACTCGTCGCAGATGCCGAAGGTCTTCTCGACCGTCTCGTAGATGTCGCCGCCCTTGCCAGACCAGGACCGCAGGAAGTTCAGCAGGAAGCCGTAGCGGCCCGCAAATGCGTTCTTGTCCTTGCCCTCGTCGGCCACGTCGAGGCCGCCGCGGCGCAGGCCGCTCGGGTCGATGCCGAGCTTCACGTGCGCGCCGATCGCGGCCTGCACCCATGCAGACGGGATCACGACGCCCTCGACGGACGCCGCGTAGTTGATGTCGATCTCCTGCGCGACGACGACGGCCGGCAGCTCGGCAACCTGCTTCGCGTACCAGGCGTCGTCCTTGCGCGGGTCGTCTCGCCAGTGGAACGTGAAGACCTTGATCTTGCCGCTGTGACGCCGCTGCGCGAACGAGTTGCCCATGCCGTTCGGCGTCGAGATGTCCTGACGGCAGTTCGTCGTCGCTGACAGCGACGCATCGACCAGCTGCGGCCGCTCCAGGAACGCCGACTCGTCGACGACATAGAAGCTGGCGCGATCCCCGCGGCCGATACCGTCGCCCGACTCGCCCGTGATCACCGAGCCCGTATCCGGGAACAGGATGCGCATGTGCGGCGCGTGCGTGCCGATGTCCCACGATCCGCGGAACTCAGCGGGCAGCAGGCGCAGGAACTCGCGCGCCTTCCAGAACAGGCTCTTCGGCGCGCCGATCTTGTCGACGTACTCTTCCTTGCGCGAGCCGAAGCCGGCTGCGACGCCCTCGTGGAACAGGCAGATCGTGCCGGCAAGGCCGACCGTGAGCCATGACATGCCCATGTCCCGGGTCTTCTCGGTGATGCCGGGCTCCTGCGCCTTCCAGCGCTCCATGAACCACTGGCACCACTCTTCCTGCTTCGGGAACAGCAGGAATGGGATCGTCGCCGGCAGCCCGCGCTCGACGTTACGCGGATCGAACGTCATACCCCAGTCGATGATGAACTGGGCCGGGTTGTCGCGGTAGAACGTCCGCAGCGCCGGCAGCATGCCCGGATTCGCGCGGATGCGCTTCAGCCGTTCCGCTCGCCATTCGAACACCTGCACGTAGTCCGGTGCGCGGAAGTCGAACGGGAACGGGATGGGCATGCTACGGGTTCATGAGCTTGGCGTAGATCTTCGCCGCCTCCTGTGGGTCGTTCGTCACAGTCGAGATCGCGGTGATCGGACCGCCCTCCTTGCCCGTGTGCTCCAGACGGTGACGGTTTGTGAACGCGTCACCGGCTTCCTTCGCAGCTTGTTCGAGCAGTTGGGCCATCAGCGGAATGTTTCCGCGCTGCTCGGCGATGCCGACAGCGTGGTCGAGTTTGCGGAGGCGCACGGCGCGGTGCGCGACGCCGATGCGCGACGTGTCCTTCAGGAATTCCTCGCGCGTGCGCTCGAAGATCTCCCGATACTTCTTGCTCAGCGATGAGCCGGCCTGTTTCGTCGGGTCGTATCGCTCGCACTGCTGCGGCGATACCTCGACGCCGAATTCCTCGCGCACGGCCTTGGCAACGCGCGAGATCGTGTCGAAGCAGGCCAAGGACTGCACGATGTACAGCTTGATCGGCTCCTGAAGTTTTGCCATGGTGGAATGCGTTCAGTAGGCTATGCGGCGCGCAGGATGCAGGTGCCGCACGCTCGCGCGATGTCGACGTGGCCGACCTCCGGCGCGCGGCGGGCAGCGTCGACCAGCTTTGCCGTGTCGCCGGCCGCCGCGCCGGCGCCGTATCGCCGGACGACGCCCACGAATTCCTCGACGTCGTGACCGCGGATGCCGAGCTTCGGCATGCCGTCCTTCGTGAAGGCAGGCGCGCCGAACCCGTCGTCGCGCTGGCCAATGTGATATAGCTCGTGCTCAACGAGCGCGCACCACTCCATGTCGCTGCATTCGCGCGCGTAGTGCGCGTCGAGCGTGATTAGGAACGCCGGCACGCGGCCGAACCACTCACAAAGCTGTTGCTCCTGCCTGGCGCGTTGCCAGCCGCCGGCACGGATCATCACCTCTTCGCATTGGCCGACGACGCGGCGCATCTGGCGCACATTCTCGACGGCTGCCCAGAGGTAGGCGACGTCGGCGTCGACCAGGTGCGCGTGATCCGGGTTGTGCAGCGGCGCGCCTTCGCGCAGGAACGTGTGGTGCACCCAGTCGTTCACGCCGTCGGCCGGCATGAGGTGGAGAAACCAGTTCGAGTCGTCGAAGAGCGCGTCAGGCGGCATGGGTCGATTGCTGCCGGGCGTGGCCTTCTGCGCCCGGGTCATGCCACGCTATCCAGCCGTGGCGGCAGGTCGAACAGCGCCTCGGCCGAGCGGCGCGCTGGGCTGGGCTCGTTCCTGAGCGCCTGCCGCTGCCGTTCGCGCTGCTCGGCTTCTTGCTTCGCCTCAAGCACCAGCATTGGATCGCGGTACATGCGGGTTTCGAGGATGCGGAAAGACATGGCGTCGCCCCAATGCAAAAAGCCCCGTGGCTTTCGCCTACGGGGCTTCGTATCCTCGCGCGTCTGCCTCCCAACCGGGAAGCAAAAGCTCACGCGCAAGGCGGAATCGGTAATCTGCCGAGGATCATAGAACAGATTCCGAGGGTTTACAACCGCTCGATGCAATTTTTCCGATGACCGATGCAGCAGTGAACTTCACGATGCTCTGCGAGATCGCGCGGTGCGCGTCGGCGAGCACCAACTCGAAGCGCCGGCCGCGCAGTACGACGTTGTGTACCTTCCGCATCCGCGTCTGCACCTGGTCCGGGCCCATGCGCCAGACGTAGGTGTACTTCAGCACCCATTTCGCGACGTGGTTCGGCATGGCAGACCATGCAGCCTCGATGACCCATCCGTCCTTCTGCTCCGGCGGGATCGTCATCTCGGCGAGCGCCTTGTCGCGCAGCGCCACATGCAGCCGCGCCCACTGCGCGCACACCTCCGGCTTGAACCGCGGCGAGCGAACCGTCGCCCCCCAGTTGTCGAGCCGTTCCTCGATGCTCCGGAAGCCGCTCATCGAGCACCCCGCGTCGTCATGGCCAGTGCCTGGTGGCTGCCGAGCCAGCCGGCATACCCCGTGAGGTGGCTCGTGAAGTCCGGGCGGATCCGCGTGTCGACGTGTCCTTCGCCGCCGCACGTGCCGGCCAACGAGAACATGCGGCCGCGCTTCTCGCCGCGCCGCACGTCCACGCGCGTCGCTGCGCGGTCGCTCGCGAGCAGATGTCGCACGGTCGACAGCGGCACGTCCGCGTTGCGCGCGAGATCGTGCGCCGTGTAGCGCTGCCCGGGCTTCATCACCGACAGCACCGTGTCGAGGGTGATTTTCGTGGTTTTCGTCTTCAAAGGGCCCTCCCTATGCTCGCTGCAGGTTCAGATCGATGACTTCGACGCGCACGCCGGGCACGACCGCATAGCGCTTCGCGACCCAGAGATCGACGACCTGGCCGTCGTCGACGTATGCGATCCCATTCATCCCGTCTTTCAACGCCTTGACAACGTTGTCCGCGTCCGGCTTCTTGGTGGCACCGATCTCGCCGGCGGCCGCAGCGCGTTGACGCTTCTGCGACCAACTCGTCGGGATGGGCATGCCGATGTGCACCACGAGACGGATTGGGCCGGCGTACGGCTCGGTGCTGCGCATCGCTGCGCTGGCGGCCATCTTCACGAGGTTCTCGTAGCGCTCGGTCTTCTCGGGCGTGTGCGTGCGCACGTGGCCACCGTGGAGTGAGAAGCGCGGCCGGCCTTTCGCGACCGGCGTGCCGGGAACCGTGAATTCGACGCTGCGCATGGCGATCGGCGCCGCGATCAGCTGCTGTTGCTCGTGGCTCATCGACCGGCCTCCAGGATCGAGCCAGCCGCGACCGGGCCGGCGCTGTTGCGAAACGCGCGGTTGTGCTCGTCCCACCACGGGCCATCGCCGGATGCTTCGAACACACGCAGCTTGAATTCGGGACACGTCTCATGCTCGCCCTGCTCGAGGCCGAGCGTGCGGCCATGCGCAACGATCCCGGCCCAGCTCGTATGCCACGGACCGGCGGCCGCACCAGACGAAGCGGCACCGGCGCGGCCGGTGCGCTGCGCGATCGCCTCGGGCAGCAGCGAGTTCAGCAGGCCGATATTCAGCGGCTGCGTCGAGCCCTCGCGCTTCCGACGCAGCAGCCCGACCTGGATCGCGGTACGCAGGTCGATCGGAGTCGCGCCGAGCGACGGCCAGCTGCGCACGCGCTCGTCATCGGCGGCAAAGCCCACGCCACTCGAGCGCAGGATCTCGACGAAGGCGGCGGCGGCGTTCTGCGCATCGTCCGCTACTGCCTGTGCTGTGCCGCCGCCGCTTGCTTTTAGGTTTACTTCTCCCTCTCCCTGTCCCTTGGATGCTGTTTCCCCGGGGACAGTTTGGGGGACACTCCCTGTTTGTCCCGGGGGACGCTTACCGCATGTCCCCGGGGACACTTTCTGTTTGTCCCTAGGGACAGGATCGCGATATTCGGGGGACAAGAACTCTTCGAACGTGGGGAATTCGACCTGGATTTCGTGACGCTGGTTGTGCTTCTTGATGCGTGCGCACTCGGTCTTGTAGCGCTGCTCGTGCTTTGCGGCCCACGCATCGCGCGCCTTCTCGGCGACTACGGGGTGGTACAGGCGGCCATCAGCGCACTTCACCCAGCCGCGCAGCGCGCCTTCACGCACTTTCTTCCATTCGGCAACGACGCGACCGTACCCGGCCAGCTGCGCGAGCACGCGATCGTCGTCCGGAAGAGACGCAGCGGGCACCTGGTGCCACGCAGCGCACCAGAGCAGCACTGCGGAGCGGAACTCATCTGCGGTCGACAACGCCGCGATGTCGCTGTCACGCAGGCGCACGACGTCGAGCGGCATGAACGCGAAATCGCGCAGATCGCAGTCGACAGCGGTGAGAGGATTCGGGAGGTCGTTCACGGCTGTTGCTCCTCACCATCGGTCCCAGATTGGGCCGCTTTGGGCCGCTTCTCAAACTCGATGACGAGCGGGTGCATGGCGCCGTACGCGCCGCGTAGCACCTGAATTCCCAGGAAATCGGTAACGGGGATGCCCTCCGCCGCCGCACGCATTGCCAGATCAGCTGCTTCGGCCACTGGCAGCAGGACCGCCTGCTCTACGCGGCGACCTGTCATGCATTCACCTGCGGGCCAGTCTGTCCCACATCGGCACTGACGCCCGCGAGCTGAACGGGCAAAGTGCCCACAACGCCGAACAGCGCCACTTCCGCGATGCGGTTGAGCGCGGCGGAGTCGGAATCGATGCCGTGCAGCTGCTTGTAGAACTGGAGCGCGTCGTACACGCGATCACGCAGCCGCGTTTTTACTTCGTTTCGAAATTCGGCGCGTCTTGACATGACGATAGCCCCGATTTTTATTGAAAAAGATGCGAACCACCGCTATGCGAGAATCGAAGACTCTGACCTCTTCAACAACCACAACACGGGGTTCGCATGACCATCTCGAACAACCATCGACTGAACGACAATCCCAATGTGACCGCTCAGCTCGACGCGTTCCTAAAAAACTCGCCCTACTTCCACGACGTCATGAAGAGCCAGCGCGAAGCTATCGCCGAGCTGCTTGCCGACTTTCTTCGGCTGCTCGTGCAATCTTCAGCGCTAGACGCCGCTCAGCTTGTAGCTCAGCTCGAAGAACTGGACCGATCCACGCGTCATCCAAGCGACGACTCCACTCGTCGCGTCCTGATTGCAGCGATTCGAGATCGAATGAAATCTGCATGACGCGGCCGAGCCGGGCGCGGAATCGATGCGTCGGTGGCGGCTTGAGAGAAAGCCGCTCGAAGTCGCGCGCGCGAAACCGCTGGCTGCCGCGCTTCGTCACAAAACGGCGGATGATCACTTCCCCTCCTTCTGTTGAGGGTCCGTCGGCGACGAGTACACATCGTCGAGATGCCACGCAAATCCACGCGTGCCAGCAAAGGCAATGAGCCTGCGAGCTGTCCCGACGAGCGGATCACAGCTGCCGTTCTCGTAGTGAGAAAGGGCGGACTGCGTGACCCCAATGCTGCCGGCCAGTTCGGCCTGAGACATGCCCAGAGTCTTGCGGAGAGATCGCATGTTGTTCATGCGCTCAATATTAGAAGTTCTCTTATATCAAGTCAAGAGAACTTCTAATGACCTCGGCAAGCAAATATTAGTGGCGCTATTTACCATTTGCACATGGCTACAGTAGAAAAACGCCCTCTCACCGAGGATGAACTTGAGGATCGTGATCGACTGGTTGCGGCGTGGAAACGCTACAAATCCAGCCATCCCGGCGCGTCACAAGCTTGGCTATCGGAGGCCACAGGTCTGGGAACCCAAGGCCTGATCAGCCAATATTTCCGCGGGATCATCCCACTCAACGTGAAGGCGCTTCTGGCGATTTGTGCTCAGATCGGCGCTGATCCCGTCGTCATCAGCCCGCGGCTCGCGCGCGATCTGCCCGCTGCCGAACGAGGCGCGCTGGTGAATTCTGTCAGTCCGGCTGCGCAAGCCTTGATCGATGCGATTCTCAAGGCGGACAGATCTGGTGAGCCGGCCCAGACATTCGCGTTGATGCTTCGCATGCTTCCGAATTCCGATGAGCCGCCCGCTCTGCTGAACCTGTAACGGCCTCTAGGCCGTTAATTTCGCCCCTGCTGTCCAATGGTTCAAGTGCCGAATCATCAGCAATCAGCGTGCGCGTTATGACGAGGCGCTTACGGTCCGCGCCGACTCCGAGCGCTGGTTCTCCCAGAAGGCTAACAAGCCACATGCCCCCTGGCTGATAGCTGCGCACGAACACCAACTCCCCCACTAGAAGCGCATTCCACGCGCGCTTGATCCTAGCCAGATCCCCCGGTTTGCATCGCGGCCCACTCGCGTTCCCGTTTCTGTCCATCGCTCGCCCCGTCGTTTCACCCAACGCACCACTGTATATATGTACAGTAGTGTAGCGAAACAATCGAGCCCTTTTCAACTAGCCATATGCCCCGATATCGGATCGACAGATCATCGGCTCTCCTTGTGCTAGAACAGCGTCACGCTCGATGTTACAAATTTCCGCCAGAGAATATTAGAATTTCTCTTGACCATGAAAAAGAGAACTTCTAATATTCACTCCAACGCAGCACACAACGCGCTGCGCCACCGCCCAGGCGGATCGCTCTCTAACAATCGAAGGTATGCCGGGACCGCACACGCGGAGCAACCGGCCGGCGCGATCAGCGTCGTGAGTCAGGACGGACGCAGCGGAAGACCGCTGTGCGCCGAGCGAACCTGATGCAAGACAGCCAGCAACACGTGACCGATGGCGTGGTAATCGGCACGAAACCTCGCGCGGCCCGGAGCCGGCACGGCCGGGAGTAGCCGGGCGCGCGAGTGAAAGCAGTTCTGACCGGTGGCGGTTCGTTCTTCGAGGCGCCACCGGTGAGAGCTGCAGCAGCAAGCACCGTTTGCCGTTTCACACCCCAATTTACTTAGTAGTTCTTCCTTTCCGGAGTTTCTATGAACGCGCCCACCCCCACCGCTGTTTCCGTTCCGCAGCTCGCCGAGGGCGAGATCTACGTCGGCATCGTCACCAACACGGCCGGCGAACAGCATCACGTCGTGCTCCTGCCGGGCGACAACGACGACGCCAGCTGGCAGGTGCAGATGGAGTGGGCGAAATCGATCGGCGGCGACCTGCCGACGCGCGTCGAAATGCTCTTTCTGCTGGAAAACCATCGCGACGAGTTCGAGCCGGACGCCTACTGGTCGAACCAACCCGACACGGACCCGGGCTACTCCGGCTGGGCGTGGTGCCAGGGCTTCTACGGTGGCACCCAGCTCAGCCACCCCCAGCACAGCGAGTTGCGCGCCCGCGCCGTCCGCAGATTGCCCATTTAACCCTTCATCGATTTCAACTGCGTGGAGGGTGCGATGCATCCGAATAATCACCAGGTCGGAAACGTCCGCACGCTCCCGTCGCGTATGGACGCCATCGCCGACCGCCGACAATCAGCGGCCGATGACGCGGCGCTGACGCGCGATGAGCGCAACGAAGAAATCGCCGACGGCGTCACGTTCGACAGGCTCGAAATCTCGACGACCGACTGCGCAGTGATCGACGCTGCGTTGGCACGCGGCCGCATCGAGGACGTGTACACGGTCTGGGGAACACTAGTCGCCGCGCGCGCCGCCGAGATCGCGCGTCGTATCGCCGCCGCAGACCTCGCCGCCGCCGCACCGCGCTTCGCGCAGACGACCTGCTCGGCATGCGGCGCGGAACTCGGCCCCGGCAACACTGGTGTCAGCCACTGCGCAGACCACGGCGCGTCCGCCCTGCGCCTCTTGCGAGGAATCTGACATGGCCCGCTTCGTTATCGGCGCGCTCGCGCTGCTCGCTTTCTGGTTCGTCGTCGAAATCGCCATCGCGATCAAGGACAAGGGCCGCGACGACCACCACCGCGGCTGAGCCGCACACCACACCGAGAGACCACATGGGACAGACCAACCATCCGCAAGGGCCGTGGGAAACGTGCGAGCCCGGCGACTACCTCGACTACGACGGCAACTGCATCGTCGTGCTCGGCGAAGACGAACGCATCTGCATCGTACTCGGCACGGGCGAACAATCCGAGGCGCGCGCGCAGCTGATCGCAGCGGCGCCTGACATCGTCACGGCGCTGCGACTCGTCGCCTCAAAAACGGTACTCACGTCCGGAATCCGCGCCGTCGTCGACGCTGCGCTCGGTAAGGCCGGTTACTCGGCACCTGTGCCGGTCGCTGATCCCGTGCGCCACGTGCGCGTCTGCGGCGAGGGTCTGTAAATGCGTGCGCTCACCATTCCCCGTGCGGCGACCGACAACGCGCTTCTGCGCGTTGCCGCGCGCGCGCCGCGCATACGCCGCGCCATCGAGGCCGGCGCGTGGATGGTCGCCTACGGCTTCGCGATCGCGTGCCTCTGGTACGGCTCGCTGGTCGCCGGCCCCTACCTGAGGAGCCTCGGATGACCCCTATCGACTTTCTCTGCTCGGCGCTCGATCGCCTGTACGAGCGCCATCCCGTCCGCGCGATCGCGCTGATGATCGTCGTCGCTTTCGTGTGCATGCTCGCGATTGCGGCGCTCAACCAGGACGGCACGTCCGTCGTATCCATCCCTGTGAGAACCGCATGAATCCGTCCGTCTATACCGTCCGCGCGTCCAGCTGGGGCGCACTCTTCGACTGCGCGTATCGCTGGGAAGGCATCCACCTCCTGAACATGCGCAACGTCGTCGGCCTGCGCGCCGCGCTCGGTACCGCTATCCACGCGGGCACCGCCGTATTCGACCAGGCGCGCCTCGATGGCTCGGGCTTGACCGTCGACGACGCTGCCGGCGCGTTCGTCGACAAGCTGCGTGATCCGGAGAACGAGTTCGATCCGGCCCGCGACGACCTGAGCATGTCGGACGCCGAGCGCATCGGCCTGTCGCTCACGACGAAGTACTGCCTCGAGGTCGCACCGCGCTACAACTTCGTCGCGGTCGAGATGGAAACAAAGCCGCTCGAAATCGATTGCGGCGGCGGCGTCATCGTGCGCCTGACAGGCACGATGGACCGCGCACGCGTGCGCCGCTCGGCGGCCGGCGTCGGCATCGCCGACCTGAAGAGCGGATCGTCCGCAGTCCAGAAAGGCGCGGCGGTCACGAAGGGGCACGGCCCGCAGATCGGCACATACGAGCTGCTGTACGAGCACACGACCGGCGAGGAAATCGGCGATACGGCCGAGATCATCGGCCTGAAAACGAAGGGCACGCCCGAGGTCGCGACCGCGCCGATCGCGAACTCGAAGCGCGTGATGGTCGGCACCGAGGAAACGCCGGGGCTGATCCAGTTCGCCGCGGACATGTTCCGGTCCGGCCGCTTCTACCCCAACCCGAAATCGCTGCTGTGCGACAAGAAGTACTGCCCGCGCCACGGCACCTGCCAGTTCCACGATTAACCCGCGAGATCTCCATGTCCACGCCTACCACCCTGGAATCCGTTCGCTCGCCGCTGCCGCGCGAGGCCAACCTCCCCGCCGTCGCGCCCGGCTTCGGCTCGCTGCAGTCGTTCGAGCTGATGCAGCGAGCGGCTAACCTGCTCGCGTCGTCGACGCTCGTGCCGGCCGCGTACCGCAAGGTGATCGAGAAGCTCGACAAGTACGGCAACGTGAAGGAGTCGCGCGAGAACCCAAACGCACTCGCGAACGCTGTCGTCGCGCTGAACATGGCGCAGCGTATGGGCGCCGACCCGCTGATGGTGATGCAGAACCTGTACATCGTCGAAGGCCGGCCCTCCTGGTCGTCGCAATGGATCATCGCTGCAGTGAACGGTTGCGGCCGCTTTTCGCCGCTGCGCTTCGACATCAAGGTGCTCGGCGCGAAGAACGTCGACTACGTCGAGACGTTCTGGGATAACAACCAGCGCCAGAAGCGCACGATCAGCGTTCCGATCACGGACAAGGTCTGCGTCGCATGGGCGATCGAGAAGGAAACCGGCGAACGCATCGAGTCGCCTGCCGTGTCGATCGAGATGGCCGTCAAGGAAGGCTGGTATACGAAGAACGGCAGCAAGTGGCAGACGATGGACGAGGTCATGTTGCGCTACCGCACGGCGTCGTTCTTCGGGAAGCTGTACGCGCCCGAGCTGCTGATGGGCCTTACGACCGTCGAAGAAGCGGCCGACATCGTCGACGTGCACGACGACGGCAGCTACTCCGTGAACCGCGCGACGCTTGACGAGCTGCGCGGCGGACGCGCGCAACCTGCCGATGAGGTGCTGCGCGGCACGGCGCCTGCGCAGACCGGGCCCGCGTCAGACCCGCAGACGGACGGCGCACCGGCTGCGGCGCAGGCCGATCCGGTCGACGACCAGGACGAGCCACGCGGCGAGGCAGGCCAGAGCCAAGGCGGGTTTGAGTTCGACGTCGACGGCCTGGTGCGCGGCATTCGCGAGGACATCGAGTCCGCGGCGACTGCCGAGGATCTCGACCTCGCGCGCAGCGCGATCGCCGGCGTGCCGGACGAGGCCGCGAAGGCAGACCTGAACGCCGCGGCGTCCGCGCGTATGCGCGCCATCACCGCGGCCGCCGAACAGGCGCAGCAACAGCCGCGAGCCGGCGCGCCGCGGCGCGCACGCGGGCCGATCAGCGCCGACTAACCGGAACCTCCCATGAAGATCACCGACATCTATGTCTCGAAAGTGCTCGGGATCCACGCCGCGGACCTGCGGCTGTCGAAACCCGTCGCACTCTTCGCCGGCCCGAACGGCGCCGGCAAGAGCAGCCTGCAGGAAGCCGTGCGTATGGCGCTCACCGGAGACACCGTGCGCGTCGCGCTGAAGAAGGAATACGGTTCTCTCGTGACCGAGGGTTCCGAGGCTGGTCAGATCGTCGTCGCGTGCGGCGAGCATGCGAACAGCGTCATGCTGCCAGGCGGGAAAATGAAGCGCGAGCTCGCGGAGGATCCGCGCCTTCCTCTCGTGCTCGATGCGCAGCGCTTCGCGCAGCTCGACGCCGCTGCGCGCCGCGCGTTCCTGTACGAGCTGATGGGCGTGAAGATCGGTGCCCAGGAAATTCGCGCGCGGCTGGTCGACAAGCTGACGTCTCCGGCCCGCGTGATCAGGCTCGCCGTCGACGCCCAGCTCGAGGCGATCACGCCGATGCTGCGCGCCGGTTTCGAGGCCGCGCAGAAGGAAGCGGCGGATCGCGCACGCGGCGCGAAGCAGGCATGGCGCGCGACGACCGGTGAAACGTACGGCAGCCAGAAGGCCGCGGATTGGCGACCGGCACCGGTCAACTTCGACGCGGCGGCGCTGCGCAAGCTCGAAGGCGAGCGCGCGTCGCTCGACGGCGACGTCGGCGAGCTGCAGCGCCAGATCGGCGCGGCCGAGGCCGGCGAAGCCGCCGCGCGCGCCCGCGCCTCGAAAATCGCCGCGCTGCGCGACAAGGCATCCGGCTGCGCGAAAGCCGCCGAGCTGGCGCAGCTGGCCGAAGACCAGCTCGCGGAGTTTCAGCCGCAGGTCGATGCGATGCGCGTGCGCGCCGGCGCCGCACCGGCCGGCACGGAATGCAGCTGCCCAGAATGCGGCGCGCTGCTGCGTTTCCTGCATGGCGCGCTCACGGCCGCCGCCGCAGCCGGCGCGCGCGATGATGAAGCGATCGCGAAACTGCCCGAGTACGAGCGCAGCCTCACGGTGCTGCAGAACGCCGCCCGCAATCGCCGCGCGGAACTCGAAGCGGCTGACGCGGCGGCGAAGCAACTGAAGGACCTGGAGAACGAAGCGACTGCCGGCGCCGGCGACTCGTCGGGCGATGCGATCGACGCGGCGCGCCGCGAGCTCGGCGCGCTGATGCAACGCCGTAAGCAGCTCGACACGGACATCGCGGCCGCGCGCGACGCCGAGCGCCGCGCCGTCGCCGCAATCGAGATTACGGGTAAGGCTTTCGCGCTGTATCAGGACGTGGCCGTCTGGGAAGCAATCGCCGACGCGCTCGCGCCGAACGGAATTCCGGCCGACCTGCTGCGCGAAGCGCTGACACCGATGAACGAGCGCCTGACCGCGCTCGCCGAGCTGTCTGAATGGGCCGACGTCACGATCACGCCGGAAATGGAGATCCTCGCGAACGGTCGTGCGTACGCCTTACTGTCGGAATCGGAACGCTGGCGCGCCGACGCGCACATAGCCGCGGCGATCAGCCACTTCTCGGGCCTGAAACTGCTCGTCCTTGATCGCGCAGATGTGCTGGTCGGGCCGGAGCGTGAACGGCTGCTGTACTGGCTCGACGACCTCGCATACACCTACCAGGTCGACACAGCGCTCGTGTTCATGAGCCTGAAGACGCCGCCCGGCGGCCTGCCCGAAGCCATCGAGGCTTTCTGGGTCGAGGATGGTCAGGTCGCGCCGGCCGCGCAGCATGCAATACGGGAGGCAGCATGAGAGAGGACATCGAGAAGTATCTCACCGCGACGTCGGAAGCCACGGCGAAGGCCGTGGCGACCGGAACCGGACTTCCGCAGCTCGACGTGACGAAGGAGCTGAACCGGATGCTCGGCGAGGCGATCGTCGAGCGCGAGAAGCGTGCCGGCGGCGGCAACGAGTACGTGTACTGGCTCGCGCGCGCAGTGAAGGCGCCCCCGCCGCCTGGCGACACGCCGCCGGCCGCAGCCGCGCCGGCGCTGGTATCGGTCGGCCTGGTCGAGAAGTCGCTGGACCCGAACGCAGGCGTCATCGACGTTGCGCGGGTCATCGCAGACCTGCGCGCCGATGTCGAACGCCTCGCGGCCGAGCGCGACGCCGCGCAGCAGAAAGCCGACACCTGGCGCGCGAATGCCGCGGCGCTCGAGGCCCGCATCGACGAGCTGACGCTCGGCCCGGTCGGCATACGCGCGCCGCTGTTCGTCACGGTCGGCCGCAACTGCAAGCCGCAACGCCACGAATCGCTGGAGAAAGCCCAGCGCCGCGGAAGCGCACTCGTGCGCAGCGAGAAGGAATCCGAGGTGCTCGTGCTCGAACCGGTCGGCCGGATCGTGCGCGGCACGCAGTGGATGCCCCGCTGATTCAACAGAGCCTATCCCGCGCGGCTCACCTCGGTCCGCGCGGCATTCGAAGGGCGCCGCATTCATCGGCGCCCTTCTCTTTTCCGGAGAAACCATGCAGATCCAGCTTCCCACGCTCGCCGAGGGCGAGATTTACCTCGGCGGCTTCGTCGACAAGAATGGCGACGTCACGCACACGATCCTGCTGCCCGGCGACAACGATCGCGCAACGTGGCAGGAACAGATGGACTGGGCCAAGAGCATCGGCGGTGATTTGCCGACGCGCACCGAGCTCGTGATCGCTTACGAACAGCACCGCGACCTGTTCGAGAAGGCTGCGTACTGGTCCAACACGCCGGACGACGACCCCGACTATCCCGGCTGGGCGTGGTCCCAGGACTTCGACGATGGCTACCAGAGCCTCAACCGCCAGACCAGCGAGTTGCGCGCCCGCGCCGTCCGCAGATTGTCGATTTAACCCTTCAGCCATTCACAATCGGAGCATGCAATGACGATCACGCTCGAACAGATCGAAGCAGATCACGCGCGCATCGGCGCGATGATCGACGAGTTCAAGAAGCAACCGCGCGCGACCGAGTACCACGTCGACGCCGTCACGATCCCGCTCGCGGCCGGCGAGCGCATCGCCGGCCAGATTCTTCTCGAAGACGGCTCGTTGAGCCACTACCTGATTCTCCTGCCGGGGGAGGCCGAAGATCTGGATTGGGAGGCGGCGAAGGCATGGGCCGCCGAACGTGGCGGCGAACTGCCGACGCCGCGGGAGCAATCGCTCCTGTTCGCCAACCTGAAGGGCGAGTTCGAGCAGGCCTATTACTGGTCCGGCGAACGTCACGAATCGAATTCCGGCTGGGCGTGGTGCCCGTACTTCGGCAATGGCGGCCAGAACGGCACCCGCCAGGGCAACGAGTTGCGCGCCCGCGCCGTCCGCAGATTTATCCCTTCAGTTTTTTGATCATTTAACCCACCGTGGCCCTGCACAACCAACTCCCGATATATCGAGCGGCCTACGGGCTACTCGATGACGTTACCAGCCTGGTCAAGAACATGCCCCGCGACTTCAAGCGCAGCATCGGCGAGAAGATCAGCGCGGAATGCATCGAGATCATGGTGTTGGTGTTCCGCGCGAACGTCGCAGCCGACAAGGCGCCCCACCTCGTCGAATTGCTCGAGCGCCTGCAGGTGATCGAGCTGCTGCTTCGTCTCAGCATGGACAAACGCCTGATCGCTCGTGATGGCTACGCAGCTGCCGTCGAGAAGACGACGAGCATCGGGAAGCAGGCCACCGGCTGGAAGAACGCCGCAAACCGTCGCCCGCTCCGCTAAGGTCAAGGCCTTCGCGGCTGAGCGATATATCAATCTGGTCGTGCCGCTGGCTCACAAAGCCACCGCCATGCGCAATGAGGAAACCGGCCGCCGGCGTGCGGAAAGGTCCAGCGCAGTTTCCCGACTGAGAAATCGGTCGGGCGACGTAGATCGCACGATACCTCCGGCTGGGCGTGGTACCAGAACTTCAACAATGGCAACCAGAACAACAACCACCAGAACAACGAGTTGCGCGCCCGCGCCGTCCGCAGATCGAGGGCCATTTTCGTTCGCCGAGCTCGTCGAAGCGTATCTCGACTGCCGGCGAACGAAGCGAAACAGCAATGCAGCGCTTGCGTTCGAAATACGGCTCGAACGCAACCTGCGACGTCTGTACGACGAGCTGGCCGACGGCAGCTACACGCCCGGCCGCTCGAAATGCTTCGTCATCACGAGACCGAAGCCGCGCGAAGTCTGGGCGGCTGCGTTTCGCGATCGTATCGTGCACCACCTGCTTTACAACCGGATCGGCCCGCGCTTCGAGCGGTCCTTCATCGCCGATTCATGCGCCTGCATCAAGGGCCGCGGCACGCTATACGCCGCGCAGCGCCTCGAAGCGAAGGTGCGATCGATCACGCAGAACTGGTCGCGTCGCGCGTTCTACCTGAAGTGCGATCTCGCGAACTTCTTTGTCAGCATCGACAAGCGCATCCTGCTCGGCCTGCTCTTCGAGAAGATCTCCGAGCCGTTTTGGCGTGCGCTGACCGAGCGCGTGCTGATGCACGATCCACGGGCCGACTTCGAATACCACGGGGACCCGGCAATGATGGAGCTCGTCCCGCCGCACAAGCGCCTGATGGAACAAGCCGACCACCTTGGCCTCCCGATCGGCAACCTGTCGAGCCAGTTCTTCGCGAACGTGTACCTCGACGTTCTCGATCAGCGCGCGAAGCATGTGCTCGGCGCGCGGCACTACATCCGCTACGTCGACGATTTCGTGTTCCTGCACGAGTCGCCGGCGCGCTTGAACGCGATCCTCGCCGACGTCACCGCGTTCCTGCCCACGCAGCTCGGCGCGCGGATCAACCCGCGCAAAACCATCCTCCAGCCGATTGACCGCGGCATCGACTTCGTCGGCCAGGTCATCAAGCCATGGCGTCGCGAGACGCGGAAACGCACGCGCAACGAAGCCCTGCGGCGCGTCGCCGAGACACCAGCCGGCGACCTGATGCCGGTCGCGAATTCGTATTTCGGCCTGCTGCGGCAGGCAACCGCCAGCCACCACGATCGCGCAAGCCTCGCGAACCTCCTGCGTTCGCTGGGGAAAGCCATCGATCGAGATCTTACGAAAACCTTCTGAGGATCACACCATGACCATCCAAACCGAAAGCAGCCACGCAGCTGATATGCGCGTCGTCTGGAGCCGCAACAACGAGGATTTTACGTGTAACGAGCTCGATGAGCTGCTCGACACATACGAGGACCTCGCCATCGGCGACGTCGTGTACGTCGGAGATGTTGAACCCATCTCGATCAAGTATCTGTGCGATGCGGGCGACGTGATTGACACGATGGGCAATCGTGCCTACGACGAGGTCGGCGAATACGCGGACGGCTACCCGGACGTCATGCCAGAAGCAAGGGCCGAACTCGATGCGCTGCTGGCCGGCTGGATCGAGAAGCACGCGAAGCCGACGTTCTACAGCGTCGTCAATGTGCGCCAGTACGTCATCACCGCTGCCGACATGGAGGGCCGGGAACAATGACCACCACCGATACCCCGCGCGCCGCTATGCCGGCCGACCTCCAGGGGCTGCGCCGCGCGATTCTCACGCCGCGCGAGATCGTGCGCGACGAGGAAGGCATGCTGTCGCACCCCGCCGTCCCGTACCTCGACGAGGATGTGAACTACGAGACGTTCTTCGCTGCGTTCGGTATCGAAGCCGCGTTCATCCATATGGAGAACGACGTCGATTGCGACACGTACGACCAGTACTTCTCATCCAACAGTGCGAACTGCAGCTTCTGGACGCCGAGCGCGCCGGCCGGCGACGGCTGGCTCCTACTCGAAATCTACGACACCGAGGACGGTCCAGTCGCGTTGTATGTGCGCGAAAAGAAGCACGAATCGATGCGCGAGCGT
Source organism: Burkholderia sp. HI2500 (assembly GCF_002223055.1). Classification (NCBI taxonomy): domain Bacteria; kingdom Pseudomonadati; phylum Pseudomonadota; class Betaproteobacteria; order Burkholderiales; family Burkholderiaceae; genus Burkholderia; species Burkholderia sp. HI2500. Next base: position 1,290,406 of record NZ_NKFL01000004.1, on the reverse strand, counting down.
CTGAAGCGTGAAGAACAGGAGACGCGCGACGTCGTGCGGTCGGAGTCTCTCATCAAGACGCTGTCGGACATCATCCACGACCAAACCGTTGCCATGCAGTCCGCCGTTATCGAGTGGCAGCACGGCAACGGCGCTGAAGCGGGCCTGAGCTGGATCGTCAATACCTTGGCCGGTCCGGGCCACCTCCCCGATTTCGACGCGCCGCACGGCAAGCATGCTCAGTTCTGGTTCAACGCAAACCAGGTGAACCCCATGCCGTCCTGCTTCTGCGGCAATCCGTCGTCCTCGCTTTGGATGGGCCAAGGCTTCTGCTGCGACGAACACTACCGCGAAGCCAAAGCCAAGTACGACACCGCCCGCGCAGGAGACGCATCGTGAGCGAGAACACCAAAATCGAATGGTGCGACCACACCTTCAACCCGTGGGAAGGCTGCCAGAAGGTCGGCCCGGGCTGCGACCACTGCTACGCGGAGACGCGTAACGCGCGCTTCGCCGGCGGCACGGCCGTGAACTGGGGGCCCGGCGCGCCGCGCCGCCGCACGTCGCAGGCGAATTGGCGCAAGCCGCTCGCATGGGAAGAGGCACATGCCGAGTTTTTCGCCGCGCACGGCCGGCGCCAGCGCGTATTCTGCGCGTCGCTCGCAGACGTGTTCGACAACGCCGTTCCGGACGCCTGGCGCGCGGACCTGATCGACCTGATCTGGAATACCCCGCACCTCGACTGGCTGCTGCTCACGAAGCGGATCGGCAATGCCGGGCCGATGATCATGCGGGCACTGGAACTCGCCGGCCGCGGCGTCAACACGCCGTGGCCGTGGTCGAACGTCTGGCTCGGCGCGACGATCGTCAATCAGGTCGAGGCAGATCGCGATGTCGAAAAGCTGCTGATGACGCCGGCGTGCCGCCGGTTTCTATCGATGGAGCCGCTGCTCGGGCCGGTCGATCTTCGAGCTTGGTTCGATCCAACGGGTGTCTGCTGCATGCGGGAAATGCAGTCCTGCGAAGACTGCCCTGCCGATGCGCCGTGGATCCACGGGCCGACCACCGAATATGCCGACGACGGTTCGGGGTACAGCTCGCCCAGACTCGACTGGGTGATCGTCGGCGGCGAAAGCGGCCCCGGCGCGCGGCCGATTCATCCCGGCTGGGCCCGAGATCTTCGCGACCAGTGCGCGGCCTACGGCGTGCCGTTTCTGTTCAAGCAATGGGGCGAATGGCTGCCTGTCGAGCCGAATGGCACGGCTATCCGCGGATGCGGGACGACACCAGCTCGTGAGCCAGTTTTCCGCTTCGCGGCGAACCACCACTTTACCAAGGTCGGAAAGCGCGCCGCCGGCCGCCACCTCGACGGCCGTACGCACGACGAATTCCCGGAGGTGTAGCCATGCCAATCGTGACCAATGACGAGCTCGTCGAGCTGACGGGCGGCCTGAAACAGGGTGCGGCGCAGGCCCGGTGGATCAAGAAAGCACTCGGCATCGACGCGCCGCGAAAGGCTGACGGGCATCCCATGCTGACGTGGGAGCAGGTCAACCGCCCGCGCGCCGAAGCCGCGCCGCGCGCGCAGCCGAAATGGAGAGTCGCAGCATGAAGAAGCACCGGGAACGTGATGGCCTCCTGCCGCGCATGGAGGCGCGGAAACGGAAGGAAGGCTTCACGTACCGCTATCACCCGGTCGGGAAGAAGCCGATCAACCTCGGCCAGGACCGGCTCGTCGCAATACGCAAGGTGCTCGACCTGCTCGGCGCCGGCGACGACGTTGGCACGATCGCGCGGCTATGGGAGCAGTTCCAGGAGACGCCCGGATGGCAGCGCTACTCGCAGTACACGCGCAACGACTACAAGCAATGCAGCGGGCCGCTGCTGGAAACGTTCGGCGACATGCGCGCCGCCGACATCGACGCGACACACGTCTCGCGCTATCTGCGCATCGAGCGCGCAGCCGCGCCGGTGCGCGCCAACCGCGAGGTTGCGCTGCTTTCGAACCTGATCGGTCTGGCGATCGACCGCGGCGAGGCCAAGCATAACCCCTGTCGCGAGGTTCGTCGGAACGAGGAGCAGCCGCGCACCGAAGCACCCGAACCGGAAGACTTCCAGTCGTTCGCCGCCTGGGTCGCGTCGCTCGGCGGACAGAAGGCGGTCATCGGCATGGCCGCCGAATACGCGGCGCTGGCGGGCAACCGGAAGGTCGAGTTTCTCGATCTCGCGTGGCCGCAGATCGACGAAGCCGCCGGCGAGATCCGCGTCAAGCGCGCGAAGCAGCGCGGCAAGAAACGCGGCGAGGTGATCGAGCATATCGAGATCACGCCCGCTCTGACCGAACTGATCGCGCGCCTGCGCGCTGCTCGCAAGGACGACTGCCTATACGTGTTCTCGAATCGATACGCGACGCACTACACGCCGGCCGGCTTCAAGACCGAATGGTCGAAGCTGATGAGCAAGGCCCTGGAGCTGAAGAAGATCGGGAGGCGCTTTACGTTCCACGACCTGCGCGCGTATTACGTGACGCGGCATAAGGCGGAACGCGGCGCATTGCCGGACTTGCATGCGAATCCGGCGACGACGGCGCGCGTCTACGATCGAACGAAAATCGTAAAGCGAAGAGGCATGTAATTCCCAATTTGGGAATTCCAAAACAAAAACGGCACTGGATAAAATCTCAGTGCCGTTTCTAACTGCTTGATACTACTCAGAATTCTTTGGGGTGGCTGATGGGACTCGAACCCACGACGACAGGAATCACAATCCTGGACTCTACCAACTGAGCTACAGCCACCACTGTTACTGCTTTTTGTTCTTCGCTGCTTTTGTGTTTCAGCAGCGAAGAACAAGATTATACGAACACTTTTGAATCTTGCAAAGCTTTTTTTTCAAAAACTTCTTCGGCCTCGTTCAGATGCGCGCGCGCCTCGTCGAACACGGCCAGATCAGCGCGCGCGAGCTTCTTGTTGTCGGACAGCACACGACGCCAGCCGCGTGCGCCGGGCATGCCGCGATACAGTCCGAGCGCGTGCCGCACGATCGCGCCGAGGTAGGTCCCGCGCTTCAGTTCGGCCGCGCAGTATTCGATCAGCTTCGCCTCGGCCTCTTCGCGCGTCGGCACCGCCAAGGTCGACCCGTAGAAGCGCGTATCCACCTCCGCGAGCACGTACGGGTTGTGATACGCCTCGCGGCCAAGCATCACGCCATCGACATGCTCGAGATGCTGCGCAACCTCGTCGAGGGTCGTGATACCGCCGTTGATGACGATCTCGAGCGACGGAAAATCGCGCTTCAGCTGATACGCATAGTCGTACTTGAGCGGCGGGATCTCGCGATTCTCCTTCGGCGACAGCCCCTTCAGGATCGCATTGCGCGCATGCACGACGAACGTTTCGCAGCCAGCCTCGGCCACCGTACCGACGAAGTCGCGCACGAACGCGTAGTCCTCGACCGCGTCGACCCCGATCCGGTGCTTGACCGTGACCGGCACCGACACCGCATCGCGCATCGCCTTCACGCAGTCGGCAACGAGTTGCGGCTCATTCATCAGGCACGCGCCGAACGCGCCGCGCTGCACGCGCTCGGACGGGCATCCGCAATTCAGGTTGATTTCGTCGTAGCCCCACTGCTCGCCGAGCTTCGCCGCGCGCGCGAGATCGTCCCGCTCGCTGCCGCCCAGCTGCAGCGCGACCGGCGATTCGTTCGGCGTGAACGCGAGATGCCGCTGGGCATCGCCGAACAGCAGCGCGCCCGTCGTGATCATCTCCGTATACAGCCACGTGTCGCGCGTCAGCGTACGGTGGAACGACCGGCAATGGCGGTCAGTCCAGTCCAGCATGGGCGCGACGGATACGCGGCGGGGAGGAAGTGAAGACGGTACGGACATGGATTTCGGGCAACAGGCCAGCGGCGCGGAAACAACCCGGTATTTTACCGCAACACGGGCCATGCCTGCCCGGCACGCGTGCTACCCCTCACCCAGCTCCGCATCGACCGCCCGCCGGGCCTCGTCGAGCACGCGCTCGATCACGCGCCGTTCGGTCAGCAGCATCCCGTCGACCTTGACGAGCCGCCAGTCGATCCGCACCGCGTCGCCCTGCAGCACGCGGTAATGCGCATGCTCGCCGTCCCAGACCTGCTCGGTCTTCACCTCGATCTCGAAGCCGCGATACGGCTCGCTGAAATCGCCGAGGTCGCTGCCTCTCGGTTCCATCGCACGCTCCGTGGCGACGCAGCGCCAGGCCGCCCGGGCGGCCGGCGCCGTGCGCTCAATCGTATTCGTCGGATAAAAAGGACTTGCCATCGGCCGTCAGGTCGACCCGGTCGGCCGCCGCCTGGTAGATCAGCCCCTCGTTCAGCAACGCGTAGACGACGTCGTCGAACACGGCGGGAACCGGCCGGCTTTCACCGAACTGGTCGATCCATTTCAGCGCCTCGATGGCTTCGGGGGAAAGGATGGGGGTCATGCGTTGGCCTCCGGCATCGGTGTCGCTCCATCCTAGCACTTCGTCCGGACGTCGAATACCAAGGCAAACGCGCTGCGCCAATGCCGGGCGGCGCCAACGGGCAGGTTGCCCGCGGCGCCGCGCCGTTGCAGCACACGCGGGCTCAGAGGCGCGCGATCGAGACTTCGGTCGATTTCACGAGCGCGACGACTTCCGCGCCCACCTTCAGTTCGAGTTCGTCAACCGAACGGGTCGTGATCACCGACGTGACGATGCCGAACGGCGTCTCGACGTCGACCTCGGAGACCACCGATCCGCGAATGATCTCCTTGACCTTGCCCTTGAACTGGTTACGTACGTTGATTGCAGTGATGCTCATCAGGTTGATCGCTCCGAAGAAAAAGATCTCAGAACGGGCGGCCGCTGCCGCCCGGATTTAAACGGCCCAGCGGATCTGCCCGACCGGTCGAACGTTGTCTGCCTCATGCGGTGCGTCGTGGTCGGCCGCACCGGGCCCGCCGGCGAGCACGCGTTTCAGCACGCGATCCTCGAGCGCCGCAAACGCGGCCGACGCGCGGGCGCGCGGCCGGTCGAGCGGCACCGGCTGATCCAGCGCCACCCGCCCCTGCTCGATGAGCAGGATGCGGTCGCCAAGCGCGACGGCCTCCTGCACGTCGTGCGTAACGAGGAGCGCGGTGAATCGATGCTCGCGCCACAACCGCTCGATCAGCGCGTGCATCTCGATGCGGGTCAGTGCGTCGAGCGCGCCGAGCGGCTCGTCGAGCAACAGCAGTTGGGGCCGGTGCACGAGCGCACGGGCCAGCGCGACACGCTGCCGCTGGCCGCCCGACAGTTGCGCGGGCCAGTCGTTCGCGCGTTCCAGCAGGCCGACTTCATCGAGCACCGCGCGTGCCTGGTCGCGCGCGCCGCGCCCGAGGCCCAGCATCACGTTCTGCAGCACGGTCTTCCACGGCAGCAGGCGCGCGTCCTGGTACATGATCCGCGTATCGAGTTCGCCGCCGCCCTCGCCGCGCGTTTCGAGCGTGCCGCTGCTCGGCTGCTCGAGTCCCGCGACGAGACGCAGCAGCGTCGATTTCCCGCAACCGCTGCGGCCGACGATCGCGACGAAACTGCCGCGCGCGATGCCGAGCTCGACGTTGTCGAGCACCGTGCGTGCCCCGAAGCGCTTGCTGACACCCGACAGCGTCACGGCATCGTCGGTTGCCGGGCTTCCTGGCCGTCGCCGCGCGAGCGGAACGACGGATGCACTGGCGTCACGTTCGAGAACCGCTGCGTCCCGCGCGTCACCGTCCGCGACACGCGCCTGCGCCAGCTCGGCCTCGAGGTCTGCGCCGGCAAGCGGGCCGTAGACGGCCGCCGAAGTCGTCGCATTCATGCCTTTGCTCCTGATTGATAAGCGGGGTGCCAGCGCAGCGTCACGCGCTCGAGCCATTTCGCCAGCACGTCGGCCAGCTTGCCGAGCACCGCGTACAGCAGGATGCCGACCACCACCACGTCGGTTTGCAGGAATTCACGCGCGTTCATCGTCATGTAGCCGATGCCCGACTGCGCGGAGATCGTTTCCGCGACGATCAGCATCACCCACATCAGCCCGAGCGCAAAGCGCACGCCGACGAGAATCGACGGCAACGCACCGGGCAAAATCACGTCGCGGTACAGCGCAAAGCCGCGCACGCCGTAGCTCTTCGCCATCTCGATCAGGTTCGCGTCGACCGAGCGGATCCCGTGATACGTGTTGATATAGACCGGGAAGAACACCCCGAGCGCAACGAGGAACAGCTTCGCCTTCTCGTCGATGCCGAACCACAGGATCACGAGCGGAATCATCGCGAGCGCCGGGATGTTGCGGATCATCTGGATCGTCGAATCGAGCGCGACCTCGGCCGCCTTCGACAAGCCGGTCGCGAGCCCCAGCGCGAGGCCGACGCCGCCGCCGATCGCGAAACCGAACAGCGCGCGCCACGTGCTGACCTTCACGTTCGCCCACATTTCACCCGACGTCACGAGCGACCAGGCCGCTCGCACGACCGCCACGGGTTCGGGCAGCACGCGGGTCGACAGCCAGCCGATGCGCGCGCCGACTTCCCAGGCCGCCAGCAGCGCGAGCGGCACGAGCCACGGCGCGACGCCGCGCCATGCGCGGGCGGCCAGGGCCGCGCCCGTCGTCGACGTTTTCGTTGTCATCGCAGGCCTCCTGTCGCTCAGCTCTGGGCCGCTTTCGGCAGATAGCTGTTGCCGACGATTTCGCCGAACGGGCCCGACAGCGGGCCGGTCGCCTTCGCCGCGCCGTTGCCCTTGATCAGCGGGAATACGAGTTCCGCGAAACGGTACGACTCCTCCAGGTGCGGATAGCCGGACAGGATGAAGGTCTCGATGCCGAGATCCGCGTATTCGCGCATGCGCTCGGCGACCTGCTCCGGGTTGCCGACGAGTGCGGTGCCCGCGCCGCCGCGCACGAGGCCGACACCGGCCCACAGGTTCGGGTACACCTCGAGCGCCTCGCGGCCGCCGCGCTTGCCGCCGTGCAGCGCGGCCATCCGGCGCTGACCTTCCGAATCCATGTTCGCGAACGCCTTCTGCGCGCGTGCGATGGTTTCGTCGTCGAGGCGGCTGATCAGGCGCTCGGCGTCGCGCCATGCTTCGTCCTCGGTCTCGCGCACGATCACGTGCAGACGAATGCCGAACTTGATCTTGCGGCCGCGCGCCTCGGCGCGGGCGCGAATATCGGCGATCTTCTTCGCGACGGCCTCGGGCGGTTCGCCCCAGGTCAGGTAGGTGTCGATGTGATCGGCCGCGATCTCGTGCGCAGCCGGCGACGAGCCGCCGAACCACAGCGGCGGATGCGGACGCTGCACGGGCGGATACAGTGCCTTGCCGCCCTTCGACTGCAGATGCTTGCCGATGTAGTCGAACCCGCCGTTGTCGTGCGACGCGGACAGCAGCCCGCGCCAGATGTTCAGGAAGTCGTCGGTGATTTCATAGCGCGTGTCGTGATCCGCGAACAGGCCGTCGCCTTCGAGCTCGGCGGCATCGCCGCCCGTCACGACGTTGATCAGCAGGCGGCCGCCCGACAGGCGGTCGAAGGTCGCGGCCATCCGCGCCGACAGCCCCGGCGATGCGATGCCGGGACGGATCGCGACCAGGAATTTCAGGCGCTGCGTCGCCGGGATGAGGCTCGACGCAACGACCCACGCATCCTCGCAGGAACGGCCGGTCGGCAGCAGCACGCCCTCGTAGCCGAGCGTATCGGCCGCCACCGCGACCTGCTTGAAGTAATCGTAATCCGCGGCGCGCGCACCTTCGGCCGTACCGAGGTAGCGGCTGTCGCCGTGCGTGGGGATAAACCAGAACACATTCATCTGCTGCTCCTGCTTGACTGTCCTTGCCGGAATTTGAAAAAGACACCGCCCTGCTCGCGTCGCGGATGCGCGGCGCATGCATGGTGTGCGTTCGAATCGGGATGGCTCGCCGGTCAGGCCGTGCAGCGGGCGAGGACGCGATTGCACGGCTGTTTCTGGGAAATCAGTCTAGGGATCGGTGCAGGGCTTTGGAACGATTTTTTTGAGCTTAGGTTTTCCGCTTTCGTGATTAGCACGACGCTGGAGCGAATATCGCGGCGGGCGGGCCCTATAATGGCGCACCTATCCGAATAACTCCGCGCGGACGGCCCCGGCCGTGCGCGCCTGCGGTGCACTCATCGATGCAGAAAGTCATCCTGCCATTCCTGTCCGGCTTCCTGGCCGCCCTGTTCTTCCGCGAAGCCACGCTCGCCCTCCTTCATACGGCCGACCTGATCGCCGCAACCGGCTTCTCCACGCAGCCGTTCGCGCCGCTCGGCATTCCTGAATTTGTCGCGAATGCGCTGATCAGCGCGTGCTGCGCGATCCCGATGGCGTGGCTGCTGCGCGTCTCGCCGGAGCGCGAGGCCTCGTGGATCGGCGCGCTGGTGTTCGGCGGCATCGTGCTGACGGCCGCCCGCGTGTTCGCGATCGATCCGCTGCGCGGCATCTGGCCGTCGGGCAACATGATGCCCGTGCTCGCGGCCGGCTTCGCGGCGAACGCGGTATGGGGCTTCGGCGCCCTCGTGTTCATGCGCGCGTTCATGTCGGACGACGCAGGCGACGAATAACGCGGCGGCAAGCGCTGCACCCTTCGCCGCCCGCCGGTCGACACCCATGCAAAAGGCCGCCTGCTCGTGCAGGCGGCCTTGTCGTTTCCGGCGCGCGCTTCGGCCAGTCCGACCGACGTCAGTCCTGCAGTTTCCGCAGCGGATGCGTGTCAGGCGTCCACGGGCTGTCGAACATCGCGAGCACGTCCGCGCGGTCGATATCGGCGGACGACTTGAAACGCCAGGCCGGCTGATGGTCCTTGTCGACGATCAGCGCGCGCACGCCTTCGATCACGTCGCCGCGCGCGAACGTCGAGCGCGTGAGATCGAGATCGCGCCGCAGGCAATCGGCCATCGTTGCCCCGCGTGCACGTTCGACGACTTCCAGCGATACGGCCATCGACAGCGGCGACAACTGTTCGCGCATCGCGTGGGTCGCCTTCTCGACCCAGCCGTCGACGGCCGCGCAATCCGGCTCGGTGTCGAGCGACGCGAGGATCGCGCCGATGTCCGGCTGCGCGAAATGCCGGTCGATTCCGGCGCGCGCGTCGGCCAGCGCCGACGTGTCGGGCGTCGGCACGACCTTGTGTGCGGCCGCCGCATCGGCCACGCACGCGACCGCCTGCTCGCCGCTGTCGATGCGCGCGCTGCGCAGCGTATCGAGCAGCGCCGGCAGTGCGGCATCGGGCAGATAGACGTCGGCGAGCCGCGCGTACAGCGCGCCGGCCGCGTCGAGCGTCGCGCCGGTCACGGCGAGATAGCGGCCGAGCGCGCCGGGCGTGCGTGCGAGGAACCAGCTCATCCCGACGTCCGGGAACAGGCCGATACGGGTTTCAGGCATCGCCATCTTCGTCGAGTCGGTCACGACCCGCAGGCCGCCCGTATGCCGCGCCGCCTGCGAAATCCCCATGCCGCCGCCCATCACGACACCGTGCATCAGCGCGATATAGGGCTTCGGGTAGGTGAAGATCGTGTGGTTGAGCGTGTATTCCTCGATGAAGAACGTGTCGACCGCATCGCGGTCGCCGCGCTGCCACGCATCGTGGAAGAAGCGCACGTCGCCGCCCGCGCAGAACGCGCGCGGATGCGGGCTGTGCACGACGACCGCGACGACTTCCGGATCGTCGCGCCACGCGTCGAGCGCCTGCTGCATCAGCCGGATCATGCCGACCGACAGCGCGTTCAGCGCCTTCGGCCGGTTCAGTTCGAGAAAGCCGATGCGGTTCGCGACAGTCGCGCGCACGTCGGGCTGAGTGGATTCGGCGGAAACGGCAGCGGAAGTGGAATCGGTCATGAGAGTCATCCGGCAAATGGCAGTCGCACGCTCAGTGCGCCTGCATCTTCGAGAACAGGTTCAGCACCACGACGCCGGCGATGATCAGGCCGAGGCCGATCACGGCCGGCAAGTCCGGCACCTGGCGATAGAGCAGCATCGCAACGAGCGTGATCAGCACGATGCCCGCGCCCGACCAGACCGCATAGATGATGCCGACGGGCATCGTGCGCAACGTGATCGACAGGCAGTAGAACGCGATGCCATAACCGGCCACGACCAGCAACGACGGCCAGAGGCGCGTAAAGCCGTCCGCCGCGCGCAGCGCCGACGTGCCGATCACTTCCGCGACGATCGCGATCGCGAGCCATGCGTAACCGGGAAGCTGCATCGCTCAGCTCCTTGCGAGGGCCAGCACGGCGTAGTCGTGGCCGAGCTCGGCACACAGCGCCTCGACGACGAATTCGTGGTCCGCGCGCTGCGGCAGCCCCGACGCGGTGATCGAGCCGATCACACCGGCACCGGCGACGGTCAGCGGGAACGAGCCGCCGTGCGGCGAATATTCGGCGATCGGCAGCCCATGCTTGTCGGCGAGCGTCGCACCGGCCTGCTGCATGCGCAGGCCGATCGCGTACGAGCTGCGGCGGAAATGGGCGACGACGTTGCGCTTGCGGCGTACCCAGTCGGCATTGTCGGGCGTGGCGCCAGCCAGCGCCGCGTAGAACAGCGGCTGGCCGAACGTAACGATGTCGATCGCGATCGCATGGCCGCGCGACGTCGCGAGCGCGTGCATCCGGCTGCCGAGCGCCCATGCGCGGGCCGGGTCGAAATGGGGAAATACGAGCGCCTGTTCCTGCGCGCCGATCGATTGCAGATCGTGAGCGATGTCCATGAATCCGTCGGTACAGTAATGAGAGTCGCAACAGCGCCGAAGCGATCGCGCACGGCCCCGCTGTCGAAGAAGCGAAACAAACCGCTCGATTCTAGCGCACGCACCCGCCGTACCGGCCCCACAAGCAGCGACAAGAAATTGTCAGAAACCGCTTGCACGCATTCGGGTTACTCCTTATAATTCATTTCTTCGACGGACGCGGGGTGGAGCAGTCTGGCAGCTCGTCGGGCTCATAACCCGAAGGTCGTAGGTTCAAATCCTACCCCCGCAACCAACCGACCAGAATTACGCAAAAAGCCCGGCTCCGCGCCGGGCTTTTTGTTTTCCCGCCGCACGCCCCGTCCCGCTTCGCGCGACACGCGGCCTGCACGCGCAGGCGTTCAAGAATGCCGCGCCCCGGTGATACACTCGCATCACCTCGTCCCTTCCACTCGACATGAAATTCTGCTCCGTCTGCGGTCACGAAGTCATCGCGCGCATTCCTCCGGGCGACAACCGCGAGCGCTTCATCTGCGATCACTGCGGCACGATCCACTACCAGAATCCGCGCAACGTCGTCGGCACGGTTCCGGTCTGGGGCGATCAGATCCTGCTGTGCCGCCGCGCGATCGAACCGCGCTACGGGTTCTGGACGCTGCCCGCGGGCTTCATGGAAATGGGCGAGACGACGGCCGAAGCCGCCGCGCGCGAAACGCTCGAGGAAGCCGGCGCGCGCGTCGAGGTGCAGAACCTGTTCACGCTGCTCAACGTGCCGCACGTGCACCAGGTTCACCTGTTCTACCTCGCGCGGCTCACCGATCCGGCGTTCGAGGCCGGCGAGGAAAGCCTCGAAGTGAAGCTGTTCGACGAAGCCGACATCCCGTGGGACGAAATCGCGTTCCCGACCGTCAGCCAGACCCTGCGATTCTTCTTCGCCGATCGCGCCGCGGGCGACTACGGCGTGCACACCGGCGATATCTTCCGCTCGCTGCGCAACGGCTGAGCCCCCGCCCCATGGTCCCCTGGCTCGGCCCGGACGATCCGTTTCCGCCCATCGAACGCGCGCTCGGTCCCGCGACCGGCGCGCCCGGGCTGCTCGCCGCGAGCGCCGACCTGCTGCCCTCGCGCCTCATCGACGCGTACCTGCGCGGCATCTTCCCGTGGTATTCGGACGGCCAGCCCGTGCTGTGGTGGAGCCCCGACCCGCGCATGATCCTCGTGCCTGCCGAATTCAAGGTGTCGCCTTCGCTGCGCAAGACGCTGAAGCGCGTGCTGCGCGAGCCCGAATGGGAAGTGCGCGTCGACCACGACTTTCCGGGCGTGATGCGCGCGTGCGCGCAGGCGCCGCGCCGCGGGCAGCGCGGCACGTGGATCACGGCCGAGATCATCGATGCGTACACGTCACTCTACCGCTCCGGCAACGCGCACAGCATCGAGACGTGGCACGACGGGCGGCGCGTCGGCGGCCTGTACGGCGTATCGTTCGGGCGGATGTTTTTCGGCGAATCGATGTACGCGGACGCGACCGATGCGTCGAAAATCGCGCTGGCCGCGCTCGTCGCGCACCTTCGCGAGCAGGGGCTGGAAATGATAGACTGCCAGCAGAATACGTCGCATCTAGCGTCGCTCGGCGGCCGCGAGATCGCACGCAAGGCCTTTGTCGCTCACGTGCGCAGCGCGGTAGCCGAACCGCCGATTCCGTGGCAGTTCGACAAGCGCGTGCTCGCCGCGCTGACGGGCCACGCCGAAACGGCGGCCCCCTCCGGGATCGAGCGCTAGCGCGGCACTCCCTCCCTGCAACGAGAGCTGCCCATGACTCACCCGACTGAGCTGCCGCTTTCACCGCTTTCGGCGCTGCAATTCTATGCAACGGCGCCCTATCCGTGCAGCTATCTGGACGGCCGCGTCGCGCGCTCGCAAGTCGCGACGCCGAGCCACCTGATCAACTCCGACATCTACACCGAGCTCGTGAAGGCCGGCTTCCGGCGCTCGGGCGTCTTCACGTATCGTCCGTACTGCGACGGCTGCCGTGCCTGCGTGCCGGTGCGCGTCCCCGTCGCCGCGTTCGCGCCGTCGCGTACGCAGCGCCGGATGTGGAAGCGGCATCGCACGCTGGTCGCGACGGTTTCGCCGCTGCACTACGACGAAGAGCACTACGCGCTCTACATGCGCTACCAGTCCGCGCGCCACGCGGGCGGCGGCATGGATCGCGACAGCCGCGACCAGTACGAGCAATTCCTGCTGCAGAGCCGGATCAACTCGCGCCTCGTCGAATTCCGCGACCTCGACGCCCCGGGCGGCGAGCCCGGGAAGCTGCGCATGGTCAGCATGATCGACATCCTCGGCGACGGGCTGTCGTCCGTCTACACGTTCTTCGAGCCCGACGACCGGCACACGAGCTACGGCACCTACAACATCCTGTGGCAGATCGAGCAGGCGAAGAGCCTCGGCCTGCCCTACGTGTACCTCGGTTACTGGATCCGCGAGAGTCCGAAGATGGCCTACAAGGCGAACTTCCACCCGCTCGAAGGGCTGATCGACGGCCGCTGGAAGATACTCGATCCGGAACGGATCGACCTGCCGCCCGTCGATGCGGCGCTGGCCCGTGCGCCGTTGCCGGGCGGGCATTCCGGCTCGGGCTGACGCGCGCCGCGGGGGTGACGAAGCGAAGCGCGCCCCTGCCGCCCAACTCCCGGTAAAATAGCGGGTTGTCATTCATTCCGGCTGTCCGCCCAATTCCCGTGTTCAGTTCCCTCTATCCGCTGGCCCGCGCATCCCTGTTCAAGATGGATGCGGAAGACGCTCACCACCTCACGCTGCGCGCGCTCGGCGCGGCCGGCCGCACGGGCCTTGCCTGTGCGCTGTCGGCGCGCGTGCCCGACGCGCCGCGCACCGTGATGGGGCTCACGTTCCGCAACCCGGTCGGCCTCGCGGCCGGCCTCGACAAGGATGGCGCGGCCATCGACGGCCTCGCGGCGCTCGGCTTCGGCTTCATCGAGGTCGGGACGGTCACGCCGCGCCCGCAGCCCGGCAACCCGCGCCCGCGGATGTTCCGCCTGCCGCAGGCCGAAGCACTGATCAACCGGATGGGCTTCAACAACCACGGCGTCGACCAGTTCGTGAAGAACGTCCAGGCTGCCCGCTATCGCGGCATCCTCGGCCTGAACATCGGCAAGAACGCCGATACGCCGATCGAGCGCGCCGCCGAGGACTACCTGTACTGCCTCGAGCGCGTGTACCCGTTCGCGAGCTACGTGACGATCAACATCTCGTCGCCGAACACCAAGAACCTGCGCCAGCTGCAGGGTGCGGGCGAGCTCGACGCACTGCTCGCGGCGCTGAAGGACAAGCAGCAGCGCCTCGCCGACCTGCACGGCAAGCTCGTGCCGCTCGCGCTGAAGATCGCGCCCGATCTCGACGACGAACAGGTCAAGGAAATCGGCGACACGCTGCTGCGCCACAAGATCGAGGCGGTCATCGCCACCAACACGACGCTGTCGCGCGCGGCTGTCCAGGGCCTGCCGCATGCGGACGAAGCCGGCGGCCTGTCCGGCCGCCCCGTGTTCGACGCGTCGAACGAAGTGATCCGCAAGCTGCACGCCGAAGTCGGCAGCGAAGTGCCGATCATCGGCGTCGGCGGCATTTTCTCGGGCGAGGATGCCCGGGCGAAGCTCGCAGCCGGCGCGGCGCTGGTGCAGCTCTACACGGGGTTCATCTACCGCGGTCCCGCGCTCGTCGCGGAATGCGTGAAGGCCGTCGCCCGCGAACGCACCGCGTAATATAGCCATAAACAAACGATATTTAGAGGTCGATTGCATTTTTGCTATCATTGGCCTCGATATCAGAATCAATGACCCGGACAGGGCAAGGAAACACACGATGAAAATTGCGCTGCTGAAGAAGCTGCTGGTTGCCGGCCTGATCGGCACGTCGTTCGCCGCTGCCACCGCGCATGCGGCCGACCTTCTCGACCAGGTGAAACAACGCGGCACGCTGCGGGTCGGCCTCGAAGGCACGTTCCCGCCGTTCAACTCGAAGAACCCGCAAGGCGAACTCGTCGGCTTCGACGTCGACATCGCGAAGGCCGTGGCCGCGAAGCTCGGCGTGAAGGCCGAATTCGTGACGACCGAATGGAGCGGCATCATCGCGGGCCTGCAGGCCGGCAAGTTCGACGTGATCGCCAACCAGGTCGGCATCACCGACAAGCGCAAGGAAACGCTCGACTTCTCGCCGGCGTACACGTACTCGTCCGCGCAGCTGATCCAGCGCAAGGACGACACGCGTGACTTCAAGTCGCTGGAAGACCTGAAGGGCAAGAAGCTCGGCGTCGCGCTCGGCACGAACTACATGGACATGGCGAAGTCGGTGCCGGGCATCGACGTGAAGACGTACCCGGGCGCGCCCGAGTACCTGCGCGATCTCGCGGCCGGCCGTCTCGACGCGGCGCTCAACGACCGCCTGATGCTCGCGTACCTGACGAAGAACTCGCAACTGCCGCTGCGCCCGGGCGCGAACGTCGGTTCGGCGAACCCGTCGGGCATCCCGTTCAAGAAGGGCAACCCGAAGTTCCAGAAGGCGATCGACGACGCGATGGCGCAACTCGAGGCCGACGGCACCTTCACGAAGATCTCGGACAAGTGGTTCGGCATCGACGTGACGAAGCCGATCAAGTAAGCACGCCTGCATTTCCCGCCTGACGGCGGGCCGGAAAGGGCGGCATCCGTAACGATGCCGCCCTTTGTTTTATTCGTCCGGTTTATGATTGCGCTTTCGCGCACGCATTCGATTCGTATTCCATGTCGACAACGTCCCTGCTCGTCCAATCGCTGCCGGTGCTCGCCCAAGGCGCCGTTCTGACCGTCAAGTTCGCCGTGCTGTCGATGGTGTTCGGCCTGCTTGGCGCCGTCGTGCTCGCGATGATGGGCATCCGGCAAAGCGAAGCGCTCGACGGCTTCGAACGCATCTGGGTCAACGCGCTCGCGTGGCTCGCCCGCGCGTATGTGAGCCTGATGCGCGGCACGCCGCTGCTCGTGCAGATCTTCGTCATCTATTACGGGCTGCCGAGCCTCGGCATCTCGCTCGACCCGACGCCCGCCGGCGTCATCGCGCTGTCCGCGAACGTCGCGGCCTACATGTCGGAAAGCATGCGCGGCGCGATCAACGGGATCGCACGCGGTCAATGGCTGGCCGCGTACAGCCTCGGGCTGTCGTGGGGGCAGACGCTGCGCTACGTGATCGGCCCGCAGGCGCTGCGCATCGCGGTGCCGAGCCTGTCGAACAGCCTGATCAGCCTGATCAAGGACACGTCGCTCGTGTCCGTGATCACCGTGACCGAACTGCTGCGCAGCGCGCAGGAAGTGATCGCGGCAACCTATCAGCCGCTGCCGCTCTATCTCGCCGCCGCGGCGGTGTACTGGATCCTGTGTCAGATCCTCGAATGGGTGCAGCGCTGGTACGAAAAGCGCCTGTCGCTGCCGTCGCGGCACTGAGCGCACACCGTGCGCCGGGCCGCTCGCGCGTGCCCGGCTCCCGCCTTCCCGCTTACTCGCCCGAATAACGCACGCCGAGCGCCGCTCGCGCGGCATCGGTCATCGCGATCATCTGCCGCGAATGGTCGTGCGTCATGATCGGGCTTTCGGTCTGGCCCGCGCGCAGCAGGTCGCAGAAATGCGCGGTCTCGTAGTTCAGCCCGCCGCCGTCGACCGGCGCATCGAGTTCGACGGTGCGCCCGTCCGCATAACGAATCGTCGCACGCGCGGGGTTCCACCATTTCTCGTGAATCGTCACGTGGCCGCCGGCCGCGGCGATCAGCGCGTCGCCGCGCCCCATCACGTCGAGCCCGCAAAAGAGCTGCGCGATCCCGCCGTTCGCGTGCACGCTGTTCAGGCTTGCGAACAGGTCGACACCCGTTGCGCCGACGCGGCCGAGCGTCTGCACGTCGCGCGCCGCACCGAGCCAGTCGACCGCGAGAAACGCCTCGTAGATCCCGATATCGAGCAGTGCGCCGCCCGCGCGATCGAGTCGATAGACGGTATGGTCGTCCGGCACCGATGACGACGCGCACCCTGCCCGCACGAGCCGGATCTCGCCGATCGGATCGTCATGCAGATGCGCACGTAACTGACGGTACAGCGGGAAGAACGGCGGCTTCATCGCCTCCATGAAAAGCCGCCCGGCGTCGCGTGCCGCACGCAGCACGGTGTCGAGCTGCGCCGCGTTCAGCGTCGCGGGCTTTTCGCACAGCACGGCCTTGCCGGCAGCAAGCGCCGCCAGCGTGTACTGCGCGTGACTGTCATGGAGCGTCGCGATGTAGACCGCGTCGATATCGCTCGCGAGGAGTGCTTCGAGGCTTGCAGCAGGCGTACCGCCGTACGCTTCGCAAAAGTCTGCCGCGGCATCGGCGCGGCGGGCCCAGGCACCGGCGAGCGTGGCACCCGGCACGTGCGCGAGGCTTTGCGCGAAACGGCGCGCGATGCTGCCTGCGCCAATGATGCCGAAGCGCACCGTGCGATGGTCGTTGTCGTTCATCCTGATCTTCCGTGTCGGTCGTATGACGATGGCCGGCATGCTGCCGGCCGGCCGTCATGATAAACGGCCCGCGGCACACGGATGAGCGATTCGCGCAGCGTCAGGCGCGCATGGGCACGTCGACGGAGAAATCGCGCGAGATCTCGTCGGCGCTGAAATCGATCAGCGCGAGCGAAGCGGCTTCGGCTTCGCGCGGGTCGCGCCGCTCGATCGCATCGACCACACGTGCATGCGCCTTCACGACGACGTCGTGTGCACCTTCCTTCTGCACGACACGCGGATTCACGAGACGCACCGCACCGCGCACGATCGCCGCCATCTGCTGGAAGAACTGGTTGCCGCTCGCCTGCACGATCCGCGTGTGCAGCAACTCGTCCGCCGTGTCGTAGCCGGAGTCGCCCGGCTGCAGCACCTTGAACGCATCGAACGCTTCGCGGATGCTCGCGATGTCGGCAGCCGTCGCACGCACCGCCGCCTGCGCGGTCGCGCGCGGTTCGATCAGCATCCGGAATTCGATGACGTCGCGCATGAACTGCGGATCGGGTTTCGCCCGGAATCGCCAGCTCACCACGTCTTCGTCGATCATCCGCCAGTCGCGCATCGGCCGCACGCGCGTGCCGACTTTCGGACGCACGTCCAGCATGTCGCGCGCAAGCAACATCGATAGCGCTTCCCGCATCACGGTGCGACTCACATCGAACTCTTTCGACAGCACGTCCTGCGGCGGCAAGATGCCGCCGTACTTGTCCTCGACGATACCCGAGACAAGCCCATCCATCACTTTCGCGACCAGTGACCGGTCTTTGCCCTGCTCCATGACACCTCCCCGTGCGTCGATTTGCGAACACCTGCTCCGCAGTTCCGCCGGCCCTGGTTACGACTGTTCTTATGATCTATAAGTTGATGAGTTCGAGGATATTTCGCTATCTGGTAAACACCTGACAGGGTTATCCCTCTTTTTGACCGGGTGATTTATACGGCTAAAAATAAGGCCCGGGAAGCGCATTGCGCCTACCGGGCCCCGATTTCCACAAGATTTAAACATTCAGTCCATTACGACGCGACACATCATTACGGACTGCTTTCCATATCTTTCAATTAGCCGAATAAACGATCGTTTCAACGCCGTTTTCCGTGCCGAGCAAGCACAGATTCGCACCGCGCTCGGCGAACAGGCCGACCGTCACGACGCCCGGCCATGCATTCACCTGCGCTTCGAAACCACGCGGATCGGCGATCTGCAGCCCCTTCACGTCGATGATCTCGTTGCCGTTGTCGGTGATATACGGCGCACCGTCCTTCGTCACGCGCAGCACCGGCACGCCGCCGAGCGCGGTCACGCGCCGGCCGATCGCCGTGCGCGCCATCGGCACGACTTCGATCGGCAGCGGGAACGCACCCAGCACCGGCACGCGCTTGCTGGCGTCCGCGATGCAGACGAACGTATCGGCCACCGATGCGACGATCTTCTCGCGCGTCAGCGCGCCGCCACCGCCCTTGATCATCGCGCCGCTCGCGTCGATCTCGTCGGCGCCGTCGACGTACACCTGCAGCGAGTCGACCTCGTTCAGGTCGAACACCTTGATGCCGTGCGACTTCAGGCGCTCGGTGGTGGCGACGGAGCTCGACACGGCGCCGCGATAGCGCGCCTTGACGACGGCGAGCGCGTCGATGAAGCAGTTGGCGGTCGAGCCGGTGCCGACGCCGATCACGGCACCTTCCGGCACGTTCTGGATCACGTAATCAGCGGCGGCCTGGCCGACGAGGCGTTTGAGTTCGTCTTGAGTCATGGAATGGTGATGCTGCGGGATTGCGGAAAACCGCCAGTTTACCGGACTCGGATGACGGCCCGGGTTTTTCGGCGTGCCGGGCACGGCGGATTCAGGGTGCGCCCGCTGCGGGCGCGTTGTCCGCCGGTTGCGTGCCGGGAAAGTACTTGTCGAGCAACGCCTGCGCGATCGCGTCGGTTTCGGCGTCCGGGTTGCCTGCATAGTCGGACGGCCTGAAATGCATCTGGAACGCCGCGAACACGCGTCGCGTGCGTGCGTCGAGCACGCCATCGGTGGCCACGTCGTAACCGTAGCGCGCGAGCTTGAGCTGCAGTTCGCGCACGTCGACCGGCGCATGCGGATCGCGACCGCCGAGCCGCGCGGCCACGACCGCATCGTCCGGCCACGCGCCGACGCCGGCCCGGGCCAGCGCATGCCAGGGAAACAGCGGCCCCGGATCGATCTTGCGTTGCGGCGCGATGTCGCTGTGCCCAACCACGCGCGTCGGCGGAATCCCGTAGCGCGCGACGATGTCCTTCGACAGCCGGGTCAGCGCCGCGACCTGTTCGGGCGGATAAGGCTGCCAGGTGCGATTTTGCGGATCGAGCGGCCCGCGGTTCACGTTCTCGATGCCGATCGACACCGCGTTCAGCTCGGTCGTGCCCTGCCACTCGCTGACGCCCGCGTGCCATGCGCGCTCCGATTCCGGAACGAGCTGGAAGACGACCGGCCTCCCGCGCTCGATGCGCGGCTGCGGCGGGATGACGTAATGCACGCTGACCGAATCGCCCGTCAGCGTGCGCAGCGATTTCGCCTCGTCGCTTTCGGTGTAATGCATCACGAGAAAGCGGATCCGCGCATCGGCGCCGCGCGCGTGCAGGCTCGTGTCGGCGTAGTAAGTACCGCGTTCGACGAGCGACGGCGACGTGCAGGCAGCCAACAGGCACAGCACCGCGCAGGATGCGCCGGCGCGAAACAGGGTCATCGGTCGCGAGCTCCGGAGAGCCGCGTGCCGCAGCGGATCGCGGCACGCGTCGTTCGGTTCATTCGAGGCCCGCGCAGGGCGCGCGGGACGGGCTGCGTCAGCCCTTCACGCGCCGCTGGCGCACGGCTTCGTACAGGCACACGCCGCTTGCGACCGATACGTTCAGGCTTTCCACGCTGCCGGCCATCGGAATGCTCATCACTTCGTCGCAGGTGTCGCGCGTCAGCCGGCGCATGCCTTCGCCTTCCGCGCCCATCACGAGCGCGACGGGGCCGTCGAGCTTGGTTTCGTAGAGCGTCGCCGATGCCTCGTCCGACGTGCCGATGATCCACACGCCGGCCTCCTTCAGTTCGCGCAGCGCGCGGGCGAGGTTCGTCACCGTGATGTACGGCACCGTATCCGCCGCGCCGCTCGCCACCTTGGCCGCGGTTGCGTTCAGGCCGACCGCGCGGTCGCGCGGCGCGATCACCGCATGCGCGCCGGCCGAATCGGCGACACGCAGGCACGCGCCGAGGTTGTGCGGATCGGTGACACCGTCGAGCACCAGCAGCAGCGCCGGGCCCTGGATGCCGTCGAGCAGCTCGGACAGGTTCTGCGCGAGCGGGATGTCCTCGACACGCGCGACGACACCCTGGTGACGCTCGGTATGCGCGAGGCCCCACAGGCGCGTTTCGTCGGCTGCAATCAACCGCACGCCCGCTTCCTTCGCGGTGTGCAGGAAGTCCTGCATGCGGCGGTCGCGGCGCGTCTGGTCGTACAGCACCTCCGCAACCGTCGATGCATCGTGCCGCAAACGTGCGGTCACCGCATGAAAACCGTAAAGAACCTTCAGACGTGACATGACTGGAACAACCTTCGATCAAACGTGCGGCCGCGCGACGCGCGCAGCCGCGATCCATGGAAAAGGAAAGCGCCGCGTTGCCGGCTGATGACCGGTCACGCGGCGTCTCTCGATACTGCAGGGCGGGCGCTGGCGCCGCCCCGCACGCTCAATACTTCTTGCGGGCGCGTGTCTTCTTCGCGGTCGGCTTCGCCGCCGCACCACCACCGCTGCTACCCTTCTTGCGCGCGGCGCGCGCTTCATTCACCGCAACGCTCGGCGCACTCGCGGCCTTCTTGCGGCGCGGCACGGGATCCTCCACCTGCGGCAGCGTGCGTACACGCGGGCCATTGCCGCGGTCGACACCGCCGCCAGCGGACGCCGGCGCGGGCGACGGACGCGGCGCCTTCACCGGCGTATCGCGCACGAGGCGGAAGTCGATCTTGCGTGCATCGAGATCGACGCGGCTCACCTGCACGCGCACGCGATCCGACAGGCGATAGCGGATGCCCGTGCGCTCACCGCGCAGTTCGTTCTTGATCTCGTCGTACTGGAAGTAGTCCGAGCCGAGTTCCGTGACGTGCACGAGCCCTTCGATGAACAGCGTATCGAGCTGCACGAAGATGCCGAACGACGTGACGCCGTTCACCATCCCGCCGTACTCCTCGCCGAGCTTGTCGCGCATGAAGTAGCACTTGAGCCAGGCCTCGACGTCGCGCGATGCTTCATCCGCGCGGCGCTCGTTCGCCGAGCAGTGCAGGCCGAGTTCTTCCCAGATCGCCGTGTTCGAACGCGAGCGGCCGCGCGATTCGTCGTCGGCCTGCTGCATCGCGCGAGCGCGCGGCGACAGCGCGGTGTTCAGCTCGAAACCTTCCGGCGCCTTCGGCACGTATTTCTTGCCCGACAGGATCGCGTAGATCGCGCGGTGCGTGAGCAAGTCCGGATAACGACGGATCGGGCTCGTGAAGTGCGCGTACGCCTCGTAGGCCAGGCCGAAGTGACCGATGTTGTCCGGACTGTAGACGGCCTGCTGCATCGAGCGCAGCAGCATCGGCTGCAGCATCTGCGCATCGGGCCGGTCGCGGATCTGCGCCATCAGCGCCGCGTAGTCGCTCGCATGCGGCTTGTCGCCGCCGCCGAGCGACAGACCCATGCCGCGCAGGAACGCACGCAGGTTCTCGAGCTTCTCCGGCGTCGGCCCCGCGTGCACGCGGTACAGGCCCGGATGCTTGTTGCGCTTCAGGAAATCGGCCGCGCAGACGTTCGCGGCCAGCATGCATTCCTCGATCAGCTTGTGCGCATCGTTACGCTGGCGCGGCACGATCTGCTCGATCTTGCCCTGCGAGTTGCAGACGATGTAGGTCTCGGTCGTGTCGAAGTCGATCGCGCCACGCTTCTGCCGCGCGGCGAACAGCGACTTGTAGACGCCGTACAGGTCCTGCAGGTGCGGCAGAAGATCCGCGCGGCGCGCAGCCTCCGGCCCCTTCGTGTTCGACAGCACGGCGGCGACTTCGGTGTACGTCAGGCGCGCCGCCGAATGGATGACGGCTGGATAGAACTGGTACGCCTTGATCTCGCCGCGCGCGGTGATCACCATGTCGCACGCGAGCACGCAGCGGTCGACCTGCGGATTCAGCGAGCAGAGGCCATTCGACAGCTTCTCCGGCAGCATCGGAATCACGCGGCGCGGGAAGTAGACCGACGTGCTGCGCTCGAGCGCATCGGCATCGAGCCCGCTGCCCGGCTGTACGTAGTGCGACACGTCGGCGATCGCGACGATCAGCCGGTAGCCGTCGCCGCGGCCGACCTTGACCGGCTCGCAGTAGACGGCGTCGTCGAAGTCGCGGGCGTCCTCGCCGTCGATCGTCACGAGCGGCACGTCGCGCAGGTCGACGCGGAAACGCAGGTCGGTCGGCCGCACCTTGTCGGGCAGCGCGGCGGCTTCGTCGAGCGCCGGCTGGCTGAACTCGTGCGGCACGCCGTACTTGCGCACCGCGATTTCGATTTCCATGCCCGGATCGTCGATGTCGCCGAGCACCTCGACGACACGGCCGAGCGGCTGCGAATGGCGGCTCGGGAAATCGGTCAGCTCGACGACGACGACCTGCCCGACCTTCGCCTTCTTCACGTTCTGCGTGATCAGGATGTCGTGGCCGATACGCTTGTCTTCCGGTGCGACGATCAGCGCGCCGTTCTCGTTGAGCAGGCGGCCGATCACGCGCTTGTTCGCGCGCTCGGTGACTTCGACGACATGCCCTTCCGGACGGCCGCGGCGATCGTAGCCGACGATCCGCGCGAGCACGCGATCGTTGTGCATCACCTTCTGCATTTCGCCGTTCGGCAAGAACAGGTCGTCCTGGCCGTCGTCGCGGATCACGAACCCGTAGCCGTCGCGATGCCCTTGCACGCGCCCGGCGACGAAGTTCGACGGATGGGTCAACTGGTAGTGGCCGCGCTTGTCGAGGCGGATCTGGCCGTCGCGTTCCATCGCGGCGACACGCCGGAAGAACCCCTCGCGCTCCTGACGCTTGATCGACAGTGCTTCCGCGATGTCGTTGGCGGCCAGCGGCGCGTCGCTCGTACGCAGCACGCCGAGAATTTCTTCACGGCTCGGAATGGGGTACGGATATTTGCTCAAGGGTTTGTCGATGGTTGTTCTCGTTGCGTTGATTGATGGTGCACGGCATCAACATAGAGGTGTCCGTCAGACAGTTCTATATTGACGGCGGCGGGTCATTCTATCACCCGCCTGTGTCGCCAAATGACCGGAATGCCGCCGGCAGGCATGGCGGAGCCCGGTTTGCGATGCGTCGCAAAAAAGTGTTGACACGAATAATTGGGGCGCTATAATTTCGCTTCTTTGCAGCAAGCAGCTACTGCAAAACGTGCCCAGGTGGCGGAATTGGTAGACGCACTAGGTTCAGGTCCTAGCGGTGGCAACATCGTGGAGGTTCGAGTCCTCTCCTGGGCACCATCTGTTTTATGAAAAGGTCGGCTTCTAGCCGGCCTTTTTTCATTTCAAGCCCAGGAAGCACTGCGCCGGGGTCGCGCATGTGCTGCCGAGTTCTCTCCTCGGCAGCCTCGGTTTTAAAAAAGCAAAAAGGCCGGCATCGTGCCGGCCACCTCCCCTTCGTTTCCGAGC
Organism: Burkholderia sp. HI2500; assembly: GCF_002223055.1. Lineage (NCBI taxonomy): Bacteria > Pseudomonadati > Pseudomonadota > Betaproteobacteria > Burkholderiales > Burkholderiaceae > Burkholderia > Burkholderia sp. HI2500. Next base: position 1,266,462 of record NZ_NKFL01000004.1, on the reverse strand, counting down.
CTTGCGCGCGCCCATCGCGGCCCGCCCGGCATCGTCGCGAATCAGCACCAAAGTGGTGCGCGCGCGGTGGATCGAAATCCGCCTCGCGCCACGTCACCATCAGAGCATGCGCTTCAGCACGTCGTTCTTCGACACGAAATGATGCTTGAGTGCCGCCCCCGCGTGTACCACCACCACGAATGCCAGCGTATAGCAGCCGAACTTGTGAAGTTCGAACCAGTGCTCGGTCACCGGCCCCGCGCTATACGGCGTCTTCACGTAAAGCAGGCCAAACAGCCAGTAACCGTCCGGCACCATCACGAACCCGCTGAACAGCACGAAGGCGACCAGCGCGTAAATCAGCGAGTGCACCAGGTGCGCGATCGATTGCTGCTGACGCGGAATCGACGCGACGTCAGGCGGCGTGCGGCGGAAGAACGACCACACGTAGCGCAGCGGAAACAGCACGATCAGACAGCTCGCGAGCGACATGTTCAGGGTCGACACGAAACGCCAGAGATCCGGCTGCGTGATGAAGTGCAGCGAAATTCCAGCCACCATCGTGTACAGGATCACGGCCGCGAAAATCCAGTGCAGCGCGCGGGAAAAGCGGTCGTATCGACCGCTGGATAATGTTTCGTTCTGCAAATCTGTTTGGGAAGCCACCTGCATGATTCATCCTTTATCGGTTGCGAAGACATGGTTGCCATGGATATGTGGATGAAATTATCGAGGCGGAAACCCGTGTTGATAACCATTCTCAAGGATTTCAAAATACCCGGCGCAGCGTCAGCGCATCTCGATCAGGAACGTCATCACACCGTCGCCCGACCCCGCCGTCACGCGCTCGCCGTACTGGTAGTACTGCGCGGTATACGGCAACGTGGTTGCCCCGACCGTCGCGTCGCCGAGGCTGTGCCAGGTGTTCAACGTGACCGGCGCATCGTTTTTCAGCACGCGAATGCCGACACCCAGCGCGGCGTCATCGCCGAGCAGCTTCAGCACGTCGGTCGTGCCCGGCACCGTCTCGCCGAGCAGCTGGATCGACAGCGGTGTCGGCCGTGCCTCGCCGAACGGGCTGCAGGTCAGGTCGATCGCGAATTCGCGTGACGCCTGGGTCGAGCCCGGACCGTCGAAGGCCGACGCGGGCACGGCGCCGAGCGGCACGACGAGATGCTTCGAAGCCGTATTGACGGTGCACGCGACGCCCCGCACGTAACTGCTCGTAATGTGCTTGCGCACCACGTAATGGCCCGGATCGCCGCTCACGGGCGACGCCTCGACGATAAACGCCTGGCCCAGCAGGAAGCCGGGCGTCACCGGCCCGATCTTGACGAGCTCCATGTCGATCACGAACTCGCGCGCCGAGCCGTCCCCCGGATGCGTCCCGAGCACGCCTTCCGTCTTGCTGCCGAGATCCTCGCCGTCGCGCACCATCCGCAGCGCAAGGCCGGGGAGATTGGTTGCCCACAGGTTCATGCCCGGCGCGGGGCCGAACTCGCTCGAGTAATTCAAGGTCCGCGCCAGCGGCTCGCCCTGGCCGTTCGGCGCACAGGTGAGAGTCAGCGTGAACCGGATCGACCGGACGACGCCGCCGACCTCGACGCCGTCGGCCGCGATCGAACCGAACTCGATCGGATTGAAATCTTCGGGGAGGCTCAGGCACGCGGCAAACGCGGGCGCCGTGCAGAGCGTCAGCGCGACGAACGCCGCCCAGCGGCGCAGGCATGCGGCAAATCGGGAAATCATGGGTTTCATGAACGGGGGGAAGTGGGTGAAGAAGCGTCGGCCCGCAGCGCCGGATGCGTGCGCGAGCAGACGACCTCGAGTTCGGGGAAATTGCTGTGCGGCGTCGACTCGCCCATGTTGTACGACAGCGCGCAGCGCTCGTCCGGGCGCGCGCCCCATCGCACGAACAGGTCGCCGGCCCGGCCGACGCCGGTGACGAAGCCCTGCCCGTTCGGGCCGACCATGCCGACCTCCTTGCCGGCCGTCGTCAGCACGGCGGCACCGAACGGCACCGGCTGGCCCGCGTCGTCGGTCATGTCGAGCATCAGGCGCCCCGCCTCGACCTCGAACGGCGCCAGCACGACCGCGCCGTGCGTCGGCACGACGTGCACGATCGCGTTGCGGATCTCGAGCTGACGATCGAGTTCCGCCGTGCGCAACGCGATGCGGTTCTGCCGGTACGGCGTGACGCTCGGCACGACCGCATAGCCCGCGCGGTCGGTACGCACGCCGGCATGCGCGATCACGCCGACGTCGGCCGCACCCTCGCTACGCACCAGAGCGACGGTTTCGCCGAGCGGCTGCGACAGCGTGACGCCGCCGCCGTGCACGACCATCCCGCCCGCCGCGCTGACCGAGGTCTGCGAGCCGCTGCGCGTCTGGTTGTGGGTGGCCCCGAACTGGCCGGCCGTCGCACGGTAGTTCAGGTTCACCGCACCGCCCAGGCCGTGAGCCGTGCGATCGGCGTCGACGCCATAGCTCAGGCGATCGTCGTCGAACAACGTGCCGAACACGCCCGCGCGCTGCTCGGTGCCCGCGGTACCGGCGATCAGCGTCGCACTGCCGTACGCGTGCGGTGTCGTCGTGCGCCCGCCGCCGAACGGAATCGACAGGTTCAGCGACACCTGCCGGCTGCGCTCGCCGCGCGCGCGCTGCTCGGCGCTCAGGCTCACGTTGTAGGACACGCGCGACACGCTGCCCGAATAGCCGAGCTGGAGCAGCCGGTCCTCGCCCGCACCGTCGCGGTAGGCGCGCCGGCTCGCGCTGACGTACAGCGAGCCCGCGCGCCCCAGGCTCTGCGACACGCTCAGCTCACTGCGGCTGCGCTTGCCCGCGCGGCCGGCCCACGTGTCGACCGACGTCGCGTAGCGCACCACGACGTCGGACAGGCTGCGATAGCCGCCCGAGTACTGGTGATGCGCGGCGCGCAGTTCCGTGCCGGTCGACGCGAACGCCTTCGCGTACATCGCGCGCACTGCGCTGCCCGCGCCCGCCTGCCCCGCCTGGTCCCGATAACGGGCGTGCGTCACGTCCACCGACAGTGCACCGATCCGCGCCAGGTTGCGCGCGGCGCCGGCCGCCAGCGCCGCGTATCCGTTCGCGAACGTCGCGCCGCCGTAGATCGTCGTCTCGCCAGGCAAGCCGTAAGCGGCGCTCGCCGACGTGAACCACTGCGATTGGGCGGAATCGGCACGCAAGCGCCCCGCGGCCGCGCGATACGACCAGGCATTCTGGCGCAGCAGGGTCGGAATGCTCGCCGACGGCTGGATGAAGCTGCGCTTCTGGCCATCCGCCTCGACGATCGTCACCTCGAGGTCCGCATGCGCCGCAATCGCGTACAGATCGTCGATCTCGAACGGCCCCGGCGGCACGTAGCTGCTGTAGATCAGATAGCCGTTCTGGCGAATCTCGACCTTCGCATGGCTTTGCGCGATGCCGCGTACGACCGGCGCGTAGCCGCGCTGGCTGTCCGGTTGCATCGTGTCGTCGGACGCGAGCTGCACGCCGCGGAACGCCACGCTGTCGAACACGTTGTCGGACGTGAAGTTCTCGCCGAACGTGACGCGGCTGCGCCAGCCGGGAATGTCGCGCTCGAGATAGGTATTCATGAATTGCGTCTGCAGCCCCGACGCGTTGTGGTTCACCATCGCGCTGCTGCGCAGGCGCCACGCGCCGAGGTTCAGGCCCGCGCGCACGCTGCCGTACGCTTCCGTCGCGTGGCCCGACGGCCCGTCGTAACGCCGCTGCGCGGCGTTGAAGCGATAGTCGAAGCGCAGTGCATTGATGCCTTCGTCCCAGCGCGACGGATCGACCGAGCCGCGCGGCACGCGCTTCATCTTCGCCTGCGGGACCGTCAGCGCCAGCGTCTGACGATCCGGATCCACCGTGACCGTTGCGTCCGGCATCGCATCACGCGGATCGACGCACGCAAGCGTAGCGCCGGGCGCATCTGCGACATCTGCGGCATCTGCGGCATCTGCGGCATCTGCGGCATCCACCTCGGCGACGCGCGGATAGGCCGCGAGGTTCACGCCGAACCCGTCGAGCTGGGCGGCGCTCAGGCAGGGCCGCACCGCATTGCCTTGCTCGTCGCGTGGATCGCGCTCGAAGCGGATGTCGTGCATGCCCGACGCTTCGCCATTGACCGACACCTCGACCGGGTGCACGCCGGGCAGCAATACGTTCGCTTCGGCGAACACGTCGAGATCCACGTCCGCCTGCGGGTTGCCGAACGCGAGGAACGCGGGATTGAATGCCGTGTTCGCGTGCGCGTGCGCCCCCGCGGTCGGCAATCCGAACGCGAAGGTCGAAGCGAGCGCGAGCACGCATCGGCGCAGCGGGTCAAGGCATCGTGTCATGAATGGGGGAACGGCGCGCGCCGGATGAGCGCACGCCGCATGAAGTCAAAAAAATGGAAAGTCGGAAAAGCGGATCGCGGAGTGGCCGCTGGCCGGCCCCGCGACCGCGTTGCGTCAAACGGCGCCGGTCGGCACCTTCATCGTGACGGACGGCGTCACCGCGCCGTAGTCGTTGATCGTGCTGAACCGCAGCGTGACGGGCTGCGTCGGCACCGCGTGGATGTAGCGCAGCTTGTAGGTCGCCGCCTGCAGCGGCGGCACCATCTCGAGATCGACGTCCTCGATCGTGCCGGCATCGATGCCGATCTTCGAGAAGGTGACGTGATAAGGCGTCGGATTGTTCACCGTCAGCAGCACACCGTCGCCCGACGGCGCGATGCGCCAGGTCAGCGCCGCCGGCGCATCGGCCGACGAGCCGGTCAGGCCCTGCGGCCGATAGAACGCCTTGATCCGCGTCTGGATCGCGATCTGCAGCACGTTGTCCTGCTTCGGCGTGGCCGGAATCTCCTTCACGTTCAGCCACATCAGCGACTCGCGATCGGACGGCAGCCCGTGCTTGACGGGCATCACGCGCAGCAGGTTTTCCTTGCCGGGATCGAGCCGCGACAGCGGCGGCGTGACGAAGAACGGTGCCTTCGCGCCGCCCTTCGTCGATCCGCCGTCAATCCAGGCCTGCACGACGTAAGGCTGGCTGTCCGCATTCTTCACGGGCACGACGGCTTCGCGCCGGTCCTCCTGCAGGATCATGCGCGTCGCGCCCACCACCACGCCCGCCAGCGCGCCGTGGGTCATGCACAGCCCGAGCACGCAGGCCAGCGTACGTTGTCCGAATTGAATCGTCATCGGTCGATCCCGTCTGCTTAGCGGTAGTGCAGCGTGAACGACGCCGTGCCGTTCGCCTCGCCCGCCTCGGTCTGGTTGGACGTCGAGACGTAGTTCGCGGCGAAGTTCAGCACGTTGCTGCCCGGCGTCAGCTTGAGCGTGTCGGTCTCGGTGTTGATGCCGATCTGCTTGCCGCCTTCGTCCATCAACTGGATGCCGACGCCTTTCGCATCGTCCTGCGCGCCGGTGCCGATCGCGAGCAGCGTCGGATCGTCGTCGTTCGACGTGCCCTCGAACTGCGCGCGCACGCCGCTCAGCTGGTCGTTGCACTCGCTCAGCGCGATCTGGAACGGCACGCGGCGACTTTCCTGGCCGGCGGTGGCGAGCTGGTCGATACCGATCGCGCCGAGCGGCACCTGAATATTGCTGTTGTCGATCTTGCAGGTCGTCGCGACGATCTTGCCGTGGAAGTTGATCGTGCCATCCGCGGCGAGTGCGGACGTCGAACCGAATGCGGCCAGGAGCGCGGCCAACAGGAGGGATTTCTGGGTCTTTTTCATCGAGTATCTGGGTAGAGAATTGAGGATTTCCGCTGCCGGTCCCTGACAGCGGAACAACGAACCCGTCGAGTTCGCAGGCATTATTCCGATCCGGCCATCGCCACCCAACAAACTTAAGAAAATTCTCAACGCGTGCCGCCTGGACGGATGAATCGCAATGCAATGCGATGCCGGCGACGACGCTGCCCAGCCATTACGGGCGCACCTGTCGACGTAGAGGACAGCACCCGGAAAATACGAAAGGAATCCTCACCATCTGGCGAAAGATGCACCGTGCAGCGATATGGCCATCGACACGGATGGTGCGCGCAAACGCGCCCGAGGCCGGCACGACCGAGCGTACCGCTCGCGGCGGCGATGACGAACGACGGGGGGAACGGGATGTGACCGGAGCGCGGCGAGACGGGCTGCCGTGCCTCGCGAAAGCCTCAGGATAGCCTCGCGCAGGCGCGTCGATTCAATGCCGAACGGCGGCTGAAGCGGCGTGCCGCGACAGCCTTGCCGGAACGGGAATACGGATGGGGACTGGAAGGATCGGCGATACCGATCCTGTGGTCAGCCGGCGCGCGTCGCCGCGGCCGGCCGCTTGCTCAGGTCAACTCGAGCCGATACCCGTAGTTGTAGATCGTCGTGATCGCGAGCCCGTTCTTCGGCCGCAACCCGAGGCTCGTACGCAACTTGCTGACATAGGTGGCCAGCGTCGCATCGTACTTCCGGTCCACCACGCCCCAGATACGCTTGATCATCATGTCCTTCGACACGATCCGCCCGACGCTCTCGAACAGCATCAGCGCGAGATCGAACTCGCGCTGCGACAGCTCGACCGGCACGCCGTCGACGGTCGCGGCATGCGAGCTCGTGTCGAGCACGAACTTGCCGACCTCGACGACCTTCGCGCGCTGCGTCTCCGGATAGTACTTGCGCGCCTGCGCATTGACGCGCGCGACGAGTTCGCGCTCCCGCAACGGCTTGATCAGATAGTCGTCTGCACCGGTGTTCAGACCGAACACGATGTCGTTCTCGCCGTCGTGCTGCGTCATCATGATGATCGGCAGCGTGTCGGCAAACGATTCGCGCGCCCAGCGCATCACCTCGATCCCCGACTTGCCGGGCACGTCCCAGTCGAGCAGCAGCACGTCGACGCGCTGCGTGCGCACCAGCTCGATGAAGCTGTCGCCGTCGTGACGCACCTCCGTGTCGTAGCCGGCCTTGTTGAGCCAGCCGGCCACGACGCCCGCCTGCGTCACCATGTCTTCGAGTATTGCGACAATCATGTTCGATCCAGTCTCAAGATGCCACCCCGTCCTCGGGCCCGTTCGCCACTCCGTCGGCCGGAGCGGGCGGCAAGTAAACAAAAGCCCATTCGCCATAGGCGTCGCTGTCGCCGAACGTATCGTACCGCGCGGGGAAGCCCTGGCGCTTCAGCGGCTGCCCCGGCGCCTCGCTGAACACGCCCATGATGCCGCCGTCCGGCGCCTTCACGAGCCCCCACTGCGTCGACCCGGTCAGCGGATCGGCGTACAGACGCCGCAAGTGACGCTGCGTCGGCAGCGCGCGGCGGTCCTCGAGCAATACGTCGAGCGACTCCGGATAGCGGCTGCCACCCGCCGCATTGTAGTAGCTTGCGATCGCCGCGCGATACTGGTCGCCGACAAACAGCAACTGCGCCTCGCGATCGCGCTGCTGCACCGTCTGCCAGATGCGCGCGGCCTGCGTCATGCCGAGCCCCAGCGCCGCGACGAGCATCAGCACGCCGAGATACGCGATGCCGCGCTGCCCGCGCGGGCCGCGGCATCGGCCGCCACGCCGCCGGTTACCATGTCCCATATGCGCTCCCGTCGAGCGCACGCCCTTTCGCGCCGCTCTTCACGTCCGCGACGCCGCCCCGGTCGCCGGCCTGCGGTTGCCAGGAGCCGCGCTTGCCCGTGACCGGGTCGAGCGGGATCTCGCGCAGATAGCGCTTGTCGACCAGCACCTCGAGCGTGTCGGGATCGCGGCCGTGATCCGCCCGATAGTCGTCGATCGACTGGCGCAGCGTGTTCAGGTTGTGGCGCAGCACCGTTTCCTTCGCGCGATCGCTCTGCTTCAGGTAGCCGGGGGCGACGAACGCGGTGAGCGACGCGATGATCGCCATCACGACGAGCAGTTCGATCAGCGTGAAGCCCGCGGTGCGGCGTGCACGCTTACCACTGGTTGTACGGGACGCCATTGAGGCTCTCCTTGCGGTTGGTCGAGCGAATGTCGAACACGTCCTCGCCGGACGAGAACGCATCGGGGTCGCTCGCATAGCTGCGCGTTTCCCAGGTGTCCTCCGGCGCCTTGCCCTCGCATTCGCACATCGGATCGGCGGGGAGCTTGCGCAGGAAGTACAGTCTCGCGCCGTCCGGCGATTTCTTGTCCTCGACGCCGTCGACGAGCGCGTGCAGGTCGGGCGGATAGCCGCTCGCGTCGACACTGCGCTCGATGCGCCCGTCATCGGCCGCCGCCTTGTACGCGTCGAGCGCCGAGCGGATCACCACCAGCGCACGGCGCAGTTCGGCCTCGTCCGAGCGGCGCTTGACCAGGTCGGTCAGCGGCAGCGAGACGGTCGCGAGCAACGCGAGCAGCGTCAACGCCACCAGCAGTTCGATCAGCGTGAAACCGCGCGCGCGCGCACGTCGACGGATGCTCATGCGAAGCCCCGTGCACGCGACAGCAGGACCGGCGCGTCGGCATACCGCACCGGCGCCGGTTCGCGCTCGCCCGTCAAACGCACGACGAGCGCGTGGAGCGAGCCGATCAGCGAGCGTACCGCGGCGGTGATGCGATGCTCACCACGTGCCTGCGACTCGGCGAGCGCCGCGCGCGGCGCGGCGGCATCGGCCACGGTCACCGGCGCAACGGCGCGCACGACGGCGGGCGATTGCACCGCCTGCGGAGACGCGTCGACGTCACCCTGCGCGGCGACGACTTCCGCACGCGGGCCGGCAGCCGGTGCCGCCGCAGCGACGGCGCGTGTGATCTCGCCGCGCGGCGCGGCCGCACGGCTCGGTGCGACCGATGCGACCTGGGCCGCTACGGTCTTGATCGCCGCAGCCGGTTGCCGCCCGGCATCCGCACGCGTACGCATCATCCCGGTACCGCGCGCGCCCTGCTCGGCCTGAGCGGGTGCCTGCGGCTCGGCGTCGGCGTTGGCCGGTTCGGCGCTCGCATCGTTGGCTGCGGGCGTCGACGGCTCGATCGGCGCGTTCAGGTCCGGGCCGTCCGACGACGTCATCCGCGCCGGCACGGCGCGTGCCGACTCGAGCGTCAGCGCCTCGGTGGTCACGCGCGACTCGGTACCCGACAGGAAGGTCGTCACCGCCGACGTCGGCAGGTCGAGATTGCGTTCGATATGCGGCGTGATCAGCAGCACGATCTCCGAACGCTCGCTGCTGCGGCCGTTCGAGCCGAACAGCCGGCCGAGCACCGGCAGGCCCGACATGCCCGGCAGCCCCGCGATGCTTTCACTTTCATTGCGCTTCACCAGGCCGGCCAGGATCTGCGTTTCGCCGTTTTTCGCGGTCATCAGCGTCTCCGCGTTGCGCGTCCCGAGCGAATAGGCGACGAGCCCGGTCTTCGTGGTTTCCTTCGACAGGATGCTGCTGACCTCCATGTTCACCTTGACGCTCACCTCCTCGTTCAGGCTGATGCGCGGCTCGACCTTCAGCATCAGGCCCACGTCCTGGTAGCTGACCGATTCGGTGACGACGCCGTTCGCATTGGTGGTCGTGACGATCGGCACACGCTCGCCGATCTTGATGTTCGCCTTCTCCATGTTGCGCACACGGATCTTCGGATTCGCGATCGTCTTGGTCTTGCCCTGCTTCTGCAACATGTCGATCGCGAGCGCGAGCCCGCCCGATTCGCTCGACACGCCGACGCGATCGCGATTCAGGCGCAGCAGGTCGCCGAGCGTCAGTGCACCGCCCTCCACGCTGCCCAGCGCGTTGAACTGGACCTTGCCGGGATATTGCACGCCCAGATCGAGGCTGTCGTTCATGTTGACCTCCAGCACCTGCACGTCGAGCGTGACTTCCGATTGCGGGATATCGAGGCCCATCACGACGCGCTCCGCGACCTGGATCGTCTCCGGCGTGTCGCGCATGACGACCGCGTTCACGCGCTCGTCCACGTAGACGTCCTTCGGCTTGATCATCTGGCGCAGCGCGGCCATCACCGACTTCGCGTCCGCGTGCGACAGGAAGAACGTGCGAATCGCGAACTCCGTGTAGTTGCGCGCCTTGTCCGGCTGCGACGGGTAGACGAGCAGCGTGTGCTTGTCGAGCACCTTCTTCTCGAGCTGGTTGGTGCGCAGCAGCAGGTTGATCGCGTCCTCGGCGGTCGTGCGCTCCGCGAACAGCGTCGCGGGCTGGCTGGTATCCACGTCGCGGTCGAACACGAAGTTCACGCCGGACACGCGCGAAATCACGTCGAAGATGTTCATCAGCGGCTGCTGCTTGAAGTTGAGCGACACCGGCTTGCGCAGCGCGTCGGCCAGTTGCGGGCGCACCGTGCGACCGGCCTGCGATTGATTCAGCAGCGTATCGCGCAGGCGCTTCGCGTCCGCATGGTTCGGCTGCTCGGCGAGAATTCGCCGCACGATCTCGAGCGCTTCCTGCGGCTTCTCGCCGCCGATGCGCTGCGCGCGCGCGAGGTCGACCGACATCTGCTGGCGGCGCTTGACCTGCTCGAGCGACTGGCTGGCCTTGAAGTTGCCCGGCTCCTCGCGCAGCACGTTGTTCAGGTGGTCGATCGCGGCGGCATGGTTGCCCTGCGCGACCTGGCGGTCGGCTGCCTTCAGCTCGGCGCGCACATACTCCTGCCGGCTGCCCTCGACGGCGGTGGTAAGGGCGATGTCGTCGGGCGCGGCCTGCTTCTGCTGCTGCAGCGTGCTGAGGCGCTCGGCGGGTGTCGTGGCGGCGGCAGGCGCGGCGTTGAATGGGGTACTCGCGCATCCTGTCAGCGCGAGCGCCGAGATCAGGAGCAAAAGACTGAGTTTACGTTTCATGATGATGTTCGGAACAGGTTCAAATCGGGGTTCATGGAGTCGGGACGGGCGGCGACAGCTCGATATCGCTGCCGCCACGGGTCACGATCACCGCGCCCTGTTTGCCCAGTTTCTTCAGCCGGTAGCCTTCGGCGATCTCGCCGCCCGGCAGCACCGAGTCACGCACGCCGCAACGCGATTCGCACAGCAGGAAAGTCTTGCCCGCGCCGTCCAGCACGACGATGCGATGACCGTTCTCGCGCCACTCGCCGGCAATGTCGAACGGCGCCGACGCAACCGGTGGCGCGTCGATCGGCGTGTCGAGCGGCGGCATGTCGGATTCGGGCGCCGCGTCGGGCGGCGGCTCGGCGTCGGTCGCCGTCTCCGCGCCAAGCGATGCCCAGCTCTGCGCGGGAAAAAGGTCGACGACCGGCGCCAGCTCGTGCGTCTCATTCGCCGCGCTGCCGCCGGCGACGCACGCGGCAGCCAGCGCGAGCGCGGCCGCGATCGGGATCAGGGGCGCGCGCATCATGCATCCGGCCCCAGCAGGCTGACCCGCAGGTCGGCGATCACGTTGGGACTGTCGATCCGCTCACGCTCGACCGACAGTCCCTCGATGCGTACCATCGGCTGCTGCGTAATCTCGCGGATCGCTTCGCGCAACCCGACATAGCTGCCGGACAGCGCGACGTTGATCGTGAGCCGGCGCAGCTTGCCCTGCACCTCGACTTCGCGGCGATAGGTCGCGTGCTTGCGCTCCATACCGTGCTGGGTCAGGATCTGGACGATCGAGTACGCCTGCTCGGTGCTGCGCAGTTGCTGCACCTGCTGCAGCGTCATGCCGCCGTTACCGGCCTTCTGGCCCGGTTTCGGCAGCGCGGCCAGCGCCTTCGTCCGCGCGTCGCGATCGGCCTCGAGCTGCTCGGCGCCCGGCTGCAGGTAGCACGCGTGCACGCCGATCAGCGCCACGACGAGCCCCCCTGCCACCAGCCCCGGCACGCCCAGCTTGCGGGACGCCGCATAGGCGCCCCAGCGCAGCCGCTCGGCGAGCGCGGTCATGTCGATTGATTTCAGGTTCGTCATGGGTGTTCGATGTTCAGGCTGAAATAGAAAATGTTCTTGCCGTCCTCGGCTTTCGTCCGGTGCTGCAGCAGGCGGACCTTGCGGTCGGGGTGACGGTCCTTCAGGCGGTCGACGAACATGTAGATGTGCGACAGATGCGCGGCACCGCCTTCGAGGCGCGCTTCCTGTCCGGCCTTGTCGACCGTCAGCAGCTTCAGCGCGATCTGCGGCGTCCACGCCTGCTCGATCCAGTCGACCACCGCCGGTCCCGCGCCGGTTGCACTCGTGCGCTGCTGGTCGAGCACGCGCGCGATGCGGCGCTCCTCCGCCGTCATGTTCTTCTGCCGGCGCTGCTCGCGCTCGATCGCGCGCTGGCGCTGGTCGATGCGGCTTTCGATACTGTCGACCTCGTCGCGCAACCGCTCGACGTTGGACCACTCGCTCGCGACGAACGCGCCGGTCAGCAGCGCGCAGCACAGCGCGACGGCCGCCCACGGCGTGACACGCGTGCGAGGCGCCGCGAAATCCAGTTCGTTCAGGCGCTTCATGCCGGCTCCTCCTGCGTGAGCACGGCCTGGTCCATGTCGTCGTCGAGCAACGTGACACCGTCGGCGGCCGCGCTCGGCAGCGTGCCGTCGAGCGCGCTCGCGAAGGCCGCGCCGGCGAGCGGCTGTCCGGCCATCAACGCCGCGGCCGCGAACCAGTCGTCGAGACGGCTGCCCCCCGCGCGCGGCAGCGTGACCACGTCGGCCCACTCGCCCGCACGCCGGAACACGCACGTGACGACGCGCGGCTGCAGCAACGCATAGCGGTAGTCGTCGCCGCCCAGGTGCTTCGCATGCGTGGCGAGCGCCACCGACAGCGCGTCGCGCACGCTGACGAGCCGCCAGCCGGCTGCGCGGCACGTCTCGTCGAGCGACACGAGCAACGTGTCGCAAGCCGCCACCGCGAGTTGCGCGCGGCCGCGCCGCCCGCCTTCGAGGCGAATCCGCAGCGCGCCGCGCTGCGCACGGGCGGCGAACAGCGCGCGCGCATAACCGTCCCACGCGGCGTCCGACACCAGCCCGTCCTGCCAGGGCAGCACGACGCCATGCGTCCACGGATGCCCCGCGACGACGTGCACGCGGTTCAGCATCGGCAGGCGCGCCTTCGGCAGGTCGCCGAGCACCCGCGCCAGCGCTTCGGCGGGCGCGCCGTCGTGCGCGACGACGATCCGCGGCTCGCCGGCGCGCCGTGCGCGCCAGTCGTCGCTCGTCCATACGCGCAGCCGGTCGGCGTCGAGCACCGCGAACACGTTATTCCACGGCGATCGCACGCTGCACCTCCTGAAACGTCGTCAGTCGCGCGCGAATCGCGGCGAGGCCCGCATCGCGCATCGACTGGTAGTCCGCGTTGTTCGCGAGCGCCTGCGCGCGCTTCTCGATCGAACGCTCGAGCAACGCAGCCTTCATCGCCGCGTCGAGCGTCAGCACTTCGGCGAGGCCGATCCGGCCGTGATAACCGGTGCCCCGGCAGGTTTCGCAACCCTCGCCGGGCGTGACCACGTGCTTCAGGTCGTCGAGCGACGCCCCCGCCAGATCGGCACCATCGGCCGCCGCGCCGCCGCAGCTTTCGCAAATGCGCCGCACCAGCCGCTGCGACACGACGCCGTTCAGCGCCTCGAGAAACGTCGACGGCTCGACGCCCATGTAGATGAAGCGGTCGATCACGCTGAAGCCGTCGTTCGCGTGCACCGTCGACAGCACGCGGTGACCGGTGAGCGCCGATTGCACCGCGATCGACGCGGTCTCCTCGTCGCGGATCTCGCCGACCATCACCGTGTCCGGATCGTGCCGCAGGATCGCGCGCAGCCCGCGAGCGAAGGTGAGCCCCTTGCGCTCGTTGACGGGAATCTGCAGCACGCCCTTCAGTTCGTATTCGACCGGGTCCTCGATCGTGATGATCTTGTCGTCGCCGGTGTTGACTTCCGACAGCACCGCATACAGCGTCGTCGACTTGCCGCTGCCGGTCGGCCCCGTCACGAGCATCAGCCCGTACGGCCGGTGCGCGAGCGCGCGCACGCGCCGGGCCGTCTGCGCGTCGAAGCCGAGCACGTCGAGGCTCACGCTGTCGCCGCGCTGCGACTTGTCGAGCACGCGCATCACCGCGTTCTCGCCATAGGTGCCGGGAATGATGGACACGCGGAAATCGATCTCGCGGCCCTGCATCACGACCTTGAAACGGCCGTCCTGCGGCACGCGCTTTTCCGCGATGTCGAGCGCGGCCAGCACCTTGAGACGCGACAGCGTCTGCGCGGCCGTCTCGAGCCCCGGGATGTGACGGATCGACTGCAACACACCGTCGATCCGGTAGCGAATCGCCAGGCCGTCGGGTACCGCTTCGAGGTGGATGTCGCTCGCGCGGCTCTGCAGCGCGTCGTAGAGGGTTGTATTGACGAGCCGGATGATCGGGCTTTCGTCCTTCGCGATGCTCGCGAGCGAGATCGACTCGATCGCCTGCGCGAGCGAATCGCCCTGCGCATCGATGGTCACGTCGTCCATCAGACGCTCGTTCGACTCGACGTCGCCGAGCAGCCGCTCGACCTCGCCCGGCACGCTCATCGCCATCTGCACCGGCTGCGCACCGAAGCGCGCGAGCAGTTCGTCGCGCACCTGGCGCGCGAACGGATCGGCCAGGACGACGCAGGCCGCGCCGTCGCGCTCGATCGGCAGCACGCGCCAGGTCAGCGCATCGTGCAGCGGCAGCAGGTCGAAGCGCGTCGGCGCCGCCTGCAGCGTCTGCGCGTCGACCGCGTCGACGCCGAGGCAGGCCGCCACTTCGGCCAGCACCGATGCGTCGCCGCTCAGCAGGCCGTCGACGTATTGCGCGAAGCCAACGCCGGATGCCTCCGATTCCGACTGCCAGCGTTGAGCGATGTGTTCCGTTTTCATTCAGTTTTCTCCTGTTGGTCAGCGAGTTCGCGAGAGCCGGGTCGGCCCGGATCGCTATCCGACGCTGCCGGCCAATTCGAAGATCGGCATGTAGAGCAGCAGGACCACCGCGCCCACCGTCGCGCCCACCGCCAGCATCAGCACCGGTTCGAAGACCTTGCTGAGCATCTCGATCGCGCGGTCGAGCGCGCCGTCATGAAACTGCGCGATGTGTTCGCACATCCCGCCCAGGTCGCCGCTCTGTTCGCCGACGCGCAACAGCCGTTCGGCAACCGACGTCGTCAGCGCATGCGCGGCGAGCACGGCGGCGACCGGACGCCCTGCGCGCATTTCGGTGAGGGCCGCCGCCAGCCGCCCGCGGAAATGCTCGGGCAACACCTTGCCGGACAGCTCCAGCGCGACGATCACCGGCGTGCCGCCCGCGATCAGCAGGCCGACGGTCCGGTAGAACCGCGTGAGCGCGAACAGCGCGCAGATGTCGCGCACTTTCGGCGCGCGCCACATCAGCCGCTGCGCGGCGCGCTTGACGGCCGCCGAGCGCACCGCCAGCCCCATGCCCACGAACGACGCCACGACCGCCAGCCCGACCGCCATGCCGTTCTCGCGCAGCAGGGTTGCCCACCAGAGCATCGCCTGCGCGGTCGCCGGCAGCGTGGCCAGCGACTCGAACACCACCGCGAAGCGCGGAATCACGAAGAACGCCATGAACAGCAGGATCGCGATACCCACGCCGATCACGACGACCGGATAGATCAGCGCGCCGGTGACGCGCTTGCGAACCTGTTCGATTCGCACTTCGTACTGTTGGTAGCGCTTCAGCACGACCGGCAACTGGCCGCTGCCCTCCGACGATTCGATCGTCGCGACGAGCAGCGGCGGAAAGATCGCCGGTTGCTGCGCCAGCGCCTTCGACAACGGCTGCCCTTCGACCATCACCGCGAGAATCCGGTCGATCACGTGTTTCGCGTCCTTGCCCGAATCCGCCTTGTCGCGCAGCGCTTCGAGCGCCTCGATCAGCACGAGGCCCGCATCGAGCAGCGTCGACAACTCCTGCAGGAACAGCGTCAGCGCAAACTTCGGCGCCGCGCGGCGGCGCCCGAAGCCCGCCTCGCGCCGGATCTCGACCACGACCCAGCCCTGTGCCGAGAGCCGCGCGCGCACCTCCGTCTCGCTCGCCCCTTCGGCCGTCTGCTGCGAGACCTTGCCGTCGGCAAGCACCCGTACCCGAAACGTGTTCATCGCGACGTCCTCCGCCATTCGTCGAGTTTCGCGAGGCTCGCTTCACGATCGCTCGTCAGCACCCGGTATTCCTTCCAGACCTTGGTCGCGTAGGCCTTGCGGGCCGGCTCGCGTTTCGGCGAAGACCCGGCGTTGTACGCACCGACCGCGTTCCAGGTATAGCCGTGCCGATCGATGAAATCGGCGAGAATCGATGCGCCGGTGGCAATCGACGTGCACGGCTCGTCGATCAGCCGCTTGTGCGTCACGCCGACCTTGACCAGACGCGGCAGATGCGTGCTGTTGATCTGCATGAGCCCGATGTCGTAGGTGCCGTTCCGGTTCCAGTTCATCGCGCGCGGATTCATCGACGATTCCACTTTCGCGATCGCGACGAGCAGCAGCGGATCGATGCCATGCTGCTCGCCTGCCCAGGTCCAGCAATCCCTGGCAGCGACGCTGGAGGTGCCGGCGGCGAACAGCGCCACCGCGGCCACCCAGCGACGCAGGCCCTTACATGCCGTAGACGAGGTCTGCATCGAGACCACTCCCGCCAACCCGACCGTCGCGCCCGAGCGATACGATCTCCGCTTCGCCGTCGCGGCCCGGCACGTTCCACTGGTACACGCGGCCCCAGCCGTCCTTCGGCACGGCCTTCGCGAGATACGGGCCGTTCCAGCCGTCGGTGCCCTGCGGCGCCGCGACCAGTGCGTCGAGCCCTTCGTCAGCCGTCGGATAGCGGCCCATGTCGAGCCGGAATTGCGAGACCGCGTCGCCCAGCGTCTTCATCTGCGCTTCCGTCGACTTGACCTTCGCCTTGTCGACCTGCGAGAAGAGCTTCGGTCCGACATAGCCGGCCAGCAGCGCAATGATCAGCAGCACGACCAGCAGCTCCAGCAGGGTGAAGCCCTTCTGGCCCCGTCGTTTTGTCCATTTCAGATAGTTCGGTTTCACGTCGTATGCCCTCGGTAGAGATCCCGGCGCGGCATCGCGGCCGGAGGCCGTCGTATCGCAGACGGCAGGTGAATCGCGCTTTCGCTGATGCGTATTCGATTGAAGGAAAGCGCCGATCGATGACGTCATTTTCCCGGGGGGCGCCCTGCGCCACCACCTTCCTCAACGAAATATCAATAAGGTTTTCAAGGTGCGGGGCGGTACGCGCCGACACCAAAAGAAAAGCCGCACGCATTGCTGCGTGCGGCTCGTCTCAACGCCCTTTCAGGTCGTTACTTGGCGCAGGCGCCCAGGTCCTTCCACACCTTGCCGGTGTGGTCCGCACCCGTCGAGGCCGGGCTGCCCGGAACCTCGTTCTGCGTCCACCAGCGCGCCTCGTACGTGCGGCCGCTGTGCTGCACCTTCGCGCCGCCCGTGTAAGCCGAGCCCTGCTTCCATTCGGCCTGGCATTGCGCGCCTTCACCGCCGCCCGCATCGCCGGTCAGCTTGAACGTGGTGGTTTCCTGCTTCAGCGTGCCGCCTTCGATCTGCGACGTCGCCACGGCCGTGTGCTGACCGGCCTTCGCGTTCGCGATGTCGACGCTCACGTCGCCCTGCATGCGCATCGTCGACGACTTCGAGCCGACCAGCGAGTTCGACGCGTCGTAGACCTTCACGGTGACGTTGGTGTCCTTCGTGTGATTGAACTTCAGGAAGAACTTCGCGGTCGCCTTGCCGTTCTGGATCTTGAACTCGCCGTTGTTCGAGATGCTGAAGCCTTCGTCGATCCCACCTTCCGGCTGGTGATCGATCGTCGTCTCGGTGCGCACGATGCCGCTGCCCTTCTTCGAGAACACGTCGTTCTTGCCGAGCGACGGCTCGATGCGGCCCTCGCGCTCGACGCCGGCCATCAGGTTCGCCGACTGCACGCGGTTGATCTCCTTCGCGAGCAGCATCGGCCACATGTTGCGCTCGCCCTGCTGCGCGGAGCCGATCGTCACCGTGGTCTTCATCGACGGCACTTCGCCGCTCGACTTGAACACGCGGTTCGTGACCTTGTCGCCGGCCTTCAGGTCCATGATCGGCGCGATGCTGCCGACGTTCGACCACGAGGGCTTGCCCGGATCGGTCGCGCCGCCGTCGTCGGTGATGTTCAGGTCGGCAACGTTGTAGAACATGCCGGCCGTATCGCCGACGTGCCACGTCGTCAGCATCACGTGATGGCCCTTCTTGTCCGCCGGAATCGTACAGTTGTGCGGGCCGATCTCGTCGGCTTTCTTCATCCCGCCGTCGACCGTGCAGAACGGGTTCAGGTCGAACTGGTCGCGCGTGAGCTTCGCGTTCGGATTCCAGCCCTGCTTCGTCAGGTAGTACTTGAATTCCTTCGTCACGTGCGCCGCGGTGAACGTCCACTTGAACTTCTGCGGGCCCGGCTTGATGCTGGTCTGCTTCCAGCGATCGACCGACTGCTCGTTGAGTTCGCTGAACTGCGTCACGCCGCCGCTCGCGATCTCGCCATCCGGCGCGCCGGCTGCCGGGAAGCCTTGCTTGCCTTCGACGCTTTGCGGTTCATAGGTGACCGAGCCGCAGTTGAAGTTTTCGATCTTCCCCGACTTCGCGCTGCACAGCAGGCCGCGCGACGGCGGCTCGGACAGGTAGCCATGCGCGAATGCGGCCTGGGCGAAGAACATCGACGCGCAGGCAACGAGCGGCGACAGGGTAAAGAGGGTCTTTTTCGCAGTTCGGGTTCTCATCTGATTTCGTTTGGTTGAAAGTTGGTCAGGGTTGGCTTCGTTCGACGGATCGCGTTCGAACGTCCGGAATGGCGTGACGCATGTTCTGCTGACGAAACGCTGAGTGAAGTATCGGCAAGCGTCTTTCAATCGAGAATCTTCCTCAACGATCTCTAAACGATTCCCTGCCGGGTCATCCGCAGTCCTGACATAGGCATGTCCCGCGTTGACCGGCCCGCGTTTAGATTGCATTGAGATTCGTTGCCGCCCCGCCATCCACGAAGAAAAATGCGCTGGCATTCGCGACACTTTTTTCAACACCAGGATGGATGGCTATCAAATTGAATTCGAAGAAACCGACTCTTGATCTCGTGGTTCGACGCCGCTCGCTGCGCCGCACGCACATCGCCTATGCGGCACTCGCCGCGGCCAGCGCACTCAGCTTTGCCAACGCCGCATTCGCCGCACCCGGCAAACCCAGCCTCAAACAGTACGAAATCACCTCGCAGCCGCACGGCTTCGTCGAAATCGACATGCAGAAGGCAGGCGTCGCGCCGTACAAGGACATCGTCAAGCTGAACAAGAAGGTCGACGTACCGCTGCCGTTCGACATCTGGAGTAACGGCACCGCGGTGAAGGCGGTCGCGCTGGTCGACGGCGTCGTCGACCCCGCGTCCGAGGTGAAGATGACGCCCGGCGGCACGCAGAGCGGCCAGGTGGTCGCGAACGTGAAGACGCCCGGCGTGAAGAAGATGCAGGTGCGCGTGATCGACGCGAACGGCGCGGTGACCGACAGCGCACCGCTCGACGTGGTCGTGTTCGACACGATTCCCGAGCTCGCCGACGATCTGCCGAACAACGCGAGCAAGAACCACAAGCCGTACGCGAACACGTCCGGCTCGGTAGTCGGCACGTACTTCGCGACCTGGTCGATCTACGACCGCAAGTTCAACGTCGACAACGTGCCGGTCGAGAACCTCACGCACATGCTGTACGGCTTCATCCCGATCTGCGGCGGTGCGGACGTCAACGCCTCGCTCGCGAAGGACCTGCCGGGCTCGTTCAACACGCTTCAGCAGAGCTGCAAGGGCCTGCCCGACTTCAGCGTCGCGATCCACGACACCTACGGTGAAATGGCCAAGGCATTGCCGGGCCAGACCGCGAACTCGAAGCTCAAGGGCGTGCTCGGCCAGATGATGGCCGCGAAGAAACGCAACCCGAACATGAAGATCCTGCCGTCGATCGGCGGCTGGACGCTGTCCGATCCGTTCTTCAAGTTGCATGACCCGGCGAAGCGCAAGGTGTTCGTCGACTCGACCGAGCAGCTGCTGCGCACGTGGAAGTTCTTCGACGGCGTCGACATCGACTGGGAATTCCCCGGCGGCAAGGGCGTGAACCCGTCGCTCGGCGATCCGGTGAAGGACGGCCCGCTGTACGTGACGCTGATGAAGGAACTGCGGCAGATGCTCGACAAGCTGTCGCAGGAAACCGGCAAGACGTACGAACTGACGTCGGCGATCGGCGCGGGCAAGGACAAGATCGACGTGGTGAACTACAAGGAAGCCACGAAGTACATGGACTACATCTTCGACATGACGTACGACTTCTACGGTGCGTTCAGTCTGAAGGATCTCGGCCACCAGACCGCGCTGTACGCACCGGGCTGGAAGCCGGACACGGCATACACGACGCACAATTCGATCAAGGCGCTGCTCGCGCAGGGCGTCGATCCGAAGAAGCTCGTGGTCGGCGCGGCGGCCTATGCCCGCGGCTGGACCGGCGTGCACGGCTATGCCGACGGCAATCCGTTCACCGGCACGGCGACAGGTGCGCACAAGGGTCAGTGGGAACCGGGCATCCTCGACTACAAGAAGCTCAAGGCGGAGATGATCGGGCCGAACAACGCCGGCATCAACGGCTACGAGTATCACTACGACCAGACGGCCGAAGCACCGTACGTGTTCAACAAGAGCACCGGCGAACTCCTCACCTTCGACGACGAGCGCTCCATCCTCGCGAAGGGCGACTACGTGCGTGCGCACCAGTTGGGTGGCCTGTTCTCGTGGGAAATCGACGCGGACAACGGCGACATCCTGAATGCGATGCACAAGGGTCTCGGCCACGGCAACGAAGGCGGCGGTGGCGCGGAAAACCATCCGCCGGTCGCGAACGCCGGTGCCGACATGACGATCACCGGGCCGGCGACGGCGACGCTCGACGCGTCGAAGTCGCGCGATCCGGACGGCGACAAGCTGACCTACCAGTGGGAACAGGTCGCCGGCACGCCGCTGCAGCTCGCCAACGCGACGAGCGCGAAGGCAAGCGTCGACATTCCGTCGGTCAAGCAGGACACGAAGTACACGTTCCGCGTGACGGTCACCGATCCGGCCGGCCTGAAGGACAGCGCGCAAGTCGTCGTGACCGCCAAGGCCGACACGGCAGTGGAACCGCCGCCGGCGGAAAACCGCCCGCCGGTCGCGCAACTCGGCGGCCCGGCGACGGCTCAGGCCGGCCAGGCTGTCGTGCTGTCGGCCGAGAAATCGACCGACCCGGACGGCGACAAGCTGAGCTTCAAGTGGAACGTCCCGACCGGCATCCAGGCGACGCCGGCCGGCGCGAAGCTGAACTTCAATGCGCCCACGCTCGCGAAGGACCAGTCTTTCACGTTCTCGGTCACGGTCAGCGACGGCAAGCTGTCGAGCACCGCGAAGCACACCGTCCTCGTGAAGGCCAAGGATGCGGGCGGCGGTAACGGCGGCGAAGGCGGCGGCAACGGTGGCAACGGTGGCGGCGAAGGCGGCAAGCACCCGGCGTACAAGGCCGGTACGCAGTACAACGCCGGCGACATCGTGTCGAACCTCGGCAAGCTTTACCAGTGCAAGCCGTTCCCGAACAGCGGCTGGTGCTCGGGCGCGCCGACGGCGTATGAGCCGGGCAAGGGCTTCGCGTGGAACGACGCGTGGACGCTCTACGGCAACGACGGCGGCAGCGGCGGCGGTAACGGCGGCGAAGGCGGTGGTGGCGAAAGCGGCGGTGGTAACGGTGGTAACGGTGGCAACGGCGGCGGCGAAGGTGGCGGCAGCGGTGGCAACCACCCGCAGTACAAGGAAGGCACGAAGTACAACGCGGGCGACATCGTTTCCAATAACGGCAAGCTGTTCCGTTGCAAGCCGTTCCCGTACACCAACTGGTGCTCGATGGCAGCCTGGGCGTACGAGCCGGGCAAGGGCACCGCGTGGGACCAGGCGTGGGATGAACACAAGGAGTAATGCCCGGTCCGGCCGGCGGCGCCAGCGCGGCGCCCCGGTCAATCCGAACCCGCGTCTTCCGACGCACAACGGCTGATGCCGATATCGCCCTCGCCTCGCGCGAGGGCGTTTTCGTTTGGGTTTCGGTTGGCGGATGGGCATCCGCAACGCTGCGGACGGTTGTGAAGGTGCGGCCGATGCGCAAGGAATGCGCGGATCGCAAACGCCACCGCCAGGATCGACGTCGCCCCGATGTCATCGCGTCATGTCGATGGCGTCCTCGACCTTTCCGCTGCTTCGCGTCCGAGGTCGCGCCGCGCCTGCGGGATCGAAGTCCGGCTTGACGGCAGGTCCGCGTCGGAAGACGACACGCGGCCCCCGCGCCTTCGTCTCTCGTGCCGACGTGGCAGGCCATCGCCGCACCGGCCGCTATCCCGCGGTTCACGGCGACGAGCCTCCATCCGCAAGTCTCGTCAGGTCGGCACCGCTCGGGACGGCGCGATCGTGACGCAGTCCGAAGCGCCGACAGGCGCGCCCGTCTCGTCATCCGCCGTGTCGCGACACGCGCCAGGCCCGAACGAAAAAAAGCCGGGCCCTGTGCGATACAGGGCCCGGCTTTCCATCCATCCGGTTCAATCTCTACCCGACCTCGACGAAGCTGGCGGCCGCACTACCGTTGCGGCCCGGCACGGCTCACGCGTCTTCGAGCGCTTCCGCAGCGGTTCTCGGCAAGCGCACGATGAAGCGGCTGCCCTGCCCCGGCGTCGACGTCACGTCGATCGAGCCGCCATGACGCACGACCACGGCCTTCACGAACGGCAAGCCGAGCCCAACGCCGCGGCTGGCGTCGCGGTGCGAGCCGTCGACCTGAAAGAACGGCTCGAACAGGCGCGGCAGCGCGCCGGCGGGGATGCCGATCCCCTGATCCTGCACCGTCATCGTCACCTGCCGATCGTCGGCAGCGATCCACACGTCGACCACCGTCTCCTCGTCCGAGTACTTGATCGCGTTGTCGAGCAGATTGGTCAGCGCACGCAGCAGCATGTCGCGATTGCCGGACACGAACACGTCGTCGCCCTCGTAATGCGGACCTTCGACGCGGATTCGCTTCGCATTCGCGCTGTGCCACAGATGATCGACCGCTTCCGTCGCCAGATCGTTGGCGGACACGGCCACGTAGGCGCGGGTGTCGAGATGCTCGGCGCGCGACAGCTGCGTGAAATCCTGTGCGACGCGCAGGCTGTAGTCCACCAGCTTGTGCAGGTCCGTCAGGAAATCCTCGTCGGTCGCGCCGTCGGCGCGGTTGCGCTCCTCGAGCAGCGACAGCACGGTCGACAGCGGATTGCGCAGGTCGTGCGCCATGTGTCGCAGCGTCAGCCGGTCGCTTTCGACCGCGGCCTTGATGTTGTGGATATCGACGAAGCAGATCATGCTCGCCGTGGAACGATGCTGCTCGCCGTCGCCGAACGGCGTCACCATCATCATCTGCGTGCGCCCGTTCAGCGTCAGCTCCGCCGAGTGAATCTTGCCGCTCGCCTTCGCGATCCGCACTTCGTCGTGCGCGATCGACAGCACGTGCCGGACGGCCGCGTCGCGGTCACCCTCGGTGTCGAACGTCTCCAGCATCGCGCGGCCGCCCGCATTGCACAGCAGCAGCCGGCCGTGCTGTTCGACGAAGATCGGATACGGCAACGTCTCGATCATGTCGACATAGGCCGTCTGCCAGGCGCGAATCTGCTGCATCGCGATCTCGACTTCGTCCGCGCTCGGCAGCTCGGTATCGGCGCCCGCCGCGTGCGGCAAGCCGGCGAACGCATGCTTGCCGGCCAGCCGGTGCAGCAGCCCATATTCCTTCAGCATGAACGTCCGCAGGCTGCCGGCACGCCGCCAGCCGCAGAACGCGAAAATCAGCGCGCACACGGCAAACTTCGGCCCGAGCGGCATCCAGTACGACCAATGCACCAGCAGCACCAGCGAGACGGAGACGAACGTGGCCATCCACGCGATCGCGAATGCGTACATGCGCCAGCCCGGCACCAGCATGCAGATCAGCAGCATCCCCGTCGCGACCGCGACGCTGACGCCAACCTGGATCGCCGCCGGCTCGCGCCGCAGAATGCGGCCATCGAGCAGCGCCTGCGTCACCAGTGCATCGACCTCGACGCGCCGCAGCCGCCCCCCTTCCGACGTCGACAGGTCGTACACCCCGGAAAGGTCCGACATCGCGTCGCCGATGAAGACGATGCGACCGCGCCACGCCGACTCGGGAATGCGCCCTTTCAGCACGTCGACGTATGAATAGCGATCGAGGTCGAAGCGCGCAGGCAGGAACAGCGCGAGCGAACCGGTCTCGACATGCCCCAGATTCGACACGTGGTCCTGCACCTGGTGACGCACGTCGCCGGCCGGCAGCGACGCGCCCGCCACGCGAATCGCCTCCAGCGCCACGTGCGGCAGTTCCGCCTCCGCGTTGTCCGCGTGAATATAAGGCACGATGCCCTGCACCAGATGGTCGCTGCCCAGCACCACGCTGCGCTGGCCGATGGCCGCGGCCGCGGCACGCAAGCGCGCCTCGGGCAACAGCACGGTGTCGGCACGCGTGGCCTCCTGCGATACGTGGGCAGGCAGCACGACGTGCCCTTGCCGCGCGATCGCGCCCGCCAGCGGCCGATCGCCGGACGCCGCGCTGAACATCGTCATGTCGAGCACGACACTCGCGGCGGCACCCAGCCGATCGAGCACCTGCGCATGGGACGTCCGCGCATAGCTTTCGCCGCTGCCGAGTTCGGCAATGGTCTTCTTGTCGATCGAGATGACGACGACCTCGTCACGATCCCCGTGATCGACGCCGGTCACCACCAGGTTCCAGTACAAACGGTCGAGCGGCGACAGCAACGCCTCGGCGGTCGGCGTGCAGCTGAGCACCGCCAGCAACACCGCGCCGGCCGTGAGCGGCCATACGGCAGGTCGAACGGATGTTGCAATTTTCAAGACTCGATTGAGCCAGTCAGGCATGGTTTGGTCCACGTTATTGTTTTATTCGCCCGAGTTCGTTGCAGTCGCGCACTTCCTGCATGGTTGCGGCCACGGCCACATTTTTCGTCGCGCTCGCGATCCCGCCACGCGACTAGCGCTCAGGCGGCCCCGGGTCCCTCAACAGGCAACCGCACGGCATGCTGCCGCGGGTTCCAATGTCGCCATGTTGCCGGAACCATCTCGATTTTTATTAGGCACCGGGTCCAATTAGACCTCGTCCCATATGGTTTCTATTTCGTTTCGGACTCGTCCTAATTTTTGCCATTCAGACGGTCGTCAGGACGCGTCGATACCGTGCCGGTGCGACCCGTTCGGGATCCTCGATCCCAGTTGAGTTCGTGCAGACGATGCGGTTGTTTGCCCTGGTTGTTCACCCGTGAAGCGATCCTGCCAAACTTTGATGAACGGCGAGAAATTTCGCAACACGTTTTTCCCGACCGAATGGTTTGCCGACGCACGTCGAGACGAAGCAGGCGTCGGGCTGAATTTTCGCAGCGAGACTGGCCAGCCCCGGCCAGTGTGTGGCAGGCCGTTCGACGTAAACACTTTTCATCGCTTTCGATGAAATTGTGTTGACAGCCTCTTCGGACACGCTATAATTGCGTTCTTTCGCGATGCAGCAACAAGCGAAACGTGCCCAGGTGGCGGAATTGGTAGACGCACTAGGTTCAGGTCCTAGCGGTGGCAACATCGTGGAGGTTCGAGTCCTCTCCTGGGCACCATCTGTTTTATAAAAAGGTCGGCTTCTAGCCGGCCTTTTTTCATTTCCGGCGCCGAAAATTCGCGTCAATCGCAAGATGGCGTCGCCGCACATGCAAGCGGCTCGCATGCCCCTCCTTCGCCCGACCGAACAGCGTGCTCAATTATTTTCGTTCGCGACCTGAAATTGTGTTGACAGCCTCTTCGGACACGCTATAATTGCGTTCTTTCGCGATGCAGCAACAAGCGAAACGTGCCCAGGTGGCGGAATTGGTAGACGCACTAGGTTCAGGTCCTAGCGGTGGCAACATCGTGGAGGTTCGAGTCCTCTCCTGGGCACCATCTGTTTTATAAAAAGGTCGGCTTCTAGCCGGCCTTTTTTCATTTCCGGCGCCGGAAACACACCTCCCCCATCACCGAGGGCAAACCAATCGCTTTGGTTTGCGCGCCCCGGCATGCGGCAAATCCGGCAACAACCCGGCGCCGCACGCTCGTACTCCCCCTCAAGCACCTGCGCCCGATTTTCTCGATCTCCGCGATCCATCCCCGATTCCAAACACCTCGCACCAACGTCCCGCTTCCACCGAAACCGGGATTTCCCTAGGCTGACACGCCGACGTGCGCGCGGTTAAATAAATCAACGTGATTTATTTAATGCGCTGCCAGACGGCGCACCATGGAAGGAGACGCCATGAGAAGCCCGCACTTCGGCCAGGGAAGCAACTCGGCCAACGTGCGCCGTTACAACGAGCGCCTGCTGCTGAAGACGCTGCGCCGCGCAGGCAGCGCGTCGAAGGCCGACCTCGCCCGCCTCGCGAGCATGACGGGTACGGCAGTCGGCAGCATCATCGCGTCGCTCGCCGATGCGAAGCTGATCGAATTCGCGGGCCGCACCGAAGGCCAGCGCGGCCAGCCGGCCTCGCTGATCCGCCTCGACCCGCGCGGCGCGTTCGGCATCGGCGTCCATCTCGACCGCATGCGCATCGAAACGGCGCTCGTCAACTTCGCCGGCGACGTGCTCGGCCGCCGCTCGCACGACACGCTGCTGCCACCGCCCGCCGATGTGCTCGAGATCGTCCGCCACGACATCGACGCGATGCAGGCGCTGCTCCCCGACCACGAGCGCGCCCGCCTGACCGGTATCGGCGTCGCCCAGCCCTACAACCTCGGCGCGTGGATGCGCGAACTCGGCCTCGCACCGGACACGTTCCGCGCGTGGGAAGACGTCGATTTCGCGGCCGACCTCGGTCGCATGTTGTCGCTTCCGGTGTTCGGCGAAAACGACGGCAACGCAGCCGCCATCGCCGAGCTGTTCTACGGATACGGCCGGCAGTGCGACGACTTCGTCTACCTGTTCATCGGGCCGGCCATCGGCGGCGGCATCGCGATCGACGGCGACTGCCTGCGCGGCGTGACCGGCAATGCAGGCGACATCGCCGTGATTCCCGTGCCGCCGAGCCGGCTGGCTTCCGCGCCGCCCCCACGCGGCCCGTGGGACATCCTGCTCGCGCGTGCATCGCTGCATGCGCTGGTGCGCCATCTGCGCCATCACGGTGAAACGGTCGACAACCGGGCCGATCTCGAAGCGTGCATCGCCCGCGGCCTGCCCGCCGTCGACGAATGGATCGACGATTGCGTCGACGCGCTGGCGCCGGCATTGCGCGCGGTGCTGTGCGTGGTCGACGCGCCGGTGGTCGTGCTCGACGCCGATACCGACGCGGGCCTGCTCGACGCGGTCACGACGCGCCTGCGCGCCGCGCTCGTGGCCACCGCGCCCGAAGCCCGCGGCACGCCGGTGCTCGTACGCGGCACGTTCGGCGCCGACGCCGGTGCGATCGGCGCGGCCACGCTGCCGATGTTCTTCAACTTCTCCCCGCGGGCCGGCATCCTCAAGGGCGCCCGCACCGACTCGCAGGAGGTCAACCATGTCGCGATCTGAGTCGCCCCGCCCGTTGCTCGAGATGCGCGGGATCAGCAAGACGTTCCCGGCCGTGCGCGCGCTCGACAACGTCAGCCTGACCGTCTATCCCGGCGAGATCCATTCGCTGATGGGCGAAAACGGCGCGGGCAAATCGACGCTGATGAAGATCCTGTCGGGCGCCTACCGCGCCGACGCCGGCGGCGAGATCCTGATCGACGGCGCCCGCATCGACATCGACGGCCCGCTTGCCGCGCGCGATGCAGGCGTCGCGGTGATCTACCAGGAACTGTGCCTGTCGCCGAACCTGAGCGTCGCGGAAAACATCTACATCGGCCGCGAACTGCGGCGCGGCAACCGGCGCTGGGGCACGATCGACCGCGCGGCGATGGCGCGCGGCTGCGAGGACGTGCTCGCGCGCCTGGGCGCATCGTTCGGGCCCGACACGCTCGTCGACACGCTGTCGATCGCGGAGCAGCAACTCGTCGAGATCGCACGCGCCGTGCACACCCGGGCGCGCATCCTCGTGATGGACGAGCCGACCACGCCGCTGTCGTCGCGCGAAACCGAGCACCTGTTCCGCCTGATCCGCCAGTTGCGCGAGGAAGGTCTCGCGATCATCTACATCAGCCACCGGATGGCGGAGATCTACGAGCTGTCCGACCGCGTGTCGGTGTTGCGCGACGGCGCGTACGTCGGCACGCTGGAGCGCGCATCGCTGTCGGCCGAGCGCCTCGTCGCGATGATGGTCGGCCGCGACATCTCCGGCTTCTACAAGAAGGAACACGCGCCGTACGACCCCGGCCACCTGCTGCTGTCGGTCCGCGACATCGCCGACGGCGCACGCGTGCGCGGCTGCAGTCTCGACCTGCACGCCGGCGAAGTGCTCGGCATCGCGGGGCTGGTCGGCGCAGGCCGCACCGAACTCGCGCGGCTGATCTTCGGCGCCGAACCGCGCGTGCGCGGCGACGTGAAGGTGGGCGAACGCACGTTCGGCGCGCACTCGCCGCGCGACGCGATCGATGCGGGCCTCGTCTACCTGACCGAAGACCGCAAGCGCCAGGGCCTGTTCCTCGACATGAGCGTGCGCGACAACATCAACATCTCGGTCTGCAACCGCGATGCGCGGCTCGGTGCACTCGATCTCGCGCGCGGCGCCGAACGCGCGCGGGACGCCATTGCGTCGCTGTCGATCCGCGTGCCGAACGCGAACGTCAACGTCGGCGCGCTGTCGGGCGGCAACCAGCAGAAAGTGTTGCTGTCGCGCCTGCTCGAAACGAAGCCGCGCGTGCTGATCCTCGACGAACCGACACGCGGCGTCGACATCGGCGCGAAATCCGAGATCTACCGGATCATCAACGAACTGGCCCGGGCCGGCGTGGGCGTGATCGTGATCTCGAGCGAACTGCCGGAGATCATCGGTGTCGCCGACCGCGTGCTCGTGATGCGCGAAGGCGAGATCGCCGGCGAACTCGGCGGCTACACGCAGACGCCCATCACGCAGGAAGCCATCATCGCGCTCGCCACCGGCTCGCAGGCCGAACTCGCCGACGCGCACTGAGCCTCGCCCTTTTCATTTCCTTCTTACATCCAGGTTACCGAAATGATCAACCCGACCAAGCAGCGGAACCTCGCTTCCGCGACGGCCCAGCCGGTGGCCACCCGCACGCCGCTGTTGCGCGGCGCCGATCAACGCGCCCGCATGCAGTCGCTGATCCGCACCGCCGGCATGCTGCCGGTGCTGCTGGTCCTGTGCATCGGCTTCGGCTTCCTGACCGACGGTTTCTTCACGCTGCAGAACCTGTCGATCGTCACGCAGCAGGCGTCGATCAACATCGTGCTGGCCGCCGGCATGACCTTCGTGATCCTGACGGGCGGCATCGACCTGTCGGTCGGCTCGGTGCTCGCCGCCGCGGCCGTCGCGGCGCTACTCGCGTCGACCATCCCGGGCTGGGGCTGGCTCGGCGTGCCGTTCGCGCTCCTCGTCGGCCTCGTGTTCGGCGCGATCAATGGCGGCCTGATCTCGTTCCTGCGCCTGCCGCCGTTCATCGTCACGCTCGGCGCGATGACGGCCGTGCGCGGCGTCGCGCGCCTGATCGGCAACGACACGACCGTGTTCAATCCGCAGTTGCCGTTCGCGTTCATCGGCAACGGCACGATCCTCGGCGTACCGTGGCTCGTCGTGATCGCGTGCGCGGTGATCGCGATCTCGTGGTTCATCCTGCGCCGCACGGTGCTCGGGATGCGCATCTATTCGGTCGGCGGCAATCCGGAAGCCGCGCGCCTGTCGGGCATCAACGTGCGGGCGATCCAGCTGTTCGTGTACGCGGCGTCGGGGCTGCTCGCCGGCCTCGGCGCGGTGATGTCGGCCGCACGGCTCTATGCGGCCAACGGCCTGCAGCTCGGCCAGTCGTACGAACTCGACGCGATCGCCGCGGTGATCCTCGGCGGCACGAGCTTCGTCGGCGGCGTCGGCTCGATCGTCGGCACGCTGATCGGCGCGCTGATCATCGCGGTGCTGACCAACGGGCTCGTGCTGCTCGGCGTGTCCGACATCTGGCAGTACATCATCAAGGGGCTCGTGATCATCGGCGCCGTCGCGCTCGACCGCTACCGCCAGCGCGATTCGGCGCGTACCTGAGCCCCTGCCCGTCCATTCAACCTGGCGGCGCAGGCCGATCCCTGCGCCCGCCCGCCAAGCCACTTCACGGAGACACCACGACATGTTCAAGCACAAAGCCGCCCTGACCGCCGTCGCCTGCGCGCTCGCCTTCGGCGCTTCCGCCGCGCACGCGGCCGACAAGCCGCTCAAATCGATCGGCGTCACGGTCGGGTCGCTCGGCAACCCGTACTTCGTCACGATCGTCAAGGGCGCCGAGGCGCGCGCCAGGCAGATCAACCCGAATGCGAAGGTCACGGCCGTATCGGCCGACTACGACCTGAACAAGCAGTTCACGCAGATCGACAACTTCATCTCCGCGCACGTCGACATGATCCTGCTCAACGCAACCGATCCGAAGGCGATCGAGCCGGCGGTGAAGAAGGCGCAGGCGGCCGGCATCACCGTCGTCGCGGTCGACGTCGCGGCAGCCGGCGCGAACGCGACCGTGCAGACCAACAACGTGAAGGCCGGCGAGCTGGCCTGCGACTACATCGCGAAGAAACTCAACGGCAAGGGCAACGTGATCATCGAGAACGGCCCGCAGGTGTCGGCCGTGATCGATCGCGTCAACGGCTGCAAGACCGTGCTCGCGAAAAGCGCCGGCATCAAGGTGCTGTCGAGCGACCAGGACGGCAAGGGCTCGCGTGAAGGCGGGATGAATGCGATGCAGGGCTACCTGACGCGCTTTCCGAAGCTCGACGCGGTGTTCACGATCAACGACCCGCAGGCGATCGGCAGCGATCTCGCCGCGAAGCAGCTGAACCGCCCGAACATCGTGATCACGTCGGTCGACGGCGCGCCCGATATCGAGGTCGCGCTCAAGTCGAATACGCTCGTGCAGGCGTCGTCGAGCCAGGACCCTTGGGCGATGGCGCAGCAGGCCGTCAACGTCGGCTACGGGATCATGAACGGCCAGAAGCCGGCCAACCCGATGATCCTGATCGAGCCGACGCTCATCACGCGCGACAACGTGAAGAGCTACAAGGGCTGGAGCACCCCGCGCTGATCGCGCCCCCGTCCGCCCGCGCTACCGGGCAGTGCCGGGCTGCGTCACTGCATGCGACGGCCCGCACTGCCCGCCTTTTCAGATCAATCGCTGCATCGCCGCGCACAGCGGCGCGGCACAAGGTTTCGACATGACGACGACGTTTCCTCGCCTGATCGTATTCGGCGAAGCATTGACCGATTTCATCCGCGACGACGCGCAGCACTGGCATAGCGTCGCCGGCGGCTCATGCTGGAACGTCGCGCGCGTCGGTGCGCGACTCGGCGTGCCGACGGCCTTCGCCGGCACGGTCAGCCGCGACACCTTCGGTGACGAGCTGATGCGCAAGAGCGCCGACGCGGGGCTCGACCTGCGCTTCATCCGGCAGGTCGATCGCGCGCCGCTGCTCGCGATGGTCGTATCGAAGCAGCCGCCCCACTACTTCTTCATCGGCGAGAACAGCGCCGATCTCGCATTCGATCCGGCGAACCTGCCCGCCGGCGCACTCGACGCGGCCGAGATCGTGCACGTCGGCTCGCTCGGCGTCGTGCGCGAGCCGCTGGCGTCGCGCCTGATCGACGTGGCGCAAGCGGCGCGCGCGGCCGGCAAGCGGATCTCGTTCGACCCGAACTTCCGTGCACCGATGGCCGCGCCGTCGTATCGCGACACGCTGCGCCGGCTGGCCGGGCTCGCCGACTGGATCAAGGTATCCGACGAGGATCTGCGTGGGCTGTTTCCCGAACTCGACGAAGCCGCCGCGCTCGCGCAATTGCGCGCGTGGGCACCGGACGCCGCGATGCTCGTCACGCGCGGCGCATCCGGCATGCAGCTCCTGCATCGCGACATCGTGCTGTTCCAGCCCGCGTTCCCGACCGAAGTGGCCGACACCGTCGGCTGCGGCGATGCCAGCATCGGCGGCTGGCTCGCGAGCCAGCTCGCGCGTCCCGATGCATCCGCCGCCGAGCATCTGCGCTACGCAGCCGCTTGCGCGGCCGTCGCCTGTGCGCATGCAGGCGCCTATGCGCCGACGGCGGCCGAAGTGACCGACATGATCGATCGCTCCGCCGACGCCGCGGTTTCGCCATAGCACTCACCGGCGCGGCGCCCCCGCGCCCCCGCGCCACGCCGTCACGCGGCGGTCGTGCCGTCGCTGCCGTCCGGCGGCATCCGGGCCTGCAGCAGTTGCAGGCTCTCGTCGACGCTCAGTTCGGACATTTCGTCGTCGTGCAGCGTATCGTCGGCCGCGCGGCGCAACGCATGCAGCGCGTGCACCTTGAGCCGCACGATCGCGAGCCGCAACCCGCGCGCCGTGCATTCGGCCGCGAACGTGCGCAACGATTCGATCGTCGTGCTGTCGACATCCGGCGTTTCCTCGAGGCTCAGCATCACGGTATGCGCGTCCGGCGCGGCCTTCATCAGCGCACGCACGCGGTTCAGCATCCGGTCCGCATTCGCGAAGAACAGTTGCGCCTCGGGCCGCACGATCAGCACACCCGGCACCGGCTTCGCGTCGGCATGGCTCGCCACGTCGACGAAATCGTGACTGTCGCGCAGCCTGCCGAGCACGCTGACGTTCGGCTCGGACAGCTTGCGCAGCGTCAGCAGCAGGCTCACGCCGATGGCCGCGAGCAACCCGTGCAGCACGCCGAGCACGAGCACCGCGAGCAGCGCGGCGATCACGACGAGGCGATCGCGATGCCAGGCCCAGTACGGCCGGAATACCGACGGATGCAGCGAGTGGCTGACCGCGAAGATCACGATCGCCGCGAGCACGGGCTCCGGCGTGCGCGCGAGCTGCGGCAGCAGCAGCCAGACGATCAGCGCGACCACGCCCGCCGCCCACAGGCCGGCAAAGCGCGACTGCGCGCCGGCCGCTTCGTTCGCCGAGGTCGCCGAATAGCCGGCGCCGACCGGCATCCCGCGCAGCAGGCCCGACACGAGGTTCGCGCAGCCGAGCGCGACGAGGTCGCGGTTCGGCGACACGCTGTCGCCATGCTTCAGCGCGAAGTTGCGGATCGACCCGTACGATTCCGCGTACAGGATCAGCATCAGCGCGAACGCAAGTTCGACGGTCTGCATCCACGCGTTGCGGTCGAGGGTCGGCAGGCCGAACTCGATATGCTTGAAATCGATATGGCCGACGATCGCGATCCCGTATCGCTGCCAGTCGATCGCGTAGCCGGCCGCGATCGACAGCACGATCACGACGAGCGTCGCGGGCACGCGCGAGCTGCGCCCAAGCGTGAACAGCAACGCCAGGGCAATGGCGCCGAGCACGACGCTCGCGAGATTCGCGTGCGGCGCGCCGGTGATCAGGTCGAGCGCGACATGCGGCGCATCGCTGTGCTGCACCGAAATCGCGAGGATCTTCGGCAACTGCTTGATGACGATCGTCAGTGCGAGGCCGAACGTGAAGCCGCGCAGCACCGGCCGTGCGACGAAGTCCGACATGCCGCCGAGCCGCGCGGCACCGGCCAGGATGAACAGCACGCCCGTCATCGCGACGAGCGCCGCCGCGAGCGCGAGCTGCGCGGCGAGCGCCATCCCCGACTCCGCGAGCACGGTCGCCGCAAGCACGGCGGCCGACGACGACGTCGACGACACGATCGCGAAGCGGCTGCTGCCGGTGAGCGCATAGACGACGAGCCCCGACAGCAACGCGATGAGACCGGCCTGCGGCGGCAGGTTCGCCAGCCCCGCGTACGCGACCGCCTCGGGGATCAGCAGGCCTGCGATCGACAGGCCGGCCAGCGCATCGAGGCCGATGCGTCGCGTGGGCGGCGGCGAAGCCGTGTCGAGCGCGGCGAAATGGTCGGCATGCTGCGGGCCGGCATCGGGGCGGATCGGGGCGGTCGTCATGAGGCGATCAGGGCTTGACGGCGATGACGCCCGACCAGCCGGGCAGATAGCGTGCATCCTGGTCGTGCGCGCGATGCAGTGCGATGTCGAGCGCCTTCGCGAAATTCTTGCGGATCTGGTCGAGCGACACGTGCTGGCGCAGGTAGTCGGCCCACAGGAATTCGCTGAATGGCGTCGCATCCTTCGCATAGCCGCCTGCCGTGCGCAGCTCGCCGGCAAGGCTGCGGTACGGATCGTCCACGAGCCCGGTCAGCGCCTTCGGCAGATTCGCGTAGTCGCGACGCGTGCCGTCCGCGCCGAACGGATGCACCCACTGGTTGTGTTCCATCATCCGCCAGAAGATCGTGTCGTCGAGCCACGACAGGTCCTTCAGCAGCATCGCGTTCACGCGAGCCTCGCCTTCCTCGATCAGCGCGAGGCCGAGGTGGTGGTGATCGGTGATGTAGTGCAGCCCGCCCGGGCCGAGCACGGCCGGAAACCAGTGCGATTCGATCGCGGCCTTGCGTGCCCGCTTGTTGAGCGCCTTCCAGTGCTTGCGCTTCGCCTTGACTTCGCGATAGCCGACCGTCATCTGCGTGGGACGCAGTTCTTCAAGCTTGACGGGAATCAGGTGAACATCGTTGCCGAGAGCCATGGTCGTACCCCATGTTGCGAAATTCCGGCAACGATACTCCTGAACACGCGAGCCGTTAATACGTCATGACCTCGATACGCCTGCGGTTGACGATCTCTGACAACCGCCCGACGCCCTCGCCCACGCACGACGCCGCGCTACGCGCGCAGATCGTTGCGTTCGAGACGATGCCGAATGTAAGGAATGCCATCGTGCACGACGCTCACACGGCGCATCCCGAGCTTGCGCGCGACATTCAGCGAACCGCTGTTCGCCTCGGCGATATCGGCGATCACGCGCGGCAGCCGCACGGTGTCGAACGCGTGACGCACGACGGCCGCCGCGGCTTCGCTCGCGATGCCGCGCCCCCATGTCGCACGCACCAGCCGCCAGCCGATCTCGACGTCGCGCGCGCCGTCCGCATAGTCGGGAATCAGCAGGATCCAGCCGACGAACGCATCGGGGGCGGCCTTCTCGAAGATCGACCAGTAGCCCAGGCCCGGCGGATAGTCGCACGTGATCCGGTGCGTGACGAAACGCCGATGCTCGACGGGATCGTGCCACGGGCCCGCGATGTGCCGCGTGACCTCGGGATCGCGATCCATCGCGAGGCATGCGTCGAGATCGGCCAGCACACGCGGACGCAGCCACAGCCGCGCAGTCTCGAGCACGGGCAGCGTGGCGGCGGAACGTTCGGTCATCTGGACTCCTGATTCGGTGACGATGCGCACCGGGCGCATTACAAAACAGCTACAAACAGCCTTCCGGAATGATACAGAGGCCTGTCGCCGGTCTGGTGCGACGGCATTGCCATTTCCGAAACAGTTCATTTCCTAGGGATTATTCCCGATTCGACGTTATCGCGCCCCACATCGTCCGGCGCCGCCGCCTACACTCGATCCATGCCCCCGCACCGCGCGCAGGCCGGGCCGGCATCCGCATCCACAACGTGAGCGCGCAAGCCAACGAGGAGACCTCGGACATGAGCTGGACCCGCGAACAACGCAACGTCACGATCGCCGCCTACCTCGGCTGGACACTCGATGCGTTCGATTTCTTCCTGATGGTGTTCGTGCTGAAGGACATCGCCGCCGAATTCGGGTCGACGATTCCCGCCGTCGCGTTCGCGCTCACCCTGACGCTCGCGATGCGCCCGCTCGGCGCACTGATCTTCGGCCGGCTCGCCGATCGCTTCGGCCGCCGCCCGACGCTGATGGTCAACATCGCGTGCTACTCGCTGCTCGAGCTCGCATCGGGTTTCGCGCCGAGCCTGACCGCGCTGCTCGTGCTGCGCGCGTTGTTCGGCGTCGCGATGGGCGGCGAATGGGGGGTCGGCTCGGCACTGACGATGGAAACCGTGCCGACCCATGCGCGTGGCTTCGTGTCGGGGCTGCTGCAGGCCGGCTATCCGAGCGGCTACCTGCTCGCGTCCGTCGTGTTCGGCCTGTTCTACCAGTACATCGGCTGGCGCGGCATGTTCATGGTCGGCGTGCTGCCCGCGCTGCTCGTGCTGTACGTGCGTGCACACGTACCCGAATCGCCGGCATGGAAGCAGATGGAAAAGCGCCCGCGCCCAAGCCTGGGCTCCACACTGAAGCAGAACTGGAAGCTCACGATCTACGCAATCGTGCTGATGACCGCGTTCAATTTCTTCTCGCACGGCACGCAGGATCTCTATCCGACGTTCCTGCGCGAACAGCATCACTTCGATCCGCATACCGTGTCGTGGATCACGATCGTGCTGAACATCGGCGCCATCGTCGGCGGCCTGTCGTTCGGCGCGATCTCGGAGCGGATCGGGCGGCGTCGCGCCATCTTCATCGCCGCGTTGATCGCCCTGCCCGTGCTGCCGCTGTGGGCGTTCTCGAGCGGCCCGGTTGCCCTCGCCGCGGGGGCGTTCCTGATGCAGATCTCGGTGCAGGGTGCGTGGGGCGTGATCCCGGTTCACCTGAACGAGATCTCGCCCGACGAGATCCGCGCGACCTTCCCCGGCGTCGTCTACCAGCTCGGCAACCTGCTCGCGTCGGGCAACGCGACGATGCAGGCGTCGCTCGCCGTTTCGCACAACAACAATTACAGCTTCGCGCTCGCGCTCGTGGCCGGCACCGTCGCCGTCGTGATCGCCGTGCTGATCCTGTTCAGCCGCGAGCGGCGCGGCATCGACATGACGCAATCGGTCAATACGCGTAGCACGGTCGGCTGAACCCGCACATTGCCGCATCGCATCATCGCGCGTGCCCCGTCCCGCCGAGGGCACGCGCAATACTTTCCGCATTCGCACATCGAACTAGAGGAATTGGTCCAGATTCCCCGCTTGCCCGCTCGGTGCGCGATTTTTTATCTTAATAAAAACGGCTGTTTGAATCAGACAAACAAATCACCAGTTCGCGGCCGGGCGACCGGCATGGGAGGCGGGACATGGCAGTAAGTCAGGAGGGGCGGCCATCCGCGGGACGGCCGTCCGGGGCACGGTCATCCGGCACGCGGCAGACCGGCGGGACGAAGGCGCGCATCCTCGATGCGGCCGAGGACCTGTTCATCGAGCATGGCTTCGAGGCGATGTCGATGCGCCAGATCACCTCGCGCGCGGCGGTCAACCTCGCCGCGGTCAACTACCACTTCGGCAGCAAGGAAGCGCTGATCCACGCGATGCTGTCGCGTCGGCTCGACCAGCTCAACCAGGAGCGCCTGGGCATCCTCGACCGCTTCGATGCGCAACTCGGCACGCACATCACCTGCGAGCACGTGCTCGGCGCGATGTTCATTCCCGCGCTGAAGGCCTCGCGCAATCCCGAACGCGGCGGGCCCGGCTTCCTGCGCCTGATCGGCCGTGCGTACACCGATCCGTCGCCGTTCGTGCGCAACTTCCTGACCGCGCACTACGCGAGCGTCGCGGGCCGCTTCTTCGACGCGTTCCAGCGCGCGTTGCCGCACCTGCCGCGCACGGAGCTCGGCTGGCGGCTGCACTTCGCGATCGGCGCGCTGTCCGGCGCGCTCGCGGGCGCCGAAACGGAAAGCCTGATCGACGAGTTCTCGCAAGGCCGCACGATGAACGACGTGCAGATGATCGCGCGACTGTCGTCGCTGATCGTCGCCGCGCTGAAAGCGCCGATGCCCGACAGCGCGCAACTGTCGATCTTCGCGGCCGTGCTCGACGATGCGGGGGCCAGCGAAGCGTTCGGGCTGCCGCAGTCGGCTGCGCCCGCCGTCGATACGGCGACGCTGCATTCCACGAACTGAGCGCGCGAGGCCACGCGCCGCTTCCTGTTCACGATTTGATTGAAACGCGCGGTCGCGCGGGGCGTCGAGGCGCCCCGTCGATCGACCGTGCGGCACGGGGCACGGGCCGGCGCCGAAGCGCCCGCCTTCGCCGAGAGCAAAGACCGGAGACTCGTCATGTCATCTTCCGCAGCAACCGCAGCGGCCCAGGTTCCGCCGAACACCGACGGCATCTGGTACGCGTCATACCCGCCCGGCGTCCCGCACGAGATCGACGTCACGCAGTACGCATCGCTCGTGCAGTTCTTCGACGAATGCACGAGCCGCTTCGCCGAGCGCGTCGCCTACGTGAGCGCAGGCGCATCGATGACCTATCGCACGCTCGCGCAGAAGGTCGACGCGTTCGCGTCTTACCTGCAAGGCATCGGCATCAAGCCCGGCGACCGCGTCGCGATCATGCTGCCGAACACGTTCCAGTACCCGGTCGCACTGTTCGGCACGCTGAAGGCCGGCGCGATCGTCGTCAACGTCAATCCGCTCTATACCGTGCGCGAACTCGCGCACCAGCTGAAGGACAGCGGCGCGCAGACGATCGTCGTATTCGAGAACTTCGCGCGCACGCTGCAAGACGCGCTGCCGGAAACGCAGGTGAAGAACATCGTCGTCACCGCGCTCGGCGACCTGCTCGCCGACGGCTTGAACGCGAAAGGACGCCTGATCAATTTCGTGCTGAAGCACGTGAAGAAGCTCGTGCCGACCTACCACCTGCCGCAGGCCATCCGGTTGCGCTCGGCGCTTGCGCTCGGAGCCCGCGGCAAGCCGCAGCCGGTGCCGATCACGCGCGACGACCTCGCGTTCCTGCAATACACGGGCGGCACGACCGGCGTCGCGAAAGGCGCGATGCTCACGCACGGCAACCTGATCGCGAACCTGCTGCAGGCGAAGGCCTGGATCGCCGACCAGGTCTCGGGCGACGTCGAAACCGTGCTCACGCCGCTGCCGCTGTATCACATCTATTCGTTGACGGTGAACGCCTTCATCTTCATGGGGCTCGGCGGGCGCAACATCCTGATCGCGAACCCGCGCGACATGACGATGGTGATGAAGATCATCCGCAACGAGACGTTCACCGGGATCACCGGCATCAACACGCTGTACAACGCGTTCCTCGACAACGAGGAATTCCGCAAGCGCGATTTCTCGAAGCTGAAGCTCGCGATGGCCGGCGGGATGGCGATGCAGCGCGCGGTCGCGGAGCGCTTCCAGCAGGTGACGGGCCGGCCGGTCGTCGAGGGCTACGGCCTGACCGAGTGCTCGCCGATCGTCACGATGAACCCCGTCGACCTGAACGACATGGCCGCGTTCAGCGGTTCGATCGGCCTGCCCGCGCCGTCCACCGTCGTGCGCTTTCGTCGCGAGGACGGCACCTGGGCGCCCGTCGGCGAACCCGGCGAGCTGTGCGTGCATGGTCCGCAGGTGATGCGCGGCTACTGGCTGCGCCCCGACGAGACGGCCAAGGTAATCGACGCCGACGGCTGGCTCGGCACCGGCGACATCGGCGTGATGGACGAACGCGGCTTCATCCGCCTGATCGACCGCAAGAAGGACATGATCCTCGTGTCGGGCTTCAACGTGTATCCGAACGAGATCGAGGAAGTGCTGGTGATGCATCCGGGCATCAGCGAAGCCGCGGCGATCGGCATTCCCGACGAGGTGCAGGGTGAACGGATCAAGGTGTTCGTCGTGCGCCGCGACCCGTCGCTGACGGTCGACGACGTGCTCGCGCACTGCCGCAAGAACCTGACCGGCTACAAGATGCCGAAATTCGTCGAGTTCCGCGACGCGCTGCCGCAGACGAACGTCGGCAAGATCCTGCGCCGTGCATTGCGCGACGAGGAACTCGCCAAAATCAAGGCCACGAAGCAAGGCTGAACGATCCATCGCCCCGGGAGACGCCGTCGATGAACGAAGGAAAGAAGCGCCACGCGCGGCATGCCGCCGCCGTGGCAGTCGCGTGCATGCTGTCGCTCGCCCAGACTGGCCTGCATGCGCAGGAAGCGGCCAGCGCCGCGGGCGCGACGCAGGAGGTCGCCCTGCCGGCCGATCTCGCGAAAATCACCCGCGAGCCGGTCGCGCAGCAGGCACGCTGGCTGCGCACGGCCGCGCAGCGCGGCACGCTCGCGCAACTCGATGACGCGACGCTCACCACGCTCTTCAAGGCGCTCGATCCGCTCGCCGTGCCGCTCTATATCCGTAACGGTCCCAACGGCTATCCGTCCTACCAGTTCACGATGGTGCGCCAGGAACGCATCAGCGGAAAATGGTCCGATACGCCCGACCGCATGCTCGTGAAGACCACCCGCGAGCCGCTGCGCGTCTATGCGAAATGGCTGCCGGGCGGCGCGCACGCCGGACAGGAGACCATCTACGACACGACGCAGCGCAAGAACGAGATGTACGGCCACCTCGGCGGCCTGCTCGGCAAGATTCCGCTGTGGACGGCCATCGACGGCGCACTCGCGCGCGCCCAGTCGAATCACCAGGTGAAGGATCTCGGCACCGAATTCATCACGAACCTGTACCTGACCGAAGGGAAGAAATATCTGGAAGCCGGCGTGCAGCGGCCGACCAATGTGGAAGCCAGAACGATCAACGGCGTGCGCGTCGTTACGCTCACCTACGAAACACCGACCGGCCGGCCGCAGTTCTATGCGAAGAAGGAAGTTTTGGGGCTCGACCTGCACGCGCCCTATTTCCGGACCGTCGAGTCGTATGACAACGACGGCAAGATCTTCGAGCGGATCGTCATCGAGAAAATTGCCCCGGCGCCGCTCGACGACACCGCATTCGACCCGAAAAACCCCGACTACGCGTTCTGATGCGCGCCGGCGGGGCTGGCCTCGGGCTCAATCGTCATCGTCGTCGCCGTGGTGCCGGCGCCAATGCTTGTAATAGTGCTTGCGCCACTTGCGATAGCGGTCGTCGTCGTCATCGCCGTAGTAGCCGTATCCGTAGCCTGGATAGGCGACCACGGCAGGTTGCGGCGCCACATAGACCGGGGCCGGCTCGACATAGACCGGTGCGACCGGTACGCCGATGCCGACGGACAGGTCGACATGCCCCGCCATCGCACTGCCCGAAGCCAGCAACGCCACGCTCCCGACCCACCCTGCCCATCGTCTCTTGTTCATGTTCTGAATCCCTGATATGCCGGCCCGCCCGGCTCGCGCGACTAAAGTAAACGTCGCGCGCGAACCCAGGTGATACGGCCTTGCGAGAGTCGTAACGCAACGTAACGAAATGGCATTAGCCGTTTGGCCGAATCGCGAAAATGCGCTGGAACGTCTATAGTGGGTTACGGTTCGACACAATCACGACTTCGCGCTCCCCGATTGAACAGGGTAGAATCCCGCCAAACACCTTGTGGACGAACACGCCACACACACGCACAACATATTCTCTGACGCAGGCTCCTGCCGCACCTCAATGGCCAATCCCGCAGAATCCCATCCGCAAAACGACTTCATCAATTCGGCGCGCAAGGAACGTAAGCGCGTTGAAATCTATCTCGTCAACGGCATTCGTCTGACGGGGTGTATCGAGTCGTTCGACCAGTACCTGGTGATGCTGCGCACCCCCGTGGGTCTGCAAGGCATCTACAAGCGCGCGATTTCCACGATCCAGCTCGACACGGGCGGCTCGCGCCCGGGCGGCAGCGGCCCCCGCGGGCCGCGCACCGGCGGTCGCCCCGGCGGCCGTGAAGGCGGCGGTCACAGCCCGTACGGCTCGCACGGCGGCCCGCGTGAATCGCGCGGCGACGGCGGCTACGGCTCCCGCGAACCCCGTGAAGGCTATGGCTCGCGCGAACCGCGCGAGGGTTACGGCTCGCGTGAGCCGCGCGAAGGCTACGGTGCCCCGCGCGAACCCCGTGAACCGCGCGAAAGCTACGGCGCACCGCGCGACACCGGCGACGCATCCGGCAACGCCTCGTCGTCGGATTCCCGCGGCGGCAGCGGGCCGGTCATCGTGACGCGCCGCCGGCGAATCGTGCCGGACGGCCAGTAAAGCAAAAGGGCAAGCCAACCGGCTTGCCCTTTTTACTGGTGCGGCAGGCGCGGCATGTCGCCGCACCGCCGCCGGGTTCAGCGTGCCGTCGTCGGCAGGCCTGCATCGGCCTCACGCTGCAACGAACGCACCTGCTGCTGCAACGCACGCAGTTGCGACTGAAGCTCGGCCTGCTGCGCCTGCAAGGCGGCCGTCTCGTTGCGTACGCTCTTCTGGCGATCCGCGACCGCCGCCTGCTGCTGGCGGGCGATCGAAATATCCGCCTGCAGACGCCGTGCGCGATCCTGCGTGACCTCGATCTGCTTGTCCATTTGCGCCTTCTGCGATTCCAGCTTCGCCGCCCGCAGTTCGTTCACGGCCAGCCGCTCCGCCTGGCGCGAGAAATCGCGATAGATCGCTTCCGCACGCGTTTCGTCGTAAGTCTTGATGACGCGCCAGAACGCCTTCTGCTGGAACAGCGCGACGAAGTACGCACCGTCCTTCACGTTGAACAGCAGGCTCGCGCCGTAGCTGCCGTTGTAGCTCGTGCGCATTTCCGTCAGCGAGTGCCCCTGAATCTGGCGCTGCAAGTCGTCGACCGTGCTCGGCCCCGTCGACTCGCCAGCCTGCGGCTGCAGCGACGGCTGCGAATCGATCACCGGAATCGCCGCCACCGGCGCCGATGCCTGCTGTACGACGGGCGACCCGCTGTCCGCCAGACTTTGCGCATATGCGCCCTGCATGCCTCCCGCCAGGGCGAACAATACGCACGCCCTTCCCAACCCCGTCATATGGCTCATGAAGTTCTATTCCCGCCCGAGTCGTTGTAATTCAGCGCGATTTTATCTCATTAATTACTCACTTTCGCGGGTCTCGGGCTCCTCGTCGAAGATCTGGTATTTACGCATTTTTTCCCACAGGACCTTGCGGCTGATGCCGAGTTGCTGCGCCGTATCCTGACGCCGCCAGCCGTTTGCGTCGAGCGCCGCAATGACGCGGTTGCGCTCGTTCATGTCCCACTTGCTGCGATCGACGAACACCTCGGCCGCACTCTCCGCCGGGACCGGCTGGGCCGAACTGCGCGCGTGCGCGATCAGCCGCTGCAGCCGCGCGGCATCCCACCCGCCCGTCTGCCGCACCGTCACGCCGACACGCTCGGCGAGGTTGCGCAGTTCACGCACGTTGCCGGGGAAATAGCTGTCCGCGACGGAATCCGTCAGCCAGTACGGCAGATCGGACAACTGAGCGAGCCGCTCCTCGCCGACGACCTGCGCGACGAACGACTTGAACAGCGCGATCTTGTCGACGGCGCCGCGCTCCTCCAGCGACGGAATGCTCAGCTCGATCACCGCGAGCCGGTAGTAGAGATCGGCACGGAACAGGCCATCCTTCACGAGCTGCGGCAGCTTCTTGTTGCTCGCCGCGACCAGGCGGAAATCGACCTTGACCGGCGACGTCGCGCCGACGCGCAGCACCGCGCCATCCTCGAGCACGCGCAGCAGCTTGACCTGCTGGTACAGCGGCAGATCCCCGACTTCGTCGAGGAACAGCGTGCCGCCGCCCGCCTGCTCGAAATAGCCTTTATGCGCAACAACCGCGCCCGTGAACGATCCCTTCGCATGACCGAAGAACAGCGATTCGAACAGGCCGTCGGGAATCGCGCCGCAGTTCACGGGCACGAATTCGCCATGCCGGTAGCGCGAATGTTTTTCGTGCAGCAGTTGCGCGATGCGCTCCTTGCCGACGCCGGTTTCGCCGTGCAGCAACACGTTGGTGTCGCAATCGGCGAACGTATCGACTTCGTGCAGCAGGGCCTGCATCGATTCCGAGTGCGCGACGAGTTCGGTCGGATGCGACGTTTCGGCCGTATGGGCCCGTAGCTGCGTGACGAGCTTGCCGATCATGCCGCGCAGTTCGGCACACGTGAAGTCGAGCGGCAGGATGTGCGAATACTCGGGCGGATACTGCGACGCGTCGTGATCGCGCGCCGCGCCGACCCAGACGACCGGCATGCCGATGTTGGCCTGCCAGTCGCGCAGGAACGCGGCGCCGATTTCGATCATCGTCACGCTGATGATCGCCAGCGACGGCCGCAAGGCGGCGCGCTCGGGCGAGATCTCCGCGTTGTCGGCGCGGATCACTTCGACGTCGAAGCTCGCCATGCACCGGGCGACGCGGTCGACAATGTCCGCCTTGCCTTCCCAGACGTACAGGTCGAGCTCTTCGATTGCGGGCGTGGTTCTCATGATTCGGGTGCGGCTTCAGTGATTGACGAGTTGCTTTGCATTGCAGATCAGTGAACTGTTGCAGGCAACAGCGACGCTGCCCGCGTTGATGCCCGAACGTTCAGGCATTTATTGAACCAGCATGGGGTTGCCGCATTTGATCGAGTCCGGTGTGTTCGTGACATAGGCGTTCCCCAAGCTCAGACCGAGCAGGCCCGTGACGGAGGTCAGGAGAGAATCGACCGGTTGCAGGAGCAGCGGAACGAGCGTATTGGCCAGTGCGTTCAGCAGCGGTCCGAGCAAGGTGTTCAACAACTGACTCAGTACCCCGCTCAGATCGACCCCCACAGCCGCCAGCGCTCCGAGCAGGCCGCTGTTCCCCAGCGACAACGACACCTTCAGGCCGTTATTCGCGACTCCC
The DNA here is from genome assembly GCF_002223055.1 of Burkholderia sp. HI2500. Lineage (NCBI taxonomy): Bacteria > Pseudomonadati > Pseudomonadota > Betaproteobacteria > Burkholderiales > Burkholderiaceae > Burkholderia > Burkholderia sp. HI2500. Next base: position 1,221,921 of record NZ_NKFL01000004.1, on the reverse strand, counting down.
GTGACCGCAGGTGACAGAAACTGATCCGTGCCCGTTCCCAGCGTGTACGGCGATGCCGGGGATGGCGAAGCGGATGATCCTGGTCCGGGATACGTGAATACCAGCGGCGTCGGACTTTGATTGGCAACAGGAACAACCGTCATCTGCCCGGGCAACAGGCTGATGTTGACCGTAATGGCATTCAAATTGACGATACCCAACGTCAGGACATTGATCAACGAGGCCAGCGTGGACGTCAAGCCACCCAGGTTCAACAGGCCAAGCAGGCTCGACAGGTTGACGGACACCAGCTGAATCGGGGCCGCACTGCCGTCCGGCGAATACCCGGACGATGCGTTGAGGTTGATCGGCGTATTCGCCGCGCCGCCGATATAAACGGCGAGCAATCCGGTCTGAACATTCACGGTCGCGCTTTTCGTGCCGTTCGCGGAGCAGGTGACCGACGCCAGGCCGGCTGTCGCCGGTGCCACGTAGGCGGTGATCGGCAGTTGCACCGCGGCAAGCGGCGTGGGACTGCCGGACGGACAAGTGCCTCCCGGATACACCAGCCCGCCTGTAGGACAAGTCGACAGCAGCGATATCGACGTGTTGAGGAATACGTTCCCCTGCGCAGTCGACGTATTGGTCGTGCAATTGGATGTCCCGCAGGTCGATGGCCCGGGCGGACCGCTCGCGGTGGCCGGCGGATTCGCCCCGAGCTTGACCGAACCCGACACGGTTACGTTCAGTAGCGGCGAGAGCAAGGTAGGCGTCTGAACTGTGACGCTGGGAATATTGACCGAACTCGTGCCGTTCGCGATCTGCAAAGCTGTCGACAGCAATCCAAGTGCATTGACGCTGGCATTGGCGGCAGAGGTTCCGGTAGCGGTTGCGACAGCAACCAGTTGGCCGAGCGCGATCTGCGGACCGCCGCAGACGCTGCCGGAACAAAGCGCGGCGACAATCGCGTTCAGGACGTTCAGGTTCGCCCCGACCAGATTCTGCTGCGTCGCCGCTTGTACTGTCGCGTTCGCCAATTGGCCAAGCGTCACGGTACCGTTCAATACGCCCGTGGTCGTGCCGACCGGCAGATTGGCGAGAATACCGGCCAGTTTCAGGTTGACTTGCGCCAGACCCTGGTAGTCAAGGACCTTCAGACTCAGCGCATTCGGCGACCCGGTCAGCACTTGCAGCAACTTGTTGGCCAACCCGCCGTTCAACGCTGCCAGCGACGTGGTCAGCGTAAAGCTGTCGGTCGGCACGCTCTTGGCGATAGCCGACGCACTGATCGTTACGCCGTTGATAAAGATCCCGCTCACCGGCTCCGAAACGGTCACGCACACGGCGTTGACCGATTGCCCGGCACCGACCGCGCCGCCTGACAAGCCGGCGCACTGGTTATTGGCCGGCAGCGCTGCTCCCGAGGTGCGTGTGAACTGGGCGCTCGCGCCGCTGGTTGCCGGCGGGCTCCAGATCCCGCACGTCACGACTGCCGTGGCCTTTCCCGACAGCAGGCTTGCCGGCACGTTCGTGACTTGATTGACCGCAGTCGTTGCGGCCGCACAAGTGGCATCGCTGGCGACCTGCGTCACGGCAGACAGCGCGGCCGTATCGGCGGCCGCCTGCATATGGCGTCGTTCGGCATAGAAGCGGCCTATATCGGTCGCGCCCAACACGATGACCGCGATCGCCAGGAATATCGTCGCCATGATCGCCGCACCACCACGCTGGCGACGCCCCCCCGGGCAGCCGACGCGACGCCGCCGAGCCACGTGTGATTGATCTGTGCGCATCAACGTCTCGCTTACTGCGCGCTTTGACCGCCACCCGACATGCCGCTGGCAGAGCCGAGCTGCGAATTCATCGTGTCGGGAATCTTGTTCTTGAACGAGTCGAGATAGCGTTGATAGACAAGCGACGCAACGTCGCCGAGCACCGGTTGCGCCGGCGCCGCAGCGCGATTGTCGCGCTGCATGGCGAGCCATTCCTTCGCGGAGCGCTCGACGTCGGACGCGCGCGGCGCACCTGCATCCTGTGCATGGGCGACAGCCGATCCGACCACGATCCACACGATCGCTCCGAGTGCTGCGATCCGGCCCACGCGCACGTTTCGATGATGTTTATTGTTCATGTCGTTCCCCCGATGTCTATTCATTGTGCAAAACGCTGCAACAGTGGCACGGTCTGGTCATAGCCGAAATTATTCGCCATCGGTGTAATCGGCGCTGCGGCAGCGCGACGCGACACCACCGATGGTGTCGCGACCGCACGCTGCTGCGCCCGTGCCGCCGCGACGATCTTCGCCGCGTCGCCGACGATGTCCTTGCGGATATCCGCCGACAGATGTTGCTGATTCATCAACCTCTGAGCATCCTGTGTACGCCCCGCCGCGATCAGGTAAAGCGCAAGATTGCTGACGATCTTGGGATTGCGCTGATCCAGTTCGGCCGCCTTCATCAACGGCACCCGCGCACCGACGACGTCGCCGCTGCGCAACTTCGCGTATGCGAGATCGGACAGCAGCGACGCATCGGTCGGCGCAAGATCCGACGCCTGCGCGAGCACCTGCGCCGCACGATCGAAATCGCCTGCCGCGCCCGCGATCAACCCGAGCCCGCGATAGCCTCGCGCGGCAAGCGGCGTTTTCAGCAGTTGCGTATAGACGGCTGCGCTTGCGGCCGGCTGTTCGGTCATCCGCAGTGCATCCGCGCGCAACAGGATCGACTCCGGAATCGCGCCATAGGTCTTGTCGTACGCATCGATATGCGCGAGCGATGCAAAGTAGAGCCCCTGCCCCTGCATCCGCTGGATCAGACCGAGGTACATCCCGGGCGTATCCGGCACGGACTGCTTCTGATCGGCCGCCTGCATCAGCGCCGCACGCTCGGTCTGCGAGCTGACGCCGTACCCGTTTTCCTTGGTTGCGCACGCCCCGAGCAGCAGCACTACTGCCGCAGCCGCACCTATTTGCGATGCCATCCCGCTGATCCGCTTCATCGTCTTTCCTTCCACCGTCAATGGCGCGACGACAGTGCGTGTGTCACCGCCAGCAAACCCGGCCCGGCTGTCACGATCAGCAAGGCGGGCAGCAACGTCAACACCATCACGCCCGTCATCTTCACGGTCAGTCGGCCAATCCGTTCACGCAACATCGCGCGGCGCGTCTCACGCAACCGGTCGCCGAACTGCTTGAGCGGCTCCTGCACCGCACCGCCATGTTTGTCGACCTGCACCATCAATCGCACGATCGCGCGCAGATCCTCGTTGTCGAATCCGCTGGACAGACGCTGCAACGACTGCTCGCGCGTCCGGCCTGCCGCGAACTGACGCTGTGCGATCCCCATTTCCGACGACAGTACCGGCATCATTCCGCGAAAATCGTTCGTCACGACCTGCAGGCTCTGATCGAGCGACAATCCGACGCCTTGCAGCAAACGCAGCATGTCGACGAGCAACGGCAGTTCGTCGATCACGCTTTGACGCCGCGCCGCCGCGCGGCGCTGCACGTATAGCTTCGGCAACATGAAGCCGAGCCCGAAGGCGGCAAACATGCCGACCATCCACATGCTGCCCTTCATATGGCCGCTCGCGAAAATCGCGAACAGCAGCGGCAGCCCGATCCCACACGCGACCCGCGCGCTCAGGAACAGCCCGCGCGTGCGCGTGTCGACGTAACCGCATTGCTCGAGCAGGCGGCGATCCTCTTCCGCGACAGCGTATTTGCCGAGTCCGGTATCGAGCCAGCGCACACCGGCCGCCGACAGACGATCGAGAATACGTTCGACGCGCTGTCCCCGCCGGACGTCAGGCTTGGCTGGCGCCTCGCCGCCGTCCGGCGCGGTCCGCGCTTTCGCTGCTTCGAGCGTGGCCATGCGCCGGTCGAGCGCATCGACAAGCGCGCGCTCGGCGCGCGTCGCGGCACTTGCGCGTAACAATGCGATCACGCCGAACAGCAGCACGCCGAGTGCGCCGCTCGCCAAGGCAATCGCTCCGATCTGAGTCGCTGTCATAGCATCACCTGAGCCGAGCCATTCGATACAGCCAGACACTGCCGGCCAATTGCAACAGGAACGCGAACATCAGGAGCGTCCGCCCGCCCGGGTCGTTCCACATCCCGTGCAGATACTTCGGATTGGTTACGACGATAAAGCTGCCGATCCCGATCGGCAACATCACGAGCACGAACGCCGACAACCGCGTTTCTGCCGACATTGCTGTCAACTCGCGCTCCGCCTGTTCGAGGTCGCGCATGAACACGGCCATGCGCTCGAGCATCACGTCCGCGCGGCCGCCGTACTTGACCGACAGTCGCAACACGGAACCGACGAGTTCGAACTCCTCGGTCCGGTAGATTTTCGCGATGTGCACCATTGCGCGATCGATTTCGACACCGCCTCGCAGCATCCTCGACACGTGGTCGAGACAGCCGCGAAGCGGCTCCTCGGTCGTCAGCAGCGCGGACTGGAATGCCGCCGGCACGCTATTGCCAAGCGTCACAAGACGCACGATGCCGTCGAGGAACGACGGAATCTGCCGGACAATCTTCAGCCTGCGCCGCTGGATTCGCGACGCGAGCCAGACGCCGAAAATCGAGCATCCGCACGCAAGCGCGGCAAAGCACGCGAGCGCGCCACCGCGGTTGCCCGCGAACACCGCGATCGCAACCAGCGCGGCGAGCGCGACAAGCGCTTTGCCGCGCGCATCCTCGATCCCCGCGCGACTCGCCAGGTTCGTCAGATACTCGGATGCGATCGCATATTGATGCTTCCAGAACGTATCGGACAATGCGCTCCGTGCGGTGCCAGGTTGCGGCGGCACTGCACGCGCGGCGCCTGCCGTCGACGACCGCGCCGCCTGTGCGGCCACCCCGGCACGTGCGCCCGGTTCGAGCCGGCTGTCGATAAAGCGCTTCGCATCGGTCCGTACGCGCAGGTTCTCCGCGTGACGCCACAGCATCACCGCCGCCGCGACGCACAGCATCGCGAAAGCCAGCACCCATGCCATCGCGCTATACATTGAAGCCCCCGCCGCCGCGGCCGAACCCGCCCCCCCCGAAGCCACCGCCAAACCCGCCGCTCGTCAGCGTCTGACGGAAGCGTGCGAGCTTCGGCGAATGCGGATGAATGCCCAGCGTTTCCCAGTTGTCGACTTCCTCGCCCTCCGGCGTCACGCGCGCTTCATAGCGGTAAAGCTCCTGCGTCGCGATGATGTTGTCGGACAATCCGGTCACTTCGGTGATCGACAAGATCCGCCGCCGTCCGTTCGACAGACGCCCGATCTGCACGATGAAGTCGATCGCGTTCGCGATTTGCCGGCGCAGGCTCGATTCGGTGCCCTGGAAGCCAGCAAAGCCGGCAAGCATCTCGAGACGGTACAGACACTCACGCGGCGAGCTCGCATGCACGGTGCCCATCGAGCCGTCGTGACCGGTATTCATCGCCTGCAGCATTTCCAGCACTTCGCCGCCGCGCACTTCGCCGACGATGATCCGGTCAGGGCGCATCCGCAGTGTATTGCGCAACAGGTCGCGAATCGACACGACACCGGTGCCGTCGAACCCGCCCGGACGGCTTTCGAGCCGCACGACGTGCGGGTGGTTCAGCGACAGCTCCGCAGTATCCTCGATCGTCACGACACGCTCGATCTCCGGAATGTGGAACGCGAGCGCGTTGAGCAGCGACGTCTTGCCGGAACTCGTGCCGCCCGACACGAGAATGTTGCAGCGTGCCTCGACCGCTGCCTGGAGCAGCGTGTTGATCTCTTCGTTGAACGTGCCGTTGCCGAGCAGATCGGACGGCTTCAGTGGATCCTTGCGAAATTTCCGGATCGATACGACCGGGCCGTCGATCGACAGCGGCTCGATCACGACGTTCACGCGGCCACCGTCGGGCAGCCGCGCGTCGACCATCGGGTTAGACTCGTCGAGACGACGACCGATCGGCGCGAGAATCCGGCGCACGATCCGCAGCAGGTGCGCGTTGTCGGTAAAGCGCACCGGCAGCCTCGCGAGGATCCCGTGACGCGACACGTACACGTCGTTGTAACCGTTGATCAGGATGTCCTCGACGGCCGGGTCCGCGAGCAGGTCCTCGATCGGCCCGAAGCCCGCAAGCTCCTTGGTCAGCGCTTCGGCGATCGCACGCACCTCGTTCTCGTTGAGCGGAATGCGGCGCAGGCGCACGAAGCTGTCGATCTCGAGATCGACGAACTGGTTGATCGCCTGTCGGGACCATCGGCCGAACTCGGCGCCCAGTTCTTCGATGCGCGTCAGCAGATGTTCATGCGCGGCATTCTTGATATCGTGGAATTGCTGCGTCTGAGAGAACGGCGCTGCGCCGTCGGCGAATTGAATGTCGTGTGCCATCACTTACGACCGCTTGGACGAGGGTTGAATGAAGCGCTTCAGCGCAGACAGGCCGGATGCCGGTCGCGTGGCGGTCGATCTGACCGACACGCCCGGCAGCCGCGCGGCAAGCGACTCGAGCGCGCGAACGTACGGGTCGCGCTCCGTCATGTCGACGATGAGCCGGCCCTGGTTTGCCGCATGGCCGATCGCGACGCGTCGCGACGGCAACGTACCCACCAGCGCCAGGCCGAGACGCTCGGCAATCTGCGCAGGTGTCAGGTCGAGTGCGGGATCGTACTGGTTGACGACGAGCCGGACGCGATCGGTGTCGACACCCGCGTCGCGCAGCCCGGTGAGCAGATCGGCTGCGGACACGATCGACGCGACGCCCTGATCGCAGACGAGCCACGCCTCATCGGCCGACGTCGTCATCTGGGCAACGAACTCGCGATTCGAAAAACCACCGAGATCGACGATCTGCTGATCGAAGAAGGCTCGAAACCGGTTCAGCAATCCGGCACACGATGCATACGAGACATCGCGCAGCCCGCCGAGATCGGCAGGAAGCGTCGTCAATGCAACACCGCTCTCATGCCGGGTCAGTGCGGTATTCACGAAGGTTCGGTCGATGCGGCGCAGGTTGTGAACCGCATCGATGAAATGGAATTCGCAGCGGGTATTCAGGAACAGCGCGCCGTCGCCTGCCGGCAGTCCCAGGTCGACGAGCGCAGTCTGGCGACCGGCCGGTGTGCCGCCATTCGACTCGCCGCTCCCCCCCGGACTCACCGCGCGCTTCTGCAGCCATACGGCGAGATTCGCAGCGAGCGTGCTCACACCCATGCCGGCGCGCGCGCCAAGCAATGCGACGACCTTGCCATGGCGGCTCGCCGGCTCGCCGACGTTGGCAAGCAGTCCGCGAGTCGTGCGCAATGCCTCCTCTGGCGGAGCCGACACGTCGATGAAATCGCGCACGCCTGCACGCAATGCAGCCAGCGTGCTCTCCGGCTGTGCGAGCGAGCCGAGCGCAACAATCGGCAGGCCCGGATGGGATGCGCGTACCGCTGCGGCCGCCACGCTCGCCGCTGTGCTGCCACCGGAAAAATCAATGAATACGAGAGCAGGGTTGAGACCCGTAATGCGCTGCGCGAGCACGCCAGGCTCAAGTGACGCAGGCTCGACCGCACCGGCCGATACAAGCGTATCGGCCAACCAGCGGACGTGCGCCTCCTGTTGCGATGCGCAAACGAAATAGTCTGTCACGGCGGGTTCACACAATGATTGGTTTCGCGCGTTCATGTTGAACACCCCCGATTACGCAAGGCGTGGCAATACGTCGCGACTCGCGATGCATCGCACTCATTTCGAAAAACCCGGAGCTGCATCCGGCGATGCTGCTCCGCCCAAATACGATTTCCAGACCGGCCCGTCCCGCTGCTCAGACAGCTCACCAGGCGTCGCGGGCAATACCGCTCCCTTAGCGATCGGTGCGACGAGATGCGGCGTCACGATGAACAGCAATTCCTTGTCGTTCTGCTGATAGTTCAGATTCTTGAAGAACGTACCGATGATCGGCAAATCACCGAGCAGCGGCACCTTGTTGACGTTCGACATGGTCTGGCGATCGATCAGGCCGCCAATCACGAAGCTCTCGCCGTCGCCGAGCTCGACCGTCGTGTCGGCACGACGCGTTGTGATCCCCGGCACCGCAACACCGCTGATCGTTACGCTGTTCACGTAATCGAGTTGGCTCGATTCAGGCGCAACCTTCAACGCAATCCGCTGCGGGCTCAGCACTGTGGGCGTCAGCGACAGTCCGACACCGTACTGCTTCCACTGGATCGCGGTCGAGCCAAGCCCTTGCGGTGACGGTACCGGAATCTCGCCACCGGCGAGGAAGCTCGCGCTCTGGCCGGACAACGCAACGAGCGTCGGCTCCGCAAGCACGCGGGCGAGATTGTTCGCCTCGAGCAGCGACAGGTCGGCGAAGATCCCGCGGCCCGCAGCGTTCACGACCAGGTTGAACGCGGACGAGACAGGCGAGCCGAGCGTCGGAATGTACCCCGCCCCGCCGGGGGATCCACCGTTGTACGATTGCACGCCGCCGGGCGAAAACGATCCGAACGAAAAGCCGTTGCTCTGCTTGAAGAAATTGAACCCGACTTGCTTGAGGACCGAGCGGCTGAATTCAACGACCCGCACGTCGACCTGCACGACGCTCTTGCCCGCGATCGTCGAGCGATCGATCACGGCGCCCTTCCCGCTCATGTTCTTGCCGACTGCGGCCGCGCGCGCATGCGCATCGAGCGACGCCGACGACCCCTGCAGCACGGCAGTGCCACCGTATGCATTCACACGCGGCGTGGAGCCGTCGAGCACCGCTTGTGCCGCCGCGTCGACAACCTCGACGTTCCAGATCGTCGGTTCGTCGTGACCGCGCTCCCACAGCATCACATTCGTCGCGCCGGGTGCCTTCGCCGTCAGCAGCACGGTACCTGAGCGGCTGCCCTTCATGATCAGTACGTCGGCGATTGTCGGATCGCCAACCGCGACACGCTGCAGCGCACGGCCCGCCGAAAGCTGCCGCTGCGCGCCGACCGCCAGCTCGATCGTGCCGTTCGCGCTCGCAAACGACGCCAAAGTCATGGTGCAGATAGCAATCGCGAATCCAATCAGTGTGTTTTTCATTGTTTGGTAGACCGTCACGCGGCCCTTTACTTGTCGTCGCTGATATCGATGACCGTCGATGTCGTTCAATAGGCAACCGTTTCCGACCGGCCGCCGCGGATCACCTCGATGCCGCTTCCGCCTCCGCCGCCCCCTCCCGTCCGCACCGCCGGCGGCAGACGCGATGGCAACGGCGGCACGTTCACATTGGCCACCGCGGTTCTCTGTGTGCCGGATAGTTGCTGCAGCGAGACGCCAGCGGCGGCGAGCGCCGACGGCGACAGCTTGTTGTCCGTCCGCACCGCGACCGTTTGTATCGCAAGCTCGTCGTCGCGCGGGTTGCGCAACGCGAACGTCAGGCGCCCACTCGCCTCGCCGAGCGTCAGCGCATCGACTTGCGCGGTCGGCACCGCAAGCACCGCGATGCGGACACCGGACGGTTGACCGTTGTTGCCGTTGGCAGTGTTGCCGCTATCTCGATCGGGTGTCGCGTCTCCGAACGACAACACCCGCACCTTCGACAACAGCAACCGCGCCTGCGTCTGCGAAACTTCGCCGTCAAGCATCGTGCCCCCGCCTTCGCGCTTCAAATTCAGAAATACGTCGACGAAATTTCCGGGCCGCAACCGGTTACCGACCGCATTGGTTTCGTCGACCCGCACTGCGACCGCACGCTCGCCCGGTTGTACGTCCTCGGCAAGCCCCGACACCAGCGCTCCCGCGACAACCGGCGACGAAGCCGGAATATCCGCTGCCGGCACCCGGCCAACGAGCACGGACGGATCGGCAAACGCACCCGTCGGTACCGGTGCCGTCTGCTTGATCTTCAGTGCGTCGGCCGTGATCGGCTGGCCGGCGGGCAACACCCGTGTCGCGATCACGACAGGAAACGGGCTGGCCGCCACGGTTTGCTGAACTGGCGTCGCATTCTGCGTGCTGCGCCCGAGCATCCACGCGTAGATTCCGAGCAATACGGCGATTGCAATCAGCAGTCCCGCGATGATCTTCGTTAAATTGTTGGCCATGTTGTTGTGTGGATGCCGGGATGAAAGTCCGATGGGTTTCTGCGTGATTCGCGCGTCAGCTGGCCCTTCGCGTCACGATACGTACTTCAAAGGATCGACTGCGGAATCTGCACGACCGCCGTACTCGTCAACGGTCGATTCAGTATGCTTCCCAGAAACGGCATGGTCGTTATCCAATCCTTGGGGGTGTAATTCACCGTAACCGACAGGCAGTACAACGACGGCGGAACCGACGTGTCGTAACTGCACGGCGGTGCCACGACTTGCGGCGTACCGACATTCAGCCAGGCCACGACACTCTGCGCAGTCGTTGTGGCGTTCGTTATGCGCGCCGCAAGAGTGGGGGCGTAAACCAACCCGGCCCGTGCGCCTTCGCTGGCGGCAAATGTCAGGCTCTGCTGAATCGTGAAGATCATCCCGAAACTGACGACGCCGTAGAAAATCACGAACAACAACGGGAACACGATCGCAAACTCGACCGCCGTCGCGCCACGCTGCCGACGGCGTCCACGCGGACGCATCTGTCGTTTCATCGCACGCCCCCCCTTGCGACAAGAAAGACAACCCATGCGGCAGCTGGTGCCATGAGACATGCCGCGTAAGGCGTTGCCCGGTATTTGCCAAGCACCATTGCCGGCTGGCCCCGTTGCCACAACGCGCCGATCGACGTGCGCGACAGCAACATCAGGGCCAGAGCATGAATACCGGCGACAAGACTGGCGGCAATCCAGATCCACAGCAGCGCATGTGCGCCGCACCACACGCCGATCGCGGCAAAGATCTTGACGTCCGCCGCGCCCATGACGCGCAGCAAAAAAAGCGGAATAAAGGCGACCAACCCGGCCAGCAGGCCGATCATCGCCTGCGCCGGGAGAATGCCGAATGGACCGGCGTTGAAATACGCTCCGCCCAGGCCAAAGGTCAACCCCGCCAGAACGAGCGAATTCGAAACGCGCCGATAACGGATGTCGCTGGTTGCGACGAACGCAGCCCAGACCAGGAACACCCCGCTGAAAATGAAATGTGCCATCGCACCGCAACCTGCGACAAATGTCGCGGAGGACGGACTGCCAACGGCAATCCGCCCGCCACAACATCAAGACGACGACTCAATGTTTCGAGGTCGTACCAATTAACGCCAGGTGGGTTACTTAAAGATACTGGCAGCCGTACAGTTCGTGCCGCTCGGGGTGGTCAGACATGTCCCGAGGTTCGTGAACATATTGCCAAGATTAGTGCCGATCGTTGAAGCACCAGCCAGGATCGCGACAGCGATAAGACCCGCAATCAGCCCGTACTCGATCGCGGTAACCCCGTTGCTTTCCTTAAGGAAGCGCTTGATGATTGCTTTCATTTTATTCCTCGTGCCTGTATTTACGTTCTTTGGCCTTTTATACGTATACGTCCCCGCATATCTGGCCCTTGCCCCGCGCTGTTCGCCACATCTGCTGTAACGACAACCGGGTGCGCTTTCTTTATAGATTGCCCCGAGGGGCATGGCTCAACATTTGATGCAAGTTAACATTCGCGATAGTGACCCTCCTCGAACGTTGTGTACCGAACCGTACATTTCCTTACATCTGCTCCGGATTCTATCTCCGATCCTATTTAACTTCCAACCTCTTTTAACGGCTTGGATAGAAAAAAATGACCAGGAGCACAACGTATTTGTACGGCGTTTCGGTACGACTTACACATAGGATTTACGATAGGTTAGATGTGCACACCTAATCCACCAGTAAAACAATTGCCTCGTCCACCAAGCCTGCGCGGCCTCCACGTTACGCCGCACGCGTAACGCCAATGTTGTGACGTTACGTTACGAAACGCGCGAAACCGTTCTCATTCGCCTGTCCTTAAACAGATTCAACAATCTTTCAATTTCCATAACCTCCTTTTCCGACAAGGAATTGCCCCGTTTAAAACCTGTTGTCGAACCGTCGAGCATCAAAATGGCACGACAGTTGCAGAGTAGTCCGCGCACCACTCAACACAACGAAGTTCACAACACATTTTTAATGCGAGGACGAAATGGACATTAAGGTTATCCCTCATGGCGTGTTCCGGACGACTCTGATCGCGGCCACCGTTTCAGCCATGCTTTCCCTCTCCGCGTGCGGCGGTTCCGGCTCCATCAGCCAGGGTCTCGGCGGCGGCTCGAGCTCGGGCGGCGGCGATACGATCTCCACCTCCGGCACGAGCGGCACTTCGGGCACGAGCGGTACCTCGGGCACGAGCGGCACCTCGGGCACCAGCGGTACGTCCGGTACGAGCGGTACCTCCGGCACCAGCGGCACCTCGGGCACGAGCGGCACCTCCGGAACCAGCGGTACGTCGGGCACGAGCGGCACCTCGGGGGTGTCGTCGAACGCAGTGGGAACTGTCCTCGCAAGCAGCAGCAACATCATCACGAGCGCCGGTGGGACCGTCTCGGGCCTCGGCTCCGTCATCGCCAACCAGTCGCTGCCAGGTGTCAACCCGGCCACCACGCAAGCCGCGGGCGGCATCGTGCAGAGCGTTGGCGGCGCCGTGACCGCACTCGGCAACGGCCTTGGCAACGGTCTCGGCCAGCTTGGCGCGACGAAGGATCCGCTCGGCACCACGCTCGCCAGCACGGGCGGCGTGGTCAACCAGCTCGGCGGCGCGGTCACGCAGACGGGCAACCTGGTCTCGAGCCTCGGCAGCGGTCCGCTGACGCCGCTCGCACCGGTCACGGGCGCCGTCGGCGGCCTCGTGTCGACGCTCGGCGGCGCCGTATCGAACGGCGGCACCACCCTCACCAACGCACTGTCGACCGGCCCGATCCAGCAAGTCACGCAGACGGTCAGCTCGGCCATCACGCCGATCACGACGATGGTCGGCCAGACGACCCAGACGATCGGCACCGCCACCGGCCTCGGCGCGCCCGTCAACACGCTGCTCGGCACGGTCGGCAACGGCCTGAACCAGGCCGGCGCCCTGCTCGCGTCGGCCGGCGGCAACCCTGTCACGACCGGCCTTGGCAACACGGTCTCGTCGACGGGCAACACCGTGAAGGCCGTCGGCGGCCTGCTCACGGGCGGCAGCGGCGGCGTGACCAACCCGCTCGCCCCGCTCACGGGGCTCCTCACGACGGTCACGGGTACGCTCGGCGGCGCAACGGGTGGCGCCAGCAGCCCGCTCGCCCCGGTTACCGGCCTCGTCTCGACGGTCACGGGTGCACTTGGCGGCGCAGCAGGCGGCGGCAGCGGCCCGCTCGCCCCGGTTACCGGCCTCGTCTCGACGGTCACGGGTGCGCTCGGCGGCGCAGCAGGCGGCGGCAGCGGCCCGCTCGCCCCGGTTACCGGCCTCGTCTCGACGGTCACGGGTGCGCTCGGCGGCGCAGCAGGCGGCACGAGCGGCGGCCCGCTCGCCCCGGTCACCGGCCTTGTCTCCACGGTCACGGGCGCACTCGGCGGCGCAGCAGGCGGCAGCGGCGGCCCGCTCGCCCCGGTCACCGGCCTCGTCTCGACGGTCACGGGCGCACTCGGCGGCGCCACGGGCGGCACGAGCGGTGGCCCGCTCGCCCCGGTCACGGGTCTCCTCGGCGCGGTCACGGGCGCACTCGGCGGCGCGACGGGCGGTGCAGGCGGCAGCAGCCCGCTCGCTCCGGTGACGAACGTCGTGTCCACGGTGACCAGCACGGTCGGCGCACCGGCATTGACCGGCGGTACGGGCGCCGTCACGAACTCGGGTTCGTCGTCGAATCCGCTCGCGCCCGTCACGTCGCTGATCGGCGGCCTGCTCGGCGGCACGCACGGCAAGTAAACCAACATCCATCAATCGACAAGACAGCGAGGAGTCCATCATGTCCCAGCAACGTTCTCTCACGACAGTCGCCCTGCGCCAGTGGCGCGCGCCCCTCACGGCCTTCGCCGCCGCCTGCCTGCTGGCCGCCTGCGGCGGCGGTGGCGTCAGCTCGCCGCCGACCAGCAGCAACGACAATAACAATCCGAGCACGAGCGGTACGCCAGGCACGAGCGGCACCAGCGGTACGTCCACCGGCACCAAGGGCGTGGTCAGCACGGTCGGCCAGACGGCCACCGACCTCGGCAGCACGGTCGGCAACATCAGCGTGCCGGGCCTCGGCGACGGCGTGACGAAGGGTGTCGGCAGCACGCTCTCCAGCACCGGCACGATCGTCGGCGCAGCCGCCGATGCGGTGAGCAACGGGCTGGGACAGATCGGCACGACCAAGGATCCGGTCGGCACGACCGTCGCGGGCCTCGGCAACGTGGTCGGCGCGACGAGCAACACGGTGTCCGGCCTGAGCTCGACGGTCAAGGCGCTCGGCACCGGCCAGCTCGCACCGCTCGCGCCCGTCACGACGCCGGTCGGCACCGTGCTCGACACGGTGGCCAACGGCTTGACGGCTGCCGGCACGACGATCGGCTCGACGCTGTCGTCGGGCGCCGTGCAGCAGGTCACACAACCGCTCAGCTCGGCAATCACGCCGCTCGTGATCACCGCCGGCCAGGTCACGCAACAGGTCGGCACGACGACCGGCCTCGGCCAACCCGTCTCGGGCCTGCTCGGCCAGGTCGGCGGCGCGATCAGCTCGGCCGGCAAGCAGGTGGGCGGCACGTCGAGCCAGCCGCTCGTCGGCGACGTCGGTCAGCTCGTCACGGCGGTCGGCAACACCGTGACCAACGCGGGTGGCCTCGTCAACCCGAACGGCCCGAACGGCGCGGCACCGATCCCCGGCCTGATCACGAGCCTCGTTGGCGGCTCGACGGCGACCGTACAAAACGGCACGTCGTCAGGCTCCGGCTCGACGAATCCGCTCGGCGGCCTGCTGTCGGGTCTCGGCTCGACGCCGCTCGGCTCGCTCACGGGCGCACTCGGCGGCGCGACCGGCGGTTCGGGCAGCAGCCCGCTCGCCCCCGTCACCGGCCTCGTCTCCACCGTCACCGGCGCACTGAGCGGTGCGGCGGGCGGCAGCGGCGGCCCGCTCGCCCCCGTCACGAATCTCGTGTCGACGGTCACGGGCACGCTCGGTGGCGCAACGGGTGGCGCAGGCAGTGCAAACCCTCTCGCGCCTGTCACCGGTTTGCTGAATACTGTCACCGGAGCAGTGGGCGGCGCAGCAGGATCCGGGGGATCGAGCCCGCTCGCACCGGTCACGTCGCTGGTTGGCGGCGTCACGGGTACGGCAACGGCGGGCGGCGGCTCGACGGGGCTGCTGGCACCGGTAACGGGGTTGCTGGGTACGCTGGGTAGCGTTGGCAAGTAAGGAGGACGGTCGCACCTTCGCAGCCGGAGCGGATGGCGCGGCCGTACAAACACAACCGGCATTGCGGCACGCGGCGCGCGGCACCCTGGTGTCGCGCGCCGGCATTACAAAGAAGACGAAGAGCAAGGCCAACGAGGAAGAACAATGAAATCCAGACTCGACAGATGGATGATGCTGCTCGCCATCGCGGCAGCAGGCACGGCACATGCACAAACGCGCGTCGGCGGTAACCCGCTCGACTCCCTGCCCCAGATCAACGCGCCGAAAACCGGCCCGAACGTGACCGTGCAGGTCGCACCGCAAGCGCCGCAATTGCAGGAGTTGCTGTCGCGCCACCTGACGCCGACCACATTTCAGGTCGAAGGCGTGAAGTCCGTTCCGTTCGACGAGATCTCGCGTCGCTTCACCCCGCTCGTCGGCAAGGACATCACGATCGGCGAACTGATCGAAACCGCCAACGGCGTGACGAAGCTGTACCAGGATCGCGGCTTCGCGCTGTCGTTCGCGTTCGTCCCGGCGCAGACGTTCGAGAACGGCGTCGTGCGCATCACGGTTGTCGAAGGCTACGTGTCGGACGTCAAGGTCACCGGCAAGCCCGGTGCGATGGAATCGAAGATTCGTGCAATCGCCGCGCATATCACTGCCGATCGCCCGCTGCGCCGCGCGACGTTCGAACGCTACGTGAACACCTTCGGCCTGTTGCCCGGCCTCACGGTCAAGGCGAACGTACCGCCGCCGCAAACCACCGACGGTGCCACGACGCTCGAACTCGCGGTCGACCGCAAGCCGTTCAACGTCAGCACCGGTATCGACTTCAACCACCCGGGCGTCCAGGGACTCATCACCGCGACCGAAAACGGCCTTACGTCGTTCGGCGAGCAACTGAGCATTTCCGCGCTGGCGCCGCCGGGGCGCGACAAGCAAACTTATTTCGCATTCAGCGGCGCGGTACCCGTGGGCAGCAGCGGCCTGATCACGCGCCTCGACGCGAGTACCTATCGCGGCAAGCCGACTGACAATCCGGGGCTGCCGTCGAGCGTCCAGCGAACCGTAAAGAACGAGAAGCTAGGCCTTTCGGCATCCTATCCAATACTTCTCAACAACCAGCGCAGCCTGCTCGGCACGGTGTCGGGCTATGCAGCGCATAACGACGACAACTATCAGAACAAAATCAACGGCAATACCCTCGACAACAGGTCGCAGGTACGCGTGCTGCAATTGCAGCTCGACTACACGAGCGTACAACCGAAGCAGGTGCGAAAACTGAGCGTCAACGTCGCAAAGGCGTTCGACATCCTCGGCGCATCGAAATCGCAGACCGGCCTGGTTAACGGCTCGACGATCACGTACGCCGACCCGACCTCACTGACCTTCGTCCGTACCGGCGCGACCTTCACGCAAACCAACGAGTGGCCGTTCCGGATCGGCACGTCGGTTTCGCTGACCGGGCAATACAGCCCCGACTCGCTGCCGACGTCCGAGCAGATCTCGTTCGGCTCGACGCGTTACGCGCTCGGCTATCAGCCGGGCGAAGCGTCGGGTGACTCGGGATGGGGGATGTCGCTGGAGGTCAACCGCGGCTTCACGCCGGGCTGGACGTATATGAAATCCATTACGCCGTACATCGCCTATGACATGGCGCGTGTGTACCTGCACGCAGGCACACCGTCGCCGAACCGCATGTCGTCGGTCGGTATCGGCGTACGTTTCACCGACAGCCGCTTCTACAGCCTCGACCTGAACGTCGCGAAGCCGGTGGGTGACGCCCCCGTCGAAAGCGCGTCACGCAGCCCGCGCATCAACGCCGCATTCTCATATCAGCTCAACTGATCGGTCACCCAACAGCCCGCGCCACGCGGGCTGTTTCGATTAGAGTCCCCTCTATCAAACGTGGCACGCGGTTTCACGTATTCTGGCGAAGCTCGCAACATGCCCGCCCCATGCAGACGGTCGTGCGAGCAAATCGAACACGACATGCAAAACAAGGAGGACGACAATGATTCAACTGACCCGCCCGTTTCGTGCCATCGCCGTCGCCGGCGTATTGCTCGCTTGCGCCGCTCCCACGTTCGCACAGGCAGACAGCCCCATCGGCATGTGGCAGACGATCGACGACAACACGCATCAGCCGAAGGCACTCGTGCAGATCGCCGAGGACGGTGACGGTGCGCTGACCGGCAAGGTCGTGAAGGGCCTCGGCGCGAACGATACGCCCGATCGCCGCTGCACCGCCTGCACGGACGAACGCAAGGATCAGCTCATCAAGGGCATGACGATCATCAAGGCCATGAAGAAGGAAGGCGACCACTGGGACGGCGGCAACATTCTCGACCCAGAGAACGGCAAGGTCTACAAGTGCAAGATGACGCTTGAAGACGGCGGCCAGAAACTCGTCGTGCGCGGTTACATCGGCGTGTCGTTGCTCGGTCGTTCGCAGACCTGGGTTCGCCAGCAGTAATGCGGTTCGCGCTTAAATGCGCAGCTCAATGAAAAAATCGGCCTGCGACGAAGTCGTCAGGCCGATTTTGTTTTGGTGCATGCGCGGCGGGAGCTGATGAACATCACGCTGCATGCTTCAGCGCGTCCGACGCATAGCTGCCAGGTGCGCGATACGCGGGCGCCGCATTGCTGCGTGCTTCCGCAGCCTTCGATTGCGTGTGCTTGCGCATCCGCGTGGACAACTCGTTGCACAGATTCACGCCTGCGTCGCCATAGAGTTCACGCATGACACTCATCAACGTGCCCGTCTCGTGCCAGACCTTGAAGCGACGATGGCAAGTTTGGTACGAAGGGTAACGACGCGGCATGGCCGACCACGTTGCGCCGCTGTAGATCACCCAGAGCACGCCGTTCAGGACGGCACGCGTATTGGCCAACGGGCGGCCGCGCAACTCGGTGCGCGGCTGCATTTCGGGCAGAAGCGACGCAACGCAGCGCCACTCTTGATCGGTCAGATCGCGATACGGTGTCATGGATATCTCCAGCCTTAGTAACCATGACACAACGATATCGGCTCACCTCAACAATGAATATAAGACAAATCCGAAATTACCCTGAGATTGCCTTAATTTGACCGGAATTGACGTTTGAATCCCGTCAATTGCCGGAAATCGCACTCAGGTCAGCGACGTATCGACGATGCGGCGCGGCGTTTCGATGTATTCCTTCGACTGCATCTCGACGATTCGCGAGACCGTACGCGCAAACTCGTTGGCCATCGGGCCTTCGATGTACAACTGCTCCGCCGGCACCGCCGCGGACATCAGCAGCTTGACCTTGTGGTCGTACAGCACGTCGATGAGCCACGTGAAGCGCCGTGCCTCGGACGCCATCCGCGGCGACATCTGCGGCACTTCGGACAGCACGATCGCGTGGAAGCGGCTCGCCAGCTCGAGATAGTCGTTCTGCGAGCGGGGGCCACCGCACAGCGTCGCGAAGTCGAACCATACGACGCCGTCCGCCTTGCGCAGCGCCTTCAGTTCGCGCTTCTCGATATGCAGGAGCGGGCTTTCGTCGGGAACGGCAGCGAGCTTCTGGAACGCATGCCGCAATTCGCGATCGGCATCCGCGCCGAGCGGCGTGTGATACATCTTCACCTGCGCTAGCGTGCGCTGGCGATAATCGACGCCCGCGTCGACGTTGAGCACGTCGAGCCTGGACTTGATCAGCGCGATCGCCGGCAGCATGCGGTCGCGATGCAGGCCGTCCGGATACAGGTCGTCGGGATCGTAGTTGGACGTCATCACGAACTGCACGCCGTTGTTGAACAGGCGGTCGAGCAGACGGTACAGGATCATCGCATCGGCAATGTCCGACACGTGGAACTCGTCGAAGCAGATCAACCGGTAGCGCTTCGCGATGCGCCGTGCGAGTTCGTCGAGCGGATCGGCCTGCCCTTTCAGCTCCTCGAGCTCGCGGTGCACTTCGCGCATGAATTCGTGGAAATGCAGGCGCGTCTTGCGCTGCACGGGCACGACCGCGTAGAAGCTGTCCATCAGGAAGCTCTTGCCGCGACCGACGCCGCCCCACATGTAGACGCCGCGCGGGAGGTCGGGATGGTTGATGAGCTTCTTGAATGCGTTCGAGCGGCGCGCCTTGTACTCGACCCACTCGTCGAAACATTGCTGCAGGCGATCGACGGCCGCGCGCTGTGCGGGATCGGACTGATAGCCGCGCGTGGTCAGTTCGCGCGTGTAGTATTCGGTGACGTTCATCGGGCAAACCGGAAAAAACGAAGGCGGGCGGGAATCCCCGCCCGCCTTCGTCATGAGACGGCTGCGCCGGCCGATGGCCGGCCGGCGCTATACCGCGCTCAGCTGTTCAGCGAGCGCTTGTCGACGGCGAGCGCCGCTTCGCGCATCACTTCCGACATCGACGGGTGCGGATGGCAGATGCGGGCGATGTCTTCCGACGCCGCCTTGAATTCCATCGCCACCACGGCCTCCGCGATCAGGTCCGACGCGTTCGCCGCGATCACGTGCACGCCGAGCAGTTCGTCGGTCTTCGCGTCCGCGATCATCTTCACGAAGCCGTCCGGCGCGTTCATGCCGAGCGCGCGGCCGTTGATCGAGAACGGGAACTTGCCCGACTTGATCTCGCGGCCTTCCGCCTTCAGCTGCTGCTCCGTCTTGCCGACCCATGCGATTTCCGGGTACGTGTAGATCACCCACGGAATGCAGTTGTAGTCGATGTGCGGCTTCTGGCCGTCGATCACTTCCGCGACCAGCACGCCTTCGTCTTCCGCCTTGTGCGCGAGCATCGGGCCACGCACCACGTCGCCGATCGCGTACACGTTCGGCACCGCCGTGCGGCAGTGGTCGTCCACGTCGATGAAGCCGCGCTCGTTCGCCTTCAGGCCGATTGCCTCGAGGCCGAGGTTGTCGGTGTTCGGCACGCGGCCGACCGACACGATCAGGCGGTCGGCGTCGAGCGTCTGCGCGTTGCCGTCCTTGTCCGTGTAAGCGATCGACACGCCGTTCGCGGTCGTCTTCACTTCGCCGATCTTCACGCCGAGGTTGATGTCGAGGCCCTGCTTCTTGAACAGCTTGGCCGCTTCCTTCGCGAGCGCTTCGTCAGCTGCGCCGAGGAAGGCCGGCAGCGCTTCGAGCACCGTCACTTCGGCACCGAGGCGGCGCCACACCGAGCCGAGCTCGAGGCCGATCACGCCTGCGCCGATCACGGCGAGCTTCTTCGGCACCGAGTCGAACGTCAGCGCACCTTCGTTGTCCGACACGATCTTGTTGTCGACCGGAATGCCCGGCAGGTGACGCGCCTTCGAGCCCGTCGCGATGATCACGTTCTTTGCGGTGACGACTTCGGTTTCACCTTCGCCGCTCACTTCGATCTGCACGCCGGCGTCGGTCTTGCCGGTGAACTTGCCATGGCCCTTCAGCCAGGTGATCTTGTTCTTCTTGAACAGGAACTCGATCCCGCTCGTCATCTTCTCGACGATCGCGTCCTTGCGGCCGAGCATCTTCGCGACGTCGATCTTCACGCCGTCAACCGTGATGCCGTGGTCGGCCAGGTGGTGCGACGTGTTCTCGAACTCTTCCGACGATGCGAGCAGCGCCTTCGACGGGATGCAGCCGACGTTCAGGCACGTACCGCCGAGCTTCAGCGCGCCGGCCGGGTTCTTCCACTTCTCGATACAGGCAACCGTCTTGCCGAGCTGCGCGGCGCGGATCGCGGCGATGTAGCCGCCGGGGCCGGCGCCGATCACGACGACGTCAAATTCCTTGGACATGACAATCCTTTCTTCTTGTGCAGCCGCACGGGCCGCGCGTGTCGCGCGCCCGTGCGGTGCGGGTCAATGCGGTGAAACTCGGCTTACAGGTCGAGCAGCAGGCGTGCCGGATCTTCCAGCGCATCCTTCATCGCGACGAGCGACAGCACGGCTTCGCGGCCGTCGATGATGCGGTGGTCGTACGACAGCGCGAGGTAGTTGATCGGACGGATCACGATCTGGCCGTTTTCGACGACCGGACGCTCCTTCGTCGCGTGCACGCCGAGGATTGCCGACTGCGGCGGGTTGATGATCGGGGTCGACAGCATCGAGCCGAACACGCCGCCGTTCGAGATCGAGAACGTACCGCCCGTCATTTCCTCGATCGACAGCTTGCCGTCCTTCGCCTTCTGGCCGAACTCGGCGATCTTCTTCTCGATCTCGGCGAGGCTCAGTTGATCCGCGTTGCGCAGGATCGGCACGACGAGGCCGCGCGGCGAGCCGACAGCGATACCGATGTCGAAGTAGCCGTGGTAGACGATGTCATTACCGTCGATCGACGCGTTCACGAGCGGGAACTTCTTCAGCGCGTGGACGGCCGCCTTCACGAAGAACGACATGAAGCCGAGCTTCACGCCATGTTCCTTCTCGAACTTGTCCTTGTACTTGTTGCGCAGCTCCATGACCGGAGCCATGTTCACTTCGTTGAACGTCGTCAAGATCGCGTTGGTCTGCTGAGACTCGAGCAGACGCTCGGCGATACGCGCACGCAGGCGCGACATCGGCACGCGCTGTTCCGGACGGTCGTTCAGCCAGGTCGCGGCCGATGCCGGCACCTTCACTTCCGGCAGCGACGGCTTCGCAGCGGCGGTCTTCGCCGGTGCGGCAGCCGGCGCGGCCTTCGGTGCGCTGCCTGCGGCCAGCGCGTCGCCCTTCGTGACGCGGCCGTCGCGGCCCGAACCTGCGACGTCGCCCGCCGACAGACCCTTCTCGGCCAGCAGCTTCGATGCGGCCGGCGATGCGGTGGTCGACGATGCGGCTGCGGCTGCAGCGACCGGCTGTGCTGCCGGTTCGGCTGCAACAGGCGCTGCTGCCGGCTTGACTTCGGCGGCGCCTGCCGCGGCTTCGGCTGCACCTGCCTTCGCTTCGGTGTCGATCGTTGCGATCAGCTGATCGGCAACAACGGTGTCACCGTCGTTCTGCAGCACTTGCGCGAGCACGCCCGCGGCCGGTGCCGGCACTTCGAGCACGACCTTGTCGGTCTCGAGTTCGATCAGGATTTCGTCTTGAGCAACTGCTTCGCCCGGCTTCTTCTTCCACTGCAGCATGGTGGCTTCCGAAACCGACTCCGAAAGCTGGGGGACTTTGACTTCTACGATAGCCATGTGATTTTCCTGGATGCTTAATCTGGGTAATGACGAGGTTCGTGCGATTCCTTCGGCCGGTGCGGCGCGCAACGCGCCCGGCGGGCCAAAAGAGACGGGAAAGCGCATGGCGCCTTCCCGTTTCGCTTCCGTCGGTTATTTCGCGATCGATGCGCTCTTCAGGCGGCCGAAAGCACCTTCGATCAGGGCCTTCTGCTGCTCGTAGTGCTTCGCGTAGTAGCCAACCGCCGGCGAGGCCGAAGCCGGACGGCCGCTGTATGCCAGCTTCTGCCCTTCCTTCATGCCTTCCTTCAGATGGTGCTCGACGTAGAACCAGGGGCCCTGGTTCTGCGGCTCGTCCTGCACCCAGACCACTTCAGTCGCGTTCTCGTACTTCTTCATTTCGGCTTCGAACTGCTTGTGCGCGAACGGATACAGCTGCTCGATACGGATGATCGCGACGTCGTTCGCCTTCGCTTCGCGGCGATGCGCGACGAGGTCGTAATACACGCGGCCCGAGCATGCCAGCACGCGCTTGACCTTCTTCGCGTCGATGCCGCCGTCGGTTTCGCCCAGCACCGGCTGGAACGAACCCTTCGCGAGTTCCGACAGGTCCGACACCGCTTCCTTGTGACGCAGCAGCGACTTCGGCGTCGCGACGATCAGCGGCTTGCGGAACAGGCGGATCATCTGGCGACGCAGCAGGTGGAAAATCTGCGCCGGCGTCGTCGGCTGAACGACCTGCATGTTGTGATCCGCGCACAGTTGCAGGAAACGCTCGATACGCGTCGACGAGTGCTCCGGACCCTGGCCTTCGTAGCCGTGCGGCAGCAGCATCGTCAGACCCGACACGCGGCCCCACTTCACTTCGCCCGACGAGATGAACTGGTCGATCACGACCTGTGCGCCGTTGACGAAGTCGCCGAACTGCGCTTCCCACAGCACGAGCGTGTTCGGCTCGGCGGTCGAGTAACCGTATTCGAAGCCCAGCACCGCTTCTTCCGACAGCACCGAGTCGATCACCGTGAACTTCGCCTGGCCTTCGGCGATGTTCTGCAGCGGCACGTACGTGCCGTCGTTCCAGCGCTCGCGGTTCTGGTCGTGCAGCACCGCGTGACGGTGCGTGAACGTGCCGCGACCCGAGTCCTGGCCGGTCAGGCGCACCGAGTAACCCGATGCGACGAGCGACGCGAACGCGAGGTGTTCGCCCATGCCCCAGTCGAGCGGCTGGTCGCCACGCGCCATGTTGCGACGGTCGTTGATCACGCGCTCGACGAGCGGGTGGACCTTGAAGTTTTCCGGGACCGTCGTGATGCGTTCGCCGAGGCGCTTCAGTTCCGCGAGCGGCACGGCCGTGTCGGCTGCATCCGTCCACTTGCGGTTCAGGAACGGAACCCAGTCGACCGCGTACTTGCTCTTGTAGTTCGACAGGACCGGGTCGACCGTGTGGTGACCGTCGTCCATCGCCTTGCGGTACGCCTTCACGAAGTTGTCGGCGTCTTCCGCGGTGATCACGCCTTGCTGCACGAGCTTCTCGGCGTACAGCGCACGGGTGCCCGGGTGCTGCGCGATCTTCTTGTACATCAGCGGCTGCGTGACCGCCGGCGTGTCCTGCTCGTTGTGGCCCAGCTTGCGGAAGCAGACGATGTCGATCACGACATCCTTGTGGAACTGCATCCGGTAGTCGATCGCGATCTGGATCGCGAGCACGACCGCTTCCGGATCGTCGCCGTTCACGTGCAGCACCGGCGCTTCGATCATCTTGACGACGTCGGTACAGTACAGCGTCGAGCGCGCATCGCGCGGGTCGGACGTCGTGAAGCCGATCTGGTTGTTGATGACGATGTGCAGCGTGCCGTGCGTGCCGTAGCCGCGCGTCTGCGCGAGGTTCAGCGTTTCCATCACGACGCCCTGGCCAGCGAAGGCCGCGTCACCGTGGATCTGCACCGGCAGCACTTGCAGGCCGTCTTCGTCGCCGCGACGGTCCATCCGCGCCTTAGCGGATCCTTCGACCACCGGGTTCACGATTTCGAGGTGCGACGGGTTGAACGCGAGCGACAGGTGGACCGGGCCGCCTTCCGTCGACACGTCCGACGAGAAGCCCTTGTGGTACTTCACGTCACCGGCCGGCAGGTCGTCGACGTGCTTGCCTTCGAATTCGGCGAACAGGTCGGCCGGCATCTTGCCCAGCGTGTTGACCAGCACGTTCAGACGGCCACGGTGGGCCATGCCGATGATGATTTCCTGCACGCCGCGCTTGCCCGCGTGCTGGACGACTTCGTCCATCGCCGCGATGAAGCTTTCGCCGCCTTCGAGCGAGAAGCGCTTCTGGCCGACGTACTTGGTATGCAGGTAACGCTCGAGGCCTTCAGCGGCCGTCAGGCGATTCAGGATGTGCTTCTTCTCGTCTGCCGAGAAGTTCGGCGTCGCGCGGGTCGACTCCAGGCGCTCCTGCCACCAGCGCTTCTGTTCCGGGTCGCTGATGTACATGTACTCGGCGCCGATCGTGCCGCAGTACGTGTCGCGCAGACCCTTGACGATGTCACGCAGCGAAGCCTGGTCGAAACCGAAGTACAGGTTGCTTGCGCTGTACGTCTGGTCGAGGTCGCCTTCGGAGAAATCGTAGAACGCGGGTTCGAGCTCGGGAATGGCGGGACGTTCGCGACGCTTCAGGGGATCCAGATTGGCCCATTGCGAGCCAAGGAAGCGATACGCGCTGATGAGGGACTGGACGTGCACCTGCTTGCGTGCCGCAGCCAGGTTGGTCGTGCTTTCGCGCGGGATGAAGGCATTGGCCTTCGCGCGCTCGGCGAACGATTCGACGATCGGAAAATGGGCGACGTCATTGGCATTCGAACCGTCCGTTGCAGGCACATTCTGCAGCGCGTCGAAATACTCTCGCCAGTTCTCCGGCACCGATGCCGGATTGTTGAGGTATGCATCGTACAGTTCTTCAACGTACGAAGCATTGCCGCCGAACAGATAGGAGTTCAGCTGAAACTGCTTCATTACATCTGACATTTTACGCTCACCTTTCTTCGAGCTTCTCGAGAAATAGCGGGTTACTCAACCTTCCGCGACACGGCCTGACCGTTTAGCGGATTGCGAATCAAGTCTTGCTTGGAAGGACCTAAAACTTGCGTGCGCGCAGCATATCACAGAACCGATACCGGAGTTCACGGCGAAATGTGCCCGAAAGCACCGCGCGACGGGGTTTTGCCGGATTGCCACGACCCGCGGGAACAGTGTTTTGCAGACAGCCCGATTGCGCATCGCGCAGATGCAAAAAAGGCTGCCCGCAGGCAGCCTTTTCCGTGATGCAGCAAACGGCCGGAACGCTTAGTCGACCGCGCCTTCGCGGCTCGCGCGGCGACGCTCGTGCTCCTTCAGGAAGCGCTTGCGCAGGCGGATCGATTGCGGCGTCACTTCGACGAGTTCGTCGTCGTCGATGAATTCGACCGCGTATTCCAGCGACATCTGGACCGGCGGCACCAGGCGCACGGCTTCGTCGGTACCCGACGCGCGCACGTTGGTCAGCTGCTTGCCCTTGATCGGGTTCACGACGAGGTCGTTGTCGCGGCTGTGGATACCGATGATCATGCCCTCATAGAGCGCGTCACCCGGCTTCACGAACATGCGGCCGCGATCCTGCAGCTTCCACAGTGCATAGGCCACGGCAGCGCCGTCGTCCTGCGAGATCAGCACGCCGTTGCGGCGCTCGAATACCGAGCCGTCCTTGACCGGTGCGTACGAGTCGAAGATGTGGCTCATCAGGCCCGTGCCGCGCGTGAGCGTCAGGAATTCGCTCTGGAAGCCGATCAGGCCACGTGCCGAGATCTTGTACTCCAGACGCGTGCGGCCGCGGCCGTCCGACGCCATGTCGAGCATCTCGCCCTTGCGGCGGCCGAGCTCTTCCATCACGCCACCCTGATGTTCGTCCTCGACGTCGACGGTCAGCAGTTCGTACGGCTCGTGACGCACACCGTCGATTTCCTGCATCACGACGCGCGGACGCGACACGGCCAGCTCGTAGCCTTCACGACGCATGTTCTCGACGAGAATCGTCAGGTGCAGCTCGCCACGGCCCGACACTTCGAACACCGTTTCGTCGCCGGTGTCCTTCACGCGCAGCGCGACGTTGTGGTTCAGTTCCTTCATCAGGCGGTCGCGGATCTGGCGGCTCGTGACGAACTTGCCTTCGCGGCCGGCGAGCGGCGACGAGTTGACGAGGAAGTTCATCGTCAGCGTCGGCTCGTCGACGGTGATCATCGGCAGCGCTTCCGGCGTATCCACCGCGCAGATCGTTGCGCCGATGCCGACGTCTTCAATACCGTTGATCAGCACGATGTCGCCCGCTTCGGCCGATTCGACCTGCACGCGCTCGAGACCCGTGAACGACAGCACCTGGTTGATCTTGCGGTTCAGCACGTCGCCTTCCGGGCCGAAGCGCATCGCGACCGGCTGGCCCGGCTTGATGCGACCGCGCGTGATGCGGCCGACGCCGATCCGGCCGACGTACGTCGAATAGTCGAGCGACGTGATCTGCAGCTGCAGCGGCGCGTCCGGATCCGCCGGGCGAACCGGCACGTGCTCGAGGACTGCCTCGAACAGCGGGCGCATGTCGCCTTCGCGCGCGGCCGGGTCGAGCGACGCATAGCCGTTCAGGCCCGATGCGTAGACGATCGGGAAGTCGAGCTGCTCTTCGGTTGCACCCAGCTTGTCGAACAGGTCGAAGGTCTGGTTGATGACCCAGTCGATCCGCGCACCCGGACGGTCGATCTTGTTGACGATGACGATCGGCTTCAGGCCGAGCGCGAGTGCCTTCTTCGTGACGAAGCGGGTCTGCGGCATCGGGCCCTCGACCGCGTCGACGAGCAGCAGCACCGAGTCGACCATCGACAGCACGCGCTCCACCTCGCCACCGAAGTCCGCGTGCCCCGGCGTGTCGACGATGTTGATGTGCGTGCCTTCGTACTCGACCGCGCAGTTCTTCGCGAGAATCGTGATCCCGCGCTCTTTTTCGATGTCGTTCGAGTCCATCACCCGTTCGGCAATCTGCTGGTTCTCGCGGAAGGTGCCGGACTGGCGAAGCAGTTGGTCGACGAGCGTGGTCTTGCCGTGGTCGACGTGGGCGATGATGGCGATATTGCGAAGGGCGCGGGTCATAGAAACCTGGAAATCGTTTGAACGCGCAAAAGCGCCCGCTCGTTTTTCACGGGCGCGCGCATTGCAGCTTGGAAAGCCACAAATTATAGCACGTGCGGATGTCGCGAGCTGACAGGCACGTTGCGACGCGACACCAGACGGCCGGCACGCCCTCCCCTCGAACCCGCCGGTCGGCCGAAGCCCGCATCATCGGCAAGCCCAAAAACCTTATTGGAGTAGTGGATTTATGGGACACAAAGCGCGCCCTTTGCCGTTCGATTAACATTTGCCGCGGCAAGCAACTGTGCCTATACTGCTGCCTAGTCAACTATTGCAGCTTCAGGGTTTTATGCCGGATTCTTCTACCCAACCACCCGTCTCGCAGCTGTCTTCATATCAGATGAACGACAGCGTCGGTTATCTGATGTCGCGCGTGAAGTCGGTGATGACCAACCTCGTCACGCAACGCACGCAGGAAGAGCTCGGCATCACGGGCACGCAGGCGAGCATGCTGTTCATGATCGCGGTCGGCAAATGCTCGACGGCCGCCGAACTCGCGCGCGAGTACGGGATCGACGCGAGCGCGGTCACGCGCCTGCTCGACCGGGTCGAGAAACGCGGCCTGCTCTCCCGCGTGCGCAGCATCGAGGATCGGCGTGTCGTGCGCCTCGAGCTGACCGACGAAGGCCGTGCGCTCGCCGAACGGCTGCCGCCGATTTTCCGCAGCGTGCTCGACCAGGTGCTGGACGGGTTTACGCCGGAAGAAGTCGGGTTCCTGAAGAGCATGCTGCGCCGCATTCTCAGCAACTACTGCGAGACCGCCGGCGGCAGCATCACGTAATAGTTGCCATAACAATTACTTTTGACAGATTAATGTAAGGAAATCCTTGCAGTGTCCATCATTCATTCCGAGTCAGGGATCAGCGCGATGAAATCCTCCCCGTTGTCCGTGCGCGCCGGGTCGTGCCGCGCCGCCGTCGCCGCCGCGGTCGCCGCACTGGCGCTGGCGGGCTGCGCGAACTACATCGGCATCAAGAGCGACAAGCAGATCGCCCCCGCGTCGCAATTCGAATCCGCCCAGAGCCTGCCGGCCCAGGGCGGCCAGTGGCCGGCGCTCGACTGGGCCAGCCAGTTCGGCGATCCGCAGCTGCCGAAGCTGATCGACGAAGCCCTGCAGGGCAATCCGTCGATCGCGCAGGCGCAGGCGCGCATCGCAAAGGCGTCGTCATACATCGAATCGTCGCGCTCGAACCTGATGCCGAAGGCGGAAGCCAGCTATTCGTGGACGCGCGAGCTGTATTCGTCGAACGCGCTGTTCCCGCCCCCGTACGGCGGCCAGTGGTACAGCGAGAACAACGCGCTCGCGAGCGCATCGTGGGAGCTCGACCTGTGGGGCAAGAATCGCGAACGCCTGCACACCGCGGTATCGCAGGAAAAGGCGGCCGAAGCCGACATGCAGCAGGCACGCATCACGCTCGCGTCGTCGGTCGCACGCACGTACAACTCGCTCGCGCAACTCTATGCGCTGCGTGATATCGCGCAGCGCGAGATCACCAACCGCGAGACGGTCGGCAAGATCACCGACGGCCGCGTGTCGGCCGGTCTCGACACCAACGTCGAACGCCAGACGGCGCGCGGCAATATCGCAACGACCCAGGCTTCGCTGTCCGATCTCGACGGCCAGATCACGACGGTGCGCTACCAGCTCGCCGCGCTGCTCGGCAAGGGCCCGGATCGGGGGCTGCAGATCGCCGCGCCCGTGGTGAACCCGAGCGGCGAAGTCGCGCTGCCCGGCAACCTGCCGGCCGATCTCGTGTCGCGCCGCCCCGACATCGTCGCCGCGCGCTGGCAGGTCGAAGCCGCGATGCACGACGTGAAGGAAGCGAAGGCCGAGTTCTATCCCGACGTGAACCTCGCGGCCGGCTTCGGCTTCGATGCATTCGGCTGGGGCAAATTCCTGAACTTCGCGAGCCGTCAGGCGCAGTTCGGCCCGGCGATCCACCTGCCGATTTTCGACGCCGGCGCGCTGCGCGCGCAGCTCAAGGGCCGCTACGCGGACTTCGACCTGTCGGTGGCGAACTACAACCAGACGCTGATCAGTGCGCTGAACGACGTCGCGACGCAGGTCGCATCGATCCGCGCGGTCGATCGACAGATGGGCGATGCGCAACGCGCACTCGACGCATCGACGCGCGCCTATGACCTCGCGGTCATCCGCTACAAGGCCGGCCTGTCGCCGCAGCTGCAGGTGCTGACCGCGGACAGCAACCGCCTCGCATCGGAGCAGACGGTGACCAACCTGAAGATGCGCCGCCGCGACATGCAGCTCGCGCTGATCAAGGCGCTGGGCGGCGGGTTCGACGCGACCGGCACGCCGCTCGCCGCACCCGATGCCGACAAGCCGACAAAACAGGCCGCCAACTGATCCGGCGCCACCACTACGCAGACACTCGAAATAACGGACGGAGAAAATCGCCATGAGCGACCAACAAAACGCCGCCAGCGCGCAGCCGCAGAACAATGGCAAGCGCAAGCGAATGATGACGCTGCTCGTCGCGGTCATCGTGATCGCGGCCATCGCGTACGGCCTGTATTACTTCCTCGTCGCCCGCTTCCATGAAGGGACCGACGACGCGTACGTGAACGGCAACGTCGTGCAGATCACGCCGCAAGTCACCGGTACCGTGATCGCGGTGAAGGCCGACGATACGCAGACCGTCAAGGCCGGCGATCCGCTCGTCGTGCTCGACCCGGCCGACTCGCAAGTCGCGCTGCAGCAGGCCGAAGCCAATCTCGCGCAAACGGTGCGCCAGGTGCGCGGCCTGTTCGTCAACGACGACCAGTACCGCGCGCAAGTCGCGCTGCGCCAGTCCGACCTGTCGAAGGCGCAGGACGACCTGCGTCGCCGCCTCGCCGTCGCGCAGACGGGCGCCGTGTCGCAGGAAGAAATCTCGCATGCTCGCGACGCGGTGAAGGCCGCGCAGGCGTCGGTCGACGCCGCGCAGCAGCAGCTCGCATCGAATCGCGCATTGACCGCGAACACCACGATCGCATCGCACCCGAACGTGATGGCCGCCGCCGCGAAGGTGCGCGACGCGTACCTCGCGAACGCGCGTAACGTGCTGCCCGCGCCGGTCACTGGTTACGTCGCGAAGCGCTCGGTGCAGGTCGGCCAGCGCGTGTCGCCCGGCAACCCGCTGATGTCGGTGGTGCCGCTCAATGCCGTGTGGGTCGACGCGAACTTCAAGGAAGTCCAGCTCAAGCACATGCGCATCGGCCAGCCGGTCGAACTGACGGCCGACATCTACGGCTCGTCGGCGGTCTACCACGGCAAGGTGGTCGGCTTCTCTGCCGGTACGGGCTCGGCGTTCTCGCTGCTGCCGGCGCAGAACGCGACGGGTAACTGGATCAAGGTCGTGCAGCGCCTGCCGGTGCGGATCGAACTCGATCCGAAGGATCTCGACAAGCACCCGCTGCGCATCGGCCTGTCGATGCAGGTCGACGTGGACATCAAGGACGAACGCGGCGACCAGCTCGTGAACGCGCCGAACACCGTCTACGAGACCAACGTGTTCGCGAAGTACGGCGACGAAGCCGATGCCGAAATCGCCCGCGTCATCGCCGAGAACGCAGGCGGCAACGCATCGGCGCCGGCCGCGTCGAAGTCGAATGCCGTCGCGAAGATGATGTAACCGTTCCGACTCCGGAAAATCAACCGACATGGCACAGGCTCCTGTCTCTCACCCGCCCTTGCAGGGCGGGCAACTCGTGATCGGGACGATCGCGGTATCGCTCGCGGTGTTCATGAACGTGCTCGACACGTCCATCGCGAACGTCGCGATCCCGACCATCTCGGGCGACCTCGGCGTGTCGTCCGACCAGGGCACGTGGGTCATCACGTCGTTCGCGGTCGCGAACGCGATCTCGGTGCCGCTGACCGGCTGGCTGACCGACCGCTTCGGGCAGGTGCGCCTGTTCCTCGCGTCGATCATCCTGTTCGTGATTTCGTCGTGGATGTGCGGTCTCTCGCCCAACCTGCCGTTCCTGCTGGGGTCGCGCGTGCTGCAAGGCGCGGTGGCAGGCCCGATGATTCCGCTGTCGCAAGCGCTCCTGCTGTCGAGCTATCCACGCGCCAAGGCACCGATGGCGCTCGCGCTATGGGCGATGACGACGCTGATCGCGCCCGTCGCCGGCCCGATCCTCGGCGGCTGGATCTCGGACAACTACTCGTGGCCGTGGATCTTCTACGTCAACATCCCGGTCGGCATCGCCGCCGCCGCCGCGACGTGGATGATCTATCGCAACCGGGAGTCGGCCGTGCGCCGCGCGCCGATCGATGGCGTAGGCCTCGCGCTGCTGGTCGTCTGGGTCGGCTCGCTGCAGATCATGCTCGACAAGGGCAAGGATCTCGACTGGTTCGCGTCGACGACCATCATCGTGCTCGCGCTGACCGCCGTCATTGCGTTCGCGTTCTTCGTCATCTGGGAATTGACTGCCGAGCATCCGGTCGTCGACCTGTCGCTGTTCCGCATGCGGAACTTCACCGGCGGCACGGTTGCGCTGTCGATCGGGTACGGTCTGTACTTCGGCAACCTCGTACTGTTGCCGCTGTGGCTGCAGACGCAGATCGGCTACACCGCGACCGACGCCGGTCTCGTGATGGCGCCGGTCGGGCTGTTTGCGATCCTGCTGTCTCCGCTCACCGGGAAGTATCTGCCGCGCACCGATCCGCGCTTCATCTCGACGGCGTCGTTCCTGACGTTTGCGCTGTGCTTCTGGATGCGCTCGCGCTACACGACGGGCGTCGACGAATGGTCGCTGACGCTGCCGACGCTCGTGCAGGGCATCGCGATGGCCGGCTTCTTCATCCCGCTGGTGTCGATCACGCTGTCCGGCCTGCCCGGCCACCGCATTCCCGCGGCATCGGGCCTGTCGAACTTCGTGCGGATCATGTGCGGCGGCATCGGCACGTCGATCTTCCAGACGGCCTGGGACCATCGCAACAACTTCCATCACGCGCAACTGGTCGAGCAGACGAACGTCTACAACCCGACGTTCAACCAGGCCGTCACGCAGATGGGCAACCTCGGGCTGACGCAGGACCAGGCGCACGGGCTGATCAACAACATGGCCACGCAGCAGGCCGCGCAGCTCGGCGTGAACGACCTGTTCTACATCTCCGCGGCGATCTTCGTGCTGCTGATCGGGCTGATCTGGATCACGAAGCCCGAGCGCTCGGGTGGTGGCGATGCAGGTGCCGCGGCATCGGCCGCACACTGAACACGCAGCCTGGACGCCAACAAAAAGCCCCGCTTCAATGAACTGACCCCGTAAAGTTGGACGGGTTATGACGGCTAGGGCTGAGAGGGCTGAGTTCTGTATTGCACGGGACTCAGCCCTTTTAGTTTCAGTTTGATGCGGTCGTGATTGTAGTAGTGGATGTAGCTTGCCAAGCCGGTTTGCAGTTCGTCCAGGTTGCGGAACCGATTCAGATGGAAGAACTCGGATTTCAGCGTGCCGAAGAAGCTCTCCATGGCGGCGTTGTCCAGGCAATTCCCTTTACGCGACATGCTTTGCGTGAGCGCTCGTTGCTGCAGTAGGCGGCGATACGCAGGCATCTGGTACTGCCAGCCCTGATCCGAATGCAAGAGAGGCCGCTCGTGTGACTTCAAGCGCGCCAATGCCTTGCGAAGCATTGCGCTGACCATCTCGAACGCCGGGCGCCTCGCGGTTTCATAAGCAATGATCTCGCCGTTGTACAGATCGAGCACTGGTGACAGGTACAGCTTCTGGCCGCCCACGTTGAATTCCGTGACATCCGTTACCCACTTCTCGTTCGGACGCTTTGCGTAGAACCGACGCTGTAAAACATGAGGTGCAACACGTCCGACGCTACCTTTGTAGGAGCGGTATTTCTTCGGGCGCACACAAGACTTCAGCCGCAACTCACCCATCAGACGCGCCACAGTCTTGTGGTTAATCACCTGTCCCAGATTACGTAGAGCGAGCGTGATGCGTCGATAGCCGTAGCGGCCCTTGTGCCGTTCGAACAGCGAGCAGATTCTTGCCCTTGTATCGGCATACTTGTCGGCTGCTCCGAGCAATTTCTGATGATAGTAGAACGTGCTGCGCGCCAAGCCGGCAACCTTCAACAAGCCCGCAAGCGGATATTGCTGCCTTAGCTCGAGCACGATTTGCGCTTTTTGCGTTGCGCTGATCGCTGCTGCGCTTGAGCCAAGGCTTCGAGCTTTTTTAAGTACGCGTTCTCCATGCGCAGGAAGTTCAACTCGTCGAGTAGTTCCTGTCGGGAGCGCGTATCGTCCTCGGGTAGCGGCGGTGGCGTGAGCGGTGGCTTGGGCATCTTCCTGGGGCGCCCCCGCTGGCGCGGCGACAGTGCGTCTATACCGCCTTCATCATACTGGCGTTTCCACTGGCCGATGGCCGTACGGTTCCTAATGTTGAAGCGTGCAGCCGTCTCACGCGCTGACAACCCTTCGCTACGCATTTGCTGCAGTACAAGCAACTTGAACTCTGCGCTGTAGCGCTCGCACTTCTTCTTCAAGCCCGCCGGACCATGTATGCGATGGGCCGCCACCCACTTGCGGATCGTCGCCTCATCGACGCCGTGGCGCTTGGACATCTCACGGAACCCAGCGTGGCCGGACTCGTACTCCTCTGCAATGCATACCTTGAACTGCTCCGTGTACTTGCTCATGAAAAACACCCCAAAGGTTGGATCGATGTCCAACTTTTGGGGTGCAGTTCATCGCGCCGGTCGGGCTTTTTTATTCCAACGGGAGCGCGTTCGCGCGGCGGCGTCAGGCCGCCGTGACGACGAGCCGTTCCGGCGCAAGTACGCCGTTCGCCTTGCGCGCCACGCCGAGCAACCGAGTGGCGTCATAGACGCGCACACGCTCACCTTCGGCCGCATCGATCGGATCGAGCGCCGACAGCGGCAGACGCTGGCCGTGCAGGAACCGTTTCGCGCTGGTTTCATCGAGACGAACCAGCGGAAACGTCGACAGCAACGCGTCGACCGGCTGGAGCCACGCATCGCGCGACGCTTCGTCGGCATCGGACAGCGCATCGAGCGTCACCGCATGCTCGAGCGTCAGCGCGCCGACGCCCGTGCGACGCAGCATCGTCAGATGCGCGCCGCAACCGAGCGCCTCGCCGATATCCTCCGCCAGCGTACGCACGTAAGTGCCCTTGCTGCAGGTCACGCGAAACGTCACATCAGGCAGGTCGCACGCGAGCAGGTCGAGTGCGAGGATCGTCACGTTGCGGCCCTCGCGCTCGACGGTTTGCCCCGCCCGCGCATATTCGTACAGCGGCTTGCCATCGCGCTTGAGCGCCGAATACATCGGCGGCACCTGCACGATCTCGCCGGTGAAGCGCACGAGCGCGGCTTCCACCGCCGTGCGGTCGCATTCGACCGGCCGCGCTTCGATCACCTCGCCTTCCGCGTCGCCGGTAGCCGTACGCTGGCCGAGACGCATCGTCGCTTCGTACGTCTTGTCCGCTTCGAGCAGATCCTGCGAGAACTTCGTCGCCTCGCCGAAGCACAGCGGCAGCAGGCCCGAAGCCAGCGGATCGAGCGTACCGGTGTGACCGGCTTTCTTCGCGAGCAGCAGACGCTTCGCGCGAATCAGCGCATCGTTGCTCGACAGGCCGACCGGCTTGTCGAGCAGGAGGACGCCGTCCAGCACGCGCCGGGGCACGCGCGGACGTTGGGGTGCTGCAGTCGTCATAGGCCGGTCGAGCTCAGTCGTCCTTGGCGGCCGAATCGGCCTCGTCGTCGTCCTTCGCGCGCGTCGAGTTCGCTTCCTTGATCAGGCGCGACATTTCCACGGCCTTCTCGATCGTCTGGTCGTAGTGGAAATGCAGCGTCGGCACCGTATGGATGTGCAGACGCTTGAACAACAGGTTGTGCAAGTGACCCGACGCGTGGTTCAGCGCTTCCTGCGTCTTGTCCGGATCGCCGGTCAACGCGGTGAAGTAGACCTTCGCGTGTGCGTAATCCGGCGTGAGTTCCACACTCTGGATGGTCACGATGCCGATGCGCGGGTCTTTAACCTCGCGCATGATGAGTTCGGACAGATCGCGCTGAATCTGGTCAGCGATCTGCACGTTGCGATTGGGGGAAGTACGTTTCCTGGACATGATCGATCCGTGATCCGTTTATCAGGATAAAGCGGCGGCCAGTGTTGGCACGCCACCATGAAAATGGGCGGGACAGGCCCAAGCCTGCCCCGCCCATGAGCCGATGCGCGAGGGTTACAGCGTACGCGCGACTTCGGTCACTTCGAAGACTTCGAACTGGTCGCCTTCGACGATGTCGTTGAAGTTCTTCACCGACATACCGCACTCGAAGCCTTGCTTCACTTCCTTCACGTCGTCCTTGAAGCGCTTCAGCGATTCAAGTTCGCCCGTGAAGATCACGACGTTGTTGCGCAGCACGCGCACCGACGACGAGCGCTTGACGACACCGTCCGTCACCATACAGCCGGCGACTGCACCGATCTTCGGTACCTTGAAGACCTGGCGCACCTCGACCATGCCGGTGATGACTTCGCGCTTCTCCGGCGCCAGCATGCCCGACATCGCCGCCTTCACCTCATCCACTGCGTCATAGATGATGTTGTAGTAACGGATGTCGATGCCGTTCGACTCGGCCAGCTTGCGCGCCTGTGCATCTGCACGCGTGTTGAAGCCGATGATGACCGCCTTCGATGCCGTTGCGAGGTTGACGTCGTTTTCGCTGATGCCACCCACCGCACTGTGCACGATCTGCACGCGCACTTCGTCGGTCGACAGCTTGAGCAGCGACTGCACGAGTGCTTCCTGCGAGCCTTGCACGTCCGCCTTGATGATGAGCGGCAGGTTCTGCACTTCGCCTTCGCCCATCTGCTCGAGCATGCTTTCCAGCTTCGCGGCCTGCTGCTTCGCAAGCTTGACGTCGCGGAACTTGCCCTGACGGAACAGCGCGATCTCGCGCGCCTTGCGCTCGTCCGGCAGCACGATCACTTCTTCGCCCGCACCCGGCACTTCCGACAGACCCTGGATTTCGACCGGAATCGACGGGCCGGCTTCCTTCGTCGGCTTGCCGTTTTCGTCGAGCATCGCGCGCACGCGGCCATAGGCCGTACCCGCCAGCACGACGTCGCCTCGGTTCAGCGTACCGGACTGCACCAGGATCGTCGCGACCGGGCCCTTGCCCTTGTCGAGCTTCGCTTCGATCACGATGCCCTTGGCCGGCGCCTCGACCGGCGCCTTCAGTTCCAGCACTTCGGCTTGCAGCAGCACGTTCTCGAGCAGATCGTCGATACCCGCGCCCGTCTTCGCCGAAACCGGCACGAACGGCGAATCGCCACCGTACTCTTCCGGCACGACGCCTTCCGCGACCAGCTCCTGCTTGACGCGATCGAGATTCGCGTCCGGCTTGTCGATCTTGTTGATCGCGACGACGATCGGCACACCGCCTGCCTTCGCGTGGGCGATGGCTTCCTTCGTCTGCGGCATCACACCGTCGTCGGCTGCTACCACCAGCACCACGATGTCGGTCGCCTTCGCGCCGCGTGCACGCATTGCCGTGAACGCTTCGTGACCCGGCGTATCGAGGAACGTGATGACGCCGCGCGGCGTTTCGACGTGGTATGCGCCGATGTGCTGCGTAATGCCGCCCGCTTCGCCCGCTGCAACCTTCGCGCGGCGGATGTGGTCGAGCAGCGAGGTCTTGCCGTGGTCGACGTGACCCATGACCGTGACGACCGGCGGACGCGGCAGTTGCTCCGCATCGGTACCGGTTTCGCCTTCGACGAGCAGCGCTTCCGGATCGTCCAGCTTCGCGGCAACCGCGCGGTGGCCCAGTTCTTCGACGATGATCATCGCCGTTTCCTGGTCCAGCACCTGGTTGATCGTGACCATCTGGCCCATCTTCATCATCACCTTGATGACTTCGGAGGCCTTGACCGACATCTTGTGCGCGAGGTCGGCAACCGACACGGTTTCCGGCACGTGCACTTCACGAACGATCGGTTCGGTCGGCGCCTGGAACGTCGAGCTGTCCTGGTGACGGCCGCGACCCTTCGGGCCGCCGCGCCAGCCGCGGTCGACACCGCCGCTCGAATCGCCGCGCGTCTTGATGCCGCGGCGCTTCGACGCGTCGTCCTGCCAGCCGCCCTTGCCTGCGCCCGGCTTCTTGTTGCGGTCGCCCGCGCCTGCCGGCGCAGTCGTAGCCGGCGCTGCCGCACCGGCCGGCTTCTTCACGGCCGGACGCGCCTGCGCACCTTCCGGCTTTGCCGGCTTGTGCAGCGTGCCCTTCGCTTCGGCCGGCTTCGGCGGCTCGACCGGCTTCGGCGGCTCGACTGCCTTGACCACGGCCTTGCGCGGCGTGTTCATCATTTCGCGGATCGCACGCGCCTCGGCTTCTGCCGCTGCACGACGCTTGCTGATCTCTTCCTGCTCGGCGCGCGCCTTGTCCGCCGCCTCGCGGGCAGCGTCTTCAGCCTTCTTCGCCGCTTCGCGCTGAGCCGCACGTTCGGCGGCTGCGCGTGCTTCGTCCTGCGCGGACTGCGTGCTCGCCGTTTCCTGCTGCTCGGCTGCTGCAGCCTGCTGTGCGGCTGCCTGCTGCTGTGCGGCCGCAGCTTCGGCTGCAGCACGCTTCGTCGCTGCCTCTTCCTCGGCGCGACGACGCTCGGCTTCAGCCGCTTCCTCGCGGGCGCGGCGCTCTGCTTCCTCGCGCTCGAGGCGTTCCTGACGCTCGCGAAGCTCCTGCGCCTGCTTCTCGAGCAGCTCGGCCTCACGGCGCGCTTCTTCTTCGCGACGCTTCAGTTCCGCATCGTCGTCCGCTTCGGCGACCTGCGCCTGACCCTGTTCCGCACCCTCGCTCACGTCGTCGCGCTTGACGAACGTACGCTTCTTGCGGACCTCGACCTGAATGGTGCGAGCCTTGCCCGTCGCGTCAGATTGCTTGATCTCCGACGTATGCTTGCGGGTCAGCGTGATCTTGCGCTTGTCGCCGTCGGTTGCGCCGTGCGACTTGCGCAAATGATCGAGCAGACGCGCCTTGTCCGTTTCGGACAGCGCATCGTCTTCACTCGCTTTCTGGACGCCCGCTGCCTGCAGCTGTTCGAGCAGCACACCAGCAGGCATTTTCAGTTCCGCGGCAAATTGGGCTACGTTGTTACTCGCCATTCATTCCTCTTAGTGCAAGGACCGATTCCTTGCGGTTAGCATCGGGTCAGGCCATACGGCCGCCATCAAATCAGTGCGCCATGGTCATTTCTCACTGGAACCAATGTTCACGTGCTTTCATGATCAACGCCTTAGCGGCATCCTCTTCCATCCCGGTCATGTCGACCAGTTCATCTACAGCCAGCTCGGCGAGATCGTCGCGCGTCTGCACGCCGTGTTCGGCCAGCTTCGCGAGCAGCTCCGGCGTGATGCCGTCGAGGCTCTTGAGATCCAGCGCTGCGTTCTCGACCTTTTCTTCGTTCGCGATGGCCATCGTCAACAGCGCGTCGCGTGCGCGGTTGCGCAGTTCGTGCACGGTGTCCTCGTCGAACGCCTCGATTTCGAGCATTTCGTTGAGCGGCACGTACGCGATCTCTTCCAGGCTCGTGAAGCCTTCGTCGATCAGGATGTCGGCAACTTCTTCGTCGACGTCGAGACGCGCCATGAACAGTGCACGCAGCCGGTCGCGCTCTTCACCCTGCTTCAGGGCGGATTCGTCCGGCGTCATGATGTTGATCTGCCAGCCGGTCAGTTCGCCTGCAAGACGAACGTTCTGACCGCTGCGGCCGATCGCGACAGCCAGCTCGTTCTCGTCGACGACGACGTCCATCGAGTGCTTTTCTTCATCGACGACAATCGACTGAACAGCTGCCGGCGCGAGCGCGCCGATCACGAACTGGGCGGGATCCTCCGACCATAGCACGATGTCGATGTTTTCGCCACCGAGCTCGTTGCGCACGGCCTGCACGCGGGAACCGCGGATGCCGACGCAGGTGCCGATCGGATCGATCCGCTTGTCGTACGCGATGACGCCGATCTTCGCGCGCACGCCCGGGTCACGGGCAGCCGCCTTGATTTCGAGCAGGCCCTGCTCGATTTCCGGCACTTCCATCTCGAACAGCTTCATCAGGAACTCGGGCGCCGTACGCGACAGCTCGATCTGCGGGCCGCGCGCGGTGCGGTCGACCTTCGCGATGTAGGCGCGCACGCGGTCGCCCACGCGCAGGTTTTCCTTCGGGATCAGCTGATCGCGGCGCAGCAGCGCCTCGACACGGCCCGATTCGACGATGAAGTTGCCCTTGTCGAGGCGCTTCACCGTACCCGTCATGATCTTTTCACCCCGCTCGAGGTAGTCGTTCAGGATCTGCTCGCGCTCGGCGTCGCGCACCTTCTGCAGGATCACCTGCTTGGCGGCCTGCGCGCCGATGCGACCGAACTCGATCGACGGAACGGGTTCCTCGACATACTCGCCGACTTCGACGTCGGGCTTCTGCTCACGTGCTTCGAACAGCAGGATCTCGCGATCCGGCTCCTGCAAGCCTGCCTCGTCGGGCACGACGAGCCAGCGACGGAAGGTTTCGTGCTCGCCGCTTTCGCGATCGATATGGACGCGGATTTCGGCGCCTTCGTCGAACAGCTTCTTGGAAGCGGACGCGAGCGCAGCCTCGAGGGCGCCCAGCACCACATCCTTGTCGACGTTTTTCTCGCGCGCCAGCGCATCCACCAGCATCAACACTTCGCGACTCATTATTTGCGGCTCCTAAAGTCAACTTGCGGAATCAGGCGGGCTTTGTCGATATCGGCCAGCGTGAAATCCAGCATGGCCGCCTCGCCCTTCTTCCTCTCAAATTCCAAACCGATCGTTTCGCCATTCGGCGCGTGCAGAATGCCCC
Source organism: Burkholderia sp. HI2500 (assembly GCF_002223055.1). Taxonomy (NCBI): domain Bacteria; kingdom Pseudomonadati; phylum Pseudomonadota; class Betaproteobacteria; order Burkholderiales; family Burkholderiaceae; genus Burkholderia; species Burkholderia sp. HI2500. Next base: position 1,181,517 of record NZ_NKFL01000004.1, on the reverse strand, counting down.
GGTACGTCTTGCGCCCGTCCAGCGGCTTTTTCAAGGTCACGGAAACTTCGCTGCCAGCGAAGCGCTCGAAGTCGGCCAGCTTCTTCAACGGGCGGTCGAGCCCCGGGGACGAGACTTCGAGCCGTTCGTAATCGATGTTTTCGACCGTCAAGACGTGCTGGAGCTGACGCGTGACCTTTTCGCAATCTTCGAGCGAGATGCCGGCAGGCTGATCGATATAGATGCAAAGCATGCCGCGCCCGGTGCGCTCGAGATCCACCAGCTCGTAGCCGAGCCCGGTGACCGTGGTTTCTATCAGTTCCGTCAGTTGCACTGTGTCCTCTCAGGTGTTCGCGCCCGCCGCTCGCGATTACACCCGCGGGCGCGCGCCTTAGCCGGCGCAGGAAGCGCTACCCGAGATGCCTAACCGTTTCAGCAAAAAAAAATGGGCGGAACGCCCATCTTCTTACTGGTGGTCGCACCTGAGCCGCACATTGAATCCGTACGCCCAGCGACTCGGCGATTATAGCGATTTTTGGCGCAAACGCCAAGCCAGCCGGTAAAAGCAGCGTGTCGTCTGCCTTTACGGGCCCAAAAATGCGAAATCGGGCTGCACGATCAACCGGCGCCATGAAGGCAGGCCGGAGATCGGTCATGCCGGCGGCCATCCCGCACCGCGTGACATATATACAGTCGAAAGCAATAAACGCAATGCCTCGCGCCGACAAAACCGGCCGGATGCCGATCCGGCCGGCACACCGGCGGCCTTGCGCCGCGTGCCTGATTGCTCAGCGGCTGCGCGTGCGGCTGCGCTGCGGACGCTGACCGCCGCGCGGGCCGCCGCCGTTGCCGGCACCCTCGGCACGATTGCCGTTCGGGTTGCGGTTACCACCCTTGCTGCCGCCGCGCTTGGGGCCCGCGCCGTCGCGCTTGGGGCCTGCGCCATACGACGCGCGGTTGCCGTCGACATCACCACGGCCACCGCCAGCGCGATTGCCATCGCGTCCGCCTCCGCCCGCACGGTTGCCGTCCCGGCCGCCGCCGGCGCGATTGCCGTAGCCCGACGGTGCGACCGGCAGGCTGCCGTAGCCGCTCAGACCCGGCAGGCCCGGCCCGCCGCGACGACCGCCGCCGCGACGCGGCTGATCCAGCTGCCCGTGTGTCGTCAGCACCGGCTCTCGGCCGATGAAGCCCATCGACGTCTGCATCGGATCGGGCTGGCGACGTTCTGCCTGGCCGGCACCGCCGCGCTTGCCCTTCTCCTCGGTCGGCGCCTTCAGGCCGACGGTCGCCATCAGCTTGCGCACCTGCGTGTCGTCGAGCTCTTCCCAGCGACCGCGCTTCAGGCCGCGCGGCAGCGGAATCGGGCCGTGACGCGTACGGATCAGGCGGCTCACCATCAGACCGACCGCCTCGAACATCCGGCGCACTTCGCGGTTGCGGCCTTCGGCCAGCGCAACGTGATACCAGTGGTTCGTGCCTTCGCCGCCGCCGTCGCGGATGCGCAGGAAGTTCGCCGGGCCATCATCGAGCTCGACACCGTGCAGCAGCTTCTGCCGCATGCCTTCGGCCAGCTCGCCGACGACGCGCACCGCGTACTCGCGCTCGACGCTGTAGCGCGGATGCATGAAGCGGTTTGCGAGGTCACCCGAAGTCGTCAGCATCAGCAGACCTTCGGTATTGAAGTCGAGGCGGCCCACCGCGAGCCATTTCGCCGTCTTCATCGGCGGCAGGCGGTCGAACACCGAAGGCCGGCCTTCCGGATCCGCGTGGCTGACGATCTCGCCCGTCGGCTTGTGGTACAGCAGCACGCGCGGCGGCTTGTTCGGCAGCTTGCGCTTGACCGGCTTGCCGTTGATCCGCACCTGGTCGGTCGGCATGATGCGCTGGCCGATGTGCGCGGGCTCGCCGTTCACCGACACGCGGCCGGCGACGATCAGTTCTTCCATTTCGCGGCGCGAGCCCATGCCCGCTTCCGCCAGCACCTTGTGAAGCTTCGGCGCGTCGTCGTCCGGCGACAGCACGCGCTTGTTCGCCGGCTGGCTACGGCCGCGACGCAGCATCGGTGCACGCACGCCGCTACCGCCCGCGGAGTTGTCCGCGTCGAATGCCGGCGACGTCACGTAGGCGAACAGTTCGTCCTGGGACGCATCGCCCTCCACCTTTGCCGCACCGCCCTCAGCCTTCGGCGCGCTGCCGCGACGACCCTGGCCGCCTTGGCCGCCCTGAGCCTTGGCCGCGCCTTCGCGCTTGGCCGCCGGCTTGCGAGCACCCTTGGCCGCACCTTCCTTGCGCGGCGCACGCGTCGGCTGCTGCGCTTCGGTGGCCTCGGCCGGCTGCGCGTCAGCGCCTTCCCCGCCCTGCGGCTCGCCTTCGGCGCCCTTCGACTTGGCCGCCGCGCGACGCCGCGCGATCAGGCTGCGCGGGCCTCGCCGCAGACCGCGGCGGGGACGCTCGTCGCCGCCCTCGGCCGAAGCGCCCTGCTCCGGTGCATCGTCGGCACGCGCTGCCTGTACGGCAGGCGCGGACGATTCAATATCGTGGATATCTGTCAAAACAACCTCAAAATGTCAGGTCTCGCGCCCGGCGCGGGCGCGGCAAGAAGTTGGCCGCGATCAGGCGCGACGCTGTTCAGGTTCTGCTTCGTCGTCCGGTAACGCATCGGCACCGATGGGTGCACTGGCGCTTCGTACGGCATCGGCGAGACTGTCGGACGTGTCGTCCAGCATCTCGTCGTCCGCAGGACGGGAACGGGGGGCGTCGGCCTGGCCGGCCTCGCCGGGCATGTCGCCGGCCGCTTCCGCTCCGTCTCCGGCAACCGCTTCGGCAGCCGGCTTGCGATCTTCCTCGCTCCAATCCGCGCGCAGCGGCTCGGGCTGCACACCGGCTGGCACTGCTTCGGCGCCAGCCTGTTCCATTCGTTCAGCTTGCCCGCGACCAGCATCGAGCGTATCGCGGCTCGCGATTTCATGCGTCGACGCGACGTCCGCCGCAGGATCATCCGGCAAGCCTGCCGATTGATCGCTGGATGCCTCATCCGTTTGCGGCGCGTCGCCCGTTGCGTCACCGGCAACCGGCATGCCCTCGTCGAAATCCATCGCCTGCTGCGCCAGCAGCGCGGCCTCGATGTTCGCGGCCGGCTCTTCGAGTGCAGGCAGATCATCGAGCGCCTTCAGGCCGAGGTCGTCGAGGAATTGCTTGGTCGTCGCATACAGCGCCGGGCGTCCCGGCACGTCGCGATGACCGATCACCTCGATCCAGCCGCGATCCTCGAGTTGCTTGACCACCTGCGTATTGACCGTCACGCCGCGAATCTCTTCGATGTCGCCGCGCGTGACAGGTTGCCGATACGCGATGATCGCGAGCGTTTCGAGCACCGCACGCGAATATTTCGGCGGCTTCTCGGGATGCAGGCGATCCAGATAGTGGCGCATCGCCGGCTTGCTCTGGAAGCGCCATCCGGTTGCCAGCGCCACCAGTTCGACGCCGCGGCCGGACCAATCCTGTTTCAGATCTTCGAGCAACGTGCGGACCGTGTCAGCCGACACGCCGTCGGCAAAGAGCTTGCGCAAATCGCCGAGTTTCAGCGGTTCCTGCGCGCAGATCAAAGCAGTCTCGAGGACGATCTTCGCCTCTTGGGTATTCATGCAGCTAGGCCAGACCCTGTGGTCAAACGAACCGGATCAACAAACAGACGAAAGGAACGGAAGACGCGCTCGCCCGATTCTGATCGGTCATATTGATGGGAGCACGAACCGGGGGCGGCGAACCAACTTCAGGCCAGGCCCAAACCGGACGGAACAGCACGGTTCAACGACGGAACCGCGTGACTGAGCGCCATATTACGCAAAATTGTCCGGTGCGTAAAGATGAGCCGAACGGGGTGCCGCCAGCACGCCGTGCCCGCTCCGGCCCCGCTTCAGCGGTCGGCCACGCCCCGTGCAAGGAACCGCCGCAACCGCTCGACACCCGCGTCGAGCCGCGCCGGATCGCATGCGTAGCACCAGCGCACGAACCCTTCCCCCTCCGGGCCGAATGCACGCCCGGGCGCGAGCCCGAGCCCCGCCTCGCGCACCAGCGTCTTGCAGAACGCGAGGCTGTCTGACGCGCCCGGCAGGCGCAGGAACAGGTACATCGCGCCCGGCGGAGGCGGCACCTCGACACCCGGCAGGGTGCGCAGCGCGGCGACCAGGTGATCGCGCGCATCGCGCAGCGCCGCGACGAACGACCGCACGAACGGCTCGCCATCGTGCAGCGCGACCTCACCCGCGGCCTGCACGAAGCCCGGCGCACACGACGTGTTGTATTCGACGAGCTTCGACAGGTCAGCCATCACCGCTGCCGGCGCGATGAGCCACCCCAGGCGCCAGCCCGTCATCGCCCACGCTTTCGAAAACGAATTCACGACCACGACCCGCTCGTCGCGTGACGCGATGTCGAGGAACGATGGCGCACCGTCCGCGCCGCCCGCGTCGAACGCGAGCCGCTCGTACACCTCGTCGGCGACCAGCCAGATGCCGTGGCGGCGGCAATGGGCGAGCACCGCTTGCTGGTCGTCGCGCGACATCGTCCAGCCGGTCGGATTGTTCGGCGAGTTGATCAGCAGCATCCGCGTATCGGGCGTCAGCGCCGCAAGCAGCCGCCCGACATCGAGCTGCCAGCCCGCATCGCCATAGCGGAGCGGTACGCATTCGACCTGCGCCCCAAGGATCTTCGGAATCTCGACGAGATTCGGCCACAGCGGCGTGACCGCGACGACACGCTCGCCCGGACCGACCAGCATCTGCGCGGCCAGCATCAGCGCGCTCACGCCCGAACTCGTCACGGCGACGGTGTCGGCCGCCGTCGCACCGTGGCGGGCGCTGACGTAGGAGGCGATCGCATCGCGCAGCGGCGCAGTGCCGAGGTTGTGCGTGTAGAAGGTTGCGCCATCGCGCAGCGCCGCCGCGGCGGCGTCCCGGATGAAGTCCGGCGTCACGCGATCGGATTCGCCGAACCAGAACGGCAGCATGTCCGGCACGCCAAAGCCGGCGTTTGCCACTTCCCGGATCAGCGACGGACGCAACGCGTGCACGGCGTCGCGGGCCGCCGGCGAACCGGCCACCGGAAGAGAATCTGCGGAATGCACCATCGAGAACCACCTTCGAGGAACACGGTCCGCGTAGTGTACCGGCCTGCAAGCAGGGCCGGCGCACGCCGATCCGCGTCAGTCGAGGTCCTCTGCCCTCGCCGGCATCTGCCGCACGAGTTCCCAGATCGCCTGCGCAGCGGGCGACAACGACCGGTCGCGGCGGCGCACGAGTTCGACCGTGCGCTCGGTGCGTGGCGTGAGCGGCCGCGCGACGAGCGTCGAGCCGGCTGGTAGCGGCAGCGACAGCCACGGCTGCACGCTCACGCCGACGCCGGCCTCGACGAGTCCGAACACGGTCGCCGAATGCCCGAGTTCCTGCATGACCGTCGCGTTGACATGATGAGCGGCCAGCGCGGCGTCGATCAGCGGCCGGCTTCCCGATGCGTGATCGAGGAGTACGAGGCGCTCGCCATCCAGCGCCGTCCAGGGCACCTCGGCGCGCGCCGCGAGCGGATGGTCAGCGCGTGCGACCAGGCAGAACGAATCGGTCATCAACGATTCGCAGACGAGATCGGCCACCGTGAGCGGACCGATCACGACGCCGAAATCGACCTCGCTCGACTTCACCTTGCGCAACACGTCGCTCTGCACGTCGTCGCGCAAACCCAGCGTCACGAACGGAAACTGGCGCTCGCACGACGCAACCACGCGCGGCATCAGCCGGCACGCGATCGTCGGACTGGCTGCGACGATCACGCGCCCGCGGCGCTGCTCGCCGATTTCGCGAATCTCGCGCAGCGTGTCGTCGAGATCGTCGAGCAGACGGGACACGCTCGCGATCAGGTTCGCACCGACATCGGTCAGCTGCACGTCGCGCGTCGTACGATCGATCAGCTTCAGCCCGAGCTCGGCCTCGAGTTCGCGCACGCAGCGACTGACCGCGGACTGCGTGAGCCCGATCTCGTCACCCGCGCGACTGAAGCTCTTGAGCCGCGCGACCTCGATGAAGACGCGAAGCTGGCGCAGCGTGACGTTCATTTCCTGACCTCATCAATCGTCGATATCGATGCGCGATTTTAATGCGCGAATCCGGCTTCGAGGTGCGAATCAGGCACCTGCCCCACATGTTTCGCTGCGGTGCAATACATCCGCGAACGCACGTGGTGCGGGCGAGCTGCACAAGATTGGTGATTGTCCCGATTTGCTGGCGGGTTATTTTGGCGTCTTATACGCCCCTAGCTGACTTAGCCGTTAGCTCGCTGCCAAGCGGCTCTCGAGGGAATTACCTCCGACATGGCACGCTTCGTGCATTACCTGGCGCACAGGGCACAGGTTTGATCGGACGGAAGAGCAGAAACGCCGCTGCCGGCCAACCGGACGCCCCCACCCGGCACTCGACGATCGAGTGCCTGAAGAGTGCGCGGCGCAGGGCAGCGCACCGGAGTTAGCTTCGCTGAGGTGAGGACATGATGCTGTTCGACGATTTGAGAGATAACGAGTGGGCGCTGGTCGAGGGTCTGTTTTGCTCTGAACCCGCACGGAGTGAGCGGCGCGGCCGCCCCCGCGTGGAAGCCCGCTCGGTGGTGAACGCCGTGCTGTGGGTGCTGTCGACGGGTGAAGGCTGGTCGAAGCTGCCGGGCCGCTATCCGTCGCCGCCGACTTGCCGCCGTCGCTTCGACGAATGGCAGGCGGACGGCACGCTCGCCGAAATCGTGAAGCGACTCGGCACGAGCGGCCGGCAGATCTCCCTGCGCGGGCGCATCGGCGCAAGCGCCGCGAAGCCGCCCGCACCGCCGAGCCGCGACCGGCTGCGCGGCGCCTTCTGGACCAATCCGGAATCCTGGCGCGCGCCCGTCAAGATGGCGTAACGAATGCTCGATCGGGCGGCTTCGGCCGCCCGGTTTCTTTCAGCGACGCGACCCGTTCGCGACGCCCGCATTGCCGTCGATTACCGTTGTCGTGCCGCGATACATCTATTTACCAATATTTACAGCAAGCCTGCACTCCCACGCTTACCTTAGCGAAATATCAACAGGCCGCGTCGACGGCTTGAAGGGAGCCCCGCCATGAAACCAATGTCACTGCTCGTTGCATGCGGCATTGTCATTTCCGTGGCGTTGTCGGCTCCAGCCCACGCCGACGATCGCGTGAAGCCGCCCCACCGCCAGCAGGATCACCGGAACACCCTCCGCCAGCCGCCGTCTGCCAATCCGCCCGGCCGGCAAACCGTGCCGCGTGGCGACCTGCGTGGCGACATCGCCAGCAACGCGCGAGCGCGCATCGGCTCGCAGCCGACCGACGTACCGCGTCATCCGTAGTCCTGCCAATTTCGGAATTTCGCCAAAGAAAACGCCCGCGATCGGGAACTGCGCCGCATGCGACGAGTCAGAACCTTGCCATGAGCACAGCGTGGCAACAGCAAAAGTATCCGGTACGCCCGTATCCTCGCGATACGGGCTTTTTTTCGGCGGGATGATCGACCGCTACAGGCGGCTTTCGAGAATCGCCACGGCGCTCGCTTCGCTCAATGCGTAGTCGGCCATGCGGCGATCGGTCCAGGAAAGTAATTTCTCGTCGCGCTCGAGGCGCGAGAATTCGGCTCGACCGCTTTCGGTCAGTACGGCAATGTCGACCGGTGCATGGAAGCCCGGTGCGGGGGCAACGGTTTTCTGCCTGACCGTGTCCATCAGCCCGAGCGAACGGAGATACTCGAACACGCCCGGGCGGCGTGCCCACGGTACCTGGCGGTACTGCACTCGTCTCAATGCGTCGAGCACCGCTTCGTTGGAATACGTGGCCATCTCGATTCTTTCTTAAAGTGCAGCGACAATGCGAAGCGGCGCGCCGGGCGGTGTCTCCGCCCGCCGATACCGCCACCGATTCTGGACGCCGACGTTCGGCGTCGCGTCAGGGCCGGATCGTCAGCCGTCCATAAAAAGACACCATACCCCAATCAAATTGATTCTGTTCGATTCATTTGTACTTCTCTTCATCGGTTTCATGCTCTGCCGCAAGCGGCGACGAATCATCTCGATCGCCGCCGTTGCGCTGTTCTGGCTGCTCGCGACAGGCTGGCTCGCCGCGCCGCTGATCGCCTGGACCGAGGCGGGCGTCGCACCCGTCGAGGACCCGGACATGCATGGACGGACCACACTGATTCTCATCGGCGCAGGGACGAAGCACACCGACTCCGGGCTGCGGCCGCCACCGGACGGAACCGCCCGCATCCACAAGGTCGCAGCGCTCTACCGCACCTGCCGGCAGCAAGCCGAGCGCTGCACCGTGGTGATGTCGGGCGGCGACCCGCAGCATCACGGCGAAACCGAGGCTGCCGTATACGGGCGCCAACTCGTCGCCGAAGGCGTCGCGCCCGCGGACCTCGTTCTGGAACCGGATAGCCGCACAACCTACGAAAACGCGAAATTCACTGCGTCTATACTACGCTCACAGTATGACGACGCACGCATTCTCGTCACTTCCTCATACCAGATGCGCCGCGCGTTGCTCGATTTCCACCGTTTCGGGATCGATCCGCAGCCCGTTTATGCGAATCGCCGGCCTGCGCAAACGGGCTGGCTGCCGCGCTGGCGCAATGTAGTCAACGCCGAGCAGGCGCTGCACGAACTGGTCGGCATCGCGCAGTTCCATGTCTATCGATGGCTCGGGTGGTTCTGACGACCCCGGGGAAACCGGAGCGAAAATGACTGCGGCGACGACGATGGCAGCCGCGTGACGAAGCGTGCGAAGTGTTGCGCGACTTCAACGGGGCGTTGCGTCGCGCCACGATCCGGTGCACATTGATCCGTCACTTTTGTTACACTCGACACGCACTCGATTGCAGTCGCCAGACAAAACGGCAACACTCGGGTTCATCACCACTTAGCGGAGGTAAAGCAATGAAGAAGACGTCCCTGGCTATCCTGGTAGCGATGTCGGCGCTGACTGGCGCAGCGTATGCGCAAGAGAGCACGGAAATCAAGACGATTACCGATCCGGCCAAGATCTCCGAGATCGAGCAGCGCGCACAGGCGCTGCAGCAGCAGCAAGCGGCGGAAGCCGCACAGCCGGCGGTGCAGGAAGAGCATCACCACGGCAAGAAGGCTGCTCACCACAAGGCTGCTGCGAAGAAGGCCGGCAAGAAGGCTGCCAAGGCCGCAGACGCCGCCAGCCAGTAAGTTCGGCGGCACCGCACAAGCGAAAAGCCGAATCCGGGCAACCGGGTTCGGCTTTTTTGGTTGCGGTGCCCGTGCGCTGTGCTAAAGTCGCGCACCGAAATTTTCCACCCGTGCGCACCCCGGTGCGGAGGACAGCATGAGCAACATTCAACTCGACATCGAGTGGACCGAAGCCGCCACTCGCCAGATCAAGCAACTGATGCCCCGCGGCTCGGCTGACGCGTTCCTCGCGCTGCCGCCGATCGAGTGCCTGCCGATGGAGGGCGACGTGCTTTTCCTCGGCCCGCAAGGCAAGCAGCAACCGTTCATCGTCGCCGAGCGCCAATACCATCACGACGGCGACGCCGACTGGACGATCATCCTGATCCTCGACGTACCCAACACGTCGCACTGACGCACCCCGCGGCCGGACACGTCTGGTCGCTCCGCCCGGCTCATACGAGCTTCGACAGCACGCGGATTTCGGAACGCTCGATCCAGTCCGCGGCCGCTTCCCGATAAGCGAGAATGTGCGCGGAACGCGCATGTGCAGCCAGCGCCTCCTCGCTTTCCCAGCGCTCGACGAATACGAATCGCGCCGGCTCCTTCAGATCCCGATGCAGGTCGTACTGCAACGCCCCTGCTTCGTTGCGGGTCGGCTCGACGATCCCTTCGAGCTGGGCACGCAACTTCTCCTCGGCGCCCGGCTTCGCCACGATCAGCGCCACGACTGCAATTTCCGCCATTCCCGTTCCCCCTTCATCTGGAAAAGCCCGAGAATACGCGAATCGCGCATTGGCTGCGCCAGCACGGCGTCACACGACGGCCCCAAAAAAATAGCCCGCGCTTCAGAGAAGCGCGGGCGAAACCGTCGCCCTACGAGGATAGGCGACGGGGCCATCGGGATCCGCACGCTGGCGCGGATCGTCATCCGTTGCGCCGACGCTTGTTGCGTCGACATTCGAAGACGTCGATACCGTTGTTCGGGCGCTCGCGGCGCACTCCCGGCATCTGACGCTATCCTCCCTGTTTCAACAATTCCAACATATAAAGCAGGTTGCGTGCCAACTGCCACAAACCGACCACCTCATTGATTTATAAGGATAAATTCTTGGCCTTCGATGATGCGACATGGGTTTTGCCGCCGTAACGCGCGGATGTTACGTAACGTCACGAGGAGGGACCGAACCTCCGGCACACATGCGCGCCAGCGAGCGGCAATGAAAATCTATGGTCAGCCCGATTTTTGCAAGCGAGGCAGTGTTGACCTAAAGTGGACTTGCTCGAATCTATCCGGGGTCGCGGATGGGAAAGATCCCGCCCCATGATGGGAGCCGCGCCGGGCAAACCTCAAAAAGCCCACAGCATTGAGGTGCTGTTTTTTGTGTCAGGTTACTTGCCCGGCCGTTGAGTCGTTTATGCCTTCACGTATCTCGCGTCGCAAAACCAGAGGTGACTACTGAAACTGAAGCCGTAAGCGATAGGAAGCGTCAGACTGAGGGAACAGCCTCGATGCTCCGGTAGTGTGTCCCTTTGGCGAGGATGGCCCAGGCGATCCTCGCCAGTTTGTTGGCCAGGGCACAGGCCACCACGTTCGAGTGTCGTCGCGCCAACAGGCTGCGAATCCAGACGCCCAATGCATCCGTGCGGTGCTCGATGCGCTGCATGACGGCCCGCGCACATTGCACCAGCAGCCGTCGCAGTTCCTTGTCGCCACGCTTGCTGATGCCCAGTAGCGTTGGTTTGCCGCCGGTGCTGTACTGCCGCGGCACCAGACCGACCGAAGCTGCAAACTGCCTTGCTGAGCCATATTGCTGAGCATCGCCCAACTCTGACATCAACACGCTGGCGGTCATCGGGCCAATGCCAGGAATCTCGAGCAGTCGTTCGCTGCGTTCATCCTCGTGTAGCTGGGTAAGCAACTCACGTTCGAGCTGGTGGATCTGCTCGTCCAGATACTTGAAGTGCGCCTGCAAACGTTCGAGCACGACCACCAGCCTCGGCGGCAACGATTCTGCCTCGAGCACGGCAGGCAGTCGCCGGATCACTGCCATGCCGCGCGGCAAGCTGATACCGAACTCCAACAGAAACGCATGAATCTGATTGATCGTGCCGGTGCGGTCACGCACCAGCCGCTCGCGCACACGGTGCAAGGCTGAAACGATCTGCTGGGCTTCGTTGTGCGGGCTCACGAAACGCATGCTCGAACGAGCGGCTGCTTCGCAGATCGCCTGGGCGTCCGCGAAATCGTTCTTGTTGCCTTGCCGGAACGGTTTGACGAATTGCGGAGAAATCAGCTTGGCCTCATGGCCCAGCGCTTGAAGTCGACGTGCGATCCAGTGAGCACCGGCGCAGGCCTCCATGACCACAATGCAACGCGGAAAATTGCCCAGCAGCGTGAACATCTGGCTACGCGTGAGCTTTTTACGGAACACCATCCTGCCTGACGCATCCTGTCCATGCAGGTGGAAGCAGTGCTTGCCGAGATCGATTCCGATCAGCGATACCGTGTCCATGATGGCCCTCCAGAAGGACAAAATCCTCACTCAGCGTAGTCCACTGAGTGAGGATCGGGCTGACCATCCTATTAAGCCCGCCATGTGGCGGGCTTTTTCATTGATGCGGAGAAAGTCGAGATCAGCGAAGCTGATTCACGAGCAGCCCCATGATCTGGCGAGCCGGCGACGACGTATCGATCGCACCCGAATCGTCGACGATCGCGATGCGCGTCTGGTCGGCCGTGAGTGCCTTTACATTGACACGGTACTGCTTCGCCTGCTTTTCCTTCTTGCCGTGGAACAACTGGCTCCAGAAGCCCTGCTCCGCCGAGGTCAGATCCTTCGGATCGACATAGCGCACGAAATACAGGCCCTTCGTGCGATCACGATCGTCGACGGTGAAGTTCGCACGATCGAGCGCGAGACCGACGCGCAGCCACGACCGGTCGTACGGCTCGCCGAGCGTGACTTCCGACGGGACGGCAGCATCAGCCGCATCGTTGCCTTGCGCCGACGTGCGGGACACGTTTTGCGCGGCAATCGCTGCAGCAGCCTTCGACGATGCGTCGTCGACCTTCTTGTCCTTGGCCGCCGGTACCGTGTTGTCCTTGATGTTCGCGATTGGCGGCTCGCCGTTCTTCGCGCGCTGCTCGTTCTGTGCGAGCACCGCCATCAATCGCTTCAGGTATTCGGTCTCGAGCGCGGGATCATTCGGCTTCGGCTCCCACTTGCTCGAATCGTTGTTCGAGCCCGTGATCGCTTCGCGCATCCCCTTCTGGCTGATGAACACGTAGGTGCCGCCATTCGGCGCCGAATCGAGACGCGTACGGTACTTGTTGCGCTCGGCGGTCACGTACGAGTTGCCCATCGCCTTCGAGATCACGCTACGGATCAGGCCGTCATTGATCTGCGGATGGGTTTCGTTCCAGTCGGTTTCCATCACGCCCTTGTCGCGCTGGTCGACGACGAGCAGGAAGCCCTGCTCCTGCCAGAAGCGGCGAACCTGCGGCCAGACGGCGGCGGGCTGCTTGCCGTCGATCACGAGCCAGCTCTCGGTGCCGTCGCGCTGGATATGCATGCCGGCGACGGCCGGAGCAACAGTGTCCAGCGCAGGCGCTGCCTGTTGGACCTGCTGAAGCGCGGACAGGGAAGTCGCGCCGCCCTGGGGCGGCAGCGAACGCTGATCGGCCGTCTCGTCGAGCATGTTGGGCGGCACTGCGAGCGACGCTTCCTTCGATTTCGAATCGCTCTTGTAGTCCACTTTCGTGGGCGACGACGTACCGCAACCGGCGACGAGCGCGCCGGTGGCGAGCACTGCAGCGAACCGCATGGTAAGACGAAGATCAGTCATGTTCGGGGAATCCTCTTCCGCTAAATCACGGCGCTTTCCGTGGATCAACCTTGCATTTTACCGGGGCCGCGCCGCGATGTGCAAAAAAGCGACCGGCAAGAAAAAACCCGCGTCAGCCTGAGCTGACGCGGGTTCTTTGTCTGGTCGGGGCGAGAGGATTTGAACCTCCGACCACCTGCACCCCATGCAGGTACGCTACCAGGCTGCGCTACGCCCCGAAAGAAAAAAATTATAACAGACAGTTTTCCGATTTAGAACGGGTCGCATGCATTTTGTGAATATTCTTGTGAAATTTTTTGGCGTGAAGGCGCCGATGCGAGCAACGACGCGCGTGGCATGGGCGAATTGCCCACCAACCACACGACTCCGCCTCGCCTTCACCGCTTGCGCGCAACACAGATGACCGTCAGCCCGGCGACGCGGTTGAAACGGAATATCGGTAACTCGATCCGACAGATCGACTTGAGCAGGCCGTTGACGAACGGATGGTGACGACGCAATTGCGACGCCGGCTCGTTCGGCTGCCGACGCACCCGCTCGCCGAGCCGCAACGCTGCCGCAAGCGGAAACGTGAGACCGAAATAATAGGCGCCGTGCTCGACGTCGAGCCCCGAGCGACGCACCACGTCCTCGAGATTGCCCAGCGTATATCGGCGCTTGTGTTCGAGAAAATCGTCATGACCGCTCCAGAGGAACTGGAACGCGGGAACCGTGATCAGAAAGCGGCTACCCGAAGGCGCACCCTTTACATACTGCGTGAGCAGACCGACATCGTCGTCGACATGCTCGAGCACGTCCATCAGCAACACGAGATCGGCGTCGAATCGATCAATGGATCGCCGAAAGTGGATGGGCTTGCCGGACGCTTCGCCGTCGGTATCGTCCGCGTAGCTCGTATCGACACACCACGCCTCCGTCGCCTGCGTACGCTCCAGCAAGTGCTTCGAGAAAAAGCCTGAGCCTGCACCGACATCGAGTATCCGGTTTGCACCTGGCACCCCCAGGAACCGACGGATCGCACTCGCCTTCGACGCGTAGTACCAGTGATCGCCCACGCCCGCACCCAATACGTCGACTTCCTTGAGATCCATGACGTTTCCCCGTGATGGCTACTGTGCTTTGGTCGATACAGCCACTGCTGCCGATCTTACCTCGCTGCTGCCGCCGATCCTACCTGTCGACAACGCGTAGCCGACACCGGCAACCCGCATTACGACCTAATCGAAAAGGACGATGGCCGGTTCGCCGCAAATCGCTACCGTGCGGTTACCCGGCGCGAAATTGATGCGCACCGGCGAACCGTCCGACTGCATGCCGATCGATCCGGCCGCCCCGGCTTTGCCGCGTCGCGTGATACAGGGGCGACTTCGATCACCACCGCAGTCGCGACCTCTTGTAACCGTCTTCGACACAGGGCATTGAATGCATCAGAAAAACGAAATTTCCCGTCGACAGTTTCTCCGGCTGGGCGCCGGCACGATAGGCGTGGCGCTGGGAAGCGCATCGCTTCTGTCGGCATGCGGAGGCGACTCGATTTCGGTCGCGCCGGTCACGACACCTCGGCTGAGTTCCGCATCGAATTTTCGCGACACGGCCGGGCCGGACGGAACCGGCTACGTGACAACGAGCGGCGCCAAGATGAAAAAAGGTGTGATCTATCGTTCATCCGCGCTCGCGTTGTCGGCCGCGGACATCGCCACCGTCGGCACGCTTGGCATCAGGCAGGTCTGCGACCTGCGCACACCCGCCGAGATCAAGACGCAACCGGATGTGCCGCTGGCCGGCGCCGTCTGGCAAAACCTCAACGTGCTCGGGGCTGCCAGCATCGATCCGATCCCGACTACCGGCGCCACCGCGACGGCATTCATGTTGAGCATGTACCGCGCGTTCGTCACGTCGGACACCGCGCATGCCAGCTATCACGCGCTCTTCACCGGCTTCGCTGGCTCCGGCGAAAACCTGGTGTTCCACTGCACGGCCGGCAAGGATCGCACGGGCTGGGCAACCGCGATCCTGCATACGATCCTGGGCGCGTCCGAGCAGACGATACTCGCCGACTATCTGCTGACGAACGTCTATAGCGCATCGGAAATCGCCGCTTCGGTCGCCCAGGCGCAGAAAGCCGGCGGCCAAAATGCGGCAGACATGATGACTGCGCTGCAAGGCGCGCACACCGACTATCTGCAGGCGGCATTCGACCAGGTCGCCGCGTCGTACGGCTCGATGACGTCGTATATCTCGAACGGGCTGCAACTCGACCTCGCGACGCTGAACGCAATCCGGCAGCATATGCTGGTCTGATCGACTCGCGGCCGTTGCGACGGGGGCCGGATCGCATCCTCGCTTCGACCGCCGCGGCCGCTGCGCGTCGCATCCGGCGAAACCCGCATCGGCCAAGGCTGCGGCGGATTTTCCCGATCGCAGAAACATTCGCCAACGACGGGCCGAGCAAACCAAACGACCGTTTGACCCGGCCACCCAACCACCCCGAATCCATTGTCCCGCAGCCCGCCGGACAGGCGCACCCCGGCGCCCGTTGTTTGGTAACGCCGCTCTAGCACGCTATGCCACACTGCACGGCATCGACGCTCGCGCCGTGCAGTGGCGCGCGCCGCCGTCGATCACGACAAGACATGGAGACAGACGATGCGGAATGCGGTCCGGCGCGGCCATCGCTCGCCTTTGGCAATTTTCGACTGGATTTCCGGCCCGCCACGCGCGGCCCGCCCCCTGTCGCCCGCGACGTCCCGCGTGTTCGGCTGCGGCGTGCTGGCGCTCGCGCTGCTGTGCGCCGGTTGCGCGGAATCATCCGCGCAGCGTGATGGCAACGCGTCGGTCGCGTCGACGAAGATCGAACGCACCAAGGCCGAACGCCTCGCCCGCGAGCAGCAGGTCGCACGCACCGTGCCGTCGCTCGCATCGATCAGCCTCACGCAACCGCGTCCGTTCACGCTGCGGGACTCGGGCCAGAACGGCGCGATGACGTTCCTGCGCGACGTCGATTTCCGCATCGTCAACAATCTCGGCTTCTTCATCCATCAATTGTCGGCCACCTTGGTACCGACGCAAGCCGGCAAGCCGATCGTGTTCGACGATCCGACCAGTTTCCAGATCGACGTACATGAAGGCACGGTCACGCTCGACGACGCGAAGCTCACCGCCCTCTTCAACACGTACATTTTCGGCTACCGCAACGCGCCGCTGCGCAAGCTCGCCGTGTCGGCCGGCGACGGCGTGATCCACCTGCAAGGCGAGATGCAGCGCGACGGCTGGGTGCCGTTCTCGCTGACCGGCACCCTCGCGATCCGTGACGGCAGCCAGCTCGTGTTCCATCCGACGGGCGTGCGCGTATCGGGCATCAACGCGCAGCCGGTGATGCGCGCGGCCAACGTGAAGATGGCCGACCTGCTGAAAGTCCAGACGCCGATCGCGCAACTCGCCGGCGACGATCTCGTGATGTCGGTCGACAAGCTGATGCCGCCGCCGCGCCTGAAGCTCACGATCACCGCGCTGCGCGTGACGCCGGCCGGGCTCGACCTGAAGCTCGACGACGGCACGCATGCCGGCTTCGCGATGCCCGCGAACGCGCCGCAGCAAGCGATGTACATTCGCGGCGGCGACGTGAAGTTCATGCGCTCGATGCCGATGAACGCGGACATCCTGATCGGTCCGGTCGATGCCACGAAACGTGACCAGACTTTCGTGTTCGACCTTTATCACTATCGCGACCAGGTGTCGGCCGGCTACTTCAATTTCGACGAAAGCGGCGCGATGGCGATCCGGATGCCGTCGTATGCGGGCCCGGCCAGCGGCGCGTTGCTCGGCAACGCGACCGCGCGCCTGAACGACAGCTTCCTCGCCGCGCAACAGAGTGCGTTGCGCGACATACGCCAGCACTGGGAAGCCTACGCACTCGCGGCGAACCCCGCCCACCCCGGCATGCAGAAGGTCGCGATGCGGCGCACGTCGACCACGCCGTTCAACGAACGGCATGTGTCGAACCGCAACCCGACGATCCATCTGCGCAACGTCGACTTCAACCTGTCCGGGGATATCGGCTTTCACGTCGAGGACCTCGACGTCGAGCTCGTCTCGAAGCGGCCCGGCGAACCCGTCGACCTCGACGATCCGAACCAGTACGACATCCGCATTCTCGGCGGCACCGTCGTCGAGTCGTGGAAGGCAATGTCGGCGCTCTTCAACAACTATCTGCTCGACTACTCACCCCGCTCCCTCAATGACCTCCAACTGAGCGCGGACGGCACGAACCTGCGCGTCCAGGGCGGCATCAAGCTGTGGAACCACGTGCCGGGCGTCTGGCTGCCGACCGACATGAAAGGCACGCTGTCCGTGCTCGACGACCGGCATCTCGCATTCAAACCGTCCCAGGTGTCGGTGCTCGGCATCCCGCAGGCGAAGCTGCTGCGTTCGCTCGGCATCGAGCTCGCGTCGCTGACGCCGTTGCAGCGGCGCGGCGCGGAACTGCGTGGCGACACGCTCGTGCTCGACCAGTACACGGTGTTCCCGCCCCCCGTGCTGAACGGCAAGCTCGGACAGGCAACGGTCGAGCGCGACGGGCTGCGTCTCACGTTCAGGCGCATGGCGGGCGCGCCCGCGCCGCAACGGCCGCAGATCGATGCACCGAGCTACATGTGGATGGAAGGCGGCGACATGAAAATGTTCAACGTGCTCGAACTGAACGTGCGCGCGCTGATCCGGAATTCGGCCGAGGCCGGCCCGATGCGTTTCGACCTGTACGGCTACCGCAGCCAGGTCGCGCAGGGCTCGGTGCGGATGCTGCCGGACGGCACGCTGGTCGTCGACATGGGGCAGAAGAACCCGCTCGCGTCACGCTGAAACACACGCGGCACGCATGAAAAAAGCCCGGCGGCACGTTGTGAACTGACCCCGTAAAGTTGGACGGGTTATGACGGCTAGGGCTGAGAGGGCTGAGTTCTGTATTGCACGGGACTCAGCCCTTTTAGTTTCAGTTTGATGCGGTCGTGATTGTAGTAGTGGATGTAGCTTGCCAAGCCGGTTTGCAGTTCGTCCAGGTTGCGGAACCGATTCAGATGGAAGAACTCGGATTTCAGCGTGCCGAAGAAGCTCTCCATGGCGGCGTTGTCCAGGCAATTCCCTTTACGCGACATGCTTTGCGTGAGCGCTCGTTGCTGCAGTAGGCGGCGATACGCAGGCATCTGGTACTGCCAGCCCTGATCCGAATGCAAGAGAGGCCGCTCGTGTGACTTCAAGCGCGCCAATGCCTTGCGAAGCATTGCGCTGACCATCTCGAACGCCGGGCGCCTCGCGGTTTCATAAGCAATGATCTCGCCGTTGTACAGATCGAGCACTGGTGACAGGTACAGCTTCTGGCCGCCCACGTTGAATTCCGTGACATCCGTTACCCACTTCTCGTTCGGACGCTTTGCGTAGAACCGACGCTGTAAAACATGAGGTGCAACACGTCCGACGCTACCTTTGTAGGAGCGGTATTTCTTCGGGCGCACACAAGACTTCAGCCGCAACTCACCCATCAGACGCGCCACAGTCTTGTGGTTAATCACCTGTCCCAGATTACGTAGAGCGAGCGTGATGCGTCGATAGCCGTAGCGGCCCTTGTGCCGTTCGAACAGCGAGCAGATTCTTGCCCTTGTATCGGCATACTTGTCGGCTGCTCCGAGCAATTTCTGATGATAGTAGAACGTGCTGCGCGCCAAGCCGGCAACCTTCAACAAGCCCGCAAGCGGATATTGCTGCCTTAGCTCGAGCACGATTTGCGCTTTTTGCGTTGCGCTGATCGCTGCTGCGCTTGAGCCAAGGCTTCGAGCTTTTTTAAGTACGCGTTCTCCATGCGCAGGAAGTTCAACTCGTCGAGTAGTTCCTGTCGGGAGCGCGTATCGTCCTCGGGTAGCGGCGGTGGCGTGAGCGGTGGCTTGGGCATCTTCCTGGGGCGCCCCCGCTGGCGCGGCGACAGTGCGTCTATACCGCCTTCATCATACTGGCGTTTCCACTGGCCGATGGCCGTACGGTTCCTAATGTTGAAGCGTGCAGCCGTCTCACGCGCTGACAACCCTTCGCTACGCATTTGCTGCAGTACAAGCAACTTGAACTCTGCGCTGTAGCGCTCGCACTTCTTCTTCAAGCCCGCCGGACCATGTATGCGATGGGCCGCCACCCACTTGCGGATCGTCGCCTCATCGACGCCGTGGCGCTTGGACATCTCACGGAACCCAGCGTGGCCGGACTCGTACTCCTCTGCAATGCATACCTTGAACTGCTCCGTGTACTTGCTCATGAAAAACACCCCAAAGGTTGGATCGATGTCCAACTTTTGGGGTGCAGTTCAGTTGCCAACCGGGCTTTTCATTTCATTCTTCGCGCTTCGCACTCAGTCGTGCTTCAGTCCGTCGATCACGTCGAGCAGCGCCTGCCGCAATGCAATGACGTCGACGGTCGTGCCTGGCTTGCCTGGTGTGCGTGCATCGGCGGCCTGCGCCTCCGGCTCGACGGGTGCTGCCGCGGCCCGCTCGCCGGCCGGCGAATCGAGCCGGTTGCGCGCGCCGTTGATCGTGAATCCCTGCTCGTACAGCAACTCGCGAATCCGCCGGATCAGCAGCACTTCGTGGTGCTGGTAATACCGACGATTGCCGCGCCGCTTCACCGGCCGCAGTTGAGTGAATTCCTGTTCCCAATAACGCAGCACATGCGGCTTGACCCCGCACAGTTCGCTGACTTCACCGATCGTGAAGTAGCGCTTCGCGGGAATCGGAGGCAAGACGACTTTCTCAACCGTAGTGGTCATCGTCGGTTAACCGTCGGTAAGGGTGCGCGGCGGCCGCGCGGAGACGTCAGCGCGCGGGGCTTACTCCGCGCCGTTTTCGACCAGCGCCTTCAGCTTCTGGCTCGCGTGGAAGGTTACCACCCGGCGGGCCGCGATCGGAATCGCCTCGCCCGTCTTCGGATTGCGACCCGGGCGCTGCGGCTTGTCGCGCAACTGGAAATTGCCGAACCCCGACAGCTTGACGCTCTCGCCGTTTTCGAGCGCGTCACGGATCACCTCGAAAAACGCCTCGACCATGTCCTTCGCTTCACGCTTGTTCAGCCCGACGCTGTCGAACAGCAGCTCCGCCAGTTCCGCCTTCGTCAGCGTGGGCGTCTCGGTGGACGCCGGCGCCGAAGCGTCGCGGTTCATGGCGCTGCGTTGCGCCGTCAGGAGGGCTTCGAATTCACTCGAGGTCATGTCGTTCATATCTGCCATACAGCGCGTTAAATCAAAACTTACGATCGGAACAGGCCGCCCGCGAGCGGGCGGACCTCCTCCTTAGCCGCGCAGGCGCGCACCGGCACGAGCCATCCGCTCGACCAGCGTCTGGATCGCCTGATCGACGACCTCGTCCTGTAGCGTGCCAGCCGCGTCCTGCAGCGTCACGCGGAAGGCAAGGCTCTTCTCGTGCGCGGCAAGACCACCGGAAGTATTTGATTTTGCACGAAATTCGTCGAAGAGTACAACCTTCTGAACGAATCGGCAGGCCTCTTCGGCAAGCGCCTTCTTCATTTCGTCGAAAAGTGCCTGAACCTCGACCGCCTGATCGACGACAACGGCGATATCGCGACGAACCGGCGGGAATTTCGATACGTCGGTCGGCGCGGGCAACGCACGTGCAATCAGCGCGTCCGCGTCGACCTCGAACATCACCGGCGCGTGCGGCAGCTCGTACTTCTGCATCAGGCGCGGGTGCAGCTCGCCGATCCAGCCGACCGCACGGCCATCGACTTCGATGCGCGCGCTGCGGCCCGGATGGAGGGCCGGATGCTCTGCCTTCACGAAGCGTGCGGTTGCGGGCGCGAGCAGTACTTCGAGATCGCCCTTCACGTCGAAGAAATCGACCGCGCGGGTCGCCGTGCCCCATTGCTCGTCGAGCGCCGGACCGTAGGCAAGCGCACCGACGCGCTTCGGCTGCACGTAGCCCTCGACCGTCAGCTCGCCGGCCTTCGCCGCCGTATCGGTGAGGAACACGCGGCCAGCCTCGAACACGCGCACGCGATCCGCGCGGCGGTTCAGGTTGTGGCGCAGCACGGAAATCAGGCTGCCGAACAGCGTCGTGCGCATCACCGACAGCTGGCTCGCGATCGGGTTCAGCAGACGGATGGGTTGGTCGTTGCCCGCGAAATCCTGCTCCCACTCCGCATCGACGAAGCTGAAGTTGACGGTTTCCGCGTAGTCGCGCGCGGCCAGCGCGTGGCGGATGTCGTGGATCGAGCGACGCGTCTCGTTGGTCGCGCGCATTTCGCTCGTCGCGACCGGCGGACGCGCCGGGATCTTTTCGAAGCCGTAGATGCGCGCAACTTCCTCGATCAGGTCTTCCTCGATCTCGATGTCGAAGCGATGCGACGGCGGCGTGACGAGGAACGCGTCGTCTTCACGCTCGAACGGCAGCCCGAGGCGCGTGAAGATGCTGGCGATCTCGTCGGCGCCGATCTGCACGCCGATGATGCGGTTCGCGCGCGATACGCGCATCTTCACCGGCGCGCGCTGCGGCAGGTTCACGGACTGATCGTCGACCGGGCCGGCCTTGCCGCCGCAGATCTCGAGAATCAGTTGCGTGATGCGCTCGACGTGCTCGACGGTCGTCGCGTAGTCGACGCCGCGCTCGAAGCGATGCGCCGCATCGGTCGAGAAGTTGTACTTGCGCGCGCGGCCGCGGATGCTGTCCGGCCACCAGAATGCGGCTTCCAGGTAGATGTTGGTCGTATCGAGCGTGACGGCCGTGCTGTCACCGCCCATGATGCCGGCCAGGCTTTCGACCTGACGGTCGTCCGAAATCACGCCGACCGTTTCGTCGAGTTCGACCGTGTTGCCGTTGAGCAGCTTCAGCGATTCGCCGCGCTTGCCCCAGCGCACCTCGATGCCGCCGTGGATCTTGTCGAGATCGAACACGTGCGACGGACGGCCGAGCTCGAACATCACGTAGTTCGAGATGTCGACGAGCGCCGACACGCTGCGCTGGCCGGAACGCTCGAGGCGCTCGACCATCCACTGCGGGGTCTTCGCATGCGCGTTCACGCCGCGGATCACGCGACCCGAGAAGCGGCCGCACAGATCGGGCGCGGCAATGCGCACCGGCAGCGTCTCGTCGAGCTCGGCGCGCACCGGGCGGATGTCGACCGGCGTCAGCGGTGCGCCGGTGATCGCAGCCGTCTCGCGTGCGATGCCGAACACGGACAGGCAGTCGGCCTTGTTCGGCGTCAGCTTGATTTCGAAGATCGTGTCGTCGAGATTGAGCGTCTCGCGGATGTCCTGGCCGACCGGCGTGTCTTCCGGCAACACCAGCAGGCCGCTGTGATCCTCGGACAGCTTCAGCTCGCGCGCCGAGCACAGCATCCCCTGGCTCTCCACGCCGCGCAGCTTCGACAGCTTGATCGCGAACGGCTTGCCGCCCTCTTCTGCCGGCGGCAGTTCCGCACCGACCAGCGCGACCGGTACCTTGATGCCAGGAGCGACGTTCGGTGCGCCGCAGACGATATTCAGCGTCGCGCCGGTGCCGGCGTCGACCTGGCAGACATTGAGCTTGTCCGCATCCGGATGCTTGACGACTTCGAGCACGCGGCCGACGACGATCTTCGACGTCGGCGGCGCAGCCTTGCTCAGCGATTCGACTTCGAGCCCCGCCATCGTCAGCGCGTGCGACAGTTCGTCGGTCGTCAGCTGCGGGTCGACAAAGGTTCTCAACCAGGATTCAGGGAATTGCATGGATGTCTACGTTCGAAACAGGTTAGATCGACGCCCGGGCCCCTCGGAAACGTCCGTCGGGGCGTGCACGGGCACAGGTCGGCGCGGCGCGCGGCGTTACGCGAACTGGCGCAGGAAACGCAGGTCGTTCTCGAAGAACAGCCGGAGATCCTGGACGCCGTAGCGCAGCATCGTCAGGCGCTCGAGGCCGCTGCCGAACGCAAAGCCGATGTAGCGCTCGGGATCGAGGCCCATGTTGCGAATCACGGTCGGATGCACCTGCCCCGAACCGGAGATCTCGAGCCACTTGCCGGCGTTCTTGCCTTGCTCGAACATCATGTCGATCTCGGCCGACGGTTCCGTGAACGGGAAATACGACGGACGGAAGCGCACGAGAATGTCGTCGCGCTCGAAGAATTTTTTCAGGAAGTCGGTATAGACGCCCTTGAGGTCGGCGAAGCTGATGTTTTCGTCGATCCACAGCCCCTCGACCTGATTGAACATCGGCGAGTGGGTCGCATCGCTGTCGACGCGATACGTGCGGCCCGGCGCGATCACCTTGATCGGCGGACGGTTCATGCGCGCGTAACGCACCTGCATCGGGCTCGTGTGCGTGCGCAGCAGCAGCTGGCGGCCGTCGGCATCCTTGCCTTCGACGTAGAAGGTGTCCTGCATCGAACGCGCCGGATGGTTCTCCGGGCTGTTCAGCGACGTGAAGTTGTACCAGTCGGTCTCGATTTCGGGGCCGTCGGCCACATCGAAACCGATCGAGCCGAAAATCTGTTCGACACGCTCCCACGTGCGCATCACGGGGTGCAGGCTGCCTGCACCGGCGCCGCGGCCAGGCAACGTCACGTCGATCGCCTCGGCAGTGAGGCGCTGATTCAGCAGCGCGTCGGCCAGTGCCTGGCGACGGGCGGTCAGCGCGGCTTCAACCTGCTGCTTCGCGACGTTGATGCGTGCGCCTTCGGTCTTGCGTGCTTCGGGATCGAGCTTGCCGAGGCCCTTCAGCAACTCGGTCAGCGCACCCGACTTGCCGAGAAATCGTGCTTTCTCGTTTTCGAGCGTGGTGATGTCGGCAGCCTGTTCGAAGGACTGCTGCGCGTCGGCGACAATCTGGTCCAGATCCATAGATCCCATCATTTCCAACGTCATTCGGTCTTGGCGAGCGAAATCGCCCACCAAACAAAAAAGGGGCTCGGAAGAGCCCCGTTTTCGCTGCAGCGGCCGAGACTACCGGAACCTCGCTGCAACTAACCACGCAGTGCTAATTTCGCAATTAGGCTGCAACGGCGGCTTTCACCTGCTTGACGATCGCAGCAAAAGCAGCCTTGTCGAACACCGCCATGTCGGCCAGAACCTTACGGTCGAGTTCGATCGACGCCTTCTTCAGGCCGTTGATGAACACGCTGTAGGTCATGTCGTGCTGGCGAACTGCCGCGTTGATACGCGTGATCCACAGTGCGCGGAACACACGCTTCTTGTTGCGGCGATCGCGGTACGCGTACTGACCAGCGCGCATCACCGCCTGCTTGGCGATGCGGTAGACGTTATTGCGGCGGCCGCGATAACCCTTGGCCAGGTTGATGATCTTCTTGTGGCGGGCCCGTGCGGTTACCCCACGTTTGACTCGAGGCATGTTTCTCTCCTTAGAGTATCAGTTAGGGGTTACGCGAACGGCAGCATCGCGCGGACGGAGTTCAGATCGGAATCATGAACTGCCGTTGCGCCGCGCAGGTGACGCTTGTTCTTCGTGGTTTTCTTGGTCAGGATGTGACGCTTGAAGGCTTGACCGCGCTTGACGGTACCGCCCGGACGCACCACGAAGCGCTTTGCAGCACTCTTCTTGGTCTTCATCTTAGGCATGACGAACAACTCCAGTTTATTAGATGGCGATGGGTGTGCGGTTGGCTTGCGCCCTGGACCCGCCCTTCGAAACCCAGTCCACTTGTGTACGGCGAACCGCTTGCGCAGCCGCCGTCATTGTTGGCGCGCCGCCCTGACCGGGCAACGCGCCGAACCTCTGCGAACCTGCGCGCGACGCGCGCGGGCTCGTTACTTCTTTTTCTTCGGCGAGAGCACCATGATCATCTGGCGCCCTTCCATCTTCGGCATCTGCTCGACCTGGCCGACTTCCTCGAGATCCGTGCGCAGACGCTCAAGCATCCGCATACCGATTTCCTGGTGAGCCATTTCGCGGCCGCGGAAACGCAACGTGATCTTCGTCTTGTCGCCTTCTTCGAGGAAGCGCACGAGATTGCGGAGCTTGACGTTGTAGTCACCGTCATCGGTACCCGGGCGGAACTTGACTTCCTTGACCTGGATGACCTTCTGCTTCAGCTTCGCTTCGTGCTGCTTCTTCGACTCCTGGTACTTGAACTTGCCGTAATCCATCAGACGGCAAACCGGGGGAACCGCTTGCGGCGCGATTTCCACCAGGTCAACATCCAGTTCTTCCGATTTACGGAAAGCATCAGCGAGTTTTACGATACCGAGCGGTTCGTTCTCGATCCCGACCAGGCGCACTTCCGGCGCAGTGATTTCACCGTTGATGCGGTGCGACGACTTATCAGTAGCGATGTTACGTTTCCTCTAAAAATTAAAAAAACGAGCCGCGCTGCCAGGGCGGTTACTTGAACGAGCGCAGGTCTTCCTGCAGACGCTCAACGAAGGCTTCGACCGGCATCACGCCAAGATCGACGCCGCCACGGGCACGCACGGCTACCGTTTGCGCATCACGCTCCTTATCCCCCACGACGAGGAGATAAGGCACCTTTTCCAGCGTGTGCTCGCGTATTTTATAGCTAATCTTCTCATTGCGCAAATCGGCCGTCACTCTAACCCCTTGTTTTTGCAACGTTTGGGCCAGAGATTGCGCATATTCGGCCTGACTTTCGGCGATATTGAGCACAACTGCCTGGAACGGCGCGAGCCAGGCCGGCATCGCACCAGCGTGGTGCTCGATCAAAATGCCGAGGAAACGCTCCATCGAACCGACGATCGCACGGTGCAGCATCACCGGACGGCGACGGCTGCTGTCATCCGCGACATATTCGGCGCCGAGGCGCTCCGGCAGCACCATGTCGAGCTGCAGCGTGCCGCACTGCCACGAACGGCCGAGCGCATCCTTGATGTGGTACTCGATCTTCGGACCGTAGAACGCGCCTTCACCCGGCAGCTCTTCCCACGTGAGGCCGCACGCCGTCAGCGCGTCGCGCAGGCCCTGCTCGGCGCGATCCCAGGTCTCGTCCGTACCGGCGCGCTGCTCCGGGCGCAGCGACAGCTTGATGTCGATGTGGTCGAAACCGAAGTCCTTGTACACGCTCATCGCCAGCGTGTTGAACGCGATCGATTCCGAGATGAACTGGTCTTCCGTACAGAAGATGTGTGCATCGTCCTGCACGAAGCCGCGCACGCGCATCAGGCCGTGCAGCGCGCCCGACGCCTCGTTGCGGTGGCACGAACCGAATTCCGCGTAACGCAGCGGCAGGTCGCGGTACGAGCGCAGGCCGTGCTTGAACACCTGGACGTGGCCCGGGCAGTTCATCGGCTTGATCGCGTAGTCGCGCTTCTCCGACTCCGTCGTGAACATGTTCTCGCGGTAGTTCTGCCAGTGACCCGACGCTTCCCACAGCGAGCGGTCCATGATCATCGGCGTCTTGATCTCGAGGTAGCCGGCTTCGTTCACGCGGCGGCGCATGTACTGCTCGACCTGCTGCCACAGCGCCCAGCCCTTCGGATGCCAGAACACCATGCCCGGCGACTCTTCCTGCATGTGGAACAGGTCAAGCTGCTTGCCGAGCTTGCGGTGGTCGCGCTTTTCCGCTTCCTCGAGCATGTGCAGGTACTGGTCCTGGTCTTCCTTCTTCGTCCAGGCCGTGCCGTAGATGCGCTGCAGCTGCTCGTTCTTCGAATCGCCGCGCCAGTACGCGCCCGCGACCTTCATCAGCTTGAAGACCTTCAGCTTGCCGGTGGACGGCACGTGCGGGCCACGGCACAGATCGGTAAAGCCGCCGTGCGAATACAGCTTGATTTCGTCGCTTTGCGGAATCGACTCGATGATCTCGGCCTTGTACTTCTCGCCGATGCTGCGGAAGTAGCCCGCCGCTTCGTCACGCGACACGACACGACGCGTCACGGGCTCGTCCTTCTTCACGAGCTCCTGCATGCGCTTTTCGATCTTCTCCAGATCTTCGGGCGTAAACGGGCGGTTGTACGAGAAGTCGTAATAGAAACCGTTGTCGATCACCGGGCCGATCGTCACCTGCGCGTCCGGGTACAGTTCCTTCACCGCGTACGCGAGCAAGTGCGCCGTCGAGTGACGGATGATGTCGAGACCGTCGGCGTCCTTGTCGGTCACGATCGCGAGCGATGCGTCGCGGTCGATCACGGCCGACGTATCGACGAGCTCGCCATCGAGCTTGCCACCAAGCGCAGCTTTCGCAAGGCCGGGACCGATCGAGGCTGCAACCTCGGCAACTGTCACCGGATGCTCGTATTGTCGAACTGAGCCGTCAGGCAAGCGTATCGAAACCATAGCAATCTCCGTGATGCCGACAGTGGGCGGCAGACCAGGTACGCGATATAAAAATCACGCGGGAAAATGTCGCGACAAAAAAAATGCGGCCCCGCTTTCGAGGGGCCGCATTCGATACTTCACTCAAACTGAAAGGGCGAAAGGGTTCCTCGACTAGCGTCGCTCCGAAAAGGTTTCGGTCAACGTTCGCGGTGTCATAACCGTATTCGCCTTGTTCGCGTTGAGTTATTTGCTGCATCGAACACCCGGAGACCGGGCATTCTCAATTCGTTGGTAGGCTCGATTGGACTCGAACCAACGACCCCCACCATGTCAAGGTGGTGCTCTAACCAGCTGAGCTACGAGCCTAGTGAAGCTAAGATTATATGGAGCCGCTACCCGCTTGGCAAGTATTTTTATGCGGTCGCAGCAAAATAACGGTGTTCGAACCCCACATCAGGCCTTCCGCCCCGCCCGCACGACGCCCTGCACCTCGCCGAGCAGCGTGCACGCGCGCTGCACCTGCGCCGAGTTCGACACCTCGACCGTGAACTGCATGAATGCCGCATTGCGGCGGCTCTGCGTCTTCACGCCCACCACGTTCATCTTCTCGCGCGCGAACACTTCGGAGATGTCGCGCAGCAACCCTTGCCGGTCGCTCGCCTCGATCATCAGGTCGACCGGATAGACGGACGCACCGCGCCCGCCGAGCACGTCGGCCGACCAGGTCGTCTGCAGCACGCGCTCCGGCGCGCGCTCGACCATCCGGCGGAACGTCGGGCAATCGGTGCGGTGGATCGACATCCCCTTGCCGCGCGTGACGAAACCGCTGATCGGATCGGGCGGCGCCGGACGGCAGCAGCGCGCGAGCTGGGTCAGCAGCGCGTCGACGCCCACGACCAGCACACCGGTCGACGCGCCATGCGCCACGCTCGCGCCGCTGCTGCGCTTCTCGAAATCGGCAGGCGCCTCGGGCGCCGGTTCGGGCGGCGGCGCATCGGACAGCGCGTGCTCGACATTGCGCAGGCTGAACTCTTCCTTGCCGACGACCGAGAACAACTCCTCGGGCGACTTGAAGCCGAGCTTCGCGGCGAGATTGTCCAGGCTGACCGACGTCTTGCCCTCGCGTTGCAGCGTCTTTTCGACGAGCGCGCGGCCATGCGCGACGTTTTCTTCCTGCTCGATCGAGTTGAACCACGCCCGCACCTTCTGACGCGCGCGCGGGCTCTTCATATAGCCGAGCTGCAGGTTCAGCCAGTCGCGCGACGGGCCGCCCTCCTTCACCGCGACGATCTCGACCGTCTGGCCGTTTGCGAGCGGCGTATTGAGCGGCACCATCGCGCCGTCGACACGTGCGCCACGGCAGCGATGGCCAAGCTCGCTGTGCAGGTGGTATGCGAAATCGACCGGCGTCGCGCCCTGCGGCAACGCGATCACGCGCGCCTGCGGCGTCAGCACGTAGATGTGATCGTCGTCGAGCGACGTCTCGCGCAATTGCGCCCACGCCTTGTCGCCCGACTGTTCCGCGCCGTCCTCGACGTCATCCTTCCACGCAAGCAGCTGGCGCAGCCATGCAATCTTCTCGTCGTACTTGTCGCTTGCCGAGAACTGGCCACCGTAGCCGCGCGCGCCGGCTTCCTTGTAGCGCCAGTGCGCGGCGACGCCGTACTCGGCGAAGCGGTGCATCTCCTGCGTGCGGATCTGCACTTCGAACGCGCGGCCATCGTCGCCGATCACGACCGTGTGCAGCGACTTGTAGCCGTTCGGCTTCGGCCGCGAGATGTAGTCGTCGAATTCCTTCGGCACCGGCTGCCACAGGTGATGCACGATGCCGAGCACCGCGTAGCAATCCTTGATGTCCGGCACGATCACGCGAAACGCGCGCACGTCGTACAGCTCGGAGAAGTCGAGTTCCTTGCCGCGCATCTTGCGCCAGATGCTGTAGATATGCTTCGGCCGGCCGCTCACGTCGGCCTGGATGTGCGCATCCGCCAGCTCTTGCTGCAACCGGTCGATCGCCTGCTTGACGTACGCTTCGCGCTCGATGCGCTTCTCGTCGAGCAGCTTCGCGATCCGCTTGTAGGTGACGGGATCCTCGAAACGGAACGCGAGATCCTCGAGCTCCCACTTCAATTGCCAGATGCCGAGACGGTTCGCGAGCGGCGCATAGATCTCGAGCGTCTCGCGCGCGACGTCGGGCGGCGGGTCGATCTTCGCGGCCGCGTAGTAGCGCAGCGACTGCAAGCGCGACGCGAGCCGGATCAGCACCACGCGGATGTCTTGCGCGAACGCCAGCAGCATCTTGCGCAGCGCCTCGATCTGCGTGCGCCGCTCTTCGGCCGCATCGCGCCCCGCGTCGGCCCCCGCGTTCTGCGCGGCACGCAGGCTGACGGTACCGAGCCGCAACAGCTTGCGCACGTCGGACACGAGCCGCGCCACTTCGTCGCCGAACCGCTCGGTGAGCTCGCGCTCGGGGTCGCTCAGGTGCGGCGTCAGCACGAACAGCGCGGCCGCCTGCATCGCGGACGGATCGACATTCAGCGTGCGCATGATCGACGCCGTGCCGGCCGAGTGATCGGCGAGCAGTTCGCCCGACGACAGGCGCACGTCGCCGGCCCGCTCGCGCACGAACGCGAGCACGTCGTCGAACGACGGCGCCGCGACGGGGGAGGCGGAAACGGACTCGGTCATTGCTCGGCCTGGCGGAATGCGATCATCGTCGGGTTGCGTTCAGCTCCGCTGCGCAGCGACGACCACGATCTCGACGAGCAGTGCCGGATCCGCGAGCTTCGCCTCGACGGTGGCGCGCGGCGGCGTGTTGCCGTGCGCGACCCATGCGTCCCACTCCGCATTCATGCCTTCGAAGTTCGCCAGATCCGAGATGTAGATCTGAACCGACAGCAGATGCGCCTTGTCGCTGTTCGCTTCGGCGAGCAGGCGATCGATGTGGCCGAGCACTTCGCGCGTCTGGCCCCTGATGTCCTGGGTGGTGTCTTCGGCGATCTGGCCGGCCAGATACACGGTACCGTTGTGAATCGCGGTTTCGGAGAGACGGGCCCCGACGTGGTGACGAATGACTGCCATGGAATGTTCCGGTCGTGAGTGGATGGAGATTCGGGCGGCGGCACGGCCCGCGTGCCGCCGAACCGCATATTATGACGCGTTTATGCATCGCCTTCGACGAAAAACCGCCGCGCGAGCGCAATCTGGCTTGCGTCGATGAACGCCGGCGCGTGGCCCGCCCCTGGGATCTCGGCGTGCGTCACATGCCGGCCGCGACGCTCCATCTCGGCCACCGTCTCGCGCGACAGCAGGTCGGACGTCTCGCCACGCACGACGAGCAGCGACGCGTTCGTCGTCTCGATCGCGTGCCACAGCGCAGCCTCGCCGAGCGCCGCCAATTCGGGCGTCGTCGCCTTGAACGGTTCGGCGATGCGCGGATCGTAGCGAACCGTCCAGCCCCCTTCGGGCAGCTCGCGCAGCAGCGGCCCGTTGATCTCGCTCCACTCGTCGGCGGTCAGCGCCCCGAACGGCAGCGACAGCGACGTCAGATAGTCGATGCCCTCCTGCCGGGTCGCAAAGCGCGGCTGCACGCCGAGATATTCACCGATGCGCGTGAGCGACTCGGGTTCGATGCGCGGGCCGACGTCATTGACGATCATCCGGCGCAGCGGCGAACCCGGTAGCCCCGCGAACGCCATGCCGATCAACCCGCCCATCGACGTGCCGAACCAGTCGACCGATTCGACGTCGAGCCGCGCGATCAGCGTCACCATGTCGGACACGTATTGCGGGATCGCATAGAGCCGCGGATCGGCCAGCCAGTCCGACTGGCCGCGCCCGACGACATCGGGGCAGACGACGCGATACGTGTCGGACAGCGCCGCGGCGAGCCGGTCGAAATCGCGCCCGGAACGGGTCAACCCGTGCACGCAGACCAGCACGCGCGGGTTGGCGGGATCGCCCCACTCGGTATAGGCGACGTGGTGAAGGCCGGCAGCGCTCGCACACTGCACGCGCCGCTGGCGAGGAACCTGGGAATTCGCTGGGGTCGTTGGCATCGTTGGCATCCTGTCGAACGGGGGCGACGCGCAGGGCAACGCTTGCGACGCCCGATGCAAACGATTGTAAACCGCTTCAGCCGCACGGGTCCGCTCGTCGGGCATCCGACGATCGGCCTGACCGAGGACACCATGACAAACGCCCCGCATGCCGTCGTCCGGCATGCGGGGCGTCGAAGCTGCGCGTACGCGCAGAACCTTATGCGACCGCGCTGATGTCGAGCGGCGCGCCCGTCTTCGCCTGGATCTCGTCGGCGCTCACGCCGTCGGCGAGTTCAAGCACCTTCAGGCCGGACGGCGTCACTTCGATCACGCCGAGATCGGTGATGATCAGGTCGACCACGCCGACGCCCGTCAGCGGCAGGTTGCATTCCTCGAGGATCTTGTGCTGGTCGCCCTTCGCGACATGCTCCATCAGCACGACGACGCGCTTCACGCCGGCGACGAGATCCATCGCGCCGCCCATCCCCTTGATCATCTTGCCGGGGATCATCCAGTTCGCGAGGTCGCCCTGCTTGCTGACCTGCATTGCGCCGAGGATCGCCAGGTTGATGTGGCCGCCGCGGATCATCGCGAACGAATCGGCCGACGAGAAGATCGACGAGCCCGGCAGCGTCGTGACGGTCTGCTTGCCGGCGTTGATGAGATCGGCGTCGACTTCGTCTTCGGTCGGCGACGGGCCGATGCCGAGCAGGCCGTTCTCCGATTGCAGCCACACCTCGACACCTTCCGGCACGTGGTTCGCAACGAGCGTCGGCAAGCCGATGCCGAGGTTCACGTAGAAGCCGTCCTGCAATTCCTTCGCCGCGCGCGCGGCCATCTGGTCACGATTCCAGGCCATGTCAGTCTCCTTTCGCGCGTACGACGCGTTGTTCGATGCGTTTTTCGGGCGTCGCGTTCAGCACGATGCGTTGCACGAAAATCCCCGGCGTGTGGATGTGGTCGGGATCGAGTTCGCCGTTCTCGACGATCTCCTCGACCTCGGCGACGGTGATCTTGCCGGCCATCGCGCACATCGGGTTGAAGTTGCGCGCGGTGCGGCGAAAGATCAGGTTGCCGGACTTGTCGGCCTTCCAGGCCTTCACGAGCGCGACATCGGCCGTCAGCGACGGCTCGAGCACGTAGTGGCGATCGCCGAACTGGCGCGTTTCCTTGCCTTCCG
Source organism: Burkholderia sp. HI2500 (assembly GCF_002223055.1). Lineage (NCBI taxonomy): Bacteria > Pseudomonadati > Pseudomonadota > Betaproteobacteria > Burkholderiales > Burkholderiaceae > Burkholderia > Burkholderia sp. HI2500. The sequence goes on along the minus strand of NZ_NKFL01000004.1, from coordinate 1,148,995 downwards.
CGATCACGGTGCCGTAGCCCGTGTTCGTGAAGAACGCCGGGATGCCCGCACCGCCCGCGCGCAGCTTCTCGGCGAGCGTGCCTTGCGGCGTGAATTCGAGCTCGAGTTCGCCGGCCAGGTACTGGCGCTCGAACTCCTTGTTCTCGCCGACGTACGACGAGATCATCTTCTTGATCTGGCGCGTTTCCAGCAGCAGGCCGAGGCCGAAACCGTCGACGCCCGCGTTGTTGCTGATGCAGGTGATGCCCTTGACGGCCGTATCGCGCAACGCCGCGATCAGCGCCTCGGGAATCCCGCACAGGCCGAAGCCGCCCACCGCGAAGGTCTGTCCGTCGCGGACGATCCCTTCCAGCGCGGCAGCCGCGCTTGGATAGACTTTGTTCATCAGTTGTCCCTTCCTCTATGGAAACCAGCGAAACCGGTTCACGCGCCCACGTGGCCCGCAAGCCCGCCGCATCATTCTATGCATGCACGGCGAGGCCTGCGTCGAGGCGCGCTGTTTTTTATACCGCGGCAGACCGCCACGAGATGCCTGAAAGGGTACGATGCGGCGCGGATGCGGCACAATACGCAAAAATACATAAGCGTTTGCCTCCGCTTGCCTGCGCCATGCCCGCTCTCGATTACCAGACTGCCTTCCACCTCGCGCCGCTCGGCCTCGTGCTGTCGCGCGACCGCGTGATCGAGGACTGCAACGACGCGCTCGCGTCGATCTTCCGCTGCGCGCGGGCCGACCTGATCGGGAAATCGTACGAGGTGCTCTACCCGTCGACGGACGAATTCCAGCGCATCGGCGAACGTATCGCGCGCGTGATGGCCGCGAACGGCATCTACTCGGATGACAGAATCATGAAGCGGGCGGACGGCGAGCTGTTCTGGTGCCACGTCACCGGCCGTGCGATCGACCGCACCGCCCCGCTTGCGGCGGGCGTGTGGACCTTCGAGGATTTGAGCGCGACGCGCCGGGTCGCCGTCGAACTGACCCCGCGCGAGCGCGAGATCGCCGCGCAGCTCGCGACCGGCAAGACCAGCAAGCAGATCGGGCGCGTGCTCGACATCAGCTCGCGCACGGTCGACATCTACCGTGCACGGCTGATGCGCAAGTACGGGACCAACAATACACCGGAGCTGCTGCAGCGCCTGCTCGGGCAGTGAGTGTCGGCGCCCGGATGACAATCGGCCGCACCGGGCGGCCGATTCGGGAAACAACGGGTATGGCGTGACGCCCCGGCGACCTTGTGCCGGCCCGGACTCGCCGACCCGACGCTCAGCCGACCTTCGCCGCGAGCGCGCGCTCGATCGTGTCGCGCAGCAACTGGGGCAGCGGCACCGACTTGCCGAGCGCGTAGTCGACCCACACGCAGCGCGCATTGCCGCGCGCATAGACATGCTGCGGATCGTCGGCGCGCGTCAGCTCGAAACCGGTATCGAAGCTGCTGCGGCCGGGTTTCGCAGCCGACATCTTCGCAATCACGTCGCCCGGATAGTGCAGCTGCTTGAGAAATTCCATCGACGCCGTGACGATGACAGGCCCCTGCCCCTCGCCGTTGCCGCCGGCGATGCCGAGCTCCTCGAACCACGAGATCCGCGCCTGCTCCATGTAGCGGAAATAGACCGTGTTGTTCACATGGCCGAACGCGTCCATGTCGCCCCAGCGGATCGGCATCGACATCTCAAAAACGGGGGAATAATCACTCATTGCAGTCTTCTTTGTTGCGGTATGTCGTCCGCTCAGGCGAGGCCGAAGCCGTCGTCGGCGGAGATAATCGAGCCATTGATGAACTGCGACTCGTCGGCCGCGAGCAGCAACAACAGCCCGTCGAGATCCTGCGGCTTGCCGACGCGCCGGCGCGGCAGCATCGACTGCAGCTTCTGGCCCTGCTCGGTTTCCCACAGATAATGATTGATTTCGGTATCGATATAGCCCGGACAGATCGCGTTGACGTTGATCCCGTGGCGCCCCCACTCGAGCGCCATCGCGCGCGTCATCTGCACGACTGCGGCCTTGCTCATCGCGAACAGCCCGATCTGCGGAAACACGCGCAGCCCGGCCACCGACGCGATGTTGATGATCCGGCACGGCGGCTTGCCGTTGCCGCTTCCGTTCGCGCGCATGATCATCCGCTTCGCGACTTCCTGCGCGACGAAAAACGCACCGCGCGTGTTGGTGTCGAATACGAACTCGAAATCCGCCGGCGTCACGTCGACGAGCTTCTGCATCGTCGAGACGCCCGAATTGTTCACGAGGATGTCGATCGTACCGGCTTCCGTCTCCGCGTGCGCGACCGCCGCCTTGATGCTCTGGACGTCGGTGACGTCGAGCGACACGACGTGCGCGGCGCCGCCCGCCGCCTCGATCTCGGCACGCAGCTCCTTCAGGCGCTCGACCCGACGGCTCGCGAGCACGACCTTCGCACCGGCCTGCGACAGCACCTGCGCAAAGCGCTGCCCGAGGCCGCTCGACGCGCCCGTGACCAGCGCAACCTTGCCTTCCAGATTGATCGACCGACCCATTTGCACTTCCCCTTTCGATATCGTTTCGCCGCCACGAGCAACATGGTTCGAGCGGCATTACCCTAGCACGAAAATAGAACGATCGTGCTAATCTAGCCGCATGCTGTTGCGGCAAGCGTTTCGTTTCGCAGACAATACGCTCCCGAATAAAAGCATTCTAACGGTTAGAGGAACGCCAATGACCCCCGCAAGCCTCATCGAGCAATACGGCCCGCGCGAATCGATGGAATACGACGTCGTGATCGTCGGCGGCGGCCCCGCCGGGCTGTCGGCGGCGATCCGGCTCAAGCAGCTGGCCGCCGAGAAAGGCACCGAGATCGGCGTGTGCGTGCTCGAGAAGGGTTCCGAGATCGGCGCGCACATCCTGTCGGGCGCGGTGATGGACCCGCGCGCGATCAACGAACTGTTCCCCGACTGGAAGGAACGCGGCGCGCCGCTCGACGTCGAGGTGACGGAAGACCGCTTCCTGTTCCTGTCCGAGAAGAGCGCGGTCACCACGCCGAACTGGGCGCTGCCCGCCAACTTCCAGAACCACGGCAACTACGTCATTTCGCTGGGCAACGTCACGCGCTGGCTTGGGGCACAGGCCGAAGCGCTGGGCGTCGAGATCTTCCCCGGCTTCCCGGCCGCCGAGATCCTGTACAACGACGACGGCTCCGTGAAGGGCGTCGCGACCGGCAATATGGGCGTGGGCAAGGACGGCGAGCCGACCGAGAACTTCCAGCTCGGCATGGAGCTGCACGCGAAGTACACGCTGTTCGCCGAAGGCTGCCGCGGCCATCTGGGCCGCCAGCTGATCTCGAAGTTCAAGCTCGACGCGAATGCGGATCCGCAGGCCTACGGGATCGGCATCAAGGAACTGTGGGAGATCGATCCGGCCAAGCACAAGCCGGGCCTCGTGATCCACACGGCCGGCTGGCCGCTGAAGTCGGATACGTACGGCGGCTCGTTCCTGTATCACATGGACAACAACCAGGTCGTGGTCGGCTTCGTGGTGGGCCTCGGCTACACGAACCCGTACCTGTCGCCGTTCGAGGAATTCCAGCGCTACAAGACGCACCCGTCGATCCGCGCGTTCCTGGAAGGCGGCAAGCGCGTGTCGTACGGCGCGCGCGCGATCACGGCCGGCGGGCTGCTGTCGCTGCCGAAGACGGTGTTCCCGGGCGGCGCGCTGATCGGCGACGACGCGGGCTTCCTGAACGCGTCGCGGATCAAGGGCAGCCACGCGGCGATCAAGACCGGCATGCTGGCGGCCGACGCCGCGTTCGACGCGGTGCAGGCCGGCCGCCAGTCGGACGAGCTCAACGCATACCCGGACGCCTTCAAGCAATCGTGGCTTTACACGGAGCTGTACCGCGCGCGCAACTTCAAGCAGTGGATGGCGAAGGGCCTGTACCTCGGCACGCTGATGGTCGGGCTCGAGCAGAAGGTGATGGGCGGCAACGTGCCGTGGACGCTGCATCACAAGCATGCGGACCACGAGATGCTGAAGCCGGCGTCGCAATGCCAGCCGATCGAGTATCCGAAGCCGGACGGCAAGCTGACGTTCGATCGCCTCTCGTCGGTGTTCATCTCGAACACGAACCACGAAGAGAACCAGCCCGCGCACCTGACGCTGAAGGATGCGAACGTGCCGGTGAACGTGAACCTGCGCACGTACGCGGGGCCGGAGGGGCGCTTCTGCCCGGCGGCCGTGTATGAGTTCGTGAAGAACGACGACGGCAGCGATCGCCTGGTGATCAACGCGCAGAACTGCGTGCACTGCAAGACCTGCGACATCAAGGACCCGACGCAGAACATCGTGTGGGTCACGCCGGAAGGCGGTGGCGGGCCGAACTACCCAAACATGTAATTGCCGGAATGCGCCGCCACGCGCGGCGCGCTTTTTGGGTTGCCGCAAACGAAACGGGGCGCTGCTTGATGCAGCGCCCCGTTTTGCATGCTCCGCGCAACTGGCGGCGAGACGCGCTGCGCCCCGCCCGCTCGCGTCAGGTCGCGCTGCCCGCGATCTTCGGCGTCGGCGTCTCTACATCGCCGCACTGCGCGCGATGGCGCAATGCATGGTCGATCAGCACCAGCGCGAGCATCGACTCCGCGATCGGCGTCGCACGAATGCCGACGCAAGGATCGTGGCGGCCGAACGTTTCCACCGTCGCTTCCTCACCGGCCTTCGTGATCGAACGGCGCGGCGTGCGGATGCTCGACGTCGGCTTGATCGCGATCGACACGGTGATGTCCTGCCCCGTCGAAATCCCGCCGAGCACGCCGCCCGCATGGTTGCCGACGAAACCGCCCGGCGTCAGCTCGTCGCCGTGCACCGAGCCGCGCTGCGCGACGCTGTCGAAGCCCGCGCCGATCTCGACGCCCTTCACCGCGTTGATGCTCATCATCGCCTTTGCGATGTCCGCATCGAGACGGTCGAACACCGGCTCACCCCAGCCGACCGGCACACCCGATGCGACGACGTCGATGCGCGCGCCGATCGAATCACCATCCTTGCGCAGCGCATCCATGTACGCCTCGAGCTCCGGCACGACGGCCGCATTCGGCGAGAAGAACGGATTCTCGTGCACGTGCGACCAGTCGACGAACGGCACGTCGATCTCCCCGAGGCCGCTCATGTAGCCGCGCACCTCGACGCCGAAGCGCTCGCGCAGCCACTTCTTCGCGACCGCACCCGCGCCGACGATCGGCGCGGTCAGGCGCGCGGACGAACGGCCGCCGCCGCGATAGTCGCGGATGCCGTATTTCTGCCAGTAGGTATAGTCGGCGTGGCCGGGGCGGAACGTCTCGACGATGTTGCCGTAGTCCTTGCTGCGCTGGTCGGTGTTGCGGATCAGCAGCGCGATCGGCGTACCGGTCGTCACGCCTTCGAACACGCCCGACAGGATCTCGACCTCGTCGGCCTCCTGCCGCTGCGTCACGTGGCGCGACGTGCCGGGCTTGCGGCGATCGAGTTCGACCTGGATGTCGGCTTCGGTCAGCCCCATTCCCGGCGGGCAGCCGTCGATCACGCAGCCGATCGCGGGACCGTGCGATTCGCCGAAGGTCGTGACAGTGAAAAGCGTGCCGAGGGTATTGCCGGACATGATGGAACCGCCCAAAGAGAAATGGACAAACCGATGCGCTGCCCAGGCCGCAGGCAGGTCGATCGTTTGCCGGTCGAGAAAAGAGGTAAGCCGCTATTATGCCAGCCGTCCCGGGCACGCGGGCCGTGTGAACCGTTCGGACCATACCGGCCTGGCACGGGAACGGCCCGGGCGACGATTGCGGACCCGCGCCGTTCCGGTCGAACAAGCCCGTTCACGGCGGCCATGACGGCCCGGGGCGGCGCCGCCGGGCCCGCCCCGCCTACTTCCGCGCGCCGCGCAGTTCGGTGACTGCCGCCTGAAGCGCTTCGGGTGTCGCGACCGACGCCGGGATCGGCTCGCCGACCGCCAGCGTCAGCCGGCTCATCACGCCGCGCTTGATGGGCCGCGGCATCCGCGCATCGGAATGCCGCGAAAAATAGCTGCCCCACAGCCCGCGCAGCGCCATCGGGATCACCGGCGCCGGCGTGCGACCCAGAATCTCCGTGATGCCGTGGTGGAACGTGTTGATGTCGCCCGTCTTCGTCAGCTTGCCTTCCGGGAAGATGCACACGAGTTCGCCTTCCTTCAGCGCGGCCTCGCATGCGTCGTACGCACGCGCGAGCATCGCGGGATCCTCGTGGCGCGGCGCGATCGGGATCGCCTTCGCATGCCGGAACACCCAGCTCGCGAAGCGCGTCTTGAAGATCCGGTGGTCCATCACGAAACGGATCGGGCGCGGGCTCGCGGCGGCCAGCACGAGCGCATCGACATAACTGACGTGGTTGCACACGAGCACGGCCGCCCCTTCCGCCGGAATCCGCTCCGCGTGCACGAGGCGAATCCGGTAGAACGTATGCACGAGCACCCATGCGACGAAGCGCAGCAGGAACTCGGGCACGAGCAGATAGATATACGCGGCGACGATCACGTTCAGCAGCGCGGTGACGAGGAACAGCCCCGGGATGTCGACGCCGGCCTTGGTCAGCCCCATCGCCATCACGGCCGACAGGATCATGAACAGCGCGTTCAGGATGTTGTTCGCGGCGATGATCCGCGCACGGTGCGTCGGGGCGCTGCGGCTCTGGATCAGCGCGTACAGCGGCACGCTGTAGAAGCCGCCGAACATCGCGAGCAGGAACAGGTCCGCCAGGATGCGCCAGTGGCGCGCGCCGGCCAGGAACTCGCCGACCGACAGCAGATGGCCGGGCGACGGCAGCGCATGGCTCGCGAAATACAGCTCGATCGCGAACACGCTGATGCCGATCGAGCCGAGCGGCACGAGACCGATCTCGACGCGCCGCTGCGACAGGCGCTCGCACAGCAGCGAGCCGAGGCCGATACCGACCGAGAACGTCGCGAGCAGGATCGTGACGACGTCGGGGCTGGCGGACAGCACGTCCTTCGCGAAATTGAAGAACGACGTGAGGAACGTCGCGCCGACGAACCACAGCCACGAGATGCCGAGCAGGCTCAGGAACACGGTGCGATTCTGCCGGGCGAGCCCGAGGTTGCGCCAGGTCTCGCTGACCGGATTCCAGTTGATCACGAGATCGGGCTGCGGCGCCGTCGTGGACGGCACGCGCTGCGCGACGAACCGCCCCGCGAGCGCGATGACGACGACGCTCACCGCGAGCACGCGCTCGCCGTTGCCTTCGATGCCCGCGGCCGCGCCGCCGATGATCGTGCCGATCAGGATCGCGATGAACGTGCCCATCTCGACGAGGCCGTTGCCGCCGACCAGCTCGTGCTCGCCGAGATGCTGCGGCAGGTACGAATACTTGACGGGCCCGAACAGCGTCGAGTGCATCCCCATCATGAACGTGCACAGATACAGCAGCGGCGCGCTGTGCGTGACGAAACCGGCCGCGCCGACCAGCATCAGCACGATCTCGAAGGTCTTCACGAAACGCGTGAGGGTCGCCTTGTCGTACTTGTCGGCGATCTGGCCGGACGTCGCCGAGAACAGCACGAACGGCAAGATGAAGATCGCGGAAATCAGGAAGGCCGCCGTCTTCGCATCGACGCCGGAGAACCGCGCGGTGTGATAGGTGACGAGCGACGTGAAGCCGATCTTGAAGACGTTGTCGTTCAGCGCGCCGAGGAACTGGGTCGTGAAGAACGGCGCGAAACGGCGCTCGCGCAGCAGGTCGAACTGCGACGCGTGCGCGCGCCGTTCGTCACGCCGCCTGGAAGTGGCTTGCGTTTGATCGCTCATGCGGAATACGCGCGCGCCGTCTGGGCAGCGCTGCGCGGGCCTCGTGTGGTCATTGAAAAAAAGGCGGCGCAGGACCCACCTGCGCCGCCGCGTGCCGGGTAGCGGCGCCCGCGCATGACGGCGACGGGCGCGGCATGGTTCACGACTTGTGCGCTTCGGCTTCCGATTCCGGCCAGTCGCGGATGTATGCCTTCAGCATCCGGTTCTCGAAGCTCTGCGCCTCGACGACCGTCTTCGCGACGTCGTAGAACGAAATGACGCCCATCAGCACCTTCTTGTCGAGCACCGGCATGTAGCGCGCATGGCGCTCGAGCATCATCCGGCGCACTTCGTTGACGTCCGTTTCCGGCGTGCACGTGAGCGGCTCGTCCATCACCTTGCGCACCTGCACGTCGCCGATCGCGCCGCCGTTCACGTGCAGACGCAGGATGATCTCGCGGAACGTCAGCATCCCGACGAGATCGCCGTACTCCATCACGACGAGCGAACCGATGTCGTGTTCGGCCATCGTATCGACCGCTTCGCGCAGCGGCTTATCGGGCGTCACCGTAAACAGCGTGTTGCCCTTCACTTTCAGAATATCGCTGACGCGCATCGTAGTCCCCTCATGCTTGAATGCAAAACCTCGTTCGATCGTATCGGAAAGCCTGTCAAAAGGAAAGCGCGGGCCCGCTGCGGCGGGCCGCCCCCGCTTGCGGAAGCGGACTGCCGGCAGCACAATGGCCCCATGAACAGCGGCCGGAGGAGACGTCCATGGCGCATACGCATTCGGAGCAATTCGCCAGCTTCGCCGATTTCTACCCGTATTACCTGAATGAACACCAGAACCGGACGTCGCGGCGGCTGCACTTCATCGGCTCGCTCGGCGTGATCGGCTGCGTCGCGATGGCGATCGCGACCGGCGACTGGCTGTGGCTGCCGGCAGCGATCGTCTGCGGCTACGGGTTCGCGTGGGTCGGACACTTCTTCTTCGAGAAGAACCGCCCGGCCACGTTCCGGCACCCGATCTACAGCCTGATGGGCGACTGGGTGATGTTCAAGGATATCTGTACGGGCAAGATTCCGTTATGACGCGGCCGGGCGCCCCGCTCACGCGGGGCGCGGCGGCCGCGCGTGCGGATCGGGCACGGCGCCCGGCGCCTGCCCCGGCATCGCCGTCGGCTGCGCACCCGCGAGCCGGTGCGCGGCGATCAGCGTCGCGAGCGACACGTCGAAGCGGTCGCTCGACAGCACCGCGAGCAACGCAGCACCATCCACGTGGCTGCGGCGCCGCTGCAGCTGGTAGGTGAGTTCCGTGCGGTCGATCACCAGCACGTCAAACAGCTGCGCAAGCGTCAGCTGCTCCGGGTTCGCGAGCAGGATGTAGCGCGGCGTGGTCTCGCCGCCGCCGTCGAGCCGCGCAATCCATTCCCGCTCCTCCATCGTCGTCAGCAGGCGCTGCGCGGTTTCCATGTCGCAGCGCAACATGGTCGCGAGCCGCAGCGCCGTGTAGCCGCGCTTGCCGGCCGTGCGCGCCTCGGCCAGCCGCGCGAGCATTTCCAGCGCGTCGAGCAGGTCGCTGCCCGGGTAGTGGATGCGGTGGAACTGGCCGACGCGGATCGCCGGCAGCGCGGACGCCACCATCGCGCCGAGCAACGCGATGAACCAGCTCAGGTACACCCACAACAGGAACACGGGCAGCGCCGCGAACGCGCCATAGACGGCCGTATAGGTCGGAATACGCCGCACGTAGTAGCCGAAGCCGCGCTTCGCGAGCTCGAACGCGACGGCCGCGAACAGCCCGCCGATCACCGCGTCGCGCCATGCAACCGTGCAGTTCGGCAGGTACACGTACAGCAGCGTGAACGCGAGCACCGTCAACGGCAGCGAGACGAGCGCGAGCAGCCACTCGACGATCGACGTGGACGGCGCGGCGCCCGTAAACGCCAGCGACTGCGTGAACAGGTACGACGAGATCGACAGGCTCACGCCGAACAGCAACGGGCCGAGCGTGATCAGCGCCCAGTACGCGAGCACGCGCTGCGCGAACGGCCGCGGCTTGCGCACCCGCCAGATCAGGTTGAACGCCGATTCGATCGTCATCATCGTCATCACCGACGTGACGACGAGCACGATCAGGCCGGCCGTCGTCAGCCCCTTCGCCTTCGACGCGAACTGGTTCAGGTACTTGAAGATCTGGACGTTGAACTGCGCGGGCATCAGGTGATCCGCGAGGAACCCCTGCAGCGAGATCTGGAACGACGCGAACATCGGGAACGCGGTGAACAGCGCGAACGCGACCGTCACGAGCGGCACGAGCGCCAGCATCGTCGTGAACGTGAGGCTGCCCGCCACTTGCGGGATGCGATCCTCGGCGCTGCGCCGGGCCGCGAACTGCGCGAGGCGCTTGATGGTGTCGAGATCGACGCTCAACTTCGGCAAACGACTTCTCCTTCTTGATGCCGCGCGCCCGACGGCGCGCCGCCGTCGCGCTGCGCGACGGCTTCAGCCCCTATAATAGCCGCTCGATTCCAGCAGGGGCCGACTGCACCGGGCACGCGCGCGGCCGCACGCGGCTCCGTCGCCCATGAAAGACATCCTCGTCCTCTATTACAGCCGCCACGGCGCCACGCGCGATCTCGCGCTCGCGATCGCGAACGGCATCGACAGCGTGCCGGGCATGCAGGCCCGCATCCGCACCGTGCCGCCCGTGTCGGCCGTCTGCGAAGCCACTGCCCCCGACATCCCCGCCGACGGCCCGCCGTACGCGGAACTGCGGGATCTCGAGGAGTGCGCGGGCCTCGCGCTCGGCTCGCCGACCCGCTTCGGCAACATGGCCGCCTCGCTCAAGTATTTCCTCGACGGCACCACACCGCAATGGCTGTCGGGCGCACTGACCGGCAAGCCGGCCTGCGTGTTCACGTCGACGGGCAGCCTGCACGGCGGCCAGGAATCGACGTTGCTGTCGATGATGCTGCCGCTGCTCCATCACGGGATGATGATCGTCGGGATCCCGTACACGGAATCCGCGCTCACCACGACGCGCACCGGCGGTACGCCGTACGGCGCGTCGCACGTCGCGCAGCACGATCGCTCGGCAGCCGCCGGGCTGTCGGCAGACGAAAAGGCGCTCGCGGCCGCGCTCGGCGTGCGGCTCGCGCGCGCGGCGGCCGCCCTGTCCAGCGCCCAGGCCGCCGAGACCGCATGAACGCCCCCGCCCGCCCCGCCGTCGCGGCCCGGCCGCGCCACGCGCTGGTCGCCACCGCGTGCCTCGTCGCACTGATCGCGCTGTCGCTCGCGTGGGAGCTGTGGCTCGCGCCGCTGCGCCCGGGCGGCTCCGCGCTGATGCTCAAGGCGATCCCGCTCGCGCTCGCGCTGCCCGGCGTCTGGCGGCGTAACATCTATACGATGCAGTGGGCGAGCATGCTGATACTCGTCTATTTCGCCGAAGGCGTCGTGCGCGGCATGTCCGATCGCGGGCTGTCCGCGACGCTCGGCTGGTGCGAGACCGCGCTCGCCGTCGTCTTCTTCGTGGCGGCGCTGGCGTACGTCGCGCCGTTCAAGCGCGCGGCGAAAAAGTCGCGCGCCGCGTCCTGACCCTTACGCGACAAGGTGATGATGTCCTCCGAAGCTTTCGTTTCCGCGTGCCGTGACGCGATCGGCGCCGATCATGTGCTGACCGACCCGCACGACACCGAACCGTTCCTGACCGACTGGCGCCGCCGCTACAAGGGTGCCGCGTGCGCGGTGCTGAAGCCCGCGAACACCGCCGAAGTCGCCGCGCTCGTCAAGCTGGCCAACGCACACGGCATCGCGCTCGTGCCGCAAGGCGGCAACACGGGCCTGGCCGGCGGCGCCACGCCCGACGCGAGCGGCAGCCAGGCCGTGCTGAGCGTCGCGCGCCTGAACCGCGTGCGCGCGCTCGATCCGCACAACAACACGATCACCGTCGAAGCCGGCGTGATCCTCGCCGACGTGCAGGCGCGCGCCCGCGAAGGCGACCGGCTGTTCGCGCTGAGCCTCGCGGCGGAAGGCAGCTGCACGATCGGCGGCAACCTGTCGACCAACGCGGGCGGCACCGCGGTGCTGCGCTACGGCAACGCGCGCGAGCTGTGTCTCGGGCTCGAGGTCGTGACGCCGCAAGGTGAAATCTGGGACGGCCTGCGCGGGCTGCGCAAGGACAATACGGGCTACGACCTGCGCGACCTGTTCATCGGCGCGGAAGGCACGCTCGGGATCATCACGGCGGCCGTGATGAAGCTGCATCCGCTGCCGGCCGCGCAGGTCACCGCCCTCGCCGCGCTCGAATCGCCGCACGCGGCGCTCGATTTCCTCGCCCTCGCGCAGCGCGCGGCCGGGCCGCTGCTGACCGGCTTCGAGCTGATGTCGGACTTCTGCATGCAGCTCGTCGGCAAGCACTACCCGCAGCTGCGCTACCCGTTCGCGCAGACGCATGCGCAGACGGTGCTGCTCGAACTGTCCGACAACGAAAGCGAAGCGCATGCGCGCGCGCTGTTCGAGAAACTGATGGAAGAAGCGTTCGAGGCCGGGCTCGTGGTCGACGCGGTGGTCGCGGAGAATCTCGCGCAGTCGCGCGCGTTCTGGGATCTGCGTGAACACATCCCGCTCGCGCAGGCCGACGAGGGGCTCAACATCAAGCACGACATCGCGGTGCCGATTTCGTCGATCGCGCGCTTCATCGACGAGACCGACGCGGCGATCCAGCAAGCCGCGCCGGGCGCGCGGATGGTCACGTTCGGTCACCTCGGCGACGGCAATCTCCACTACAACGTGCAGATGCCCGAAGGCGGCGACCCGAAAGCGTTCCTAGCCACGTTCCAGGCGCCGATCAACCGGATCGTCTACGACAACGTGCATCGCCACCACGGCACGATCAGCGCGGAGCACGGCATCGGCCAGTTGAAGATCGACGACGCGCAGCGTTACAAGTCGCCGGTCGAAACGACGCTGATGCGCACGCTGAAGACCGCGCTCGATCCGCGCGGCCTGATGAATCCCGGCAAGGTCCTGCGCTGAAGCCGTCCACTCCGGAGCCACACCCGTGAAAGTCCGCGTCCTGTCCGACCTGCATCTCGAAAGCAACCTGCCCGACGCGATCCCGCATGCCGACGCGGATCTCGTCGTGCTCGCCGGCGACATCCACAATCACGCGGAAGGCCTGCGCTGGGCCGCCGAAACGTTCGATCCCGCGGTGCCGGTGATCTACGTGCCGGGCAACCACGAGTACTACGACGGGGAATTCGGCGCGCTGGAGTCGGCAATGCGCGATGCGGCGCAGGCGCTCGACAACGTGCATTACCTGAACAACGACGTCTACGTCGATCCCGGGCAGCGCTACCGCGTGCTCGGCACGACGCTCTGGGCCGATTTTTCGCTGTTCGGCGCCGACGAAGCCAGCCTTGCCGGTTCGATCGAGGCCGGGCAGCGCGTAATGCTCGATTTCAAGGGATTGATCCAGGTGACCTGGCCGCACGATGCGGCGCTGCATGGGGCGCCGGGCACGCCGGAGCGGGATTTCTCGCCGGCGGACGCGATCGCGCTGCATCGACGCAGCCGCGCGTGGCTCGAAGCGCAGCTCGCCACACCGTTCGCGGGCCAGACGATCGTCGTGACCCACCATGCGCCGCACCGGCGCTCGCTGGCGGAGCGCTATGCGGAAGATCTTGCGTCGGCGGGATTCGTAACGGACATGGCGGAGCTCGTGCAGCCGCCGGTCAATCTGTGGCTCCACGGCCACACGCATACGTCATTCGACTATGTGGCGGACGGCGGCACGCGCGTGGTGTGCAATCCGCGCGGCTACATCCACCGGCGCACCGGCGAACTGGAAAATACCGCGTTCGCATGGGACAAGGTCGTCGAGCTCGGCTGAACGCCGGCCCGCGCGGCCGCGTTGCGCGGCCTTTTTCAACCCGGAGCGTGACGGCCGGATCAGCGGCCGGGGCGGCGTTGCTCGCGCACCCGCACCGGCACCGGCTTCATCTGCGCCTTCGCCTTCATCGCGCGCAGCAGGTCGCGGGTCGCCGCGGCGGCCGCGGCCGCGCCCAGCAGGACTCCAAGGCCGATCATCAGGTGCGTATCCATTGCTACTCCGGGGTTGCGTATCTCGTTAATTCCCACAGTATCAAACTGTCTGACACGCGTTCGTAAAAAAATGTTGCGTGAAGGACAAATCTCGTCAGATCGCGGTCAACCGCGCTGTCATGTCGCACGCGTGTACTGCTCGAGCGCGGCTTCGTCGGCGGCGAGCGTGGCCGGCAGTTCGTCGCGCAGGAAATCGACCCAGGTGCGAATTTTCGCGTCGAGGTACTGGCGCGACGGATACAGCGCGTAGATGTTCATCACGTGCGACCGGTACTCGGGCATCACGCGCACGATGTGCCCGCTGCGCAGCCAGCCGATCGCCGAATAGAGCGGCAGACCGCCGATCCCCATCCCTTCCCGCACGGCCACCGCGAGCGCCTCGGCGACGTTCACGCGAAACGGTGGCGCCGTGACCGGCACGACCTCGTCGCCGTTCGGCCCCGATAGCGCCCATTCGTCGAAGTGAAAGCCCGGCGCGATCATCCCGAGGCACACATGCTGCGCGAGGTCGGCCGGCCGCTGCGGCACGCCGTGCGACTCGACATACCCGGGCGATGCGCACACGACGCTGTAGCTCACACCGAGCCGCTGCGACACGAGCCCCGAATCCGGCAGGTCGCGGCCGACGACGATCGCGACGTCATACCCCTCGTCGAGCAAATCGGGCATCCGCTGCGCGAGGGTCAGCTCGACGTGCACGTCCGGGTAGCGCTCGCGATAGCGCGCGATGGCCGGCACCAGGTAGTGCTGGCCGAGGCTCGTGAAGCAATGCACCTTCAGCTTGCCCGACGGGCGCGCATGCGCGTCGCCCGCCTCGGCTTCGGCCTGGTCGACATACGCGAGGATCTCTTCGCAGCGCTGCAGGTAGCGCTCGCCGGCTTCGGTCAGCGCGATCCGGCGCGTCGTGCGGTTCAGGAGACGCGTGCGCAGGTGCGCCTCTAGGTCCGAGACCGCGCGCGACGCGTAGGCGGTAGTCGAATTCATCTGCTGGGCGGCCGCGGTAAAACTTCCCGCGTCGACCACGCGGACGAACACCCGCATGTTTTGTAACGTATCCATCCCATTACCCGTTTGAATCCGGACGGATTGTTGCACAGAGGCGAACAAGTATTGTCTCAGGATTCGTAAAAATGACTTGCACCCTTGTCCATTTATTCAGGAATCACTGAAAAATATAATCGCATCCGACTCATCTATATCCGAAAGGGAGAAAATCGTGCAGTCTCCGGCGACAAAAGGGACGCTCGCACTGGCGGTTCTTGCAGTCTCATTAATAATGGCCGGATGCGCGAGCATGGGCGACAACAAGCCGCAGTCGGCCCGCATCGAGGCGAACGCGCTCGATGCCGGCGCTGCGATCCGCGCGGCCGACCGTGACGCGGGCTGGCCCGCGGCCGACTGGTGGCGCGCCTACCGCGATCCGCAACTCGACGCCTGGATCGCCAACGCCCAGGCCGGCAACCCGACGCTCGCGGCCGCCGAGGCACGGGTACGCGAAGCGCAGGCGATGGCGCGCGTGGCCCGCTCGGCCGAGCTGCCGCAGATCAACGGCAACCTGTCGCTGATGCGCCAGCACTGGCCGGACAACGTGTACTACGGCCCCGGCCCGCTCGCGAACACCGATACCTGGAACAACACCGGCACGCTCGGCCTGTCGTACCACCTCGACCTGTGGGGCAAGGACAAGAACGCGACCGAGCGCGCGCTCGACACCGCGCATGCAACCGCCGCCGACGCGCGGGCGGCCAAGCTCGAGCTCGAAGTCAACGTCGTGCGCGCGTACGTCGGCATGTCGATGAACTACGCGTTGCTCGACCTCGCGCACGAAACGTTCGAACGCCAGCGTTCGCTCGCCGATCTGGCGCGCAAGCGGCTGCAGGCCGGCCTCGGCACTCAGCTCGAAGTGAGCCAGGCGGAATCGACGCTGCCCGATTATGAGCGCCAGATCGACAGCTATGAGGAAGCGATCCAGCTCGCACGGCATCAGCTCGCCGCGCTGGCCGGCAAGGGCCCCGGCGCGGGCGATGCGATCAAGCGGCCGCAGCTGTCGCTCGACGCACCGGCCGGCCTGCCGTCGGCGATGCCGGCCGACCTGCTCGGCCGCCGCCCCGACGTCGTCGCGGCGCGCTGGACGGTCGACGCGCAGGCGCGCGGCATCGATGTCGCGAAGGCGTCGTTCTACCCGAACATCGACCTGCTCGCGACGGTCGGCGGCTTCGGCGTGACCGCGCCGTTCACCGACTTCCTGCGCGCGATGAACGGCGGCTGGACGGCCGGCCCCGCGCTGTCGCTGCCGATCTTCGAAGGCGGCAGGCTGCGGGCGCAGCTCGGCGCCGCGAATGCCGGCTACGACCAGGCGGTCGAGCGCTACAACCAGACGATCGTCGGCGCGCTCAAGGACATCGCCGACCAGGTCGTGCGGATCCGTTCGCTCGATACGCAGAAGAAGGACGCCGCACGCTCGGTGGCCGCCAACGACCGCAGCTACCAGCTGTCGCGCGAAGGCTTCCGCCGCGGGCTGACCGACTACGTGAACGTGCTGGTCGCGCAGCAGCAGTTGCTGCGCGCGCAGGAAACGGCCGCCCGCATCGATGCGGAACGCCTCGCCGCGCATGCGCAGTTGATGGCCGCGCTCGGCGGTGGGGTCGAGACGGGTACGGACGTTCGGGGCGGCCATCCACAGGGCGGCCATCCGTCGCACGACGGATCCGCCACAGGCGCAGCCGCGCCTGCCGCCGCGTCGGGCGCGAAGCCCGTGGCAGCCGTCGCCCGGCCCGCGCAGGTGGCCGCCGCCGGTGCGTCCGGCGTGCCGGCCGCACGGTAACGCGGAGCGACGCCATGTCAGCCTCCTCCCCCGCTTCCACACCCGCCGGCGGCCCGTTCGCGGCCTGGACCGCCGCGTTCGGCGACTGGGCCCGCACCGACGGCGCCGCGTGGCTCTACCTGTTCAAGGCGCTGCTCGCGACCTTCATCGCGCTCGGCGTGTCGATGCGGCTCGACCTGCCGGCACCGAAGACGGCGATGACGACCGTCTTCATCGTGATGCAGCCGCAAAGCGGCGCCGTGCTCGCGAAGAGCTTCTACCGGGTCGCCGGCACGATCTTCGGGCTCATCGCGACGCTCACGTTCGTCGGGCTGTTCCCGCAGCAGCCGCAGCTGTTCCTGCTGGCGATCGCCATCTGGATCGCGCTGTGCACCGCCGGCGCGGCACGCAACCGCAACTTCCGCAGCTACGGCTTCCTGCTCGCCGGCTATACGACCGCGCTGATCGGCCTGCCCGCGTCGCAGCACCCGGACGGCGCATTCATGAGCGCGATGACGCGCGTCTCGGAAGTCATCATCGGGATCGTGTCGGCCGGCGTGGTCAGCGCGCTCGTGTTTCCGCAATACACCGGCGAGCAGATGCGCACGACGGTGCGCAAGCGCTTCGGCAGCTTCGTCGACTACGTCGCGTCGGCGCTGTCGGGCCAGCTCGACCGCGCGCACATCGAGACGATCCACACGCGCTTCGTCGCCGACGTGGTCGGCTTCGAGGCCGCGCGCAGCATGGCCGTGTTCGAGAATCCGGACACGCGCATGCGCAGCGGCCGGCTCGCGCGGCTGAACAGCGAGTTCATGAGCGCATCGAGCCGCTTTCACGCGCTGCATCAGTTGATGAACCGGCTGCACGCGGCCGGTGCGCAGGCCGCGATCGATGCGATCGAGCCGTATTTCCGCGAAATCGCGCCGCTGCTCACGCGCCATGGCGAACCCGTGCGCACGTCGATCGACGCCGCGCATTCGGCCGAGCAACTGCTCGCGTGGCGCGACGCGCTGCCGCGCCGCATCCGCGCGACGCGCGCGGCGCTCGAAACGCAGCCCGGCTTCCCGCTGCTCGACTTCGACACGGCCGCCGAGCTGCTGTACCGCTTCATCACCGACCTGCACGAGTACGCGGCCACCTACGCGTCGCTGTCGACCGCGACGCACGAACGCGAACGCTGGATCGAGCGCTACGAGCCGCGCACCAATGCGACGGCGATGGTGATCGCGGCGATCCGCACGGCGACCGTGATCCTGGTGCTCGGGTGGTTCTGGATCGAGACTGCGTGGCCGAGCGGCGTGACGATGACGCTGACGGCGGCGGCGACCTGCGCGCTCGCGTCGTCGACGCCGCGCCCGACCGCGATGTCCGCGCAGATGGGCATGGGCACGGCGCTCGCCGTCTGCACCGGCTTCGTGCTGATGTTCGGCATCTATCCGCACATCGACGGCTTTCCGCTGCTGTGCGTGGCGCTCGCGCCGCTGCTCGCGATCGGCATCTACATGACGCTGAAGCCGAAGCTTGCCGGGTACGGGATGGGCTACCTGATTTTCTTCTGCTTCCTCGCCGGCCCGGACAACATCACGCACTACGACCCGACGGGCTTCATGAACGACGCGCTCGCGCTGCTGCTGTCGATGCTGGTATCGGCGATCGCGTTCGCCGTGCTGTTCCCGCCGACCGCGCCGTGGCTCAAGAAGCGCCTGCTCGCCGACCTGCGTCACCAGGCCGTCGCGGCCTGCCATGCGCGGCTCGCCGGTTTGCGCACGCGCTTCGAGAGCGGCGCGCGCGACCTGATGTACCAGGCGCACACGCTGTCGGCCGACCAGCCCGACGTGCAACGTGACGCGCTGCGCTGGATGTTCGCGGTGCTCGAAACCGGCAACGCGGCCATCGACCTGCGCCACGAGCTGGCCACGCTGCCGTCCGATCCGCGCTATGCGCCGACGACGCCGTGGCGACGCGCGATCGAGACGATGCGCACCGCGCTGTCGTCGCTGTTCACCCGGCCGGACGCCGAACGCTTCGACGCCACGCTCACCGCGGTCAACGATGCGATCGATGCGACCCGGCAAACGCTCGACGCGTTCACGCCGACGCGTGAGGAACGCCACCGGCTGCAGCGGATCCTGAGCCACCTGCATTTCGTGCGCACGGCGCTGCTCGATCCCGAATCGCCGCTCGCCGCGCTCAACCGCAACCGCCCCGTGCGTCCCCAACCAGGAGCCTCGTCATGATGCCGCGTGAAATCGCCATTCTCGATGCCTACATGCCCACGGTGGTGCTGATGTTCGTCCTCGGCGCGCTCGCGACCTGGGCCGTCGACCGCCTGCTCGCCTACACGGGCCTCTACCGACTCGTCTGGCACCCGTCGCTGTTCCGGGCCTGCCTTCTCGTCTGCATTTGCGGCGGACTGAGTCTTGCCGTTTACCGTTGATTCCGAACCATCATGATTCTCAGAAAACTCTTCGGCTTCGTCGCGACCGCCGTCATCCTTCTCGTCGCGATCCTGATCGGGCGCTCGCTGTGGGTGCACTACATGGACGATCCGTGGACGCGCGACGGGCGCGTGCGCGCCGAGATCGTCAACGTCGCGCCGGACGTGTCGGGCGCGATCGTCGAGCTGCCCGTGCATGACAACCAGCTCGTCAAGAAAGGCGACCTGATCATGCAGATCGACCCGTCGCACTACCAGATCGCGGTCGAGCAGGCGCAGGCGGCCGTTGCCGCCCGCCGCGCGGAACTGCAGATGCGCCGCGACGACGCGGCGCGCCGCGCGGATCTCGATGCGCTCGTCGTGTCGAAGGAAAACCGCGAGAACGCCGCGCACAGCGCGTCGAGCGCCGATGCGCAGTACCAGCAGGCGATCGCCGCACTCGATGCCGCGAAACTCAACCTCGAGCGCACGCGCGTCGTCGCGCCGGTCGACGGCTACATCACGAACCTGCAGACCTTCAAGGGCAACTATGCGGTGGCCGGCCAGGCGAAGCTCGCGATCGTCGACAGCCATTCGTTCTGGGTCTACGGCTACTTCGAGGAAACCAAGCTGCCGCGCGTGAAGATCGGCGCGCCGGCCGAGATGCGGCTGATGAGCGGCGGCGTGATGAAGGGCCACGTCGAAAGCATCTCGCGCGGCATCTACGATCGCGACAACCCGCAGAGCCGCGATCTCGTCGCGGACGTGAACCCGACCTTCAACTGGGTGCGGCTCGCGCAGCGCGTGCCGGTGCGCATCAAGATCGACGACGTGCCGGCCGACGTGGTGCTGTCGGCGGGCACGACCTGCACGGTCATCATCGATCCGGACAAGCAGAAGAAGTCGTAAGCGCCGGATGGCCGGCGGCGCTTACGCGGCGATGCGGAAACGCCCGACCAGCGACTTCAGCGCCTGCGCCTGCTCGTCGAGCGCATTCGCGGCCGCGGCCGCCTGTTCGACGAGCGCCGCGTTCTGCTGCGTGCCGGCATCCATCTGCGTGACCGCACGGCCGATCTCCTCGATGCCGGCGCTCTGCTCGTCGGATGCCGCCGAAATCTCGCCGATGATGTCGGTCACGCGCTTCACCGCGCGCACGACGTCGCCCATCGTGCGGCCCGCATCGTGCGCGAGCGTCGCGCCGTTCGCGACGCGTTCGACCGATGCACCGATCAGCTCGCGGATCTCCTTCGCCGCGGTCGCCGAGCGCTGCGCGAGCAACCGCACCTCGCCCGCGACCACCGAAAAACCACGCCCCTGTTCGCCCGCGCGGGCGGCCTCGACCGCCGCATTCAACGCGAGAATGTTGGTCTGGAACGCGATCCCCTCGATCGTGCCGATGATGTCGCGGATGTTCTTCGCGCTGTCGTCGATCTCGCTCATCGTCGCCACCACACGCCCGACGACTTCCCCGCCCGTCTCCGCGACCGCCGACGCATTGGCCGCGAGCGCGCTCGCCTGCCGCGCGTTCTCGGCGTTCTGGCGTACGGTCGACGTGAGCTGCTCCATGCTGGCCGCGGTGCGTTCGAGCGCGACGGCCTGCTGCTCGGTACGCTTCGACAGGTCGAGGTTGCCGGTGGAGATCTCGCCCGACGCCGCCGCGATCGCCTCGGCGCTGACGGCGATCTCGCCGACGGTCGCCGCGAGCCCGGTCTGCATCTCGGCCAGCGCACGCACCATGCTGTCGCGGTCGTGCCGGCCCAGCGTGATCGGGCGCGTCAGGTCGCCGCGCGCGATGTCCGCGGCGATTGCCTTCGCGTGCGCGGGCTCGCCGCCGAGCTGCGACGCGAGACGGCGCACGACGCGCTCGGCGATCACGATCGCGAGCACGATCAGCGCAACCGTCATCGCCGCGATCATCGCGAACGACGACGAGAAAATGGTGGCGGACGCATCGAGCGTCGCCTTCGACTTCGCGCCGCGCGTCTTTACGAGTTCGGCGACGAGTTTCTCGAGCTTGCCGGTTTCGACCAGCAGCGACACGTCCTGCGTGCCGACCTGCCAGTTCATCTGCGACAGGTCGAGCGGCTGCGCACGCACGAGTTCGACGAAATCGCGCAGATGCGCGCTCCAGGTGCCGACCGCCGTCGAGAACGCGTGCAGCCGCGCCGAATCGTCGGCGTCGGCCGGATCCGCGTAGCGCTGCAGCGTGCCGAGCGCCTGGCCGATCGACGCGAGCCCCGCACCCACGTCGGCGCCCAGTTCGTCGCGCTCCTTCGCGGTGGTCGCGGTCAGCAGCATCTTCTGGGCACGGCTCGCGCGCAGCACTTCGGCCCGAACCTCCGCGGCCGCGCGGCTCGCGACGTGGCCCTGCTCGTAGACCGACGCGATCGACGCATTCAGCCGGCTGATCTGCCAGAGCGAAAACATGCCGATCGCCAGCGTGCCGGCGAGCAGGATCGCGAAGGCGGCGCGCAACGTCGCCTTGACGGTCCACGGCCGGCGCTCGCGACGCGCCACGCGCAGGCGCCGTGCGGCGCGGCCGGCGGCAACGTCGGGGGCGGCGGCGGCCGCACCCGGCTGTGGATGCAAAGATGCTGCTTTCATCGAACTATCCCCGTATTGATCACGCGGCCGGAAAGGTCGGTCCCGGCATTCCCGCGATGGCTGGCCTTGCCGCGCGTCCTGCGCCCGCACCGGCGGATAGCCGGTGCCGGGCGCGGCGCGCCTGTTGTCATTGGGTCGTTCTACGGCCGCCACCGCCGTTTCTTGAGTCCGGGAAACCACGCACCGGCCCCGGGCGCGCCCTCCCATGACGGGCAGGCGCGCCGCCAGCGTTATACCCGGTCAAAAAAACGCGCACCTGACGATCCATCAGATGAATGTCCGATTCACGATAAAAGTTGTCCGGACATTCTCGATACGCCACATTACACTTCTTTGACGCAGCAACGAATCAAGACGCGCCAATCCCCAGCAGAGCGCGCCCGCCACCTCAACTCGTTCAGCTCTCACATGGAAACCAGCCTCGACACCGGCTCCGCCGGCGCAGCCGCCGCCCAGCCATCCACGCCCCCCGTCGCCCGCACCGTGTACCCGGTGCTCGGCGCGATCAGCTTCTCGCACATGCTCAACGACATGATCCAGTCGTTGATCCTCGCGATCTATCCGATGCTCAAGAGCCAGTTCGCGCTGTCGTTCGCGCAGATCGGCCTGATCACGCTCACCTACCAGAT
This sequence comes from Burkholderia sp. HI2500, assembly GCF_002223055.1. NCBI lineage: Bacteria > Pseudomonadati > Pseudomonadota > Betaproteobacteria > Burkholderiales > Burkholderiaceae > Burkholderia > Burkholderia sp. HI2500. The sequence continues at coordinate 1,126,659 of NZ_NKFL01000004.1, read as the reverse complement.
CACCGCGTCGCTGCTGCAGCCGCTCATCGGCCTCTATACCGACAAGCGTCCGAAACCGTATTCACTGCCGGTCGGCATGGGCTTCACGCTCGCGGGGCTGCTGCTGATGTCGGTCGCGCCGAATTTCCCGATGCTGCTGGTGGCCGCCGCGCTCGTCGGCTGCGGCTCGTCGGTATTCCATCCCGAGTCGTCGCGCGTCGCGCGGATGGCGTCGGGCGGCCAGCACGGGCTCGCGCAGTCGGTGTTCCAGGTCGGCGGAAACGCGGGCTCCGCGCTCGGGCCGTTGCTCGCCGCGCTGGTGATCATTCCGCACGGCCAGCACAGCATCGCGTGGTTCTCGGCGGCCGCGCTCGTCGCGATGATCGTGCTCACGCAGATCGGCCACTGGTACAAGAAGCATCCGTCGATGAAGAAGAAGGCCGCGGCGGCCGGCCACCCGACGCTGTCGCGCGGCCGCGTGCTGGGCGCGATCGGCGTGCTGGTGCTGCTCGTGTTCTCGAAATACTTCTACCTCGCGAGCATCAACAGCTATTTCACGTTCTACCTGATCGACAAGTTCCACCTGTCGGTGCAGGCCGCGCAGATCCACCTGTTCGTGTTCCTCGCGGCCGTGGCGGCCGGCACGCTGATCGGCGGGCCGGTGGGCGACCGGATCGGCCGCAAGTACGTGATCTGGGTGTCGATCCTCGGCGTCGCGCCGTTCACGATGCTGCTGCCGTACGCAAACCTGTTCTGGACCAGCGTGCTGACCGTGATCATCGGCGTCGTGCTCGCGTCGGCGTTCGCCGCGATCCTCGTCTATGCGACGGAGCTGATGCCCGGCAAGGTCGGGATGGTCGCAGGCCTGTTCTTCGGCTTCGCGTTCGGTCTCGGTGGGGTCGGCGCGGCCGTGCTCGGCCAGCTCGCGGACGCGACGAGCATCCCGTTCGTCTACAAGGTGTGCTCGTTCCTGCCGCTGATCGGCGTGCTCACCGTGTTCCTGCCGAACCTCGAAAGCAGCCGGCGCAAGCAGGCGTGACGCACCGGCCGCGGCGTGCGCGCCGCGGCCGGTCGAACGGCTCGAAGGAAGGAATGAAGAAAACAGCGGCGGCTTCAGGCCGCCGTCGTCGCATGCAGCGTCAGGAAACGCTTGAGGATGCCCGACGAATAGCTGCTCGCGATCGCCGACAGGAAGTGCGAGAACGACTGCGTCGCATGATCATCGGCCGTATCGGAGATCGTGCGCACGAGCGCGAACGGCACGTCGTGCTCCGCGCACACCTGCGCGATCGCGGCGCCTTCCATCTCGACCGCGAGCGCATCCGGCAGCGCGTCGCGCAGCGCGACGACCTCGCGCTCGCTCGACACGAAACGATCGCCGCTGATGATGAGCCCCGCATGCAGCGTCGCACCGGCCAGGCCGAAGCGCGCGGCGAACTGCGCGCCCTCTTCCTCGACGAACTGCGTGCACGCCGCCCGCAGGCTGGCGCTCAGCGCCGCGTCGGTCGCGAAACGCGTGATGCCGAGCAGCGGCACCTCGTAGCGCGGAAAGAGCGGCGACGCATCGAGATCGTGCTGCAGCAGCGTGTCGGCCACGACGACATCGCCCACGCGCACCGTGCGCGACACGCCGCCCGCCACGCCGGTGAACACGACGCCCGCCACGCCGAACACGTGGATCAGCGCGCTGACCGTCGCGGCGGCCGCGACCTTGCCGACCCGTGCGAGCGTCACGACGCAGGCCGCGCCGTGCACGGTGCCGACGTGATAATCGCGACGGCCGAGCGTGACCGTCTTCATCGCGCCGTCGGCGCGCATCGCGGCGATCAGGTCGCCGAGTTCCTCGGGCAGCGCGGCCAGAATGCCGAGCGGGCGGGCCGCAGGCGTCACATCCAGGTCGATGCCCATCATTCCACCGCCTGCAGTTTCGCGACCGCGAGCGCGAGCCACTTCTCGCCGTGCCGCTTGAATTTCACCTGCGCCTTCGCATCGGTGCCGTTGCCCTCGAGCGCGGTGACCGTGCCTTCGCCGAACTTGGTGTGGAACACCTGCTGACCGACCCGGAAGCCGGCATCGGCGGCGCGCTGCTTGTCCGCGAACGCGGGCAGCGGCGCGGATACGGCCGGGTCGACGATCTGCTCGCGACTGCCGCCGCCCGGCCGCGCGAACCAGTCGCGCCCGTATCCGGCGTTGTCCGACCGGCCGCCCCAGCGCGAACCGGCCTCGACCTTCGGCGTCAGCCACTTCAACACGTGCTCGGGCAGTTCGTCGAAGAAGCGCGAGCGCACGTTGTAGCGCGTCTGGCCGTGCAGCATCCGGCTCTGCGCGAACGACAGGTAGAGCCGCTCCTTCGCACGCGTGATCGCGACGTACATCAGCCGGCGCTCTTCCTCGAGGCCGTCGGATTCGAGCACGCTGTTCTCGTGCGGGAACAGCCCTTCCTCGAGGCCCGTGATGAACACGGCCGAGAATTCGAGCCCCTTCGCCGCGTGCACCGTCATCAGCTGCACGGCGTCCTGCCCGGCCTGCGCCTGGTTGTCGCCGGCCTCCAGCGACGCATGCGACAGGAAGCCGGCGAGCGGCGTCATCGTGTCGGGATTCTGTGCCGGGTCGGCGGGAGATACCGGGTCGAGCACGTCGAGCGCCGGATCGTCCGTCGCGGTGCCGAGCTCGGGCGCCGCGATCGCGCCCGCGCGCAGCGGGATCGAACGGGCCGGCGTGTCGAGCCCGTAGCCTTCCTCGGCGATGAACGCGGTGGCCGCGTTCACGAGTTCCTGCAAGTTCTCGAGACGATCCTGGCCTTCGCGCTCGCCCTGGTAGAAATCGGCGAGGCCGCTGGCGCGCACGATGTGCTCGACGGTGTCGGGCAGGTTCATGTGCTGCGTGTCGGCGCGCATCTTCGCGACCAGGTTCGCGAACCCGCCGAGGCTCGTGCCGGCCTTGCCCGTCACGTACGGAATCGCGGCGGCCATCGAGCAGCCGTACAGGCGCGCGGCGTCGGCCAGCTGCTCGATCGAGCGCGCGCCGATGCCGCGGGTCGGGAAGTTCACGACGCGCACGAACGCGGTGTCGTCGTTCGGGTTGTCGATCAGGCGCAGGTACGCGAGCGCATGCTTCACTTCCTGGCGCTCGAAGAAGCGCAGGCCGCCGTACACGCGGTACGGGATGCCCGACGACATCAGCGTGTGCTCGATCGAGCGCGACTGCGCGTTGCTGCGGTACAGGACGGCCACTTCGCTGCGCGCCATCCCGGTGTTGATCAGCGAGCGGATCTCCTCGACGATCCAGCCGGCTTCCTGCGAATCGGTGCTCGCTTCGTACACGCGCACGGGCTCGCCGTGGCCCGCATCGGTGCGCAGGTTCTTGCCGAGGCGGTGCGCGTTGTTCGAGATCAGCTGGTTCGCCGCGTCGAGGATGTTGCCGTGCGACCGGTAGTTCTGCTCGAGCTTGATCAGGTTGCGCACGCGGAATTCGTCTTCGAAGTCGCGCATGTTGCCGACGTTCGCGCCGCGGAACGCGTAGATCGACTGGTCGTCGTCGCCGACCGCGAAGATCGCGTTTTCGCCGCCCGCGAGCATCTTGAGCCACGCGTACTGCAGCTTGTTGGTGTCCTGGAACTCGTCGACGAGGATGTGCCGGAAGCGCGCCTGGTAGTGCGCGCGCAGCGGCGCGTTGTACGCGAGCAGTTCGTAGCAGCGCAGCAGCAGCTCGGGGAAATCGACCACGCCCTCACGCTGGCACTGCTGGTCGTACGCCTGATACAGCTCGACGAACTTGCGGTTGAAGTTGTCGGACGCATCGACCTTGTCGGGACGCAGCCCCTGCTCCTTCGCGTTGTTGATGAAGTACTGCACGTTCTTCGGCGGGTACTTTTCATCATCGACGTTCGCCGCCTTCATCAGCCGCTTGATCGCGGACAGCTGGTCGGCCGTATCGAGGATCTGGAAGGTCTGCGGCAGGCCGGCGTCACGCCAGTGCGTGCGCAGCATCCGGTTGCACAGGCCGTGGAACGTGCCGATCCACATCCCGCGCGTGTCGATCGGCATCATCGCCGACAGGCGCGCCATCATTTCGCGCGCGGCCTTGTTCGTGAAGGTCACGGCGAGCACGGTGGGCGGCGACGCGTAGCCCTGCTGGATCAGCCACGCGATGCGGGTGATCAGCACGCGGGTCTTGCCGCTGCCCGCCCCTGCGAGGATCAGCGCCGGTTCGTTCGGCAACGTGACGGCGGCGAGTTGTTCGGGGTTCAGATTGGCGAGCAGGTCGGGCATGGAGCGGCAGCGAACGGGCGAGAAAAATGCGGACCCGACATTATAAGTCGGCCGCGCGATGCCGTTCCCGATCCGTTCGGCGGCACGTCACGGACGTGCTGCGGCGGCGTCCCGAGAGGCCTGCGCCGGCAAGGCGATGGCTGGTCGATGTGCATCCATTTATAATTGTCAGATTCGGCATCCAATTCACGCATTTTTCGGCAGATTTCCAACATGAGCGACAACACGCTTGCGAAGAGCTTCGAGCCCCACACCATCGAGTCCCAATGGGGGCCGGAGTGGGAAAAACGCGGCTACGCGGCCCCGGCCTTCGATCCGGCCCGCCCCGATTTCTCGATCCAGTTGCCGCCGCCGAACGTGACGGGCACGCTGCACATGGGCCACGCGTTCAACCAGACGATCATGGACGGCCTCACCCGCTACCACCGGATGCTCGGCGAGAACACGCTGTGGGTGCCCGGCACCGACCACGCGGGGATCGCAACCCAGATCGTCGTCGAGCGCCAGCTCGACGCGCAGGGTGTGTCGCGCCACGACCTCGGCCGCGAGAAGTTCGTCGAGCGCGTGTGGGAATGGAAGGAAAAATCGGGTTCGACGATCACCGGCCAGGTGCGCCGCCTCGGCGCATCGCCCGACTGGTCGCGCGAATACTTCACGATGGACGACAAGATGTCGGCCGCCGTGCGCGACGTGTTCGTCACGCTCTTTGAACAGGGCCTGATCTACCGCGGCAAGCGGCTCGTCAACTGGGATCCGGTGCTGCTGACCGCCGTGTCGGACCTCGAAGTCGTGAGCGAAGAGGAAAACGGCCACCTGTGGCACATCCGCTACCCGCTCGTCGACGGCTCGGGCTCGCTGACCGTGGCCACGACGCGCCCGGAAACGATGCTCGGCGACGTCGCGCTGATGGTCCACCCGGAAGACGAGCGCTACGCGCACCTGATCGGCAAGCTCGTCACGCTGCCGCTGACGGGCCGCGAGATCCCGGTGATCGCCGACGACTACGTCGACCGCGAGTTCGGCACGGGCGTCGTGAAGGTCACGCCCGCGCACGACTTCAACGACTACCAGGTCGGCCAGCGCCACAAGCTCGCGCCGATCGAGATCCTGACGCTCGACGCGAAGATCAACGACAACGGCCCCGAGCAGTATCGCGGCCTCGACCGCTTCGACGCGCGCAAGGCGATCGTCGCCGACCTCGACGCGGAAGGCTTCCTCGACTCGGTGAAACCGCACAAGCTGATGGTGCCGCGCGGCGACCGCACGGGCGTCGTGATCGAGCCGATGCTGACCGACCAGTGGTTCGTCGCGATGACGAAGCCGGCGCCGGAAGGCACGTTCAACCCCGGCAAGTCGATCACGGAAACGTCGCTCGACGTCGTGCGCAACGGCCAGATCAAGTTCGTCCCCGAAAACTGGACGACCACCTACTACCAGTGGCTCGAGAACATCCAGGACTGGTGCATCTCGCGCCAGCTGTGGTGGGGCCACCAGATTCCCGCGTGGTACGGCGAGAACGGCGAGGTGTTCGTCGCGCGCAACGAGGAAGAAGCGCGCGCGCAGGCTGCCGCGAAGGGTTACACGGGTGCGCTGAAGCGCGACGAAGACGTGCTCGACACGTGGTTCTCGTCGGCGCTCGTGCCGTTCTCGTCGCTCGGCTGGCCGAACGAAACGCCTGAACTGAAGCACTTCCTGCCGTCGTCGGTGCTCGTCACGGGCTTCGACATCATCTTCTTCTGGGTCGCCCGGATGGTGATGATGACCACGCACTTCACGGGCAAGGTGCCGTTCCACACCGTCTACGTGCACGGCCTCGTGCGCGACGCGGAAGGCCAGAAGATGTCGAAGAGCAAGGGCAACACGCTCGACCCGATCGACATCGTCGACGGCATCGACCTCGACACGCTGGTCGCGAAGCGCACGACGGGCCTGATGAACCCGAAGCAGGCCGCGACGATCGAGAAGAAGACGCGCAAGGAATTCCCGGACGGCATCGCCGCGTTCGGCACCGACGCGCTGCGCTTCACGATGGCGTCGATGGCGACGCTCGGCCGCAACGTGAACTTCGACCTCGCGCGCTGCGAAGGCTATCGCAACTTCTGCAACAAGCTGTGGAACGCCACGCGCTTCGTGCTGATGAACTGCGAAGGCCACGACTGCGGCAGCGACAAGCCGGAAGTCTGCGGCGCGGGCGATTGCGGCCCGGGCGGCTACCTCGACTTCTCGGCGGCTGACCGCTGGATCGTGTCGCTGCTGCAGCGCACGGAGGCCGACATCGCGAAGGGCTTCGCCGATTACCGCTTCGACAACATCGCCAGCGGCATTTACAAGTTCGTGTGGGACGAGTACTGCGACTGGTATCTCGAACTCGCGAAAGTGCAGATCCAGAACGGCACGCCGGAACAGCAGCGCGCGACGCGCCGCACGCTGCTGCGCGTGCTCGAGACGGTGCTGCGCCTCGCGCATCCGATCATCCCGTTCATCACCGAAGCGCTCTGGCAGAAGGTCGCGCCGCTCGCCGGCCGTTATCCGCAAGGCAAGGCCGAAGGCGAAGCGTCGCTGATGACGCAGGCATACCCGGTCGCGAACCTGCAGAAGATCGACGAGGTGTCCGAACAGTGGGCGGCCGACCTGAAGGCGATCGTCGACGCATGCCGCAACCTGCGCGGCGAGATGAGCCTGTCGCCGGCCACCAAGGTGCCGCTGCTCGCAGCCGGCGATGCCGAGCGCCTGCGCTCGTTCGCGCCGTACGTTCAGGCCCTCGCGCGCCTGTCGGAAGTGCAGATCCTCGCGGACGAAGCGACGCTCGACAAGGAAGCGCACGGCGCGCCGATCGCGATCGTCGGGCCGAACAAGCTGGTGCTGAAGGTCGAGATCGACGTCGCGGCCGAACGCGAGCGCCTGTCGAAGGAAATCACGCGCCTGACGAACGAGATCACGAAGTGCAATGCGAAGCTCGGCAACGAGGCATTCGTCGCGAAAGCGCCGCCGGCCGTGGTCGAACAGGAGCAGAAGCGCGTCGCGGAATTCCAGAGCACGCTCGAGAAACTGCGCGCTCAGCTCGATCGGTTGCCTGCGTAACAAAGGGTAAGGTCGTTTGCGTTCACTATAATGGGGACGTGAACATAGACCATCTGACAAGTCGATTACAGGAATAAAGGTTCGATCATGTTGAAAGTTACCAAGGCAGTGTTCCCCGTTGCTGGTCTCGGCACGCGGTTCCTCCCGGCAACGAAAGCGAGCCCCAAGGAAATGCTGCCGGTCGTCGACAAGCCGCTGATCCAGTACGCGGTTGAAGAAGCGATCGCCGCCGGCATCACCGAGATGATCTTCGTCACCGGGCGCAGCAAGCGCGCGATCGAGGACCACTTCGACAAGTCGTACGAGGTCGAGGCCGAACTCGAGGCGCGCGGCAAGGAAAAGCTGCTCGAACTGGTGCGCAGCATCAAGCCGAGCCATGTCGACTGCTTCTACGTGCGCCAGCCGGAAGCGCTCGGCCTCGGCCATGCGGTGCTGTGCGCGGAAAAGCTGGTGGCCGACAACCCGTTCGCGGTGATCCTCGCGGACGACCTGCTCGACGGCAACCCGCCCGTGATGAAGCAGATGGTCGACGTGTTCGACCACTATCACAGCTCGGTGATCGGCGTCGAGGAGATCCCGCCGTCGGAGACGAAGTCGTACGGGATCGTCGACGGCAAGGAGTGGGAAGAGTCGATCGTCAAGATGTCGGCGATCGTCGAGAAGCCGGCGCCGGAAGTCGCGCCGTCGAACCTCGGCGTGGTCGGCCGCTACATCCTGAAGCCGCGGATCTTCGAGCACCTGCGCGCGCTGAAGCCCGGCGCGGGCGGCGAGCTGCAGCTCACCGACGCGATCCAGGCGCTGCTCGCCGATGAGCAAGTGCTGGCCTACAAGTACCAGGGCACGCGCTACGACTGCGGCAGCAAGCTCGGCTACCTGAAGGCGACGGTCGAATTCGCGCTGCGCCACGCGGAAGTCGGCGCGGAGTTCGACGCGTACCTGCGCACGCGCGACGGCGCACATCCGGCCGCCTGAACGCGGCAAGGGCAAGGCCCCGCTCCGGCGGGCCCGCCCTCACCTCACCGGCCGACGCTCAGCGCGCTTCGACCGGCTTCACCGAGACGACGCCCGGCATCCCGCCCGCGTCGTCTTTTTTCGTCTTGACGAGCCAGCCGCCGCCGTCGCCGAACGGCACCTTCGCGAGCGCGCTCTTCACGAGCGCAGGCGCGGCCTGCTGCGTGCCGGGATCGCGATCGCGCAGCGCGGCCGATACGCGGTAGACGTCGGCGCCCGATTTCGCGTCGACGAAGCGCAGCGTCAGCACATGGCGATACACGCGGCCCATGAACGGCAGCGCGAACGGCGCCGGCCCGTCGACCGTCACGCATGCGCTGCTCGCGGCCCCGCACCCGTCGGCGATCGCCGCGACCGAGGCCGGCTGCGTCGCATACGCGATCGACAGCCGGTAGCGCGCGGCCGCGAGCGGCTTCGCATCGAAGCCGCGGTGCGCGAGTTCGTCGCGCACGAGCGTCTCGATCTGCCGGTATTCGGCATCATCGGCCTGCGCGGCCGTCCGCACGAAATCGTAGCCGTGCGCGCCGGATGCGAACGCGTTCGGCTGCCCGACCGCACTGACGCCGCTCGTCACGCCGGCGCAACCCGTCAACAGCGACGCCGCCAGCGCGGTCGCTGCCCATTCCTTTCTCATGGCTTTCCCCAAATGCCTGCCGTCGCGCCCGGCCCTGTCAGGCGGACGGCTCGTCGATCGCGGGCAGCGACACCGTCACCGCGGTGCCGACACCCACCTCGCTGTCGACCGACACGCTGCCCCCATGGCGCGTGACGACCGTCTTCACGAATGCCATGCCGAGCCCGGAGCCCGAGATTTCGGGCCGCTCGCCGGCATGGAATCGCTTGAAACGCTCGAACAGATGCCGCTGATCTTCCGGCGCAATGCCGTATCCCTGATCGCGAATCGTACAGAACATCCGTTTCGACGCGTGCTCGACCGCCAGCGTACACGTGATCACGGTATCGGACGGACTGTATTTGACTGCGTTGTTCAGCAGGTTCACGAACGCGCGCGTGATCAGCGAGCGGTCCGCGCGCACCCAGCACATGTCGGTGCCGACGTCGGTGTCGACGCGAATGTGCTTCGCCTGCGCCTGCGGCCACACCTCGTCGCTCGCATCGATCAGCACGTCGACGAGGCTCGTCACCTCGAGCTGGTACACCTGCGACTCCGCGCGCGCCAGCTGCACGAACTCGTCGGCCAGCGACAGCGCGCGGTGCGCATAGCGCTCGATCCGCGCGAGCAGCCCGCGCATCGCGTCGGTCTCGGCGCGGTCGCGCTCGATCTCGACGAGCGCGAGAATCGACGACTGCGGCGAGCGCATGTCATGCGACAACAGGTGCAGCGCTTCCTCGCGCTGCCGCTCGGCCGCGTGCAGTTCGGTCACGTCGACGAGGCCGGCGATCCAGCCCGTCACGCGGCCCTGCGCGTTCGTGCACGCCGCGTAGCGTAGCAGATGGTCGAGCCCGTCACGATCGCGCACCTCGATGCCGCGCGCCATCGCGTCGTGCTCGGCCTCGAGCGTCGGGTCGAGTGCCGCCGGCCAGTGTTCGCGGATCACCGCGTCGTGTTCGGCGTTGCCGTCGACGGTCTTCATGAAGGTCAGCTCGCCGAGCGCGGTGCGCAGCGGCCGGCCTTCCGGCAGCGGCAGCGACAGGCGCGACCCGTAGCGCTTGGCCGCATGGTTCGCGATCAGCACGGTGCCGGCCAGGTCGGTCACGAAGATCGGCTCGGGCATGCTGTCGAGGCTGTCCCACACGAAGCGCTTCATGTCCTGCACGCGCTGCGCGGCTTGCGCCATCAGCGCCATCTGTCGCTCCAGCACGTCGCCGCCGACGCTGCGCGTGCGCGGCGCCTCGGGCAGCAGGTGCGGCTCGTCGGCGAGCCGCTGCAGCTCGCGGCGCAGATACGACATCGTCATTTCCAGGCGCCGCCAGTTCCAGATCGGGTAGACGGCGACCAGCCCGAAGATCGCGGGTGCCGGCGACAGCCAGATGCGTGCTTCGAACAGCAGCGCCATGCTCGCGACGACGGCCAGCGCGGCCAGGCTCAGCGTCAGCAGCAGCGCGCGCCACGGCGACAGCATCAGGAAGCCGCCCAGCAGCGCGGCGAGCGGCAGCAGCGACGCGACGAACAGCCCGGCGGGCGACGCCGGCGAGATCGCGCTGCCGGTCGCCAGCATGTCGAGCACGTTGGCATGGATATACACGCCGGCGAGCGGCCCGAACTCGCCGGACACGGGCGTGGCGAAGCGGTCGTACAGCCCCGACGCCGTCACGCCGACGACGACGATCTTGCCGCGCAGCGCGTCGGGTTTCACGCGCCCTTCGAGGACGTCGTCGAACGACAGCGTCGGATACGCGGGCGTGTTGCGGCTGAACGGGACCAGGTAGCGGCCCTCGCCCGCCGCATCGCGCGACAGGTCGTGCGCATCCGCGCCAGGCACGCCGCCGACCGGGTGCAGCCGGCCGGCCTGGATCGCGCGGTAGACGGGCACCATCAGCTGCGGCCAGCGCACGCGGCCGTCGCTTTCGTACAGCGCCACGCTGCGTACGATGCCGTCGCGGTCGACTTCGAGGTTGATGTGGCCGAGCCCGACCGCGCGCGCCGCGAGCGCGGCCACCGGCGGATCGACCGCGCGCGTGCCGTCCGCCTGCTCGGGGCTCAGCAGCACGGGCAGGAAGGTCGGCACGTGGGTCATGGCGTCCGCGAACGCGCGATCTTCCGGCGACGGTTCGGTAAACAGCACGTCGTAGACGACGGCGGCCGGCTGCGCGCGCGCCAGCGTGTCGAGCAGCCGTGCATGCACGTCGCGCGACCACGGCCAGCGGCCGAGCGCGGACACGCTCTGGTTGTCGATGTCGACGACGACCACGTCGGGTGACAGCGGCAGGCTGCGCAGCATCAGCAGCCGGTCGTAGATCAGGCCGTCGACGCTCGCCGACAGCCGGCCGAGCGCGCACGCGAGGATCACCGCGATCCCGAGGCAGCCGATCGCGATCCATTCGATCAGGAAGCGGCGGCCGAGGCGCCGCCGCGGAGAAACGGAATCGGGTTTCATGCGCCGCGGATCAGCGCGACAGCGTGAACGCGCTGACCGGACTGGTCTTCTCGTAGAACTTGCCGCCTTCGAACTCCTCGACGGTCACGGCCCAGAAATACTCGCCCGGCGGCAGGTGCGCGACGGTGATCTGGCGCGTATGCAGGCCGACCTGGTCGACGACCGGCGCGCTCAGGTCCTTCGAGCGCGACAGCACGAACCGGTAGCGCGCACCCTCGCCCGAACCGTTCGGCGACCAGCGGAACTCGTAGCCGCCGGCGCCGGGCGACGCGCTCGCGTCGAGCCCCATCACGCGGCGTTCGAACGCGTACGTCCGCGGCCGGCCCTCGAGGCCGTTCGCATCGATCGCGGCGACCCGCACGAAGTAGTTCCCGTTCGGCACGTCGCGGAAGACCGCGCGCGGCGAATCGGTGCGCGTTTCACGGAACAGGTCGAGCAGCCCGGCGTCGTGCGCGAGTTGCACGCGGTACGCATGCGCGTCGGCGAGCGGCGCGACGTCGAAGGCGACCTCGGGCTCGTCCTGCACCTTGTCGGGATGCGCGAGCGCCGGCGCGGGCAGCAGCTCGACGGGCGCCCCGACCGCGCCAGACGACGTCGCGACGCTGCCGAAATTCGCATGCACGAGCGTCGGATCGGCGGGCTTCCGGCCGCCCGCGACGCCGACGGTGCCGTCGAGCACTTCGACACGCGTCGACGCACTGCCGGCCGCGTCGTAGTTCACGCGAAAGTGCGTGCCGCGCACGCCGGCCACGACCGACGGCGACCGGATCTGGAAGCGGTCGTCGCGTTTCTTCAGATGGGTGACCTCGCTGTCGACCGAGCCGCGCGTGAGTTCGAACTCACGATCGAGCGTGCCGGTCAGCACCGTGCGGCGCAGCGCCTTCAGGTCGAGCTGGCTGTCGGGCGGCAGGCTCATGTGCGTGCCGTCGGCGAGCTCGAGCGTCACGAAGCCGTTCGGGCCCGTGCGCACGCGGTCGCCCTCGGCGAGCGTCGCGTCGTTCGCGAGCGGCGCAAAAGCATCGCCGGACGCGCGTTCGGCCGTGCCCTGCACCGCGACGACGCGAGCGGTCAGCTTTTCCTTGCGCAGGCGCGCCACCGGCAGCTTCAGCGCGATGCCGGGCTGCAGGTGCTTCGGCGCGGGCACGCCGTTGATCTGTTGCAGCAGTTGCCAGTCGTCCGCGCCCTGCAGATAGCGCGCGGCGACGTCGTACAGCGTGTCGCCCGCCTGCGTGCGGTAGACGACCATCTTGCCCGCCGCCGCGGGCGGCTGGGCCGTCGCATGCTGCGCGGCGAACGCAAACGCGACCGCGCAGGCTGCGCGCAGCGCGACCGTGCGCAGGTTCGCCGTGCGCTGCGTGATTCCCGTGGTCACTCCGGTTCTCCCTGCCCGACCCGTTCGAGCCGGTAGCCGTAGCCGTAGATCGGCGCGAGGCGATAACCGTTTTCGGGCCGCAGGCCGAGCTTGGTGCGCAGCATCGAGATGTGCGTATCCATCGTGCGCGACGGGATGTCGGTCGCCTGCTTCCACACGAGATCGAGAATGTGCGCGCGCGACAGCGGCCGGTCGAGGTGCTGGAACAGCAGCAGCGCGAGTTCGAATTCCTTCTGCGTGAGGCTCACGGCCTTGTCGCCGACGTAGGCCTGCTTCAGGTTCACGTCGAAACGGAATTGATCGAATTCGCGAACGGTGGCCTCGGCGTTGACCGGATACGCGCGCCGCAGCAGCGAGCCGATGCGCGCGCGCAGGATCGGGCCCGACACCGGCTTGACCACGTAGTCGTCGGCGCCGGCGTTGAGGATCTGCGTGATCCCCGCCTCGTCGTCACGGCTCGTCATGAAGATGATCGGCAGGCTGTGCTCGGTCTGATTGGCGCGCACCCACTTCAGCACTTCCTCGCCGGACATGTCGGGCACGTTCCAGTCGAGCACCAGCAGATCGAACGTCTCGCGCTGCAGGCGCTTCTTCAGGGCCTTGCCTTCCTTGAACGCGTAGCACGTATGGCCAACGGCCGTCAGCGTTTGACTGACGAAATCCGTCTGGGCCGGATCGTCATCCAGTACAGCAATTCTCATAGCACCCCGCAAATCGAAATCGATTCGTCCTGTTCAGCTCCCCGCCCCACCCGGCCGCGCAGCACGTGCGCGGCTTCCGGACACCGGCCGGCGAGCCGTCGTTCGCCGCTCGCGCCACCTGCGCAAACCGGCGACCCCAGCCAAATATCTCAAAAACGGGGTACGGACGAACCGGCGATTTCATCATAGTAGTATGAAATTCGCCAATAAATTGCGCGGACTACCGTCTTTTCTTCGAATAATCCTACCCACCGCGCAATCGAGCGCCTAATCGGCGCCCGTGATGCCCGCCACTGGCTCGACAGCATCGTCGGACGGCACGCAATGCGCCAGCGGCTCCGGACGCGCCGGCTGGGCAAGCATCCGCTGCAGCTGGCCGCGCACGCGCTCCCACGCGGTGGCCGCGTAGTCCGGCTGGCTCGCTGCCCACGCCTGCGCCAGATCGAACACACGCTCGATCGTCGCACCGCAGTAGGTCAGGCCCGAGCCGTCGTCCTGCGCGGCATCGCGCAGCCGTTCGTCGAGCCACTCGGCCAGCCACGGCATCTCGGCCGCGGCGGAATCCGCGTAGGCTTCCAGCGCGGCACGCGCGTGGCGATCCTGTTGCGGGTCGAGCTCGATACGGCTCAGTCCCGATACGCTGCGTTCCGCTCCGGACGGACTTCGAATGGTCCCTGGTCTGAAGGACATGTCCTCTCCCCGTTGTACGACGGTAGCATCAGGCATGGCCCCCGTGCCCGCCGTACGACGTACCGTGGCCGGCGCATCCGCTGGGAGCGGACGACCGGCCGGGTCAGTATACGCAGCCGATCACGCAGCGAGGTTTAAGAATTGTCAGAAAAGTGTGACCGGCGCCAGGCGCTGCCGGCACCGTGATACGGGCCGTCAGCGACGGCGCATCAGGAACACGAAGGTCTTGTCCTGCGTCGTCGATTCGACGATCTCGTTGCCCGTCTGCTTCGCGAACGCCGCGAAATCGCGCTGCGAGCCGGGATCGGTCGCGAGCACCTTGAGGATTTGCCCGCTTTCCATATCGGCGAGCGCTTTCTTGGCACGCAGGATCGGCAACGGGCAATTGAGCCCGCGCGCGTCCACTTCCTTGTGAATCTGCATCGGCTGTCGACCTTCGAATGACGCGCCGTTCAAGGCGCGGAGAGAAGCCGCGATTTTACCGCAGCGCCGCCGTGCCTGCCCGGGCCGCCCGCGGCCCGGCGCTCGCGGACACCCAGCTCAGTTGCCCGAAAAGCCGCCCGCGAGCCGTTCGCGCAGGTGCCGCACGAGCGCGCGCACCGCGCTCGGTACGACCGGGCTGTACGGACGGATCGCGAAGATGTGGTCGCCGAACGCGCCCGACGGCCGCCAGCCGTCGAGCAGCGCGACCAGCCGGCCGGCGTCGAGATCGCGCTGCGCGCTGAAATCCGGCAGCAGCGCGATGCCGAGCCCGCCGAGCGCGGCCTCGCGCATCGCCTCGCTGTTGTTCGCCGCGAAGCTGCCGCGCACCGGCACGCTCACGCGCTCGCGCCGCCTGCCGTGCGGCTCGAAGCTCCATGCGGCCGGCTCGTTGTCGCGCAGGTAGCACAGGCAACTGTGCTCGACGAGCTCGCTCGGGTGGCGCGGCGCGCCGCGCGCGTCGAGATAGTCGCGGCTCGCGACGAGCAGCGAGCGCGTGTCGCACAGCTTCCACGCGACGTGGGTCTGCGGCGCGGTGGTCGTATGGCGGATCGCGAGGTCGAAACCCTCCTGCGTCAGCGAATGCAGCCGGTCCGACAGGTCGAGCTCGATCTGCACGCCCGGATGCTGCCGCAGGAAATCGGGCAGGTGCGGCACGACCTGCTGGCGCCCGAGCGCGACCGGCACCGTCAGGCGCAGCAGGCCGCGCGGCTCGCCGGCCAGGTCCTTCACGCGCGCGAAGTGCTGCCCGATCGACTCGAACGCGTCGCGCGTGCTGTCGACGAGCGTCTGGCCAGCGTCGGTGAGCCGCACGCTGCGCGTCGTGCGCCGCACGAGCGGCACGCCGGCGGCCTTTTCGAGATCGGCGATGCGCTGGCTCATCGCGGCCTTGCTGATGCCGAGCCGCTGCGCGGCGGCCGTGAAACTGCCGGCCGCGGCCAGCACCGTCAGCGAATGGATATGCGGCCAGAGCGCCTGGACATTTTGCTGATTCATCCGGTGATTATTCAGAATTCTGAACAGTGAATCAAGCTGAGCGGCCTTCTCCCGCCCCGCCCGTTTGCCTAGACTGGGCGCTGTCCACCCTCACCCGATCCCCCAGGAGACACGATGAATCCGGTTCCCGCGTACACCTCCGACGCCGACGTCGGCCACTATGTCGACGGCGCGCCCATCGCCGGCCGCAGCGGCCGCTTCCAGGACGTCCTCAACCCGGCGCTCGGCCGCGCGGTGCGCCGCGTGGCGCTCGCCGACGACAGCGAAGTGCAGCAGGCCGTCGCGTCGGCCCACGCCGCGTTCCCGGCCTGGGCCGCGACGCCGCCGATCCGCCGCGCGCGCGTGCTGCACCGCTTCCTGCAACTGATGAACGAGCACCGCGACACCCTCGCGGCGATCATCACGGCCGAGCACGGCAAGGTGTTCTCCGATGCGCAGGGCGAAGTCGCGCGCGGCATCGACATCATCGAATTCGCGTGCGGCGTGCCGCAGCTGCTGAAGGGCGACTTCACCGACCAGGTCAGCACCGGCATCGACAACTGGACGATGCGCCAGCCGCTCGGCGTCGTCGCGGGCATCACGCCGTTCAACTTCCCGTGCATGGTGCCGTGCTGGATGTTCCCGGTCGCGATCGCGACGGGCAACACGTTCGTGCTGAAGCCGAGCGAGCGCGACCCGTCGGCGGCCCTGTTCATCGCCGACCTGCTCACGCAGGCCGGTCTCCCGGCCGGCGTGTTCAACGTCGTGCAGGGCGACAAGGGCGCGGTCGACGCGCTGCTCGACCACCCCGACGTGCAGGCCGTCAGCTTCGTCGGCTCGACGCCGATCGCGGCATACGTGCAGCAGCGTGCCGTGCAATCGGGCAAGCGTGTGCAGGCACTCGGCGGCGCGAAGAACCACCTCGTCGTCATGCCCGACGCGAACCTCGAGCAGGCCGTCGATGCACTGATCGGCGCCGCGTACGGCTCGGCCGGCGAGCGCTGCATGGCGATCAGCGTCGCGGTGCTGGTGGGCGACATCGCGGACCAGATCGTGCCGCTGGTGGCCGAGCGCGCGCGCAAGCTGGTGATCGGCGACGGCATGTCGCCGGAAGTCGAGATGGGCCCGATCGTCACCGGCGACGCGCTGAAGCGCATCGAAGGCTATATCGAGCAAGGCGTGAACGAAGGCGCGCAACTGGTGGTCGACGGCCGCGGGCTGCGCGTGCCGGGCCGCGAGGCCGGCTTCTTCACCGGCGGCACGCTGTTCGATCACGTGACGCCCGACATGCGCATCTACCAGGAAGAAATCTTCGGGCCCGTGCTCGGCTGCGTGCGCGTGAAGGATTTCGGCGAGGCGGTCGACCTGATCAACGCGCATGAATTCGGCAACGGCGTGTCGTGCTTCACGAGCGACGGCGGCATCGCGCGCGAGTTCGCGCGGCGCATCCAGGTCGGCATGGTCGGCATCAACGTGCCGATTCCGGTGCCGATGGCATGGCATGGCTTCGGCGGCTGGAAGAAGAGCCTGTTCGGCGACATGCACGCGTACGGCGAGGAAGGCGTGCGCTTCTACACGCGCCAGAAGTCGGTGATGCAGCGCTGGTCGTCGAGCATCGGCAAGGGTGCCGAATTCGCGATGCCGACCGCGAAGTAACCGCCTGACGGTACACCGCCCGCTGCGCTGTCGCGCGGGCGGCACACCAGCAACACCGGCAGGAGGCGTCAGCCGGCCTGCGTGCCGTGCGCGCCGTCGGCGGTCGGCAGGTACGACAGTTCGAGCCGGTACGCGAGCGCGACGAACAGGCTCTGCGCAAGACCCATCGTGGCCGTCAGCGCGCGGAAGCCGAACGTCGCGCTGTCCTGCACCATCAGCGTCACCTCGGCCTCCCGCGCCAGCGGGCTCATCCGGCTGTCGGTGATCGCGATCAGCCGTGCGCCGCGCTGCACGGCCTGCTGCGCGACCTGCACGGTTTCCTCCGCATACGGCATGAACGAGATGACGATCATCACGTCGCCCTCGCGCACCGAGCGGATCTGCCCGAGATGCATGCTGCCGAGCGCGCTGAACAGCCCGATGCGCTTGTCGGTGTGCTGCAGCGCGTAATCGAGATACACGGCAATCGGAAACGCGCGCCGCGAGCCCGCGATCCAGATCGCCTGCGTATCGGCGAGCAGGTCGACGGCCTGCGCGAGCGCCTGCGAGTCGAGCGTCTGCCGCAGCTGCTGCATCCCGGCAATGCTGCCCTTGATGAATTCGTCGGCGATCTGCTCGGGCTGCAGGCTCGACGAGCCCGATTCGATCACGTCGCGCAGCCGCAGGTTGTACGCGCGCCCCGGCGCGATCTGCTGCGCGAGCCCTTCGCGGAACAGCTTCTGCATCTCGGAGAAGCCGGAAAAGCCGAAATGCTTCGCGAAGCGCACGACGGCCGACGGCTGGACGCCGCACGCCTGCGCGAGCGTCTGGATGCCTTCCAGGCCAAGCTGGTCCCGATGCGTTTCCACGTGGCGCGCAATCACCTTCAGGCGATTGCTGAGGCCGTCGTACTCCTGCGTCAGGTGCTGCAGGAACTGCTCGACGGTGGCGGGAGGTTTCTCGGATGAACTCATCGGATAGCGCGAAGTTGACGGCCCCGATGTGCGCGCGATACTGGGGGGCGCGGCCCGGGACTCGACTGGATACATGCATGAAGGGCGAATTTAATCACGTTTGCGACGCGGCCCGCGCCGCGTGCTCGCTCCCACGCGCTCGATCATCACTTGCCTACGCTCCACGGCAACACTGGAAGCGATTGTCCAACGCTCACGCGGCGTCGTAAAGATTAGGGTGTCTACCAACGCCGGCCGACGGCGCAAAGCCTTGCGCGACGGGCGCGCGGCGCACTGCAGCCGGCCCGTCGCGCGCGGTTCGACCGGTTCAACGATAGTCGACCCACACGCCGCCCGCATCGGCGGAGCGCACGCAGTTCTCGACCCAGCGCACGCCTTCCACGCCCGCATGGACGTCCGGATAGCGGATGTTCTTCAGTGCCGCGACGTCGCCGCGGTCGGCCGCATCCATCGCGAGCGCGAAGCGCGCATACAGGTTCGACCAGGCCTCGAACAGCCCTTCCGGATGCCCGGCGCCGATGCGATCCTCGCGCAATGCATGCGGATGCAGATAACCCATTCCGCGATCGAGCACCTGCGCCGGCTGCCCCTGCACTTCGTAGCGCAGCTGGTTCGGATGCTCGTCCCACCACTCGACGCTCGCCTTCGAGCCGATCACGCGCACCTTCTGGCTGTGCATCGAGCCCGCGTTCACCGCGCTCGACCACACGTAGCCGACCGCACCCGTGTCGTATTCCATGATCGTGAACGCGTTGTCTTCCAGCGGCGCGCGGCTCTTCACGAAGCTCTGCCGCGAACACATCAGGCGCCGGATCTTCAGCTCGGGCGCCATCACCTCGGAGATGTACAGCGGATGCGTGCCGATGTCGCCGAGCACGTAGCTCGGGCCCGCGAACTTCGGGTCGACGCGCCAGCGCGCAGCCGCGCTCGCGGCCTCGACACCCTCGCTGTGGAACCCGTGCGCGAACTGCATCTGCACGATGCGGATCTCGCCGAGATCGCCGCGCGCGATCATCTCGCGCGCCTGCTCGATCATCTGGTGTCCGGAATAACCGTACGCGACGCCGACGATCCGGTTCTTCTCGACCGACAGCCGCTGCAGCGCCTCGGCCTCCTCGGTCGTGAAGCACAGCGGCTTCTCGCAGACCACGTGCAGCCCCGCGTTCAGCGCGGCGCGGCAGATCTCGAAGTGCGTGTTGTTCGGCGTCGCGATCGAGACCGCGCGAATGCCGTCCGGGCGGCGCGCCTCGGCGTCGAACATCGTCGCGTAGTCGGGATAGCAGCGCTCGGCCGCGACGCCGAGCTTCACGCCGAACTGGCGGCCGCGTTCGGGATCGATGTCGAACGCGCCGGCGACCAGCTGGAAGCTGCCGTCGCGCAGCGCGGCCGACCGGTGGCTGTAGCCGATCTGGCTGCCGAGCCCGCCGCCGACCATGCCCCAGCGAATCGAATGTCCAAGCAGAATCTGTCCGTCAATCATGATGAGGGTGTTCCTGGTCCGTGTTCAGTTCAGGGTGGGCGTGATGCGGTGGATCACGCGAAGCCGGCCGATGCGAGAAACGCGCGGCTCGCGGCGACGTCGCGCAGGCTCGTGCCGGCATTGCGCGGGTCGCGCTCCTGCTCGATCGTGATGTATCCCGCGTAGCCGATGTCGTCGAGCGCGTGCCGGATCGACCGGTAGTCGAGCACGCCGGTGCCGATCGGGCACATCACGCCGCGCGCGCACGCGGCGAAGAACGCGATGTGCTCGCCCATCACCGCGTCGTACACGGCCGCGTCGATGTCCTTGAAATGCACGTAGTCGAGGCGCGCCGCGTGGCGGCGCAGCCAGGCTTCCGGATCCATGCCCGAGTAGTACAGGTGGCCCGTGTCGAGACAGAGGCCGGCCATGCCGGCCGGAATGTCGGCGACGATCCGGTCGATCTCGTCCGCGAACTCGATGTAGCCGCCCGCATGCGGATGAATCACCGTGCGCACGCCGAATTCGTCGCGCGCGATCGTCGCGATCTGCCGGATGTGGTCGACCATCGCCGCCCAGCTGTCGTCCGACAGCCGCGGCGCGCGATCGCCGTGGCCGGCCGCGTAGTCGCGTTCGTCGTGGCCCCAGTCCATCACGACGAGGTACGGCGCCGCGTAGCGCTGGCCGTCCTGCGTCGGCAGCTTCGGCAGCCGCGTGATCAGCGCGCAGATCTCGCGCGTCTGGCGCAACAGGTTCGGCAGGCTCTCAGGCGACACGAGATCGTCGAAGATCGTGCCGGCGGTGATGCTCAGGCGTTGCCGCTCGAGCTCGGCGCTCACCACGTCGAGTTCGAGCGGGATGTAGCCGTACGGCCCGAGCTCGATGCCCGAGTAGCCGGCCTCGGCGGCTTCGGCAAGCACCTGCCGCCACGGCGGCAGGTGCGGGTTCTTCACGTCGTCGACACCCCAGCAGCACGGTGCGCAACCCATCTTCATCGTCATGTCGGTCAGTCCGGCAAGTAGGCGGCTGCGGTTCAGCCGCGATAGAACGCAGGGCGTTCGGCCATCGCGATCAGCTCGACCGCCCCGCTCTTTTGCGCACGCACGCAGGCGTCGGCCGCGACCGCCGCCGCGTAGCCGTCCCAGGCCGACGGCCCGGTGAGCGCATGCGCGCGCACGCCGTCGATGAACGCCTGCAGCTCGACGTCGTACGACGCGATGAAGCGCTCCTTCCAGTCGGTCATGATCTCGACCGACTGCCGCGCCGAATGCTTGAGCCCCACGGCCGGCGGATCGGGCAGCTTCGCGATGCCCTGCTCGCCGACCACCTCGCACTGGATGTCGTAGCCGTACTGGCAGTTCACGAAGATCTCGACGTCGATGCGCACGCCGCTCGCGGTTTCCAGCAGCACGATCTGCGGATCGGCGAGATGCGCGGACGCATGGCGCGTCTTCCTCGGATAGACGACCTGCGTGCTCACGTAGTCCTCGCCGAGCAGCCAGCGCAGCACGTCGAGCTCGTGGATCAGCGTGTCGGTGATCGCCATGTCGGTCGTGTAGCGCTCGCCGACCGACTGGTTGCGGTGCGCGCAATGCAGCATCAGCGGTGCGCCGATCTCGCCGCTGTCGATCACCCGCTTCAGCGCGCGATAGCCTTCGTCGTACGGCCGCATGAAGCCGACCTGCACGAGCCGCTTGCCGTGCGCGACTTCGGCTTCGACGATCCGCATGCAGCCTTCGGCCGTGACGGCGAGCGGCTTCTCGCAGAACACGGGCTTGCCGTGCGCGATCGCGTCGAGCACGAACGCTTCGTGCGTCGGCCCCCACGACGTGACGAGCACGGCCTGCACGTCGGCGGCCGCGACCACCTCGTGGCCGTCGCCGTAGATCTCCGCGTCGAGCCCATACTTCGTCACCGCGTCGCGCGCCTGCTGCGGATCGATGTCGTTGACGGCCACGACGCGCGCGCCGGACAGCGTGCGGGTCAGTCTGCGAATATGGTCCTGGCCGATCGCACCGCAGCCGATCACGCCGATTTGCAAGGTCATCTAAAAGTCTCCAGTCGTTCATTGGCGGCGCGGCACGCGCCGCACCGGTCAGTCATCCGTCAGCGCGCGGCGCGATCGAAATGGCGATCGACGTAGCGCTGGATCGTGTCGCGCATGTAGCGCGACGACGCTTCCGCACGGTCCTCCCACGCGAACACGCACGACGACATCACGCCGTCGAAGCCTGCCGCGCCGAGCGCGCGAAAGAACACGTCCCAGTCGATCTCGCCCTGCCCGATGTCAAGATGCTGGTGCACGCGAATCTGGTTCGAACCGGGCGGGTTCACGATGTAGCGCAGCTGGCTGCTCTTGCGATGGTCGAAGGTGTCGGCCACGCGCACGTGCGCGAGGATCGGCGCGGCCTGCGCGATCATCGCGGCCATGTCGTCGCCGTAGTAGAACGTGTGCGGCGCGATGTACGACAGCCTCAGCGACGGCGAGCCGATGTTCGTGACGATGTCGATCGCCGGCTGCAGCTGCTCGATCCAGTCCTCCGGATGCGGCTCGACCGACAGCACGATGCGTTCGCGCTCGAGGATCGGCAGCAACTCGTCCATCGACCGGAACCACGCGGCTTCGCACAGCTCCTTCGGGTTCGCCCCCGGCCGTTCGCCGACCGAGCGCTCGGGTGACGCGCCGCGCCCGAACTCCGACACCATCAGCGCGCACTCCATCTCGACCGCCACCTCGATCGCCTGCTTCCAGCAGCGCACCGCCCATTGCCGCTCGTCCTCGAACGGGCTCGCCCAGCGGTACATCGGCTGCAGCGACGCGAGGCCGACGCCGCTCGCGCGCATCGCCTGCCGGAAAGCGGCCATCCGCTCGCGTGTGGCGCGGGGCATCACCCACCAGTCGAGAAAGTCGCTGCGCGGCGACAGCTCGATCTGGTCGTAGCCGAGCTCGGCCACCGCGTGCGGCAGGCGGTCGAGCGGCAGGTGGCGAATCATGTAGGGGTCCAGCGCGATCTTCATCGAATATCCTCGACGGTGGCGGGTTCCAGGCGAAGGCGGCGGCACGTGCCACCCTCGATCTGCGATCCACGAAGGGTCAGCGGCGCTTCTTCTTGTTGCGGTACTGGTCGGCGATCACGGCCGCGACGATGATCGCGCCCTTGACCATCTCCTGGTAATACGCGTCGATGCGGATGAATGTGAAGCCCGACGTCATCACGCCGAGGATCAGCACGCCGATCACGGTGCCCGTCACGCGGCCGAGGCCGCCCGACAGCGACGTGCCGCCGATCACGACCGCCGCGATCGCATCGAGCTCGTACATCACGCCCATGCCCGACTGGCCGGAAATCGCGCGCGCGGCCGTCACGGTGCCGGCGATCCCGCTCAGCAGGCCCGCGATCGCGTAGACGAAGATCAGGTGGCGCGTGACGTTGATGCCCGACACGACGGCCGCATGACGGTTCGCGCCGATCGCATAGGTGTACTTGCCGAAGCGCGTGTAGCGCAGCACGACGTGGAAGATCGCGGCGATCACGAGAAAGATGATCACCGGATTGGCGCCCGCGCCGATGGCCGCGAACTGGTCGGTCAGCATCGACACCGGCATCCCGTTGGTGAACCACTTCGCGAAGCCGCGCGCGGCGACCATCGTGCCGAGCGTCGCGATGAACGGCGGGATGCCCGTCATCGCGATCAACGAGCCGTTCAGCAGGCCAACCAGCAGCCCGACGCACACGCCGGCGAGCACGGGCCAGATGATCGGCAGGTCGGTGAGGTGCGGAAACACCGCGCGCGGGAAGTCGGACACCTGCGCGAGACTCGCCGAGACGACCGCCGCGGCGGCCACGACCGAGCCCGACGACAGGTCGATCCCGCTGGTGATGATCACGAGGTTCACGCCGACCGCGATGATGCCGATCACGGCCATCTGCAGCACGATGATCTCGAGCCGCTCGGTGTTGAACAGGAAGCTCTGGCCGACGACGATCCAGCCGACGATCTCGAAGAACAGGCTGATGCCGACGAGCACGAGGAAGATGCTCAGCTCGGGCGGCCACTTCGTGTGCCGCGTCTTGAGGGTCATGGTCTGCGCATCCGCGACCGGGTTCAGGTTGCCCATTGCTTTGTCTCCAATCTTGGTTCGGCTCAGCGCGACGCGAGATCCATGATGCGGACCTGGTCGGCGTCCTTGCGATCGACGATGCCGGTCATGCGCCCTTCGTGCATCACCATCACGCGATCGCTCATTCCCAGCACTTCCGGCATCTCCGACGAGATCATCAGCACCGCGACGCCCTTGCCGGCGAGCGCGCTGACGAGCCGGTGGATCTCGGCCTTCGCGCCGACGTCGATGCCGCGCGTCGGTTCGTCGAGGATCAGGATGCGCGGCTGCGTGAGCAGCCACCGGCCGATCAGCACCTTCTGCTGGTTGCCGCCCGACAGGTTCTGGATTTCCTCGTGCAACCCGGGCGACTTCACGCGCAGCATCCGGCTCATTGCCTCGCAGTCGCGCTTCAGTTGCGCCTGCTGCACGAAATTGAACTTCACGTAGCGGTGGCTGAGCACCGCCGCTTCCATGTTCGCGAGCAGGTCGAGATTCAGGAAGCAGCCGGTGTCCTTGCGGTCTTCGGTGAGAAAGGCCATCCCGTGCTTCATCGCCTGCGCGGGCGTCGTGATGCGCACCGGCTTGCCGTCGATCCGGATCTCGCCCGACGTGGCCGGCACGACGCCGAACAGCGCCTCCGCGACGTTCGAGCGCCCCGAGCCGACGAGGCCGGCCACGCCGAGGATCTCGCCCGCGCGCAGCTCGAAGCTCACGTCGCGGAACACGCCGTCGACGCCGAGGTTCCGCACCGACAGCACGACGTCGCCGATCGGCACCTCTTCCTTCGGGAACATCTGCGTGATCTCGCGCCCGACCATCATGCGGATGATGTCGTCGCGCGTGACGTCGCTCGATGCATGCGTGCCGATGTACTTGCCGTCGCGGAACACCGAGAACTCGTCGGCGATCTCGAACAGCTCGTTCATCTTGTGTGTGATGTAGACGATGCCCTTGCCCTGCTCGCGCAGCTGGCGAATGATCCGGAACAGGTGCGTGACTTCCTTGTCGGTCAGCGCGGAAGTCGGCTCGTCCATGATCAGCACGTCGGAGTCGAACGACACGGCCTTCGCGATCTCGACCATCTGGCGGCTCGCGACGGTCAGCGTGCGCACGTCGGTTTCCGGATCGATGTCGATCGACAGCCGTTCGAACAGCTCGGCCGTCTGGCGGCGCAGCGCGGCGTGATCGATCAGGCCGAAACGGTTCTTCGGTTCGCGGCGGATCCAGATGTTCTCCGCGACCGTCATGTACGGCATCAGGTTGAGTTCCTGGTGGATCATCGCGATGCCGCGGTCGAGCGCATCGAGCGGGCCGTTCAGCACGACCGGCTCGCCGTTGATCAGGATCTCGCCCTGGTCGGGCGTGTAGACGCCGGCAATGATCTTCATCAGCGTCGACTTGCCCGCGCCGTTCTCGCCCATCAGCGCGTGGACGGTGCCGCGGCGCACGCGGAACTGCACGCCGTCGAGCGCGACGACGCCCGGAAAGGACTTGCCGACACCGCGCACCTCGAGCACGCAGTCGGCCGCGGAAGAAGCCGGCGGGGCCGACGCGCCGGTCGAGCCGGACGAAGCGGCCCGCGCATCGTCGCCGGCCATCGGGCGCGCGACTCTGGCTGTAAACATGGACGTTCCTCGACAAGTCGTGCGCGAACCCGGTCGTGCCGGGCCCGCGCCATTCAACGGATCACCGGTCAATGCTTCGCGTACTGGTTCATGTTCTCGGGCGTCACGAGCTCGAACGGCACGTTCACGTAGCGGTCGACAGACTGCTTCTTCGCGAGCTTGAGCGCGGCCGCGACGGCCTGCTGCCCCTGCCCGGATGCGTTCTGGTACACCGACACCTTCAGCTCGCCGCTCTTCATCGACGCCAGGCCGTCCGGCGTCGCGTCGATGCCGGCGACGATCGTCTTCGGCGTCCACTTGCGCGCGGCCTTCAGCGCGTTGATCGCGCCGATCGCCATCTCGTCGTTGTTGGAGATGATCGCGTCGTACTTCGTGCCGGAGCTCAGCCAGTTCATCGTGATGTCCTGGCCCTGCGTGCGGCTCCACTTGCCCTCGCGCTTGTCGACGATCTTCATGCCCGCGCAATCCTTCGTCGCGATCACGTCCTCGATGTCCTTGGTGCGGGCGCGCGCCGATTCGTTGGACAGCTCGCCCATCAGCACGAGGAGGTCGCCCTTGCCGCCGAGCAGCTTGCACACCTGGCGCGCCTGCAGCGTGCCCGACTGCTTCTCGTCGGACGCGACCACCGCGACGCCGGCCGGCAGCTTGTCGAAATCGACCGGCTTGCGGTTCACGTAGACGAGCGGAATCTTGGCCGCCGTCACCATCTTGGTGATCTTCGGCGTCGCGTCGGTATCGACCGCGTTCACGATGATCGCGTCGACCTTCTGCGCGATCATGTTCTGGACCTGGCTCAACTGCTTGCCGACGTCGTTGCCGCCGTCCTCGATCTGCACCGTCGCGCCGTCCTTCTTCGCCGAATCGGCGATGCTGTTGCGCAGGATGGTCAGGAACGTGTCGTCGAACGACGCCATCGTCACGCCGATCTTCTCGGCATGCGCGAGCGGCGCTGCCAGGATCGCGGCGGCCGCGACGGCCATCAGCTTGGTCTTCATGATCAATCTGTCTCCTCATCTCCGGGGGGCGGAAGACGGCGCGTTGCGCGCCGCCGGGCCGAGTCCGATCGAAGCCGATACGGACTGAAGCATCCGGATGAAACTGTAGATCACTTCCTCGAAAATTTGGAAATTTATTTCTACGTGATTTCACCTAGGGAACTGGATTTCCAAAAAGTCTAGACTCCGTTCCGTAGCCCGATTCCTTGCGGCAGGCAGTCCCGCGTCGTGCAGCACACGATGCGAAGCGTCGCCCGAGGTTCGGTCCCCTAATCTGCCGGCATCGCCGAACGCCGGCCGCGAGCGTGACACGTGATATGAGCCTGCTGACCTTTCCGAGTGACCGCCCCATCGATCTCGCCTGCCTCGGCCGCGTGGCCGTGGATCTCTATGCGCAGCAGTACGGCAGCCGCCTGGAAGACGCGCGCAGTTTCCAGATGTATCTCGGCGGCTCGTCCGGCAACGTCGCGTTCGGCGTGGCCCGGCTCGGGCTGAAGACCGCGATGATCTCGCGCGTCGGCGACGAACAGATGGGCCGCTTCCTGCGCGAGACTCTCGAGCGCGAAGGCTGCGACACGAGCCAGCTGCAGACCGACCGCGAGCGCCTCACCGCGCTGGTGCTGCTCGGGCTGAAGGACCGCGACACGTTCCCGCTGCTGTTCGTGCGCGAGAACTGCGCGGACATGGCCGTGCGCGCCGACGAGATCAGCGAGGACTTCATCGCCGGCTGCCGCGCGCTCGCGATCACCGGCACGCACCTGTCGACGCCGGGCACGCGCGAGGCGTCGCTGACCGCGCTCGGCTATGCGCGCCGCCATGGTGTCGTGCGGATCCTCGACATCGACTACCGGCCGGTGCTGTGGGGGCTGACCGCGCGCGGCGCGGGCGAAAACCGCTACGTGCCGGACGCGCAGGTGACGCGGCAGCTGCAGCAGGTGCTCGGCGAATTCGACCTGCTGGTCGGCACCGAGGAGGAATTCCTGATCGCGGGCGGCGTGCCGCACGACGTGATCGGCTCGTTGCAGGCGGTGCGCAAGATCACGAACGCGACGCTGGTCGTCAAGCGCGGCGCGCTCGGCTGCTGCGTGATCGAGGGCGACATTCCCGCCCGCATCGACGATGCGCCGACCTGTCTCGGCGAGCGCGTCGAGGTGCTCAACGTGCTCGGCGCGGGCGATGCGTTCCTGTCGGGCCTGCTGTCGGGGCTGCTGCGCGGGCGCGACTGGGCCGAGTCGACGCGCATCGCGAACGCGTGCGGCGCGATCGTCGTGTCGCGCCATGCATGCTCCGCCGCGATGCCGACGCCGGCCGAGCTGGCCCACTGGTTCGACGGCAGCCGCAATCCGGTGGTCGACGCCGACCACACGCTCGCGCACCTGCATCGCGTGACGGTGCCGCGCCGCGAATGGGACGACCTGTGCGTGATGGCATTCGACCATCGCAGCCAGTTCTATGAACTCGCGGTGCAGGCCGGCGCGGACGAAGCGCGGATCAAGACGCTGAAGCGCCTGCTCGTGCGCGCGGTCGAACAGGTCGAGCGCGATCGCCACATCGAAGGCCATGTGGGCGTGCTGATCGACGGCGGCGGCTACGGCAGCGACGCGCTGGCGTCGGCCACCGGACGCGGCTGGTGGGTCGGCCGCCCGGTCGAGCTGCCGGGCTCGCGGCCGCTGCGCTTCGACGAAACGCGCTCGGTCGGCTCGTCGCTCACGCACTGGCCGACCGAACAGGTCGTGAAGTGCCTCGTGCACTATCACCCGGACGACCCGGTCGACCTGCGCGTCGAACAGGAGCAGCGCGTGCTGGAGCTGTGGGAAGCCACGCGCGCCAGCGGCAACGAACTGCTGCTGGAAATGATTCCGCCGCGCGCGGTCACGCCGGCCGGCACCGAGGACGATGCGGTGCTGCGCACGATCGCGCGCTTCTACAACCTCGGCGTGAAGCCCGAATGGTGGAAGCTCACGCCGCTCACCGCCGACGGCTGGACGCGGCTCGCCGCGCTGATCGCCGAGCGCGACCCGCATTGCCGGGGCGCCGTGATCCTCGGGCTGAACCAGCCGCTGCAATACCTCGTCGACAGCTTCCGCTCGGCGACCAACCCGATCGTCAAGGGCTTCATGGTCGGGCGCACGCTGTGGGCCGACGCGTCGCTGAACTGGTTCGCCGGCCGGATCGACGACCAGGCGCTGATCGACGAAGTCGCCGGCAACTTCGCGCAGCTGGTCGACGCGTGGCTCGGCCGCCGTGCCGCGGCCGCCCGCGCCGCCGCGGCCTGACGCGACGCCTGCGATGACCCTTTCCTCTTCACCGACCGACATGACCTCTACCGTGAGACTGACCGTCAGCCAGGCGCTCGTGCGCTACCTGGCCGCCCTGCGCGCCGAAGTCGTCCAGCCCGACGGCCGCACCGAGATCCTGCCGTACTGCGGCGGCGTGTTCGCGATCTTCGGCCACGGCAACGTGGCCGGGCTCGGCGAGGCGCTGCACGCGGAAAAGGACCGCCTGCCGACCTTCCGCGCCCACAACGAGCAAGGGATGGCCAATGCGGCCGTCGCGTTCGCGAAAGCGAATTTCCGCCAGCGGATGATGGCCGCGACGTCGAGCATCGGCCCCGGCGCGACCAACATGCTGACGTCGGCCGCGCTCGCGCACGTCGGCCGGCTGCCGCTGTTGCTGCTGCCCGGCGACGTGTTCGTGTCGCGGCTGCCCGACCCGGTGCTGCAGCAGGTCGAGGATTTCGAACAGGGCGACGTCAGCGCGAATGACTGCTTCCGGCCGGTGACGCGCTACTTCGACCGCATCACGTCGCCCGAGCAGCTGCTCGTCGCGTTGCCGCGCGCGATCCAGGTGATGACCGACCCCGCGCAGTGCGGCCCCGTGTGCCTCGCGCTGCCGCAGGACGTGCAGACCTTTGCATACGACTGGCCCGAGGATTTCTTCGCGCCGCCGGTGATCCGGATGCGCCGGCCGCCGGCCGACGCGCTCGAACTCGCCGATGCGCTCGACGTGCTGAAGGCCGCGAAGAAGCCGCTGATCGTCGCGGGCGGCGGCGTGCTGTACAGCCAGGCATGGGATGCGCTGCGCGCGTTCGCCGAGACGCATGGCGTGCCGGTCGCCGAATCGCAGGCCGGCAAGGGCAGCCTCGCGTGGGACCATCCGCTGAATCTCGGGTCGATCGGCGTGACGGGCTCGCCGGCCGCGAACCGTGCGGCCGCGCAGGCCGACGTGGTGTTCGCGGTCGGCACGCGGCTGCAGGATTTCACGACCGGCTCGCATGCGCTCTACGGCAATGCGACGCTATTGAGCCTGAACGTGCAGCCGTTCGACGCGGGCAAGAAACGCGGCCGTCAACTGGTGGCCGATGCGCGCACGGGCCTCGGCCAGTTGTCGGCCGCGCTGGCCGGCTGGCAAGCCGATCCGGCATGGACCGCCAGCAACCGCGACCAGGCCGCCGCATGGAATGCGCGCGTGACCGAGCTCACGACCCGGATTCCGAAGGACACGCTCCCGTACGACGCGGAAGTGATCGGCGCGGTGCGCGACTCCGCGGCCGACGCGGGCCGCGACAGCGCGCGCGATGATCTCGTCGTGTGCGCGGCCGGCACGCTGCCGGCCGAACTGCACAAGCTGTGGCGCAGCGGCGCGCCGGGCAACTACCACATGGACTACGCGTACTCGTGCATGGGCTACGAGGTCGCGGGCGGCCTCGGCGCGAAACTCGCGCGGCCCGAACGCGAAGTGATCGTGATCGTCGGCGACGGCTCGTACATGATGCTCAACGCGGAACTCGCGACGTCGGTGATGCTCGGCCGCAAGCTCATCGTCGTGATCCTCGACAACCGCGGCTACGGCTGCATCGAGCGGCTGCAACTGAATTGCGGCGGCGCGAGCTTCAACAACATGCTCGACGACTGCGTGCCGGAAGGCGGCGAGCGCTCGACGATCGATTTCGCGATGCATGCGCGCGCGATGGGCGCCGAAGCCGTGCACGTGCGCGACATCGGCGAGCTGCGCAGCGAGATGAAACGCGCCCGCGCGGCGACGACGAGCCAGGTGCTCGTGATCGACACCACGCACCGGCGCACGACCGACGACGGCGGCGCATGGTGGGAAGTCGCGGTGCCGCAAGTATCCGAGCGCGCCGGCGTCGATGCAGCGCACCGCGCGTATCTCGATGCGAAGACCCGGCAGCGGCGCTGATCGCGCGCACGGCCCACGCACCCTCCCCGCGAACAATACATCCGAACCAAGGAAGCACGTCATGAGCTGGAACGTCCGCATCGGTATCAATCCCCTGTCGTGGATGAACGACGACCTGCCGTCACTCGGCGGCGAGACACCGCTCGAAACGGCGCTGAAGGAAGGCGCCGAAATCGGCTACGCGGGCTTCGAGCTCGGCAACAAGTTTCCGAAGACGGGCCCCGAGCTGAAGGCGAAGCTCGCCGAGTTCGGGCTCGTGTGCGTGTCGGGCTGGTATTCGGGCTTCCTCGCCGAGGTCGAGCCGGGCATGAGCGACGCCGATGCGGTCGCCGCCGAGATCGAGCGCTGCCGTGCACACCTGACGAAGCTGCAGGTCAACGACGTGAAGGTCGTCGTGTACGGCGAATGCGCGGGCACGATCCAGGGCAACATCGACACGCCGGTCGCGAAGCGGCCGCGCTTCGTCGACGACGCAGCCTGGCGACGCTACGCGGCGCGCCTCGACGCGTTCGGCGCGCACCTGCTCGACACGTACGGCATCAAGCTTGCCTACCATCACCACATGGGCGCGTACGTCGAGTCGCCCGACGACGTCGACCGGCTGATGGCGCTGACCGACCCGGCGAAGGTATTCCTGCTGTTCGATACCGGCCACGCGTATTTCGGCGGCGCGGCCGACCCGGTCACGCTGCTGAAGAAGCATGTGTCGCGCGTGGTTCACGTGCATTGCAAGGACGTGCGGCCGCAGGTCGTCACGCAGGCGCGCAACGACGGCTGGAGCTTCCTGAACGGCGTGATCAACGGCACCTTCACCGTGCCGGGCGACGGCGCGCTCGACTACGAGGCGACGCTGCACACGCTGAAGGACGCCGGCTACGAAGGCTGGCTCGTCGTCGAGGCCGAGCAGGATCCGGCCGTCGCGCCAAGCTATGCGTATGCGAAGAAGGGTTACGAATCGCTGCGCGCGATCGTCGACCGGTTGAGCGCGTAAGCGCGTGAACGCATGAGCCCTACCCTGTTGCGGAGCCCCACCCCATGACGATTTCTCCCCTGCTGATCAAGGCCTCGGCCGACCGCGAGATCTGCAACGTCACGCCCGAATCGGCCGGCTGGAAGCACGTCGGCTTCCGTGCGCTGCGCCTGAAGGCCGGCGACACCGAAACGCTCGACACCGGCGCGCGCGAGCTGTGCGTCGTCGTGCTCACCGGCACGGCGCGTGCGGAGGTCGACGGTGCCACCTACGATGCGCTCGGCAAGCGCGACAGCGTCTTCGAGGATGTATCGCCGGACGCGCTGTACGTGCCGGGCGGCAAGACGGTCACGCTGGTCGCGACGCGCGATGCGGAAATCGCGCTGTGCACCGCGCCGTACGCGAGCGGCGACAAGCGCGTGCAACGCCTCGACGGCGAGCGGATGCGGCGCTCGGTACGCGGGCAAGGCACCAACACGCGCTACGTGTGCGACATCCTGATGGGCGACAACCCGGCGGCCGACCGGCTGCTCGTGGTCGAAGTCGTCACGCCGGCCAGCCATTCGAGCAGCTATCCGCCGCACAAGCACGACCGCGACGCGGCGCCTGACGAAACGTCGCTCGAGGAAACCTACTACCACCGGATCGATCCGCCGCAGGGTTTCGCGTTCCAGCGCGTGTACACGGACGACCGCAGCCTCGACGAAGCGTGCGCGGTCGAGGACCACGACGTCGTGATGGTGCCGCGCGGCTACCACCCGGTGGTCGCGCCGCACGGCTACAACCTGTACTACCTGAACGTGATGGCCGGCCCGAGCCGCGCGTGGGCGTTCAAGAACGATCCCGCGCACGAATGGATGCTCGACGTCCCGAAGCGCTGATGGAAAGACGGGCCCGCGCGCGGCCCGTGACGATGCGACGCCCGGCACGCGCACCCAGCGCCGGCGACGCCACGGAGCCGCCATGGTGACGACCCTCTTTCGCCTCGAACCCCATCCCTTCGACGACGACGCGTCGAACCCGGCGCTGCCGCGCTTCGACGCAGCGGTCGCCCGCCGGATGGGTGAAATCGCTGTCAACCTTGCGTCGCGCCGCGGGCTGCCGATCGCGGTGAGCATCGTCGGCGAGCAGGCGCCGCTGTTCTACTGCGCGCTCGACGGCAGCGATGCCGGCAACAGCGACGCGATCCGCCGGCGGCAAAACACGGTATTGCGCTTCGGCCTGAGTTCGCTCGCGGTCGGCGAGCGGTTTCGCCGCGCCGGCTGGTCACTGCAGTCACAGGGGCTGTCGGATGACGACTATGCGCTCGACGGCGGCGGCGTGCCGTTGCGGCTCGCCGGGGCCGGCATCGTCGGCGCGATGACGATCGCGGGACTCGACTCCGAGCACAATCACGCGCTCGTCGTCGAGAGCCTGCAGTGGCACGTCGGCCGTTACGCGCTCGCGATGCACGCGTAACGATACGGGCGGCGCGATCGGCGCACGCGCGCCGCTGCACCGCCCTCGCCGGATCAGTTCAACCCGCCGCTCACGACGAGATGCTCGCCGGTCATCCAGCGTGCATCGTCCGACGCGAGGAACACGGCCACCGACGCGATGTCGTCCGGCTCGCCGAGGCGGCCGAGCGGCGTCTGGCCGAGCACCTGCGCTTCGAGATCGGAACCGATGATGCCCGCGCTGTGCGTGCCTTCGGTCACGACCATCCCCGGGTTGATCGCGTTCACGCGGATCTTGCGCGGCGCGAGTTCGAGCGCGAGCACGCCGGTGATCGCGTCGACCGCGCCCTTGGTGCCGCTGTACACGGCGCTGGCGGGCGGCGTGATGCTGGTCACCACCGAGCTGATGTTGATGATGCTCGCGCCTTCGCCGAGGTGCTTGACCGCGGCCTGCGTGGTCAGCAGCACGCCGAACACGTTCGTGTCGAACTGCCGGCGGTAGTGCTCTTCGGTGATCGCTTCGATCGGCGCGAATTCGTACACGCCGGAATTGTTGACGAGCACGTCCAGACGCCCGTACGTGTCGATCGCGGTATCGACGATGCGCTGCGCGTCGGCTGCCTTCGACACGTCGCCGCCAACCGCGACCGCGCGGCCGCCGGCTTCGACGATCGCGCTTACGACCGCATCGGCGCCCGCCTTGCTGCTCGCGTAGTTGACGACCACCGACGCGCCTTCCGCTGCCAGTGCCTTCGCGATCGCCGCGCCGATGCCCTTCGATCCGCCCGTGACGATCGCGACCTTGTTTGCCAGCTTGCTCATGATTTCATTCCTCAGTCAGAAGACTTTCGATGGAGGGTGCCGGCTGCCGCGCTGTTGCGTCGTTGCGTCGTTGCGTCGTTGCGTCGTTGCGTCGTTGCGTCGTTGCGTCGTTGCGTCGTTGCGTCGTTGCGTCGTTGCGTCGTTGCGTCGTTGCGTCGTTGCGTCGTTGCGTCGTTGCGTCGTTGCGTCGTTGCGTCGTTGCGTCGTTGCGTCGTTGCATCGTTGCGTCGATATGCAACCGGTATGACTGGCAATTTACTGTGCGGTACTGCGGCGATAAAGCGGCTCGACGCGAATTGACTGGCGGAGTTTTCCGAACAATCGCTCGCGCGCCGTCAGCCGGCGCTCAGCCACGCGTTCGCGACCTCGCCGCCCAGGCCGTCGAGCGCGCCGTCATAGACGATCCGCCCGCGCCCCATGACCGCGACGCGCCGCGCGAGCCGCGGCGCGAACTGCAGCCGCTGCTCGATCAGCACGATCGCGACACCGTCGGCCTGCAGCGCGGCGAGGCACGCGCCGACTTCGTCGACGGCGAGCGGCGCGAGCCCTTCGGCCGGTTCGTCGACGATCAGCACGCGCGGGCGGCCGGCCAGCGCCCGCACCAGCGCGAGCACCTGCTGCTCGCCGCCCGACAGCCGCCCCGCTTTCACGTCCGCGCGCGCGGCCAGCAACGGAAAGCGGTCGAACAGCCGTTCGAGCGCCGTGCGTTCGGCCACGCCGCTGACGCCGCGCAGCCCGAGCCGCAGGTTGTCGCGTACCGTCAGCAGCGGAAACACGTCGCGGCTTTCGGCGACGTAAGCAACGCCGCGCCGCGCGATCTCGAACGTGCGCGCCCCCACGCATTCGGCGCCGCCGATGCGCACCGAGCCGGCCGTGCGCACGAGCCCCATCACGGCCTTCGCGAGCGTCGAGCGCCCCGAGCCGTTGCGGCCGAGCAGCGCGAGCGTCTCGCCTGGCGCCAGCGCGAGATCGACGCCGTCGAGCACGGGTTGCAGCCCGTACCATGCGCGCAGGTCGCGAATGTCGAGCAGCGCGCTCATGGGCCGCCCTCGCCCAGATAGCCGGCCCGCACGGCCGGATCGGCGCGGATCGCATCGGGCGCGCCGGTCGCGACCACCGTGCCGCGCACGAGCACCGTGATGCGTTCGGCGAAACCGAACACCGCATCCATGTCGTGTTCGATCAGCAGGACCGTGCGCCCCTGCGTCGTCGCGCGAATCAGCGCGATCATCCGCGCCGCCTGCGCGCGGCTCATCCCGGCCGTCGGCTCGTCGAGCAGCAGCGTGCGCGCGCCGCTCGCGAGTGCGATCCCGAGATCGAGCGCGCGCTGTTCCGCATAGCTCAGTTCGCCGGCCAGCGTGTCGCGGTGCGCATCGAGGCCGATGTCGTGCAGCACGCGAGCGGCCGCGAGATCGACCGACGCCGCTTCGCGCAGCCGGTTCCACCAGCGCCGCCGCTCAGCCGGCGCATGCAGCGCCGCGCAGCGCAGGTTGTCGAACACGGTCAGCCGCGCGAACGCGCTCGTCTGCTGGAAACTGCGGCCGATGCCGAGCCGGCTCGCGACGACCGGCCCGCGCCCGCGCAGCTCGACGCCGTGCAGCACGACGCGCCCGCGCGTGGGCCGCACCGCACCGGCGATCACGCCGAACAGCGTCGACTTGCCCGCGCCGTTCGGCCCGATCAGCGCATGACGCTCGCCGGCCGCGATGCTCAGTTCGACGCCGTCGAGCACCGTCTGCGCGCCGAAGCGCTGCACCACGCCGTGCAGCGCGATCGCGTTGCCGTTCATCGCCCGTCCTCCCGCTTGCCGGCCTGCCCGCCCGGCGCGAGCCGCGTGCGCCAGCCCCACAGCAGCGTGCCGATGCCGAACGCGGAGCACGCGACGGCCCAACCGGCCGGCGTATCGGCGTCGACGCTCCAGGCGCCGAACGCGAAGCCCGCGCCGTCGTCCTGCGCGAAGCGCCACGCGTAGCCGAGCTCGGCCGCGCAGACGACAGCGACGCCCCAGAACACGCACGCGCCGACCGCGCACAGCATGCGCCACCGCTCGGCCGCCGGCGCGCCGCGCCGCAACGCCTGCGCGAGCGCTTGCACGATCCCGGCGATCCCGCGCGGCGCGGCCACGACGATCGCGACGAACAGCACGCCGAGATACAGCGCCCACGCGCGCGACACGCCCGCGACGACGATGCTCAGCACCGTGAGCACGGCCGCACCGGCCGCCGGCCCGAAGAACGCGCCGGTGCCGCCGATCACGGCAGCGATCAGCACAGTCGCCGAACGCGCCATCGATACGCTGTCGGGCGTCGCGATCTCGACGTCGATCAGCGTCAGCGTGCCGGCGACGCCGGCGAAGAACGACGCGCAGGTGACCATCGCGAGCCGCACGCGGCGCGGATCGGACCCGAGCGCGGCCGCGCGCACCGGGTTGTCGCGCACCGCATTCGCGAGCCGCGCGAGCGGCGTGCGCGTCAGCGCATGCATCGCCCACGCCGACGCGAGGCACCACGCGGCGACCACCGCATACGCCTGGACGGGTGCGCCGAAATGCCAGCCGCCCCACGGCGTGCCGCTCGCGCGGTCGATCGGCACGCCGCCGATTCCGCCGAACCAGGCCGGCACGCTCCACGCGGCGGCCGCGACGCATTCGCCGAGCCCGAGCGTGATCATCGCGAACGCGGTGCCCGAGCGGCGCGTCGCGAGCAGCCCGGCGGCAAAGCCGAAACCGGCGCCGGCCACGCCGCCGACGAGCGGCAACAGCGGCAGCGGGCCGCCAAAGTGGTTGAACCAGTGCGCGGCCGCGAACGCGCCGAGGCCCGCGAACGCCGCGTGCCCGAACGACAGCAGCCCGGTCGTGCCGAGCTGCAGGTTGTACGACAGGGCGAGCACGACGAGCGCGGCCGTCTGTGCGAGATAGCCGAGCACCGCGCCATGCGGCCACAGCCACGCGGGCAGCACGACGCAGGCGGAGAACAGAGACCAGCGCATCACGCCGGCGAGCATGCGGTTACGCATCGGCACGCTCGCCGAACAGCCCGCGCGGCCGCGCGACCAGCACCGCGACGAGCAGCAGGTACGGCACCAGCGGCGCCAGCTGCGCGATCGACACCGCGGCCATGCTGTCGGGCAGCGCGATGCCCGCCCATTCCGTGAGGTCGCGCAGCGACGTGTCGCTCGCGGCCGCGAAGGTCTGCGCGAAGCCGACCGCGAGCGACGCCGCGAACGCGCCGCCGAGCGAGCCGAGCCCGCCGATCACGACGACCGCGAACACGACCGACCCGACCGTTTCGGCCAGCGCGGGTTCGATCACCGCGAGCGGCGCGCCGATCACGCCGGCCAGCGCCGCGAGCGCGGTGCCCGCGCCGAACAGCGCCGTCATCACGCGCGGCACGTCGTAGCCGAGCGCCTCGACGGCCGCGCGGTGCGTGAGCGCCGCGCGCACGACGAGCCCGATGCGCGACGCGCGCAGCAGCGCGCCGAGCGCGACCAGCATCGCCGTGGACATCCCCATCATGAACAGCCGGTAGCGCGGCAGCGCGAGGCCGAACACGGTCACGGGCGCGCCGTCGAACAGCGCCGGCACGGGCGCCGGCAGCGGCGCGAGGCCCCACACGAGTTTCGCGCCCTCGCCGATCAGGTATGCGAGGCCGAAGGTCAGCAGCAGTTCGCTCGTATGGCCGCGCGCCTGCACGCGGCGCAGCAGCATGCGTTCGCAGCCGGCGCCGAGCAGCCCGACCGCGAGCGGCGCGAGCACCAGCGCGGGCCAGAAGCCCGCGCCGGCCGCGATGCTGTAGCCGACGTACGCGCCGAGCATGTAGAAGCTCGCATGCGCGAAATTGAGCACGCCCTGCACGCTGAAGATCAGCGTGAGGCCGGCCGACAGCATGAACAGCAGCAAGCCGTAGCTGAGGCCGTTGAAGGCCTGGAGCGCGAACGCGTGCACCGCGCCGTCAGGCCGCGAGCGGCTCGAGCGCGGCGCGCAGCGCATCGGGCAGCGGCACCGGCCGGCGCGTGCCGCGATCGACGTACACGTGCACGAAGTGCCCCTGCGCGGCGGGCGTGGCGTCGCCCTGCGCGAACAGCCCGACCTCGTAGCGCACGCTCGACGTGCCGAGCTTCACGACCCGCAAGCCGGCGTCGACCGACTGCGGGAACACGAGCGGCGCGAAGTAGTTGCACTGCGTCTCGACCACGAGGCCGATCGTCTGCCCGTGCTCGACGTCGAGCACGCCGGCGCGGATCAGGTATTCGTTCACGACCGTGTCGAAGTAGCTGTAGTAGACGACGTTGTTCACGTGCCCGTAGACGTCGTTGTCCATCCAGCGGGTCGTGATCGGCAGGAAGTGGCGATAGGCGTCGCGCGGGCGTGGTTGCGGCTTGTCGGACATGGCGATGGCGGTCAGGACGAGGGAAGCGAGGTGGGCGAAGCGCAGCGGCCGCATGACACGGCGCGCCGGCGAGAAGCGGAACGCCGCGCCGCGATCGCTCGCGGCACGGCGGATGCAACGCGGCTGACGGGCCGGCCCGTCACTGCCCCGGCCGGTCGACGAATTCGAAATCGAGGCCGCGCGCCCGCATCCAGTCGGCGAGCGCGACGCCCGTGCCGGCGCGCCACGGTCGCAGCAGCGGCGGATCGACGAGCTTGTATTCGAGCAGTTCCGGCGACAGCGCGACCGTGCCCGACGCCCGCACGTGGTACGCGATGATCAGCTCGTTCTTGCGGATGAATTCGTAGACGCCGACCAGCGACACGTGCTCGGCCTTCAGCGCCGTTTCCTCGAACACCTCGCGCGCGATGCCGTCCTCGGGCGTCTCGCCGTTCTCGAGGAAGCCGGTGATCAGCGCGAACATGCCTTCGGGCCAGGCCGCGTTGCGCGCGAGCAGGATCTTGCCGTCGAGCTCGACGATCGCCGCGACGACGGGCAGCGGGTTGTTCCAGTGCACATAGCCGCAGGTGTCGTCGGGGCACGCCTGGCGAAGGCGGCCGCCTTCATGGTCGGGATCGGCGCGCTCGGTGAGCGGGCTCGCGCAGCGCGGGCAAAAGCGGTAATCGGCGGTGGTCATCGATGGGAATCTGGCAGGCGCCGGACGGCCGCCTGCCGGCTGCCCGCGCACCCGCTCGGCGCGGGAAAGGCTTCATTCTAGCGAGTTTGCCCGTGCCGCAGACGATCCGGCCCCGCCGACGTCAGGGTTGCCGCCGCCCGCGTGCGGCGGTCGCCGCGAAACCGGCGGCGCCCAGCAGCAGCGCGGCCACCGCGACCCACAGCGCGGGGGAAAACGACCCGAAGCGCGCGGCCAGCGGCGCGGCGACGAGCGGGCCGAGAATCTGCCCGACCCCGTACGACGCGGTCGCATAGCCCATCAGCCCGGCGGCCCGCTCGCCGTGCAGACGCCGCGCCTCGCGCATCGCGAACAGCGTGATCGCGGTGAACGGCAGGCCGAGCAGCGCGCTGCCGACCGAGAAACCGGCCGCGTTCGGCCACACGATCCCGGCGGCAATGCCGAGCGCCTGCGTCGCGCAGCCGGCCGCCAGCAGCAGCCGGTTGTCCCAGTGCCCGGGCAGCCGCGCGGCGGTGATCGCGCCGACGATCAGCGCCGCGCCGAACATCGGCCAGAACAGGTCGGGCCACGGCGAGCCGGCCGGCAGCGCCGCGCGCGCGATCACCGGCAGGAACGTCGCGGTGATGATGTAGCCGAAGCCCGGCATGCCGTACAGCACGACGAGCCAAGCGGCGTCCGCGCGATGGCGGTGCTTGTGCGCGTGGTGCGACGCGGTTGCGGCGGCCGCCTGCGGCGCGGCGCCGCCCGACGGCACGGCGTGCACCGGGGTGGCCGCAAACGTGCGCCAGATCACGACCGACAGCACCGCGGACAGCGCGGCGAAACCGAGCCAGCCCGACGCCGCGCGCTGGCCGGCCAGTGCGCTGCCGATCAGCCCCGTCACCACGATGCCGACGCCGGGCCCCGCATAGATCACCCCGCTCCACTCCGGCGCATGCAGGTCGGCCAACCGCCGCAGCCCCCATTGCGACACGAACACGAACGTCCACGCGCTGACGATGCCCGCGACGAAACGCACCGCGAGCCACACCGGCAGCAGGTGGCCGACGCCCATCGCGGCGGTAAGCAGCACGGTGGCCACGAGCCCGACGCGCACCATGCGCGCGGGCGCCACCCGCAGCGCCGCGCAACTGACCGCGCCGACGAAGTAGCCCGCGTAGTTCGCCGACGCGAGCCAGCCGCCGGCCTTCAGGCCGATCGAGCCGTCCGCGAGCATCAGCGGCAACAAGGGCGTGAACGCAAAGCGGCCGACGCCGAGCACGACCGCGAGGCCGACCATGCAGGCCAGCGCGGCCGTGCGGGCGCGGCGGTCGGCATCATCGACGGAAGGCGCGCCGGCGACGGCGGTCGGGGCATCGGAGCGGGACATGGCGGCAAGGGCCGGCGTTCAACGCGCCGGCCGGATCGGAAATCGGAATGCTTCCATCCTAGCTTGACCAAACGTTCTCGAAAAATGAATAATTGAGAATCCAATCATCGCTCGGAGAGAATCATGGACCTGGCGGCGCTGGCGATTTTCCGGGCCGTGGTGCGCGAGAACGGCGTGACGCGCGCGGCGGCCAAGCTCAATCGCGTGCAGTCGAACGTCACGACGCGCATCAAGCAGCTCGAGGAGGAACTCGGCGCGGCGCTGTTCGTGCGCGACGGCCGCCGGCTCGTGCTGACGCCGGCCGGGCACACGCTGCTGCCGTATGCGGAGCGCCTGCTCGCGCTCGCCGACGAGGCACGCGACGCCATACTCGAGGACACGCCGCGCGGGCGGCTGCGGCTCGGCACGATGGAAAGCACGGCCGCGAGCCGCCTGCCGACCGTGCTCGCGCGCTATCACCATGCGTGGCCCGACGTGTCGCTGGAGCTGCTGACGGGCACGACGGGCTGGCTGATCGACCGCGTGCGCGACTTCGAGATCGACGCCGCGCTGTTCGCCCGCCCGCCCGCGCCGGAGACGCTCCCCGACACGTTCGAGACGGTGCCGATCTTCCGCGAGGACCTGGTGCTGCTCACGCCGCGCGGCCACCCGCCGGTGCGCACGCCGCGCGACGTGATCCTGCCGACGCTGATCGCGTTCGAGCGCGGCTGCACGTATCGCAAGTACGTCGAGCAGTGGTACGCGGGGCACGGCGTCAAGCCGGCGCGCGTGCTCGAACTCGGGTCGTATCACGCGATCGTCGCGTGCGTCGCGGCGGGTGCCGGCATCGCGGTCGCGCCGCGTTCGGTGCTCGACCTGCAGCCCGAGACCGGCAACATCACCGCGCATGCGATCCCCGAACTGGAAGGCATCGACACGCTGCTCGCGTGGCGGCAGGGTTATGCATCGGCGGCGTTGGCCGCGTTGCGCGATGTGCTCACCGAGGCCGCACGGCAGGCGGATGGTGCGGCGAAGCCGCCGGTCACCGTGCCGGCCTGAATCGCCGGGCGGCGGCCGGCACGCATCGTTCCGGCGTACCAACAAAAAGACCCGACCGGCTGATGCCGATCGGGTCTTTTTCAGTTC
The DNA here is from genome assembly GCF_002223055.1 of Burkholderia sp. HI2500. Lineage (NCBI taxonomy): Bacteria > Pseudomonadati > Pseudomonadota > Betaproteobacteria > Burkholderiales > Burkholderiaceae > Burkholderia > Burkholderia sp. HI2500. Next base: position 1,085,264 of record NZ_NKFL01000004.1, on the reverse strand, counting down.
ACGCGATGCCGCCACGAGACGGCATCACATCGGTCGTGACGATCAGAGCCGCGCTTCGACCCAGCCCTTCACGCCGGCCAGCGCGCCCGGCAGGTTCGCCGGCTCGGTGCCGCCTGCCTGCGCCATGTCCGGACGGCCGCCGCCCTTGCCGCCGACCTGCTGCGCGACGAAGTTCACGAGCTCGCCGGCCTTGACCTTCTTGCTCGCGTCGGGCGTGACACCCGCGATCAGGCTGACCTTGCCGCCTTCGACGGCGGCCAGCACGATCGCCGCGCTCTTCAGCTTGTCCTTCAGCTTGTCGACCGTTTCGCGCAGCGTCTTCGCGTCGGCGCCGTCGAGCGTCGCGGCCAGCACGAACACGCCGCCGATTTCGACCGCCTGCTGCGCGAGCTCGTCGCCCTGGCTCGACGCCAGCTTCGACTTCAGCGCACCCAGCTCCTTCTCGAGCGACTTCACCTGGTCCTGCACCTGCGCGATACGCTGCGTGAGCTCCGACGGCTGCGCCTTCAGCGCGGCCGCGGCTTCGTTCACGCGCGCGTCGAGTTCCTGCACGTAGCGCACCGCGTTGTCGCCGGTGATCGCCTCGACGCGGCGGATGCCGGCCGCGACGCCGCCTTCGACGACGATCTTGAAGAAGCCGATGTCGCCGGTACGGTGCACGTGCGTGCCGCCGCACAGCTCGCGCGAGAAACCGAGGTCGAGCACGCGCACTTCATCGCCGTACTTCTCGCCGAACAGCGCCATCGCGCCGCCCTTCACCGCTTCGTCGTACGGCATCACGCGCACGATGCCCGGCGCGTTCGCGAGGATCTCGTTGTTGACGATCTGCTCGACGCGACGGATTTCGTCGTCGGTCATCGGTGCGTTGTGCGCGAAGTCGAAGCGGGTCTTTTCCGCGTCGACCAGCGAACCCTTCTGCTGCACGTGGGCGCCGAGCACTTCGCGCAGCGCCTTGTGCATCAGGTGGGTGGCCGAGTGGTTGCGCTGCGTGCGGGCGCGGCGATGCGCGTCGATTTCCGCGCGCAGCACGTCGCCGACCTTCAGCGTGCCCTGCTCCAGCGTGCCGTGGTGACCGATCACGTCGGCCTGCACCTTCAGCGTGTCGGCTACCGCGAAGCGCGTCGCGGCGTTCGCGAGCACGCCCTGGTCGCCGACCTGGCCGCCCGATTCCGCGTAGAACGGCGTGTGGTCGAGCACGACGACCGCGTCCTGGCCCGTCTTCACTTCGTTGACCGACGAACCGTCGACGTACAGCGCGACGACCTTCGCGTCGTCGAACGCGATTTCTTCATAACCGTGGAAGGTGGTCTTCGCGCCCGTGTATTCGAGGCCCTGCGCGGCCTTGAACTTGCCGGCCGCACGCGCCTGCTCGCGCTGGCGCGCCATCGCGTCGTCGAACGCCGGCTCGTCGACCGTCATCCCGCGCTCGCGGCACACGTCGGCCGTGAGGTCGAGCGGGAAGCCGTAGGTGTCGTGCAGCTTGAACGCAAGTTCGCCGTCGAGCACCTTGCCGCCCTTCGCCTCGACGTCGGCCAGCGCGGCTTCGAGGATCGACATGCCGTGCTCGATCGTCTCGAAGAAGCGCTCTTCTTCCTGGCGCAGCACGTCGGTCACGCGCTGTTCGGCTTCCTTCAGCTCCGGATAGGCCGTGCCCATCTCGGCGACGAGGTCGGCCACCAGCTTGTGGAAGAACGAGCCCTTGCGGCCGAGCTTGTAGCCGTGGCGGATCGCGCGGCGCACGATCCGGCGCAGCACGTAGCCGCGGCCTTCGTTGCCGGGAATCACGCCGTCGACGATCAGGAACGAGCACGCGCGGATGTGATCGGCGATCACCTTCAGCGAGTTGTTCGTGAGGTCGCTGATGTCGGTCACGCGCGCGGCGGCCTTGATCAGGTTCTGGAACAGGTCGATCTCGTAGTTGCTGTGCACGTGCTGCAGCACCGCGGCGAGACGCTCGAGGCCCATGCCGGTGTCGACCGACTGCTTCGGCAGGCGCGTCATGTTGCCCTGCGCGTCGCGGTTGAACTGCATGAACACGAGGTTCCAGATCTCGATGTAGCGGTCGCCGTCTTCCTCAGGCGACCCCGGCGGGCCGCCCCACACGTCCGGGCCGTGGTCGTAGAAGATTTCGGTGCACGGGCCGCACGGGCCGGTGTCGCCCATCGTCCAGAAGTTGTCCGACGCGTAGCGCGCGCCCTTGTTGTCGCCGATGCGGATGATGCGCTCGGTCGGCACGCCGACTTCCTTCGCCCAGATGTCGTACGCCTCGTCGTCTTCCTGGTAGACCGTGACCCACAGCTTCTCCTTCGGCAGCTGGTAGACCGTGGTCAGCAGTTCCCACGCGAACTTGATCGCGTCGTGCTTGAAGTAGTCGCCGAACGAGAAGTTGCCGAGCATCTCGAAGAACGTGTGGTGGCGCGCCGTGTAGCCGACGTTCTCGAGGTCGTTGTGCTTGCCGCCCGCGCGCACGCTGCGCTGCGCCGTCGTGGCGCGCGAGTACGGACGCGGGTCCGTGCCGAGGAACACGTCCTTGAACTGGACCATGCCCGAGTTCGTGAACATCAGCGTGGGGTCGTTACCGGGCACGAGGCTCGACGAGCGGACGATCGTGTGGCCCTTCGATTCGAAGAATTTGAGGAATTTCTCGCGGATTTCGGCAGCTTTCATGGCGTGCGGGGAGTGTCTGGCTGAGACGGCTTCAAACGCCGGCCGTCCTCGCGGACGCACGGCGGCAGTTATCGTAAACGATCGATTATACGATACAGACCGGCGCCCCAGCCGGCGCGGCCGTACGGGCGGCCCGCCTCCGCGGACGAGCGCGCCGGGCCACTGCCGCAGCCGATTCGCCTTAAGATGCTCGGCATGCCAACCGGCCCTGCCCGACCAGGCGAGCCATGAAAGGAGACGATTCGACGATGGGTGCCCTGAGCCATATCCGCGTGCTGGACCTCACCCGCGTGCTCGCGGGCCCGTGGTGCGCGCAGACGCTTGCCGATTTCGGCGCGGACGTGATCAAGGTCGAGCGCCCGGGCGCCGGCGACGACACGCGCCACTGGGGGCCGCCGTACCTGAAGGACGCGGACGGCGCGGATACCGCCGAGGCCGCGTACTACCTCGCGGCGAACCGCAACAAGCGCTCGGTGACGGTCGACATCGCGACGCCCGAAGGCCAGCAGATCGTGCGCGAGCTCGCCGCGCAGAGCGACGTCGTGCTCGAGAACTACAAGGTCGGCCAGCTGAAGAAATACGGGCTCGACTACGATTCGCTGCGCGCGGTGAAGCCCGACCTCGTCTACTGCTCGGTCACCGGGTTCGGCCAGACCGGCCCGTACGCGCACCGCGCGGGCTACGACTTCATCATCCAGGGGATCGGCGGCTTCATGAGCATCACCGGCGAGCGCGACGGCGAGCCGGGCGGCGGCCCGCAGAAGGCCGGCGTCGCGATCGCCGACCTCGCGACCGGCCTCTACTCGACGATCGCGGTGCTCGCCGCGCTCGCGCACCGCGACCGGACCGGCGAAGGCCAGTACATCGACATGGCGCTGCTCGACGTGCAGGTCGCGCTGCTCGCGAACATGAACACCAACTTCCTCGCGAGCGGCAAGCCGCCGGTGCGCTGGGGCAACGCGCATCCGAACATCGTGCCGTACCAGACGTTCCAGACGCGCGACGGCTGGATCATCGTCGCGGTCGGCAACGACGGGCAGTTCCGCAAGTTCGTCGAGGCCGGCGGCCGGCCCGAGCTGGCGGACGACGAGCGTTTCGCGACGAACCCGTCGCGCGTGCGCCATCGCGACACGCTGGTGCCGATCCTCGCGGAAATGGTGAAGGCGCGCGACAAGGCCGACTGGATCGGTGCGCTCGAAGCAGCCGGCGTGCCGTGCGGCCCGATCAACGATCTCGACGAGGTGTTCGACAACGAGCAGGTGGTCGCGCGCGGGATGCAGGTGTCGCTGCCGCACCCGTGCGGCGCGGACGCGAAGCTCGTGCGCAACCCGATCCGGATGAGCGCGACGCCGCCCGAAGCACGCACGGCCCCGCCGCTGCTCGGCGCGCAGACCGACGACGTGCTGCGCGACATGCTCGGCTACGACGACGCGAAGATCGCCGCGCTGCGGGCGAAACAGGCGATCTGAACGCGGCAGGTGGTGCGGGTGCGGACGGCCGGCGTGGCAGCGGCCTCCACCGCCGCCCCGCCCCGCGCGATCAATCGAGCGGTGAATCGATCTTTCAATCGCGATTGGCGAGCGCGTCGAGCCAGCCGCGCGCTTCGGGCCAGTCGCCGAGCCCGCTGTCCGCGTTGATGTGGCCGCGCGGGCCGATGTCGTGGAAGGCGCTGCCCCATGCATTCGCGCAGGTTCGGGCGAACGCGAGCGAGCCATACGGATCGTCGCTGCTGGCGACGACGCAGGTCGGAAACGGCAGCCGTTCATACGGCACCGGCCCGAAGCCGTGCGCGTCGGCCGGAAACGCGGGACCGTCGGGATCGGGCAACGCGACGAGGAGCGCGCCGCGCACTTTGGCGAGCGCGGCCGGGCGCGCATAGCGCGTCGCCCACCACGCAGTGGTCAGCGTACCGAGGCTATGGCCAGCAATCAGCACCGGCCCGCGCGCGGCCTCAACCGCGCGATCGAGCGCGAGACACCAGCCGTTGCGGAACGCGCGGTCCCAGTCGGGCATCGCGACGCGCGAGAAGCGTGCATCGGCACGCTCCCAGCGGCTCTGCCAGTGAAGCGGGCCCGAATTGGCGTAGCCCGGCAGGACGAGAACGGGGAATCGGCTCATGGAAAGTGCGTCGACGGGTGAAATCGTTATGGTGCGTCGGCGCAGTGTCGCACACCCGTTCCTCCCTGATGCTGCCTGTCTGATACCGGAAGGATGTGCGTGGGGTCGGGACGCGTCGAGCGCAGCGTCGCGACCGGACGTCGAGCCGCCGTGCAGGCGGCTCGCGTCATGTCATCGGTCAGCGCACGTTCGCGCCGACGATACCGCCTGCCGCGGCGCCGGCGACCGTGCCGAGCGGGCCGCCCGTGACCAGGTAGCCGAGCGCGCCGCCGGCGGCTGCGCCGATACCGGCATTGCGCTGCGTATGCGTCATGGCGCACGCGCCGAGTTGCGACAGGGCCGCGACGATCACGGCGGTACGAACGATAAACGTGGTCTTCTTCATCATGATTTTTTTGTCCTCCCGCCGCGCGGCATCCCGAACGGCGGCATTGATTTGGTGAAGCCATCATAGGCAACGCCAAACGGCACGGGCAATCCGATTTACGTCGTGTTACAGCCGACACAATATCGAGATAATCGGTCGAAACCCGCCCCCGTCATGCCGCAAGCCGCGCGGGACGGACCCCGGTCAGGTAGAATCACAGGATTAAACCGGCGCGACGCGCCGACACAACCTGACGCCATCCGCATGAGCACCGAACGCAACGACGCCCCCGCGGCTTCCAATTTCATCCGCAACATCATCGACGACGACAACCGCACCGGCAAATGGGGCGGCCGCGTCGAGACGCGCTTTCCGCCCGAGCCGAACGGCTATCTGCACATCGGCCATGCCAAGAGCATCTGCCTGAACTTCAGCGTCGCGCGCGACTACGGTGGCGTGTGCCACCTGCGCTTCGACGATACGAACCCGGAAAAGGAAAGCGTCGAGTACGTCGACTCGATCGTCGACGCGGTGCGCTGGCTCGGCTTCGACTGGCGCAAGGACGCGGTCGATCACCAGTACTTCGCGAGCGACTACTACGACAAGCTGTACGAGTTCGCCGAGTTGCTGATCCAGCGCGGCAAGGCCTATGTCGACAGCCAGAGCGCCGATGAAATGCGCGCGAACCGCGGCTCGCTGACGGAAGGCGGCAAGCCGTCGCCGTTCCGCGATCGCACGCCGGCAGAAAACCTCGACCTGTTCCGCCGCATGAAGGCCGGCGAGTTCAAGGAAGGCGAGCACGTGCTGCGCGCGAAGATCGACATGGCTTCGCCGAACATGAACATGCGCGACCCGGTGATCTACCGGATCCGCTACGCGCACCACTACCGCACCGGCGACGCATGGTGCGTGTATCCGATGTACGACTACACGCACTGCATCTCGGATGCGCTCGAAGGCATCACGCATTCGCTGTGCACGCTCGAATTCGAGGATCACCGCCCGCTGTACGACTGGGTGCTGAACGAACTCGCGGAAGCCGGCATGTTCACGCGCCCGCTGCCGCAACAGATCGAATTCTCGCGACTGAACCTCACGTACGCGATCACCAGCAAGCGCAAGCTGCTGCAGCTCGTGACCGAAGGCCACGTCGACGGCTGGGACGACCCGCGGATGCCGACGATCGTCGGCGTGCGCCGCCGCGGCTTCACGCCGGAGAGCATCCACCTGTTCTGCGAGCGGATCGGCGTGACGAAGATCGACTCGTGGATCGACATGAGCATCTTCGAAGGCGCGCTGCGCGACGACCTCGACGACAAGGCAGCGCGTACCGTCGCCGTGCTCGATCCGCTGAAGCTCGTGATCGACAACTACCCGGAAGACCTCGAGGAAGCGTGCACGGCGCCCGTGCACCCGCACCACCCGGATCGCGGCGTGCGCACGTTCCCGATCTCGCGCGAGCTGTGGATCGAGCGCGAGGACTTCGTCGAGAACCCGCCGAAGGGCTATTTCCGCCTGTTCCCGGGCAACAAGGTGCGCCTGCGCTACGGCTACGTGATCGAATGCACGGGCTTCGACAAGGACGCCGACGGCAACGTGACGGCCGTGCACTGCAACTACTTCCCGGACAGCAAGTCGGGCACCGAAGGCGCGAACACGTACAAGGTCAAGGGCAACATCCACTGGGTGAGCGCGAAGCATGCGCAGCCGGCCGAAGTGCGGATCTACGACCGCCTGTTCAAGGAGCCGCATCCGGACGCGGGCGGCGCGAACTTCCTCGAGGCGCTGAATCCCGACTCGAAGAAGATCGTGCAGGCCTACATCGAACCGGGCAATGACGACATCGCACCGGAGACGCGCCTGCAGTTCGAGCGTCACGGCTACTTCGTCGCCGATCGGGTCGATTCGAAGCCGGGCAAGCCGGTGTTCAACCGGATCGTCGGGCTGCGCGACAGCTGGGGCAAGCCGGCTTGACTGTTGGTCGGGCGCAGGGCCGAACGCACGCGCCCGGTCAGATCGTCATTCGCGGTCAACGGCTGCACCGATGCGTAGCCCGATTGACCGATCGTCGGGGCAGCCTTCCCCGGACTCCATGTCAGGAACCGTTACCGTGGCATATTCGCTTCAGGCCATTGTCGCCAGATCCGGCGCGTTTTCGTCCGCGCCATTGCCGCAAGGGCTGCACGTCGTTCGCCTGCGCGGTGACATCGACATGATCCCGCTCCACACTGCATTCCGGAAGGCTCACGACATCCCGTTCTGTCCGTTTACGGACGGCGACGGTACGGTGCTGCCGCCCGCACTTCTATCGCTGTGCCAACAATTGAGTGTGCAATTTGCACTCGCCTATATCGAAGCCGAATTCTTTGGCGGCAGCGGCTGCCAGGCACATGTGCTCTTTTCGGATGGCCGTGTGGCTAGCCCGCTCGTCGTGTCGGACCATGCGATCAACGAAGCGCTTCGCTATCTCGGCGTCGCCAAAGGCGAGGCGCGCGATGAATTCGAAGCGATCGGGCTCGACCAGCATCGCGACACGGACCGATGGACCATCGTGACCCATTGACGACGAATTGGATGAACGAAAAAACCGGCTTTCGCCGGTTTTTTTATGCATGCCGAGGTCACGGACCCATCAACCGCCGATGCAAGTCCGCGAGCGACAGCTTCGTGCGAAACAGCCGCGCGAGGCTGCGGCTCGCATACGCGTCGATGTCGGCGGGCACGGTCCAGCGATACGCATCCATCTCGGGAATCATCGAGCCGTCGCGGCGGCTCGGAAACAGCGACATGCACGTACAGTGCGCGAGATCGACTTCGTCGTCGGCCACGCGCACCGCGAACAGGTGCAGATCCTTGTCGTGCCGGTACGCGAAGCGGCCAAGATCGAGCAGCCGCTCGGCGCCGATCACGATGCCGGTTTCCTCGAGCAGTTCACGCAGCGCCGCGTCGGCCGGCGTCTCGCCCGGCTCGCCCTGCCCCTTCGGGATGTCCCAGTGCGTGGTGTCCGTTGCGTGCGCGAGGAACACGCGGCCGGCCGCATCGAGGATCACGACGCCGCACGACACCGTGCGCGGCGCGGCGCCCCGCTTCATCACGCGCGTGCTCAGCGCTTCTGCAGCTGCCACTTGCCCGCGGCCGTCTTGCAATAGACGGGCTTGAGCGTCATCGTCTGGCCCTTCGCGGTGATTTCGGTCGCGATTTCGCGGCAGGTCTTGCCGTCCGTCTCGGTCGTGCTCGGCGTGAGCTTCGCATCGATCTGCGTGCCGCGGCCGCTGCTCTGCCACGTCGTGGTCTCGCCGTCCTTGCCTTCGTCGCGCACCTGCACGACCGCCTTCGACAGCGACGCGCGGTCGGTCTTGCTGAAATAGCTGATCGGCGTGTCGTTCAGGAAGTTCAGGTTGTTCTGTGCATGGGCGGGCAGCATCGCGGCTGCGCACGCGGCGCCGGCCAGCACGCGCGTGACGACGGAAAGGGATGCACGCATCGACATGTTTTTTCTCCTTGGATGTTCGATCGAACGGCGTGGTGCATACCGGCGAACCGGGGGCCGGCCATCCGGTACGCACCACGCCCGTCAGCGAGCGAGCATAGCATGCGTGCTGTAATGCATGCCTCTACGGCTTGGCCGGTGCGGCCGTTTGCTGATATCCGTCAGTCAGCGTGCCGAGGAACGCGATCACGTCCTTGATCTCGGCCGCGTTCAGCGCCGGCTGGTCGCCGCGCTTGCGGTCGAACGGCGGCTCGCGGTTGATGTTCGGCCAGTAGCGCTTCGGCAAATCGTCGTAGATCTGCACCTTGCCGTGCACGACCGGATAGAACTTCTCCGGATGGATGTCGCGTTCGACGTAGAAGCGCATCACGTCCTCCAGCGAGTGATACACGCCGTTGTGGAAGAACGTCTTGCGCAGCGCGACGTTGCGCAGCGACGGCGTGCGGAACAACCCGCAGAATTCGTCGCGGCCCTTCAGGTCGGTGCGCTCGGGGCCGCAGGCGCCGAGATCGTAGAAGCGCGGGTCGCGATTGACGGGCAGCGCGCGGTTGCGCGGCACCGCGACCGCGATCAGCCCGAAATCGCTGAACTGCGGCGGGCCGCCTTCGAGCGTGCGCTGGCTCACGTGGCAACTCGCGCAGTTGCCCTTCTTCTCGTCGTTGAACAACTGCAGCCCGCGCAACTCCGTGGGCGTGAGCTGCGCATGGCCGGCCAGGTACGCGTCGTACTTGCTCGTGTACGGATCGAACAGCGCCGGCTGTTGCTGGAAGGCGTCGAGCGCGCGCAGCACCGCGTCGAAGGTCGCCTGGTCGTCGCCGAGCACGTGAGCGCCGAACGCGTTGCGGAACGCGTCCGCATAAGGTGCGGCGCGAACCGCCTGCGCGACCCTCGCCGGCGAACTGCTCATCTCGAATGGCGACGTGAGCGGAATGCGCGCCTGCGCATCGCGCGTATCGACGCGGCCGTCCCAGGTCAGCCCGCCGGTCGGACCCGCGTCGATGCTTTCGTCACCTTCGTCCGGCGAATCGTGGAAGTGCTCGCTGAACGGCGGGATGCCGCGCAGGTACTTCAGCGACGGCACCGCGCGAAAGCCCGTGCGGTGCATGTCGTCGCCGCCGAGCTGCACCGACAGCGCGTTCGGCGGCCCGAACGCATGCTCGGCGCTATGGCACGACGCGCACGCGAGCTTGCCGGAGCCCGACAGCGAAGGATCGAAGAACAGCTGCTTGCCGAGCGCCGTCATCTGCTTGACGCCCTCGAATACCTGCGCGCGCGTCTGCGGCTGGCTGGCCGGCGCGACCGCGGGAGCGGCCGGGGCCGCTTGCGCCGCCGGCACGACGGACGCGGCCGACGTAGTCGCGCCGGGCCGCGCATCGCAGCCGGCGAGCGCCGCGAGCCCGGCGGCCAGCGCCAGCGCGGCCGCGGCAGGGGTCAACGATCGCGCGAACGCGAGGGGTTTCAGAAGGCTGTGCATCGTCGTTCTTCTTGTAGCGGTGGGCAATCGGCCGGAGCTTATGTCAGTTCCATGACCGTTGCATGACGTTCCACCGACAGTCAATTGAAAGCGGCCCTACACCCGCCTGTCAAATCGGTTCCAGATAATGCGCGCAACCGGTCGGTGCCTCGCAGTGCCCGCACCGGCCGTACATCAACCCGGTTCCCACACGCGACAACCGACGAAAGAGAGAACATCGCATGAAGAAGCACGCCTGGATTCGCTATACGCCGATCGCCCTCGCGGCCGCGCTCAGCCTGACCGCCTGCGGCGGCGACGATGTCACGCAGCAAGGCCTGTCGGCCGTCAAGAACGTTGTCGTGATCTATGCGGAAAACCGCAGCTTCGACAACCTGTATGGCAACTTCCCCGGCGCGAACGGCCTGCAGAACGCAACGGCCGCGAACTCGGTGCAAAAGGATCGCGACGGCTCGACGATGGCGACGCTGCCGAAGATCTGGGGCGGCCTGACCGCGACCGGCATCACGCCGGCGGTGACCGAGGCGATGACGGCAAACCTGCCGAACACGCCGTTCGCGATCGACGATCCGAAAGGCTTCAACCAGTCGATGAGCATCGCGACGCGCGACATCGTGCATCGCTTCTACCAGGACCAGATGCAGATCAACGGCGGCAAGAACGACATGTATGCCGCGTGGACCGATGCGGGCGGCCTGACGATGGGCCACTACACCGCCGATCCGTCGAAGCTGCCGCTGTGGAAGGTCGCGCAGCAGTACGTGCTGGCCGACAACTTCTTCATGGGTGCGTTCGGCGGCTCGTTCCTGAACCACCAGTACCTGATCTGCGCGTGCGCGCCGTTCTATGCGAACGCTGACAAGAGCCCGGCGGCCGGCAAGATCGCCGTGCTGAACGCCGACGGCAAGTCGCTGAAGGTCGCGACGAACTCGCCGGCCTCCGCGCTGAGCGGCCCGCCGAAGTTCGTCAACGACGGTGCGCTGACGCCCGACTTCTACGGCATCAACACGATGCAGCCGGCGTATCAGCCGAGCGGCAACAAGGCGGCTACGGGCGGCGACCCGCTGCTCGCCGACCCGGCCAATCCGTCGACGATGCCGCCGCAGACGGCGACCAACATCGGCGACCTGATGACCAACGCGGGCGTGTCGTGGGCGTGGTACAGCGGCGCGTGGGGCCAGGCGCTGCAGGCGAGCCAGAACGGCACGTCGAACGTGATCTACGGTGCCGACCTGTCGACGCCGAACTTCCAGCCGCACCACCAGCCGTTCAACTACTTCGCGAACCAGGCGCCGGGCACCGCAAGCCGCGCGCAGCACCTGCTCGACGGCGGCGCGAACGGCGCCGAGTTCATCAAGGCGATCGATGCGGGCACGCTGCCGCAGGTCACGTTCTACAAGCCGCAGGGCAACCTGAACGAGCACCCGGGCTACACGGACGTCACGTCGGGCGACCAGCACATCGCCGACGTGATCGCGCACCTGCAGGCAAGCCCGCAGTGGAAGAACATGGTCGTGGTCGTCACGTACGACGAAAACGGCGGCTTCTGGGATCATGCCGCGCCGCCGAATGCCGACCGCTGGGGCCCGGGCACCCGCATCCCGGCGCTGATCGTGTCGCCGTACGCGAAGAAGGGCTTCGTCGACCATACGCAGTACGACACGGGTTCGATCCTGCGCTTCATCACGCGCCGCTTCTCGCTGCCGCGCCTCGCGGGCCTGCAACAGCGCGACGACGCGCTGAAGGCCAACGGCGGGCAGCCGATGGGCGACCTGACGAACGCGCTGCAACTGTCGCCGAACCTGTAACGGGTTGGCGGCACTGCAATGAACCGGCCGGCGCGATGCCGGCCACCTCATGACACAGGGCGGCTTCGGCCGCCCTGTGTCATGGCGCAAACGCACCCATGCGAACATCGGCACGTGCGCGTCGCATCACCCGCCGTGCTTCAGCCCGGCGGTATCGAGTGCGATGGCCAGGATCATCGCGCGCGCATTCGGCGGCGTCGGGCGCCCACTCGGGCGGAACACGTCGTCCCCGCACGCGATCCGCGCGCCCGACAGCACGCAGACACCGGCTTGCCGCGCACGCCCCGGTTTCCAGTGCTGCTCGCCGAAATGCGCACGCCCCGGCTCGACCCAGCGCACCACCAGCAGCTGCGCCGAGCGCTCGAGCACCTGGACGTGCGGGCGAACCGTCGACACGCGCGGACGGTCGAGCGCCGCCGCCAGGATCATCGCTTTCGATTCGAATGGCGCCCGCCCGCGCGGGCTGAACACGGCGTCGCCGCAGACGATCTTCTCGCCGGACAGCGCGCAGCGGCCCGAGCGCAGCGCACACGCCGGCGCCCAGCGCTGTTCCGCGCCGCCCGGCGCGAGCCAGCGCACGATCAGCATCTCGTCCGAATACGCGAGCACCTGCACACGCGCATTCATCCTGCACCACGCATCGGGCAGCGCTTCGCCAGCGCACGCGCAGCGCCGCGCGTGCTACCACCCATACTTCAGCTCGACGCCGACATAGTCGGCGTTGTGCCCGCCCGCCTGGCGGATCGCATCGCCGACCTGGAAATGCACGGCCTCGATCGCACCGATCAGGTTCGCGGCGATCGTCCAGTCCGCGCGCAGCTGCACGTACATCCCGGTCCACAACCCGCCCTTGCCCGCCGTGCCCGGCACCGGGATGTTCGGCTGCTGATAGACGGCGTCGCCGGTCGTCTCGCGCCACTGGAAGCCGAGCGCACCGAGCAGCGACAGGTTCGCCGACGGCTTCAGCGTCACGGACGGCTTCACGTGAATCAGGTTCGCGTAACTCGTATAGCCAGCCAGCGTGAAGTAATAGCCGTTCGGAAACAGCGGGTTGAAGGTGCTCACACGGCCGTCGTGCGGATGCCGGTCGCCCGACGCCGCGTCGACCTGCAGCGCGATGCGCGGCGACCACGGCGCATCGAGCTTGTAGCCGGCGATCGACCCCACGGCCCACGCCCCGATCGTCGCGTTGCCGACCGTGCCGGTCTGCAGCATCGTTTCGAGATCCCAATCGAAGCGCCCCAGCGTGCCCGTGTAGCGCACGTCCCACACGTCGCGATGCTCGGGACCGCTCGCGTCGAGGAACCGTGCGTTGTTGCGGTTGTAGCGCGACCAGTAGCCGGACAGGTCGCCCGGCCCGACCGACTGCCGCTCGAAGCGCACGCCGCTGAACGTGAGGTCGCGATTCGACACGTCGTCGAAATCGGACGCGTTGCGGTTCTGCACCGGCTGGGTCGCATAGCCGATGAAGCGCCATTTCTGGTACTCGTAAACGGCCCAGACCGCATCGAACGCCTGCCGTACGTTCGGGCCGTCGCGCGTGGCGATGAACCGCTGCAAGTCGAACGCCATCTCCTGCCGGCCGACGCGGAACTTGAACGTGCCGCCGCCGAGCGCGCCCGTGTAGGTCGCGAACGCCTGCTCGAGATCGAGCGGGTTCTTGTCGACCGGCGACACGGTGTTCTTGCCGAACGCGCGGGCGTCCTGCAACTGCACGAAGAACTGCCAGTGCTGGCCGAGATGCGCATCGGCATGCACTTCGATGCGCTGGATCAGGTACGTATCCGATTGCGCGGAACCGATGCCGAACAGCGGCGCGTCATTGGTCTCGAGACGCTCGCGCAGGTTCACGCCGAGCGACAGATAGGAGGCCGGATCGTTGCCGAGCGGAAGATATTTCAGGCCGTCGAGGGGTGCGCGAGGCACGCACGGATTCGCGAGCACCGACCAGTCCTCCTGCCAGCGGTTGAACAGCACCACGGGGCGCTTGGCCGTGCAGGTCGATGCGGCAGCGGCGGTTGGCGTTGCCGATGACGCGGCCGGCGCCGGCTCCTGCACCGGCGTGGAAGCCGGCGTCGATGCCGGCGCCGTTTGCGCGCATGCCGCGTCGGCGCCCGCGAACAGCAGCCCCGCGACGATCGACGCGCGCGCGGCCCGTGCGGCGTGCTGGCCGTGATGTCTCCCCCCTCCCCGCTCGATCATGCGCGCTCCTGTGTGGTCGTCCCCGCCGTTTGTGCCGCGCACAGGGCAAGCGTCGCGAGCGCGCCGACCGGCGCGAGCAGCGCGAAAAACCCGACGAAGCGGAACCCGAGCGCGCCGCATGCGGCACCGAGCGCGAACGCCACGATCGCCGGCAGCATCTTGCCGAAGCGCGCCCGCGCCGCCGCGCGCGCGGCCTCGGCCGTGCCGGCGGAAAGCATGTCGACGACGTCGAGGATCGCCTGCGTCACGTTGCCGGTCATCACCGTGTTCGGCACGCCGCCGGCGCGCGCAATCACGCGCGGATGCGCGTTCTGCACGCCCATCGCGAACGTGCCGACGATGCCGGCCACGAGTGCCGGCAGGCTGTCGGGCTGCGTGACGGGCGTCGCCCATACGCCGGCCGCGCAGAAGCCGAGCAGCAGCACGGCCTGCACCGCATGCAGCGTGCGCGTGCCCTGCCAGGCGGGCCGCCCGGACATCGACCGCGCGATCAGGCTGCTCGCGATCACGCCGCAGACGAACGCGGGAAACACGCTGAGCTTCAGCACGACACCCTGGCCGAAGCCCGCGATGCCCGCGCCGATCAGCACGAAGTTGCCGGTCACGTGCGCGGTGAACAGCCCGAACAGCGCGACGAAGCTCAGCGTGTCGACGAAGCCGGCCACCGCGGCAAGGATCGTGTCCTCGTGCTTCATCGCGCGGCGCTCGCGTGGATCTCGGCGACGTAGCCGCCCGGGAACTGCACGAGCGCCGCGTCACGGCCGTCCGACGTGAACGGCGGCACGAGCACGGTCACGCCGGCTGCCTTGGCCTTCTCCAGCGTCGCGGCGAGATCGTGCACTTCGTAACCGGTCATTTCGCGGCCGAACGGGTAAGGCAGGTGGCCGTCGGTCACGAGCACGGTCATCTTGCCGAAGCCCGATTCGATGCGAATGCGGCGATACGTGTCGTTCGGCCGGCCGATCTCGATGCCCGGCGCCTTGAGGGTGTCGGATACCACCTTGCCGTTCGAGAACTTCACGAAATCGTGTACCAGCTTGCGCACGCTTTCCGGCGATACGTACACGCGATTCTCGGGCACCGTCTCCAGCGCGTCGTAGCGCGGCGCTTCGGTATGCCAATAGAGTTGCATGTTCAGGACGCCGGCCCAGCGGATGATCGCGTCGCGGCCGATCGGATCGGGGAACGTGTCGACGATCACGTCCGCGCCGTGTGCGCGTGCCGTCTTCATCGCGACGTCCATGTCGGTGACGAGATAACCGGTGCGCTCCGCGCAGAACGGATACGGGATCGGTGTCTTGAAGCCGAACACCGAGACCGTGCCGACCGGCGTGAGCACCAGTTGCGACATCGTCTGGCTCGGCGTGGGCGTGACCTGGAACACGCCCTGCTTCGACTTCTTGCCGCCGAACGTCGCGACGAAGCTGTCGGTGAAGCGGTCGAAGTCTTCCGGCGCCACGCACACGTGCGTCGTGTCGTATTGCGGGCCGACGGCCACCGTCGGCGTGGCCGCCGGCGGCACCGGCGGCTTCGCGAACGCCACCGGTGCGACGGCAAGACCGCCCGCGAACAGCGCGGCGAGCAGCACGGAACGAATGGATTTCATCACGGGATTCCCTGGTTGTTTCATTGTCATCGGATGGAGCGGCCGTCATCGGCCGGTTGCCGTGCATCGCCGAGCACGGTCGCAAGCACGAGGGCCGCGATCAGCCCAAGATGCTCGAAAAAGCTGTTGAGTGCCATGAAATGTTCGGCACCCGAGCGGTTCCAGAAATCGTTCGCCACGACCATCGCGACCAGCGTCAGCATGCCGAGCGCGCCGGCGCCGAGCCACGTGAAGCGGCGAAACACCACGCACAACGAGCCGACGATCTCGACCACGATCGCCAGCG
The DNA here is from genome assembly GCF_002223055.1 of Burkholderia sp. HI2500. Classification (NCBI taxonomy): domain Bacteria; kingdom Pseudomonadati; phylum Pseudomonadota; class Betaproteobacteria; order Burkholderiales; family Burkholderiaceae; genus Burkholderia; species Burkholderia sp. HI2500. The sequence continues at coordinate 1,069,246 of NZ_NKFL01000004.1, read as the reverse complement.
CCGCCCACAGCGCGGCCGGCTGCAGGCCGAAATGCGCCTGCTCGGCCACCGCATCGCCGAAGTGCATCGCCTTGTTGACGCCGCCGATGAGGAACGCGGAAACGAGCGCCAGACGCGCGAGCGGCAGGACCCACGGCTGCGACAGCAGCGCGCGGATCCATGCCGGGTTGCCATGGGCAGTGCGCGCCGTCATGTCAGACCGCCCAGCACGAGCAGCCGAATGCGCCCCAGAAGCCCTTCGCGTCCGAGGTCGGCAGCGCGCGGCTCCATGCGCTGGCATGCGCATGGCCGTGCAGGCCGCACGCACTCGCGCAACCGCACATCGCCGCGGCAGCCGCCGCGCGCTGCAGCGGTGCGCCGTCGCGCTGCGTCGCGCCCCAGCCACCGTAGCCGCCGTAGGCGCGCACCGGCGACCAGTCCGGCATCGCCGGCGGAATCGGCGCGTCGTGCGACGCGAACGGCCCCGCCCCCCACACGATCCGGCCGCCCACCACCGTCAGCAGCGCCGTCGTATCGACGATATCGTCCTCCGCGCACGTGAAGAAATCGCGATCCGGGACCATCAGGTCGGCCAGTTGCCCGACCGCGATGCGCCCTTTCTTGCCCTCTTCGTTCGAGAACCACGTCACGTACTCGGTCCACATCCGCAGCGCGGTCTCGCGATCGAGCAGGTTGCGCTGCGGATACAGGCGCATCCCGCCCACCGTCTTGCCCGTCACCAGCCATGCGAGCGACACCCACGGGTTGTACGACGCCACCCGCGTCGCGTCGGTGCCGGCCGACACCTTGAGGCCTTTCGACAGCATCTTCGCGACCGGCGGCGTCGCTTCGGCCGCCTGCGCGCCGTAGCGCTCGACGAAGTACTCGCCCTGGTACGCCATCCGGTGCTGCACCGCGATGCCGCCGCCCAGCGCCGCGATCCGGTCCATCGACTTCTCGGAGATCGTTTCCGCGTGATCGAAAAACCAGTTCAGCCCCTCGAGCGGAATGTCCTGGTTGACCTTCTCGAACACGTCGAGCGCGCGGCTGATCGTTTCATCGTAGGTCGCATGCATGCGCCACGGCCAGCGGTTTTGCGCGAGCACGCGCACGACGCCTTCGAGATCGTCTTCCATCTGCGCCGGCAGGTCCGGGCGCGCGACGCGGAAATCCTCGAAGTCGGCGGCCGAGAACACCAGCATCTCGCCTGCGCCGTTGTGACGGAAGTAATCGGTGCCGTCGTGGTACTTGCTGCTCTTCGTCCAGTTGACGAAGTCTTCCTTCTCCGCGTTCGGCTTCTGCGTGAACAGGTTGTAGGCGATCCGGATCGTCATCTCGCCCGCGTCATGCAGCTTGCGGATCACCTCGTAATCGTCGGGGTAATTCTGCGAGCCGCCGCCTGCGTCGATCACGCCCGTCACGCCGAGCCGGTTCAGCTCGCGCATGAAGTGGCGCGTCGAGTTGTACTGATATTCGAACGGCAGCTTCGGGCCTTTTGCGAGCGTCGCATAGAGGATCGTCGCGTTCGGGTTCGCGAGCAGCAGGCCCGTCGGATTGCCCGCGGCGTCGCGCAGGATCGTGCCGCCCGGCGGCTCGGGCGTGTCCTTCGTATAACCCACGACACGCAGCGCGGCCGCGTTCAGCAGCGCACGGTCGTACAAATGCAGGATGAACACCGGCGTATCGGGCGCGACCGCGTTGAGCTCGTCGATCGTCGGCAGGCGCTTCTCGGCGAACTGGTGTTCGGTGAAGCCGCCGACCACGCGCACCCACTGCGGCGCCGGCGTGATCGCAACCTGCTGCTTGAGCATCTCCATCGCGACCGCGAGCGAGCGTACGCCGTCCCAGCGCAGCTCCATGTTGTAGTTCAGGCCGCCACGGATCACGTGGCAATGGTTGTCGGTCAGGCCCGGCAGCGCCGGGCGGCAGCCGAGGTCGACCACCTTCGTCGCACGGCCCGCGAGCGGCATGACCTCCGCGTCGCTGCCGACCGCGACGAAGCGGCCGTCCTTGATCGCGACCGCAGTGGCAACGGGGTTCGCACGGTCGAGCGTCGTGATGCGTCCGTTGTGCAGGATAAGATCCGGTTGATTATCAGTTGCACTCATTAATATGTCCTCGATGCGGTCAGAAGCCGAGCCAGTGGCGGATGGAGCCGATGGCCTGCGAGCCGATCAGCATGCCGGCGAGGCCGATCAGCGCAATGAGCGGCGGCGCCGGCGAGCGCACCTTGATCACGCTGTACACGACGCCGATCAGCACGCCTGCCGCCAGCGACAATAGATAAGATTCCATAACGATTATTCTCCCCGGCCGGATTAGAATGAGCCGCATCGCGCCGGCCGCATGCTGCGCCGCCGTATCCACTTCGCTTCCCTGCCACTCTGTCCGACCATGCAACACCTTCCTGATCTCGAAGCCTGGGCCATCTTCGCGCGCGTCGCGGAGCTCGGTTCGTTCGCCAAAGCCGCCGAGCTCCTCGGCGTGTCGCAACCGACCGTCTCGAAGGCGATCGCGCGTCTCGAAAAGCGCCTCGGCGCGATGCTGCTGTACCGCACGTCGCGCAAGCTGTCGCTCACGCCGACCGGCGAACTGCTGCGCGACCGTGCGATCCGCCTGCTCGCCGATGCGGAGCTGATCGAGAGCGAGGCGTCCGCGCAAGCGCTCGAACCGCACGGCCTCGTGCGCGTGAACGCGCCGATGTCGTTCGGGCTGCGCCATCTGTCGCCGCTGCTGCCCGCGTTTCTCGAGCGCCATCCGCGCGTCGATATCGACCTCGTGCTCACCGACCACATCGTCGACATCGTGTCCGGCGGGTTCGACGTCGCGATCCGGATTGCCGAGCTCAGCGATTCGTCGCTGCGCTCGCGCCGCCTGTGTGCGGTGCGCCGTCCGCTCGTCGCGTCGCCGGCGTATCTGGCCCGGCATGGCCGGCCCACGCATCCGCGTGACATCGAGAAGCACGTGTGCCTCACCTACACCAACCTGCCGACGCCCGAGCACTGGCGTTTTCGCCACCCGGCCTCGGGCGACGACTTCGGCGTGAACGTGCACGGACGCATCCGCACCAACAACGCCGACGTGATCGTCCCCGCACTGATCGCCGGCCACGGCCTCGCGCTTCAGCCCGAGTTCCTGGTGTGGGACGAACTGCAGCGCGGCGTACTCGAAGAAGTCATGCATGACTGGAGGATCGCCGACGTCAACGTCAACCTGATGACGCCGCCCGGCATGCTGCGTGCCGCGCGCGTGACGGTGCTGCTCGATTTCCTCGCCGAACATTTCTCGCACGCGCCGTGGGCGCTGCCCGCGGCCTGAGCGGGCAGCGGCCGGCGGATCGCCGCGGGCCGCCGCTTGCATCGGATACGGCGCCCGCAGCCGGTCGCCCGCCGCCGGTCGCCCGTTATTTCGCCGGCACGGCCGGGATCGACTCGTGCGGCGTCGCGGTACGCTGCGCGGCCTTGTGGACCATCGTGTACGCGTAGTCGACGCCCATCCCGTACGCGCCCGAATGCTCCTTCACAACCGCCATCACCGCGTCGTACGTGTCGCGACGCGCCCAGTCGCGCTGCCACTCGAGAATGACCTGCTGCCAGGTCACGGGCACCGCGCCGGCCTGCACCATCCGCTGCATCGCGAAATCGTGCGCCGCCTGCGACGTGCCGCCCGATGCGTCGGCCACCATGTAGATCTCGTAACCGCCTTCGAGCATCGCGCACAGCGCGAACGTCGTATTGCAGACTTCGGTCCACAGACCCGACACGATCACCTTCTTGCGGCCGTTCGCGGCCAGTGCGTCGCGCACCTTCTGGTCGTCCCACGAATTCATCGACGTGCGTTCCAGCGTCTTCTGGTTCGGGAACACGTCGAGCAGTTCGGGATAGGTATGACCGGAGAACGCCTCGGTCTCGACCGTCGTGATCGTGGTCGGGATATTGAACGCCTTCGCGGCCTTCGCCAGGCCGACGACGTTGTTCTTCAGCGTCTGGCGATCGATCGACTGCACACCGAACGCCATCTGCGGCTGCTGGTCGATGAAGATCACCTGGCTGTTCTGCGGAGTAAGTACTTCAAGCTTCGGGTTGCTCATGGCGTGATCATCCTTGGAACGGAAGGGGAATCTTGCCTCGCCGCGAACGCGGGAGGATTCGAGTTGGGTACGACGCTTGATCTGCTTCGTCCGTCTCGATTCATTAAAACCGCAATCCTCTGATACGAACACCCAAAAAATGGAATCACTCGGATTCCAGAATAGGTGGTCGCCCAAGGGCAATCCGCCCTTTTTTTCTTCACGTAAACCCGATACGCTTCGAGGGACCTCGACGATGCACTCGTCGCCACCCGTCGTTCGATCACGAGACCACGAGACGCCCATCATGAAAGCCTATGTCCTGTCGCTGCTCGCCGGCGTCCTCGCCGGTGTCATCTACGGCGCGCTCGGCGTGAACTCGCCGGCCCCGCCGATCATCGCGCTCACCGGCCTGCTCGGCATGCTGGCCGGCGAACAGATCCTGCCGGTCGCGCGACGCATGCTCGCGGGCCACCGGCTGAACACCGCATGGCGCGACGCGAAGTGCAGCCAGCACATGTTCGGCGCGCTGCCCGGCGGCACCCCGAACGATCGCAAGCCGTCGTGACGCAATCGTTCATCACCGGCCACGCATGACCAACGTCGAACTGTTTCATTACCTGCTGCTGTTGATCTGCGGTGCCGGCGCACTCACGTGGCTCGCCGAACGGATCTCGATTCCGCCGGCCGTCGTGCTGCTGCTCGGCGGCTGCGTGGTCGCGGTTGCAGGCAAGCGCGTGCCCGACATGGACCCGGCGCTGCTGCTCGCGGCCGTGCTGCCGCCGCTGCTGATGTCGAGCGGGTTCTACACCGCGTGGAAGGAATTCCGGCAGGAGCTCGCATCGATCGCGTCGCTCGCGCTCGGGGCCGTGGTGTTCACGACCGTCGCGGTCGCGCTCGCCGTGCATGCGGTGAACCCGGCGCTGCCGTGGGCCGCCTGCTTCACGCTCGGTGCGATCGTGTCGCCGCCCGATGCGGTCGCCGCGAAGGCGATCCTGCAGCGCCACCCGCTGCCCGCGCGGCTCGTCGCGGTGCTCGAAGGCGAAAGCCTCGTCAACGATGCGTCGGGCCTGCTGCTGTACCAGATGGCCGTGTCGGCCGCGCTCGCCGTGTCGATCACGGCCGCGAGCGCCACCGGCCTGTTCTTCTCGCTCACGCTGATCGGCATCGCGGTCGGCCTCGCGTGCGGCCATGCGATGAGCTGGGTGCTGCCGCGCCTGCGCGACCCGATGCTCGGCATCGTCGTGACCTTCGCGATGGCATGGGGCAGCTACGGGATCGCGGAAGCCGTCGACGGCTCGGGCGTGCTGTCGGTCGTCACCTGCGGGCTCGTGCTCGGCGTGCGCCAGCATCGCGTGTTCGACGCCGACATGCGGATCAAGGCGAAGGCGACCTGGGAAGCGATCGTGTTCGTGCTCGACGCGCTCGTGTTCATCCTGATCGGCCTCGCGCTGCACGCGATCCTCGCGCGCGTGAACCACGAAGGCGCGGTGCTGATGGCCGGCCTGCGCGTCGCGCTGCCCGCCACCGCCGCCGCGATCGCCGCGCGCATCGTGTGGGTGTTCGTCGCGATGTGGCTGCCGGGCCGCCTGCGCGCGCCGCGCGCCGGCCACGCACCGTGGTCGTGGCGCGAGGCCGTCGTGCTCGGCTGGTCGGGCATGCGCGGCGTCGTGAGCCTCGCGGCCGCGATCGCGTTGCCCGCCAACTTCCCCGGCCGCGACCTGATCCTGTTCAGCACGTTCCTGCTGATCATCGCCACGCTCGTCGTGCAGGGCGGCACGCTCGCGCCGCTGATCCGCGTGCTGAAGCTGCGCCCGGCCGCGCGGCACACGATGTCCGAGCATGCGGTGCGCGCACACGCGTTCGGCGCGGCGCTCGCCGAACTCGACGCGCTCGAACAGCGCGGCTCGACCCTCGAGCGGCCGTCGCTCGACCGCCTGCTCGCCGAATACCGGAACCGCGTCACCTTCAACGAACGCGCGCATCGCCACGGCGCCGAGCCGGCCCAGGTGCGCGCGCGCATGCTGCGCGTCGAACTCGACCTCGTCGGCGTGTCGCGCCGCGCGCTGCTCGACCTGCATCGCGACGGCAAGGTCGACGACGCCGTGCTGCACCGGATCGAATCGGAACTCGATTTCGAGGAACTGCGGCTGCAGCGGCTGCTCGAACCGTGACGCCCGGCCCGGCCGCCGGCCTCCCCTTTTTTCACACGGAACTGCAATGAGCGAACTGTCCGTCGAAGCGAGCATCGGCTCCGTCGATTACCTCGTCCACTTCAGCGATGGCGTCCACCAGTGGCGCGCCGACGAACCAGCGTCGCTCGGCGGCGGCGATGCGGCGCCCGCGCCCGTCACGCTGCTGCTGTCGAGCCTCGGCGCGTGCACCGCGATCACGCTGAAAATGTACGCGCAGCGCAAGGGCTGGCCGCTCACCGAAGTGCACGTGAAGCTCGCGCACGAATCGGGCAGCGCGGGCAGCACGATCGTGCGCCGCATCACGCTGGAAGGCGACCTGTCCGGCGAACAGCGCGAACGGCTGCTGCAGATCGCGAACGCGTGCCCGGTGCACAAGATCCTCACGCATCCGATCACCATCGACACGGCGATCGCCTGACGCGCCCCGCCTCGACTACCAGATCCCCACCATGTCCGCCTCGATCAAGACCCTGCTCACGCCGCGCGAAAGCGACATCGGCAACCTCGTCGTGCGCCGCGTGCTGCCCGCGCGCGCCGCCCGCCTCGTCGGCCCATTCATCTTCTTCGACGAGATGGGGCCGGCCGTGCTGCCGGCCGGCAGCGGCATCGACGTGCTGCCGCATCCGCACATCGGCCTCGCGACCGTCACCTACCTGTTCGACGGTTCGCTGATGCATCACGACAGCCTCGGCTGCCGGCAGAAGATCGTGCCGGGCGACGTGAACTGGATGACCGCCGGCCGCGGCATCGTGCATTCGGAGCGCTCGCCCGACGAAGACCGGCCGCGCGATCAGCCGGTCCACGGGATCCAGACCTGGGTCGCGCTGCCGGTCGAGCATGAAGACACCGCGCCCGCGTTCGTCCATCATGCGGCCGACACGCTGCCGTCGTTCACGCGCGACGGTGCGAGCGTGCGCGTGATCGCGGGCACCGCGTTCGGGCTCACGTCGCCGGTCGCCGTGTTCTCGCCCACGCTCTATGCGGTTGCGGAATTCGCGGCAGGCGGCACGCTGGCGCTCGATGCCGAACATGAGGAGCGCGGCGTGTACCTCGTCGACGGCGATCTCTCGATCGACGGCACGCCGCTCGCCGCCGCGACGATGGCCGTGCTCGAGCCGGGCGCGACCGTGACGCTCGCCAGCACGAACGGCGCCCGCGTGATGCTGCTCGGCGGCGCCCATCTGCCGGGCGAGCGGTTCATCGAATGGAATTTCGTATCGAGCGCGCGCGCGAAGATCGATGCGGCCCGTGCAGCGTGGGCCGATCAGACCTTCGGCAAGGTGCCGGGCGAAGAACACGAGTGGACGCGCCAGCCGGAACGCAAGGCGCAGTAAGGTCACAACGCGCGGCAAGCGGGTTCGCCCGCACGCATGCAAGCAACGGCCGGCTCCCATGCCGGCCGTCGTGCGTTTACCGCTTCAATCCCATCAGCTTCGCGAGCGTCGGCCAGCGGTCGAGCGACTCGATGAACGCGCGGCGCGCCTGCTCGTCGACGTAACGCTCGGGATCGAGCGCGGGCAAATGCCGCGCGAGGCCGAGCACGTCGTTCGGTTGCGACAGGCGATCATCGTCGCTGTCGGCGGGAAGCATCACTGTTCGTCGATCCATACGCCATCCGGAGTTTTCACCGCGTAGCCCGCGGCCGTCTGCATCGTCACCGTGCCCTCGTTCTCGCCCACCATCCGCGTGCGCGGCAGGTCGGCCGCGTACTGCGCGAGCGTCGTGCCGGGCTTGAACGGGCTGTTCGACACGAGGTTCGACAGCAGTTGCGCGAGCGCGAGGAAGCTGGTCGGCTGGTCGATCACGGTCGTCGCGCCGTGGTTGCCGGTAAAGCCGACGAGCCGCACGCCGACCGGCCCGTGCACGATGCGCGGCGTTGGGATCTCGCGCAGGCCCGCGACCTGGTACTTGTCGCCGCGCAGCGCGGCGCCGTGCTCGGGCACGAACACGATCACCGCGCGCCGGCCCGATTGCGCGATCAGGTCGGCCAGGTGATCGAAGTCGTCCATCAGCTTCGTCACGCGCTGCGGATACGAGTCGATGCTCGTCAGCGCGCTGCCGACGACGCGGTTGCCGTCGTGCAGGCTGATCGTGTTGTAGTACAGCGCGACCGGGCCCGGCACCGACGCGCGCTGCGCGTACCAGTTCGCGAGCGTCGCGTAGTCGCTCTTGATCTCCGAGCCGTCGAACGCGTGCATCGCGACCGGCGCGGCCGCGTTCGACACCGGCGGCGCGTCGGGCACGCCGATGTTGTCGTGGATCACCTGCAGGAAGTTGTCGAAGTGGCCGTCGTGGTTCAGCAGCGACTGCACCTTGTAGCCCGCGCTCGCCAACTGCGAGAACAGGTAGCACTGCTGCGGCGCCGGCTTGTACAGGTCGGCGTGCGCTTCCTGCCCGCAGCTCGCGCGCAGCACGCGGATCGCCGCCGGGCCGCTGTAGCTCGCGGCCGTGCTGAAGTTATTGAACAGGTAGTCGAAGTGGCTCAGCATCGGATGGTTGCGCACCTTCGCGGCATCGAGGTCGTCCCACGACAGCGAGCAGATGTGCAGCACGATCACGTCGAATTGCGCGGATGGATCGTTGCCGAGATGGCCGAACGCGACCTGCCGCTGCGATTCCTGCGTGCGGAACGTCGCGAGCGCGGCGTTGTGATCCTCCGGCTGGCCGGCGAGCGTCGTGCCCGTGGCGCTCGCCTGCTGCGGAAGCGGTGCGACGACGCGCGCCATCAGCCCGCTGCCGGCCTGCCACAGCGGCATCACGACCAGCACGGCCAGCACGAACGTCGCGACGCGCAGCCAGCGATTGACGATGAAATAGACGATCAGCACACCGGCCACCGTCAGCAGCAGCACCGGCGGCAGCAGGCGCGGCAGCAGCTCCATCCAGTACTCGAGGCGGAACGTGCTCACTTCGCGCGCGGCTTCGGCGAGCCGCGCGAGCGGCGGCGCATGCATCTCGCGCGCGAGCAGCGGCACCGCGATCGCGATCGCCACGACCTGCCGGACGATGCGCCAAGCGCGCCGCCGGATCGGCGCGCTCGCCGCGAGCGCCACCGCGAACGCGAGGTTCGCGAGCCAGAACGGCTGCAGGTGCCCGGTCGCGAACAGCGCGAACTTCAGGATGAAATACAGATTCCAGAACGTCATCTAACCCACTCCATGATGAGCGCCGCGTCAGTCGCGCGCCCGATCGAGTTTCGGCGCCAGCATGGCCAGCAGGCCGCGCGCCGCACCCTTCCACATCCGTACGTTGCCGTCCAGGCCGATCCGCAACACTTCCTTCAGCCCGCCGAGCGGCGTGTCGACCCGCTGGCCTTCGTGCCAGTCGAGCCACGCGTCCGCGCGGCCGAACGTGCATTGCACGAGCTGGCGCTCCTGTTCGAGCGTGAGTTCGTCGAAGCTCACGCCGACATGGGTCGGCGTCACGCGGCTCACGCGCACCGGGAACGGGAACGGCCGGTCGCCACGCGTCACGCACACCGTCAGCGTGTCGCCGACGGCAAGCGAGAGGCCCGGCACCGCTTCGAGGCCGAGGCCGCCGGTCGAGTAGTCGCTCGTGAAGCACGCGGCGGTCGACCCGTCGGCGAGCAGCAGCATGGCCGGCACGCGCATCGCGATCCGGTGCGTGACGCGCACCTGCTTGGTTTCGCGCGCCACGGCCAGCGCCGCGCCGAGCATCGCGAGGTTGTACACGGTCCAGCCGAGCGTGATCAGGATCGTCGACGCCTCGTCGCCCTGGTCGGCCACGAGCCGCCACAGGCCGGCGAGGATCGCGAGCACGTTCATCCCGAACAGCACCAGATACGGCTTCGACGTCGACCAGTCGACGTAGCCTTCGTCGATCTTGCCGCCCTTGTCGGTCACGTTGAACTTGCCGTGCTTCGGGCTGAAGAACGCGACGGTGGTCGGCAGTGCGATGTACCACGCGAGCACCGATTCGTAGACCTCGGCCCAGAACGAATGGCGGTAGCGCCCCTGCATCCGCGAGTTCGCGACGTTCGCGAGCACGAGATACGGGATCACGTAGCTCGCGAGCGCGAGCGCCGACGCGTTGATGAAGTACAGGTGGAAGAACAGGTACGCGAGCGGGATCGTCAGGAACACCAGCCGCGGGATCCCGTAGAAGAAGTGCAGCATCGCGTTGCCGTAGCAGATCCGCTGGATGAGGCCGAGCCCGCGCCCGAGGAACGGGTTGTCGATGCGGAAGATCTGCGCCATCCCGCGTGCCCAGCGCGTGCGCTGCTTCACGTGGCCCGCGAGGCTTTCGGTCGCGAGGCCGGCCGCCTGCACGGTCGGCAGGTAGGCCGACGTATAGCCGCGCCGGTGCAGCTTGAGCGCCGTGTGCGCATCCTCGGTCACGGTCTCGACCGCGACGCCGCCCACCTCTTCCAGCGCGCTGCGCTTGAGCACCGCGCACGAGCCGCAGAAGAACGTCGCGTTCCACAGGTCGTTGCCCGACTGCACGAGGCCGTAGAACAGGTTGCCTTCGTTCGGGATCTCGCGGAACGTGCCGAGGTTGCGCTCGAACGGATCGGGCGAGAAGAAATGGTGCGGCGTCTGCACGAGCGCGCACTTCGGGTCGCGCAGGAACACGCCCATCGTCGTCTGCAGGAACGAGCGTGTCGGCACGTGATCGCAGTCGAAGATCGCGATGTATTCGCCGTGCGTCTTCGGCAGCGCGCGGTTGATGTTGCCGGCCTTCGCGTGGCGGTTGTCGTCGCGCGTCACGTAGTCGATGCCCGCCTCGCGCGCGAACGCCTCGAATTCGGGACGCTTGCCGTCGTCGAGCAGATACACGCGCAGCTTGGCCGTCGGCCAGTCGATGCTCTGCGCGGCGAAAACGGTCGGCTTCACGACCGACAGCGGCTCGTTGTAGGTCGGGATGTAGATGTCGACGGTCGGCCAGGTGTCGGGATCGTCGGGCAGCGGCACGATCGGCCGGTCGAGCGGCCATGCGGTCTGCACGAAGCCGAGCAGCAGGATCATCCACGTATAGGCTTCCGCGCCGTACAGCAGATAGCCGGCGACGGCCTCGACCGGGCTGCGGAAATCGAGCGTCTGCGTGGTGCGCCACCACATGTAGCGCACCGTCGCGAGCAGGGCGAGCGACGCGAGCGCGAGCGTCGGCAGATGGCCCGGCAGGCGGCGCAGCGCGAGCGCCAGCACCGCGACGATCGCGAAGAACGCGAACTGCGCGCCCGGCATCAGCGGCGACATCCCGGCCGCGGCCCACAGCAGCGCGCCGGCCACCAGCAGCAGCGGTGCGAGCCAGCGGTGCCGGCCGACACCGTTCGCGCGCGCATCGAGCCAGCCGCCCCAGCGCACCCACGGCAGGCGCGCGAGCAGCGCGTCGATGCGCCGGCCGACCGCGCGCCCGGCCACGTAGACGGGCACGACATACCGGTCGAACCACGCGAGCGGATCGCGCGCGGGCCGGCCTTCCGCCGAGCGCGGCGCCCGCACGATCGCGCGCCACAGCCATTCGCGCGGGCTGAGCGGCTGCAGCACGCCCCACTCCTGCGCCAGCCGCAGCGACGCGACGCGCACCCAGCGGCGCACGTGATCGGGCCGGCCCGGCGGCGGCGCGTGGAAGAACAGCCGCACGATCCAGTCGACCAGCGTGCGTTGCGCCGGCAACCCGATGCCGCGTGCGAGCCAGTCGGCCGCACGACGGCCGAGCACACGCAGGCGCAGCGCGAAGCCCGCGTTCATCGCGCCGCTCCGCGGCGACCGGCGGCGCCTGCCGCCAGCCACGCATCGACCCAGTTCGCGACGCCGTTCAGGTCGTGCGACGCCTGCGAATACGGCGCGTCGTCGAAGATCCAGCTGCCGCGTGCGAGCGCTTCGGGCACGGCCGCATCGACGTGGATGCGCTGCTCGAGCATCGACGCCGGCCCCGCGACCGCGCGCAGCATGCCGAGCGCGTCGCGCTGCATGTCGCGCGCCGGATTCAGCCGGTTCACGACGATCTGCAGTTCGCCGCCGCCGGCCCGCAGCGCGCCGAGCCGCGCGGCCGTCGTCGCGCACGCGGTCGGCTCGGGCGGCACGACGACGAGCGTGAGGTCCGCGCGGCGAATCGCCTGCTCGGCCTGCGTCGACGGATAGCGCGCGGTGTCGATCAGCACGACGCCGTCGGCCGGCAGCGCAATCTCGTCGAGCGCGCGCGCGAGCCACGCGGGATCGGCCGCGAGCCGCGCATCGCACGCGGCGGCGCCGGCCGCGTCGACCTGCCCGTACGGGACGAACAGCACGCCGTCGGCGTTGCGCCACGTATGGGCATGCCACGGCTCGCCGCCGCCGAGCAGGCTCTGCGCGAGGCCATGCTCGGCCAGCGAGTCGAGGCCGAGCGTCGCGCCCATCAGGTTCTGTGCATCGAATTCGACGGCGACGACCGGTCGGCCGCGACGCGCGAGCAGCACCGCGAGCGCGGCCGTGAGCGTCGTGCGGCCCGCGCCGCCCGTCGTCGACGCAATAGCGATCGTCTTCATCGGGCCGCCTCGCCGCTGCGCTCGCCGCGCGCCGCATCGGGCAGCAGCCGCCCGCGCAGCGCGACCGGCACGAGCTCGCATGGCACCGCGTCGCGCCGGTCAAGGCCGCGCGGCGCATGAAAACCGCGGCCGATGCCGAGGTGCTGTGCGACGATCCACACCGGCACCGCGATCACGATGCCGACGATGAAACCGATGACGATTTCGGCAATCATGCGACTCCCTCCTTGCGCAGCGGCATCGCGCTGCGGACGGCGCTGCGCTTGCGCGCGGCGGGAATGACGGGTTCCGGCGCCGATGCGTCGACAGCCGCGGCCGTCGATGTCGCACCGATCGCCTCGAGCGCGACGATCGTATCGATCGCGTCGATCGCGCCGCTCACTTCGCCCGCGTCGGGCACCGCCGCGCCGAGGTCGGTGCGCACCGACGGTTGGCGTGTCGCGCCCGCCGGCTGCGTGGCCGCGAACAGGTCGCTGTAGTCGGCGATCGGTGCGCGCCGGTTCTCCGCCTTCAGCGCGTTGAGCTCGGTGTCGATGCTGCCGTGGCCGAGGCATACGACGCGGTCGGACAGCGTGTCGACCGGCACGTCGAAGATGCGCGCGAGCGCGTCCTCCGCATCGGCCGGCTCGCACGCGAACAGGAACACGTACAGGTGCGCGGCATCGGCCGTCACGACGTCGCCCGCGCGGCGCGGCCGGCAACACCGCAGCGCGTCGACGTGCGACACGCCCGGCAGCAGCGCGATCTTCGCGAGCGTGTGCGGCAGCGCGAGCACGGCGCCGCGATCGAGCACCGCGCGAATCCGCAGGCAGAACGCGCCGACCGGCAGGTAGCCGAGCACCGAATCGCCGAGCGCGGCCGCGAGCGCTGCACGATAGTCGGCCGCGACGGGCCGCGCATAGAGCTGGCCGGGCAACGCGTGCACGGCGGCCTGCATCCGCGAGACCGGCAGGTCGCGCGCGACGACGCGGCTCGCGCCGACGCTCAGCACGAGCATCTCGAACTGCTGGCGCAGCACTTCGCCGCGCTCGACGACCGCGATCTTCAGCGCACCGCCGCACTGCCGGCGCAATGCGTGCACGTCCGCGCAGAGCGCTTCGAGCTGCGCATGCGAGCGGAACACGAGCACCGCGGTGGCGGCCTGCGCATGCGCGCAGGCGGCGACGACGGCCGCGTTGTCTTCGACGATCTCCCAGCCGTCCGGCACGCGGTTCGCGCCTTCGAGCACCGCGCGGCTGACGACGACGCGATCCTCGTCGCTCGCGAGCTTCATCCGGTGCGCGGGCTCGGTCGCGCCGCCGTCGACGTTCGCCGACAGCCGGCCGCCCGGCGCGAAGCGCAGCGGCCGCACTTCGCCGGCCGCGAGCGTGTCGCCCGCCCGCCAGAAATCGACGACCCACAGCAGCTCGCCGTGCGTGCGCTGCAACTGCGCGACGCCCGAGCAGATACCGTGGAAACCGCTGCGCGGCGTGCGATCCGCATCGCGCACGAGCGGCGCATCGTCGGTGCGTGCTGCGCCGTCCGCGCGGGTCGCCTCGGGATCGAGCAGCAGCACCAGCGCGATCCGGCGCGTGCGGCACCAGTCGGCGAGTGCGTGCGCCTCGTCGGCGAGCGCGATCGGGTCGTCCCAGCTGAACCAGCGCTGCGCGCCCTCGACGAAATACAGCGAGCGCGCCCGAAAGCCGTAGCGCTTCAGCGCGCGCAGGCCGCCGGTCAGTCGTGCGAACGGGCCCGGCGCCGCGCGGCGCGGGGCGTCCGCGGTTGCGCCGGCGCCGGGGTTGTCACCGTTGGCCGGCTCGGCCGCGGGCGGCATCGCCAGCACGTTCAGGTTGCGCGGCCAGCCGGCCGGCTGCGCGCCGCCCGCGAAGCCGCGCGCCTGCATCTGGTCGGCAACGTGGGCCGCGTCGCGCGCGAGCACGACCGTCACGTCGCGCGTGCGCGCCTGTCGCGCGCTCTCCCACACGAGCGCGTCGCAGGCCGGCGTGCCGCCGGCCGCGTAGATCGCGTACAGGCCGCCGGCTTCCAGTTGCGTCCATGCATCGGGCAAGCCGTCGATCGCGAGCCGGCTCACCGTGCCGATACGGCCGCCGGCCGGCGCGCCCAGCAGCGCACGCAGGCGGCCCAGCAGGCCGGCGGCGCCGAATGCGGGACGGGTGGCATCGAGTTCCGTATTCACGGCGTTCCCCTAGTAACCTAGTAATCCGAATAAAGCCGCACCGGCGTCGGCGTGACGAGCCAGCTGCGTTGCGCGCGCGCGTCGAACGCATAGCGCAGGTACACGAGCGCCGAACTCGGCGCGTAGTCGTGCGACCGGTCGACCTTCAGCTGCGCGCCGACGCTCAGGTGCGGGTTCACGCGGTACTCGACGATCCCGTTGATCCCGTACGAGAACGACACGCCGCGCGTCGAGCTGCCCGTGTACACGAACCCGGCCGCCACCTGCGCGGCCCGCTGGTCCGACGACATCGGGTAATACAGCGAATCCTTCTCGTAGCTGTTCGAGATCCCGCCGGTGACGGTCAGGTCCCACGACAGCGCATCGTGCCGCCCCGCCCATTCGATCGGCACGCCGAGCGACAGGTAGCGTTGCGGGCTGTAGTAGCCGCCCTGCCCGTACGTGTAGTAGCGCAGGTTCTCCGCGTAGTGCCATGCGTTGCCGACGAGCCCGGTGCTGACCTTCATCGTCGCACGCTCGTACACGGGCACCGTGAAGCCGGTGCGCAGCGTGACTTCCGCGTTGCGTTCGACGTTGCGGCCGGACAGCACGCCCGCGCCGAGTTCCGCGAACAGGTTCGTGCGGCCGACGTCGACCGACGCGCGCACGGTCACGCCGTCGCGGCGCACGCCGCCCCAGACCGCGCCCGTCCACGGGTCGCGCATCCCCGAGTACGACAGCACGCTGCTCGTTTCCGGCCGCCGCGATGCATTCACCGAGAAACTGGCCGGGCCGGCGTCGAAGCGATAGCGCACGCCGCCGACCAGGTAATGCACGGGGAAACCGAGCGGCGACGTGCCGAGATCGAAGCGCCATGCGTCCGTCAGGTAGCCGGCGCCGAGCGCGACGCCCGTGGCGGTCTGGTGCAGCGAGCCCGGCGGATTCGCGATCGATGCGGGGGTCAGCGCGTTCTGCGCCTTGAGCGCCGCGTAGCTGCCGAACGTGCTGAGCGAATACGCGTTCGGGTTGCTCGTGTCGAGCGTGCCCGGGTCGAGATGCACGGTGTCGATCTGCGCGAACACGTGCCCGTCGTAGCGGATCGGCATCTGCATGTAGATCGGCACCTGCTGCGCGCGATACGACGAGATGCCTTCGTCGCCCGACTTGTAGGCGGGCGTCCAGCCGGTTTCGATCTCGGGATTGCGCCGCTGCTGGAGATCCGCGAACGCGGCCTGCGCGGGCGTCAGTCCGTCACGGCCCGGGCTCACGCCCGTCGTGCGCTCCTGCGACTGCGACATCCGGTACAGCGACGCCGCATCGTCATAGCGCCCCTGCGCCTCGGCCACGCGGCCGGCCGCGACCGTCACGTCGGCGCGCGCCGGGTACGCGGCATGCAGCCGGTCGGTCACCTGCCCGGCTTCGTCCGGACGGCGCAGCGCATTCAGGCGACGCACGGCCGACAGTTGCGTATCGACGTCGTCGTCCGGCGTGCGGGCCAGCACGGCCTGCACGCGTGCAAGCGCCGCGGCCCGATTGCCGCTGTCCTCGTCGATGCGGGCCAGCGCGAGCTGCGTATCCGCATCGTCCGGCGTGCGCGCGACGGCCGGCGCAAGCGCGGCGCGCGCCGCATCGTAATGGCCTTGCGCACGTTCGAGATCGGCCAGTTCGAGCGCATAACGCTGGTCCGCGCGGCCGGCCGGGCTCGCGCGATCGAGCAGCTTGCGCGCCTGCGCGTAATCCTGCTGCGCGATCGCGTCGTCCGTCTGCCGCAGCACGAGCCGCAGCGACTGGTCCTCGATCCTCGCCGTCTGTGCGGGCGTCAGCGACGGTTCCCGGCGCAGCGTGTCGAGCCATGCGGCGAGCGCGTCGTCGCGCCCCGCGCTGCCGAGCAGGTCGCCGTAGCGCAGCCGCACGTCCGCGTCGGCTTCGCGCGGGTGCGCGGCGATCCAGTCGTGCAACGGTGCGAGCCCGCGGTCGGCTTCGCCCGCGTCGATCCATTGCGCGCCGATCGCGGCGAGCATGTCGGGATCGTCCGGCGCACTCGCCTGCGCCTGTGCGAGCGACGCGGCAAACGCCGTGCGGTCGCCGCGCGCGAGCGCGCCGCGTGCGTCGGCCAGCGCGCGTTGCGCCTCGAGCTTGCGCGCGAGCGCGCGCATCCCGTCCGAACGGTGCGCGTCGTCGACCGGCGCGAGCGCGGCCTGCGCGCCCGCGACGTCGTCGAGCGAATTGCGGTACAGCGCGGTCGCGTAGCGCATCTCGGGCGTCGCGCTCTGCGCCAGCCCGTCGTCCATCACCGTGCGGCCGAGCTGCGGCAGCCCCATGTCGCGATAGAGGCGCGCGAGTGCGAAGCGCGTCCACGGCGCGTCGGGCGCCGCGCGCACGGCCGCCTCGTAGCGCTGCGCGGCGGGCCCGCGTTCGCCCTTGTCCGCCAGCGCACGCGCCTGGTCCGCGAGCAGGTCGGCACGCAGGCCGTCGAGCGCGCGCCGATCGTCGCGGCCCGTCACGCGGCCTTGCAGCGCACCGAGCAGCGGGCCGATCTGGTCCGCGCGGCCGGTGTTCTCGTACAGCGTGGCCGTGCCGCGCACGGCCGCGAGGTCCGGCGAACGTGCGGCCAGCAACTCGCGCAGCAACGGCTCCGCGCGTGCCCAGTCGCGCTGCGCGAGCAACGCGTCGGCAAGCTGCAGCTTCGCATCCGGGCTGTCCGGCTGCATCGCGAGTGCCGCGCGTGCGGCGCGCTCCTCGTCCTGCGGACGGCCTGCCGCGGCTGCCGCGCGGCCTTGTGCGAGCAGCCCCCAGAACTGCGCGGTGCGCGCGAGGCCCTGCCATTTGCCGCGCTGGTCGGTCGACAGCGTCGCGGCACGCGCGAACAACGTGCGCGCTTCGTCGTGCCGCCCTTCGCGCAGGCGCAACAGGCCGAGCCCGCCGACCGCGTCGGCGTCGTCCGCCCGCGCCCGCGCGGCGCGCGTGAGCAGCGGATCGGCGCCGGCCAGGTCGCCGCGCGCGAGCGCCTGCAGGCCGCGCTGCCGTGCGATGTAGTCGGGATTGCGTTCGAGCTGGCGCTGCGCGTCGCGCTGGCGATCCAGTTCCGCGACGCGGTCGACGAATTCGGTATCGTCCGGCACGAGCACGAGATACGCATGCAGTGCATCGAGATACGCGGGATCGCTGCCGGCCGACTGCAGCACGCGCCGCCACAGCGCCATCGCCTCCGTATGGTCGGCGTCGGCGCGCTTCGCGAGCGCCCAGGCGATCCGGTTCGCCTCCGGCCGCGTGTCGGCACGCTGGTTCAAGAGCCGCGCGAGCGCCATCGTCGCGCTCGTGTCCTGCGGATCGGCCGCGACCGCGCGGCGCAGCGCGGCGATCGCCGGCTCGCGTCCGCCCGGCGCATTCGACACGATCTGGTAATACTCGGCGCCGAGCGCACCCGACGGCGCGCCGTTCGGAAACAGCGCGACGATCCGCCGGGCCGCTTCGTCCGCGCGGCCGCTGCGCGCGAGCAGGCGGATCTGTGCCATCTCGCCGCGCCCGCTCGTCGCGACGCGATATTCGTCAGCCACCCGCCGCGTGGCGGGCGCATTCGGCGACTGCGCCTGCAGCCGCGCGAGCGACGCCTGCGCGCCTTTCGCGTCGCCGAGCCGCAACAGCACGCGCACTTGTTCGGCCAGCAGCTCGGGATCGCCCGGCGCGATCAGCAGCCCCTTGCGCAGCGCGTCGCGCGCGAGGTCGTCGCGATGCTTGACGCCCCACATCCGCGCAGTGTCGAGCAGACGCTGCGCATCGGCGGACGCGGCAGTCGCCGGCGCTGCGGGGTTCGCCAGCGGCGCGTGCGCGGCGGTGCCCGGCGCCGCCGCGCACACCGACGACGCGAGCCATGCGAATCCCGCGACGTGCGGCGCGGCGCGCTTCAGCGGGCGGCGCACGAGCGGCCTCCCCAGCGGGCGTCGAGCGTGCCGTCCGCGCCGAACCGGTAGCGCCCGTCGCGCCAGCCGAGCCCGAACAGCGTCAGCACGCTCGTGTAGTAACCGGGCGGCGACTGGCGCGCGAGCGTATCGACACGCGCCGCCTGGGCATCGGCCAGCGCGCGCTGGCCGCGTGCGTCGAGGAACGGCACGGCCGCCGCCGAGAAGCCGCCGTTGCCGTCGTTCGGCCCGGCGACGCCGGTCGTCGTGTCGACCTTCTCCGGCGGCGCGCCATGTGCGGCGATGTAGTCGGCGAACGGCGCAAAACGCGCGAGCAGCGGCGCGGCGAGCGGATCGGCGCGGTCGAGCATGCCGGCCCACAGATACACGCGAATCGCGTTGTACGCGCTCTCCGCATGCGTGTCGCGGTCGGGCCCGAAACCCGTGCCCGCGCGATACAGCGCCCAGTCGGGCGAAAAGCCTTTCGGTGCGGTGTCGAGCAGCACGCGGCCGGTACTGGAGACGAGCGCGGCCCAGCGCTTGTCGTCGGGCAGGCGCGCGCCGAGCGCACGGATCACCTGCGGCGGCGAATAACTCGGGTTCACGCGCCACTGGCCGTCGGCGAGTTTGAACCCCGTCGGCCCGGGCAGCAGCGTGAGGCCGAGGCCCGGCACGGTCGCCGTCTCGACGTCGAGCACGCGCTTCGCGAGCAGCGCGCCGCGCGCCGTGTAGCTGCGTTCGTGCCACAGCCGCCCGGCCTCGACGAGCGCATACGCGATCCACAGGTCGGCGTCCGATGCCGCGTTCGCGTCGAGCACGCGCCACGCGCCGTCGGGCGCGCGGCCCCACAGCCACGCGGGCAGGTGCGCGCTCAGGTCGCCCTGCGCGAGATTGTTCTCGGTCCATGCGAGGATCGTGTCGAACATGCGCCGGTCGTTCGCGACCAGCGCGAAGAAAAGTCCATACGCCTGCCCCTCCGATACCGTGCGTGAATCGGCCGAGCCGACGTCGATCACGCGGCCGTCGGCCGAGATGAAATCGCGCTTGAACGCGTCCCAGCGCGGCCACGCCGCACTGCATCCCGCGTCGGTCGCACCGACTCCCGCGGCCTGCGCGCGCGTGGCCATGCCGGCCGCCGTGCACGTCATCGCCACCGCCAGCGCGAGTGCCGCGCCGACGCGCCGCGCCGGCCGCGTTGCCCGTCGCTTCGCCATTGCCCGCGCCATCCGTTACATCCCCCGTCGACGCGCGGCGATTCTCTGCAGCACGCTGAACACGCCGAGCGCGAGCAGCAGCCCCGCCACGACGCCGACCGCGCCCAGCACGACCGGATGCCGCGCCGCCTGCGTCCACACCCGCGCATACCACGGCACGAACCCGACCACGTAAGGCTCGCCGACGCGCAGGCTGTCGACCTGCCCCGGCCGCACCAGCGCCAGGTCGCCCTGCAGCTGCGACACGAGCCCGGCGTTCTCGAACACGTTGAGCAGATCGCCGAGGCGCGGCTGGTCGGTCGCCGTCAGCGCGACGACGCTGCGCCCCCGGCTGCCCGGCAGCTCGAACCCGGCGAGCGCCGCGAGCGAGCCCGTCTGCTCGATGTGCGCGCCGCCTTCGGTCAGGCCGACGCCGTTGCGCCAGCGCTCCTTCACCGAGAAGGCGATGCGCGCGGCGCCCTCGCCGCCCGCGCTGCCCTGCTCGCCGATCACGAGCGGCAGCGCCGAGCGCCAGTGCGCGAGCAGCGGCGACGCGGGCGAGCCGTCGATCACGAGGAGATCCTTGCTGCCCGACAGCGCGGCGACGTCGCCGGGCCGCGCGACCTGCACGCGCAGCGCCGGGAAGCCGGTCCATTCGCCCATGTGGCCGAGCATCGTCAGGTAGGCCTCGAGCTCCTGCGGCGACGGCCGGTCGGGCATCACGACGGCCGTCTGCGACAGGTCGGCGAAGCGCGTGAACGGGAAGCCGCTGTTCGCGAAGAACGCCAGGTTCGGCAACTGCGCGTAATGGACGAAGTGCGAGAAGTCGATCGTCGAATCGGGATCGATCGCCGCACGCTGCGGCTCGGTCGCCGTGCTCGAGCACAGGCCCGTCTTCTGCGAGTCGAGCGTGAAGCGGAACTGCAGCTGGTTGCCGCTGCCGACCCGGAACGCCGGGATGTCGACGTCGCTCGTCACGCGCCCTTCCGGCACCGACAGCAACGGCAGCTGCATGCGGCCGTGCGCGTCCTCGGCATGGGCCGGCCCGAGCCGGTACGACTTCACGAGCTGGTCGTTGATCTCGACGGCAAGCGTCGAGTTGTCCTGCACCGTCGGCGCCGTGTAGCGGTAGCGCAGCGTGATCGGCACGCCCGCGCCGTTCCACGAATGGAGGTCGGACGGCACGCGCAGGTTCAGGCGAATGGCGTCGGGCGACGTGCCGCGCACTTCCAGCTCGCGCGTATCGGACACGAGCTCGCGGAACGTGATCGGCCGGTTCACCGGCAGCCAGCGCGGCGCGTCGTACGGTTTGCGCGGCGCGCCGAGATCGACGTGCGCGACCGTCGCCGACGGCCCCGACAGCGCCGCGCGGCCCAGCACGAGCGTCGCGACCGCATCGTCGACCTCGGCCGCCGTGCGGCCCGTGACGACGAGCAGCTTGCGCCCCGGCGCGGCCGGGTTGTCGGCCACCGCGAGCAGCGGGCCGTTGATCGACGGCAGCGCGAGGCCGGCCGGCAGCGTCGCGGCCGTGCCGATCACCACCGCTTGGTCGTCGGCCGGCAGCCCGGTCGACACCGGGAAGCGCGCATGCCGGTAGTCGGCCAGCGCGCCGAACCACGACGCGAGCACGCCCGCGCTGCGCAGCGTCGCCGAATCGGGCGACGCCGGCAGCACGAACGGCAGCCGCACGCGGCCGTTGTCGCGCCGGTCGAAGAACGGCGCGGGCAGCAGCGCGAGATCGTTCGGCAGGCGGACCGGCGATTCGTCGAGGATCAGCTCGCTCTTCGGGCTCACGTCGGCCCACAGCGCCGAGTTCGACGGATCCTCGCAATGGTCGAGCGTGTAGTGCGCGATCAGGCGCAGGCCGATCTGGTTGAAATCCGAGAAGTAGCGCGGATCGATCGGGATCTCTTGCGTGACCGTGCGGCCCGCCTGCGCGGCGTCGAACGGGACGGTCGCGATGACCTCGCCGTTCACCGACACCTTCAGGTGCGACATCGGGAACACCAGCGACGGCGAATACGCGTAGGTCAGGCGCAGCCGCGCGCCGGTGACCACGCGGTCGAGTCGCACGCCCGCATTGATCGTGCGGGCGTCGTCGGCGCCGCGCAGGCGCAGCGGATCGAACGCGCCGAGCGACGCGAACGGCAGGCGCACCGTCGTCGCCGGCAGGCCGGCTGGGCTCGGGCTGGCCGCCGCGGGCGCGGCCGCAAGCACCGGCGCCGGCGCAGCGCCGGACGCGGCCGCAACTGGCACGGCCGGCATCGGCGCGGCCGACAGCGCGGCGGCATGAAAGGCGCCGGCCATCGCGGCCGAGAGGATGAGCAGCGACACGGCCGGCTTCATGCGGCACTCCGTTTCATCAGGATCATCCGGTCGTCCGTCGCATCGGAATCGATGCCCGCAAAGCAGCTATGCCCGTGAGTGAACATCCCCACTGCTTCCCTCATATGTATCCAACTGGCCTGATTCATTTATCGAAACGATGCGGCGATTTCTTTAATCGCACGGCATCGTGCTACGCGCGCCTGGCACCGGCACACGCCCATTCGTCACACTATCTCAAAAACAGGACAAAACTCACCACGATTCGCGACATTGAAGCGAAAAAACCTCAATCCGGTCGGAAATGCTGCGCGAGAGGGATGAATGGTAAGAATTGCGCCGTTGTCGCCCGGCAGGCCGAACGGCATACTGCCGGCGCGGATCGGCTGGCCGGCGGCGGTCCGTTGCAGACCACCCCGGCTGAACACGCGGCCGCGAGGCGGCGCGTATGCTACCGCAATCCGCGCTGCCGGACGTGCTTTCTTTCACGGAAAACTGACTTGAATCAAATCGTCGACACTGCCACCCCGTCCCCCGATACGCTGCTGCGCATCATCGCCGTGCAGACCGAGATCGCGAAGCTCGGCCTCGATCTCGGCAGCGTGATGGCCTACGTGGCCGAGCAGGTGCCGCAGCTCACCGGCGCGAGCGCCGCCGCGGTCGAATTCGCCGAGGGCGACGACATGGTGTACCGCGCCGCGTCGGGCACGGCCGCCGGGATGCTCGGCCTGCGGCTGCGGCGCTCGGGCAGCCTGTCGGGCCTGTGCGTGCAGCAAGGCGCGTTGCTGCACTGCATCGACTCGGAAACCGACCCGCGCGTCGATCGCGACGCCTGCCGGCGGGTCGGCCTGCGCTCGATGCTCGTGATGCCGCTCACCCATGCCGACACGACCGTCGGCGTGCTGAAAGTGATGTCGCCGGAAGTCGACGGCTTTTCGCAGGCCGACGCGGCCACGCTGCGGCTGACGGCCGACCTGATCGCCGCCGCGATGTTCCACGCGGCGCGCAACGAGGCGAACGAACTGTACCTGCGCGCGACACACGACGCGCTCACGGGCCTGCCCAACCGCGCGCTGTTCTACGACCGCCTGCGGCAGTCGATGCACACGACGCTGCGCGCGAACGGCCGGCTCGGCATCCTCAACATCGACATGGACGGGCTGAAGCCGATCAACGACGGGTTCGGCCATCGCGCGGGCGACGCGGCGCTGCGCGAGATCGCCACGCGGATGCAGGGGGCGGTGCGGCGCTCGGACACGGTCGCACGCATCGGCGGCGACGAATTCGCGGTGATCCTGCCGAACATCGGCAATCGCGACGATGCGCATGCGCAAAGCACGCGGCTCGCGCGCCAGGTCAGTGAACCGTTCGAATTCGAGGGGCGCCCGATGCGGCTCGGCGTCAGCGTCGGGATCGCGCTGCTGCCCGACGACGGCACCGACATGAACGCGCTGATCGAGCACGCGGACCAGGCGATGTATGAAGTGAAACGCACGCGGTCGCAACGGGTCGCTCACGCGTAACGCGGCTCGGCCAGCCGGCGGCGGCGGCTGCCTTGAACGGGCGCTAGCCGATCTGCGGAACGGCGATCGCGAGCCCGACCACGAGCCACTGGACGATCGCGACGAGCACACCGGCCCGGCACAGCCCGACCGCACCGCGCACGCGTGCGTCGAGTGCGCGCCCGGCCTTCGACGCATCGATCCAGCCGAGATCGGCGAGTGCGCGGTCGAGCGCCGCGAGGCCGTCGTCGACCGATCCGTCGCCCGCCGCCGCACGCGCGAGCGCGGCGAACAGCCGGCGGTCGATCTCGATGCGCACCGCGTACCACAGCGCCACGATCCCCGACCCAGTGCTGACCACCGCCAGCAGCACGCGGGCGATCGTCGCCGGCGCCCAGCCCGACGCGATCCACCAGCCGGCGCCGGCCGCGGCCAGCGCGGCCGCGATCGCCCACGCGCCTGCATCGAGCGCGCCGCGCGCGGCGGCAATCCTGAATGGCGCGGACGGGTCGCGCATCACGCGCCTCCCGCGCCGCGACGGCGATCGACCCACTGCTGCAGCACGGCCACGCCGTCGTCCGACCACACCGCATGCGGCCGTACCGCACGCACCGCGGCCAGCGCGTCGCGCGCATCGCCGAGCCCGCGTCGCGCCGCCAGCCACGCGGCCGCGCACAGCACGCTGCGCCCGTAGCCGAGCGCGCAGCAGACCAGCACGTCGCGCCCTTCCCCATGCAGGCTTTCGAGCGCCGCGACGGCCTGCGCGAGTTGCCCGGCCGTCGGCGCGACGAGATCGAGCTGCGGCACGGTCGCATACGCGAGCGACGCATCCACCGACGCCCAGCGCGGCATTTCGGCGGTCAGGTCGACCAGCGCCGTGAAGCCGTGGCGGCGCACGTCGCGTGTCGTCGGCGTACGCCCGATCGACACGCGTTCGTCGATCCGCACCGGCGCCGGCTGCCGGAACGTCCACAGCCGCGAATTGATGAACGCGCCCGCAATCGTCGGCGCGAGCAGCCAGCGCATGACGACCGGGAACCGCCCGAACGCGTCCTTCTGGAAGGCGCCGGGCGCGCCGCGCCGGTAGATCCACGCGACACAGGCGAGCGCCAGCGCGACCCACCCGGCCGCCAGCGCCCAGCCGGGCGCGCGCGGCACGCACCCGAGCGCCACGAGCGCGAGCGCCGCCGCGCCAAGCGCATAGCGGCGCGCGAGCGCACGGCCGGCCGCGCCCGGCGACGCATCGGCGCCCGGCAGCCGGCCCGCGGCATCGCGCAGCGGAAACAGGAACAGCGCGAGACAGCCGACGGCAGCGCCGGTCGGCACGTCGATCGCGTGATGCTGGTAGGTGGTCAGCACCGACACGCCGATCGCCGCGAACCACAGGTGCAGCACGCCGCGCGCGAGCGTGCCGCGCAGGTGCTTCGCATACACGGCCCACAGCACGACGAGCAACCCGATGTGCAGCGACGGCGCCTGGTTGAACGGCTTGTCGAAGCCCATCAGTAGCGTAAACAGCGCACCGGCCACGCCGCCGGCGTCGGGCCGCTCGAACCCGAAGCGCAGCGGCCACGCGATGAAGCACGCGACCGAGATCAGCTGCACGGTCAACAGCCGCTTCACGTGATCGAGCAGGTCGGCGCGGCGCGTCCAGAAAAAGAACGACAGCGCATACAGCAGGTCGATCGACCAGTACGGCACGATCGTCCACGGCACGAACGGGATCGCGTGCTCCCAGCCGAACGCGAAGGTCGGCACCGCCACGCGGCGCGCGGCGAGCCAGTTCGCGAAACCGTAGGTCGAGAAGAACACGGCGCCCATCACCGCGAGCCAGCCGAAACGCAGCGCGAACGACGCGTCGCGCGCGCCGGCGCCGGCCGCCGGGGCCGGTTCGGCGAGGTCGCTCGCGCCGCCGCCGAGCGCGCTCATGACGCGTCGACCCGCTGCGCGAGGCTGACCGTGAAGATGCCCATTTCGTCGATCCGCTGGTCGAGCTTGCGGAAGCCCGCGCGCGCGACGAGCTCGTCCATCTCGGCCTGCGAGCGGCGGCGCATCACCCAGGTCGCTTCGCCGCGGTGATTGTTCAGCGCACGGGCGATGAACTCGAGCTGCGGATGCCACGGCTGCCCCGTATAGACGAGATAGCCGCCCGGCGGCACGGCCTGCGCGAGCCCGCGCAGCGAGCGCTCGATCAGCGC
The DNA here is from genome assembly GCF_002223055.1 of Burkholderia sp. HI2500. Classification (NCBI taxonomy): domain Bacteria; kingdom Pseudomonadati; phylum Pseudomonadota; class Betaproteobacteria; order Burkholderiales; family Burkholderiaceae; genus Burkholderia; species Burkholderia sp. HI2500. The sequence goes on along the minus strand of NZ_NKFL01000004.1, from coordinate 1,043,244 downwards.
GTTCTCGCCGAACAGCTCGTAGAGGCCCGACACGATCGCGAGCGTCGGACGCGGCTCGAGCGTCGCGAGCGACGCCTCGTCGAACGCATCGCCGCGCTCGAAGCGCGCGATCGACTCGAGGCCGCGCTGCGCGATCAGCACGCGCCCGGCCTCGACGTTCGGCGGGCTGTAGTCGCGCAGCGTGATGTCGTCGGGCGCCGCGCCGTCGCGCTCGGCGGCCGACGCGATCGCGTCGAGCACGTAGCGCCCGTGTCCCGCCGCGATGTCGACGATCCGCACCGGTGAGCCGTGGCCGCGCAGGCGGCCGATCGCCGCGCCGATCAGCTCCTGCAGATGCACCTTGCGCTGGCGGATGCCGACCCAGCCCGGCGAATCGAGATAGGTGCGGTCGATCAGCGCGCCGACGCCGAGCCGCCCTTGCGCGCGGTTGCGGTACACGTAGTCGAGTGTCGAGCCCGAATCGAAGCCGAGGCGCAGCCCGAGCGCGATGCCGTCCGACAGCGCGCCGCCGGCCTTCAGGCCGGCGCGCGTGAGCGCCCAGTACGCCCGCGCGAACGCATTCGCGGGCGGCCGGCCGAGCGCCGCGTATTCGTCGTGGAACGCGCCGCGCCGGTCGGCGTCGGCGAGCGACACGCGCGGGCTCGGCGCATCGAATTCGCGCAGCACGAATGCACGCAGCGGGGCGAGCGCCTGCGCGCGGTCGCGTTCGCCGAGCGTGTCGTGATAGAAGCCCGGCAGCACGATGCGCTCCTTGCGCGCGGCGCCGAGGCGTTCGAAGAAGCGGTCCTGCGGGCCGCGATGCACGACCCAGTCGGCGCCGGAGATCAGCAGCTGCGTCGGCACGGTGATCGCGGCCGCGTCGGCGACGATCCGCTGCGCGGTGTCGTGCAGGTCGAGCAGCATGTTGACCGCGATCGGCCGCGTGATCAGCGGATCGGACGCATAGCTCGCGATCCGCTCGGGATCGTGCGTGAGGAATTTCGGCTTCACGTAGCTGTTCACGTAGAACAGCCCGCGCAGCTTGTGCATCAACCGCAGGCCCGGCCGCGCGAACGGCACGTAGAGCTTGATGTGGAACGCCGGCGACGCGACGACGAGCGCGCGGATCGGCGGCGCGTAGTCGTGCGCCCAGGTGGCCGCGAGCACCGCGCCGACGCTCTGGCCGACCACCGCCATGTCCTCGATCGCGATGCCGTGCGAGTCGCGGATATGTTCGACGAAGGTCTGAAGGTCGCGCACCGACGCGGCCGCGCTCGGGCTGTAGCCGCGCGCGCCGGGCGAGCGGCCGTGGCCGCGCGCATCCCATGCGAAAAATGCGAAATCGGGCAGGTCGAGCTCGTCGACCAGGTGCGCGACGCGCGCCGAGTGTTCGTGGCCGCGGTGCAGCAACACGATGGCGCCGCGGCAGCACGGGCCCGTGGCGGGCCAGTGACGATAGAACAGCGTTTCGCCGTCGTGCGTGATGAAGTCGGCCTCGCGGGCCATGCGTGCGCTCATGCGTTTCTCTCTCGTTTCGTTATTCGAATCTTGGTGCGCCGCCCTCCGGCGCCCGGTACCGCAACTGTGTTGACGACTGTTTCACCCGCCGCTTCAACTGCCCTTTCAACCGCCCTTTTCCGCGATGCCGGCCTGCACGCGCCGCACCACGGTCACGATCGACAGCACGATCAGCAGGCGCCACAGCCAGACGGCGACGCCGCCGACCGGAAAGCCGAGTCCGATCCACAGCGCGAACGCGCCGAGCGCGAGCGCACGGTCGCTCTTGCCGAACGGGCCGTCGTAGCGGCGGCTGACGCCGACCAGCGGGCCGATCAGCCCCGCGCATTCGACGATCACCGCCGTCAGCGCGAACAGCCAGACGTCTGCCGGAGCGAACGCGGAAATCGCGAGAAACGGCAGCACCAGCGCGACATCGGACACGACGTCGCCGAGCTCGTTCAGGTACGCGCCGAGCGTGCTCTTCTGGCCGTGCTCGCGCGCGAGCATCCCGTCGATCGCGTTGAGCGCCATGCGCGCGAACAGCCACAGCGGGATCAGCAGGAACAGCGCGCGGGCAAACACGCCGAGCCCGGCGAGCGCGCCGACGACGATCGAGCCGCCGGCCGCGAACAGCGTGACCTGGTTGGCCGTCACGCCGCGTTCGGCGAGCGAGTTCGCGAACGGGCGCAGGGTGTTCTGGAATTTGGGTTTGAGTGCGTAGAGGCTCATCGTTTTATTTGCGCGGCACAGTCGGATACATTTCCCGCCGCCATGCCCCGGGCGGCGAAACGGCCCTGGACGGCCTTCCATGGACGGCCCTCATCGTCGCCGAGCGGCCCCGATGCGTCAAGCACGCGCCCGGCCCGCACGCGCGGCGCCAATCTGGCGTTTTTGACGGAAACTCGCGATAATCCGCTGGCCCGATCGCAGCGAGATCCATTCGAACTGCAAACGGGCACGCGTGCAACAGCCGATTATCACGCCGCCGACCGGCGCATTCGCCGCGACGCAACAGCGTATGACGGCGACTCGTCCGATTATCGCGGACCTGCGACAGGCAGCCACGAATTTGAAAAAATTTAAACAAGGGCCGTCCGGCGCGCATCCTGCCGCGCCGGCATTCCGGGGTCCCGCCCGCCGCTCATGCGCAGCGGGCCATGCAGGCACGCAGGAGGCGCAGCGCCGATGAACATCCTCAACGTCTGGCAGCGCGATTTCCTGCTGTCCATCGTGCGGCTCGTCGCCGGTGCGTATCCGGTCTGGCATCAGGCGCCGCCGTCCCCGACGCAGAAGATCTACTTCTCGAACCACACGAGCCACATCGACACGCTCGCGATCCTCGCCGCGCTGCCGCGCAACGTGCGCGCGGTCGTGCGGCCGGTCGCCGCGCGCGACTACTGGGACAGCAGCGACATGAAGCGCCACATCGCGCAGAAGCTGCTGAACGTCGTGCTGATCGACCGCCACCGCGAATCCGGCGGTGACCCGCTCGATCCGGTGCGCGACGCGCTCAAGCAGGGCCATTCGATCATCATCTTCCCGGAAGGCACGCGCGGCGCCGAGATCCTGCCGCAGCCGTTCAAGAGCGGGCTGTTCCACCTCGCGACCGAGTTTCCGGACGTCGCGCTCGCGCCCGTCTATCTCGAGAACCTGCAGCGGATCATGCCGAAGGGCGCGATCTGGCCGGTGCCGCTGATCTGCAAGGTGCACTTCGGCGCGAACGAACAGCGCGGCGCCGACGAGGACAAGCCGACGTTCCTCGCCCGCATGCGCGACGCGGTCGTCGCGCTCGCGCCGCCGCAGCGGCCGGCCGGCTGAACGCGGCGCCCTCTTCTCCCTTTTCCGGATATCAATAATGCGAACCATTTTCTGGGAACTGGTCGCGGGCGTCACGGGCGTGCTCGTCGTCGCGACCGTGATCGGCGCGATCCTCGGCGCACGCAGCGGCGGCACCAGCGCGACCATCGTCAACCTGAACCAGCGCATCCGTGCGTGGTGGGCGATGATCGCGATCATGGCCATCGCGATCGGCCTCGGCAACAACATCACCTATCTCGTGTTCGCGGTGCTGTCCTACCTGACGCTGCGCGAATTCATCACGCTCACGCCCACCACGCCGAGCGACCATACGACGCTGTTCATCGCGTTCTTCGTCGCGATCCCCGTGCAATACCTGCTGCTCGGGATCAACTGGTACGGGATGTATTCGATCTTCGTGCCCGTGCACCTGTTCTTCGCGATGTCGCTCGTGTCGGCACTCACGCAGGACACGCGCGACTTCCTGAGCCGCAACGCGAAGATCAACTGGGCGCTGATGGTGTGCGTGTACGGGCTGAGCCATGCGCCGGCCGTGCTGATCCTCGACATTCCGCACTACGCGGGGCAGAACGCGCTGCTGCTGTTCTTCTTCCTGTTCGTCGTGCAGATCAGCGACGTGCTGCAGTACGTGGTCGGCAAGCTGTTCGGCAAGCGCAAGATCGCACCGCAGCTGTCGCCGTCGAAGACGATCGAGGGTTTCATCGGCGGCGGCCTGCTGGCCACGCTGTGCGGCGCCTCGCTGTATCGTGTGACGCCGTTCAGCTTCGGGTCGGCGTTCGGCATCTCGCTCGCGATCGTGATCGCGGGCTTCGTCGGCGGCCTCGTGCTGTCGGCCGTCAAGCGCTCGCTCGGCACCAAGGACTGGGGCTCGATGATCGCGGGCCACGGCGGGATGCTCGATCGCGTCGACTCGATCTGCTTCGCCGCGCCGGTGTTCTTCCACCTCGTGCGGTATCTGTACGTGTGATGCGCGGGCGGCGCCACGCCGCCCGTTCCTGCGCGCGATGGATCAGTACCCTTCGCGCAAGGCCTTCGGCACGACGTAGCGGCCACGCGCCGCGTCGAACTTCACCGTATGGCGCGCGTGGATCGTCCTGTCGCCGCGCGTGCCCGTTTCCGTGACCGTCAGCGGATAGACGTCGCCGGCGCCGGTCAGGTCCGGCGCGATCTCGAAGCGGCGTTCCTCGCAGCGCGCCCGCGCGTGCGCGCATTCGGTCGACTCCGCGTTGTCGAGCGCCTCGTCGATGCGCGCCGCCGCCAGCACCAGTGCATTGCCGACCGGCAGCCAGATCGCGCGGAAGCGTTGCGAATAGCCTTGCCGCGTGTCGCTTTCGCCGATGACGAACCCGAACAGATGCGGCCCGAGCCGCTCGATACGCACCGTGCCCGGCTCGCCGCGCCCGCCCGACGCGATCTCCGTTTTCTTCATGACCGGCTCGAGCGTCTTGCCGTCCGCCGCCGGTTTCAGCACGTACAGGTCGATCGTGCCGGTCGTCGCGTCCGTATCCATGCCCGGCATCCCGTTCTGCACGGCCACCTCGGTCTCGCCGCACATCGCGAGCAGCGTGCGCGGGCCCTCCGCGGTCGCGACGCGCAGCGAACCGCATGGCGAATAGACAAGATCGCCGCGGTCCGCCTGCCAGCCCTTGCGGTCCGCGCGCCAGTTGCCATAGCTGTCGTGGATGAACGTGCGCAGCAGCCGGTCGGCCACCGCCGGCTCGATCGCGTGCGCCGCAGCCGGCAACGTCAACGCCGGCACCGCACACGCAGCGGACAGCCCCAGGCGTCGCACCAGGGGAGGAATGGATGAAATCATGTCGGCGTCGCCAGGAATGAGAAACGGTGCGGGAAGCAAACGGCCAGCGGCATCACGGCATCAACGCGGTTGCGCGACCGGCTCGGGATCGAACGCCGCCAGCCCCGGCCACGCCGCGTGCCCCCATGCACCGCCACCCGGTGCGAGCCAGCCTTGCAGCGTCGCGTCGTCGAACGCCTTGCCGAACGGATCGGCGCGAAATCCCGCCACCCACTGCCTGCGGCCCGCGACGTACGCGTGGCCGAAATCCGTCCAGCTGTCGAAACAGTCCTGGGCGCGCTGCGCGTTGAGCAACAACACGCGCCAGGCGGTGTCCGGCTCGGTCCAGCCCATCAGCATCGCCACGCGCGCGAGGAACGCCATCCGCGCACAGGCGAACGCGAGCGCCGCACGCGGGTCGTCGGTCGGCCGCAGCGCATGCAGGTCGGCGCGAAACCACTGCGTCTCGAGCACGCGCGCCAGGTGCGCGCGCGCATCGTCGTCCGTCGCGTCGGTGCGCAACTCCATCTGGTGCAGCATCTGGGCACGCAGGAACTTGCGCGACGTGTCGTTCAGGTGGCTCGTGTCCGCATCGTCGAAACCCGAGAATCCCGTCGCTTCCACGTACGGGTGCGCGAGCAGCAGCGCCCAGTGCTTGCGGGCCGGCAACGCCCGATAGCGCCCACCGCGCCGGCGGAAGTAGCGCACGATGCGCCACAGCACGAACAGCGCAACGATCAACTTGAATATCATGGTCTTCGCCCCGTCATTGCGCGGCACCGACGCCACGCGGCGCGTCGTAGCCGGGCCAGCGCACGCCCTCGGTGGCAAAGGCAGGCTGCGCGTCGTCCGGCCGTGCGGACGGCACCGCCGGCGCCAGCGTCGCGCGCACCGCGTAACGCACCGAACCGGCACGCGGCGGCCGCGCGTGCAGCAGTTCAGGCTGCCGCGCGGCGACCAGCCACTCGACGGTCGGCGTCGGCTCGGCGAGCCGTCCGAACAATTGCGGATGGCGCGCGACGAGCCGTGCTTGCGACGCGGCATCCGTCACGTCCTCGATCCTGCACCACCCCGACGGCGTATGGACGACGCCGAGCGCGATGCAGTCGGGCGGCGTGCGATCCGTCGTCCCCAGCGCATTCAGGCAGGCCAGCACGTCGTCGACGTAGCGCTCGACCGGCGGCCGGTTCTGCTTGCCCTTGACCTGATCGACGTCGAGGCTGCCGTCCGCCTGCACCGCGACGCTGATCGTGATGTGCGGCTGGCCGCCCGCATCCCGAAAGCTCAGCAACCGCAGCGTGCGCGCCTCGATCGCTTCCGCATAGCGCCCGCCGTAGCCGCCCGTCAGCGCTTGCCGGTCGGCGAACTGGCCGAGGCAATGGCGCATCACGTAACTCTCGAACGCCATTTCGGCGCGCAGCAGCGCGCTGTCGGGCAGGAATTCGACAAAGCGCCCGTTGGCGGTTTCGCACCACGTGCGCAGCGCATCGGGCTGGCTCTCGCGCCAGCCGCGCGCGATCCGGTCCGCCATCTCCGCATGCTCGCGTTCCCACATCGCGAGCGCCTGCGGGCAATTGACACGGTCGAGCTTGCCCTCGAGCCCGGTGCCCTTGCGCGATTCGAGAAACTCGACGAGCGTGGTTTCGAGTGCGAGAAGGTGCGGATCGGCCGGGTCGACCCAGACGACAGGGGCCTGCCTGCCGGCGTCGCCCTCGCCGATCGTCTTCGCGCCGGGCCCGAAGCGCCGCGCGACCCACGCCGGCGGCGCAGCCTGGCCGAGCGCCTGCCGCGCCTCGTCGAGCGACCCGATCGTGCGCGCGGGCTCGAAGTTGGCGACGACATGCCGGTAGAAATGATTGAGCAGCCACGCGCGCACCGCGTCGGCATCGCCCCGCGCGGTGCTGCGCGCGGCGATCGCCGCTTTCAGCGCATCGGCGTTCAGCGCGTTGCGCGGCGCGTAGCCGGCCCGCCGATCGACGGCCGTCATTGCCAGAACTTCCACCAGCGCTTGTTCGGCGCGGCGGTCGCTGAATCCGGCGAGGCCGGCGCATCGGCCTCGCGGATCCGTCGCTCGATCACGTCCTCCATCAGGTCGAGCGGTTCCGCAGCGTGCCGGTTGCCGGCAAGCACACGCTCGTAGAAATACTTCGCATCCGACTGCCGGCCCAGTTCGTATGCCGCGTCGGCAGCCCGGAGCAGGACATCCAGATCGTGCGACGCATCGGCCTGCCCGCGCGCGGCGTCGTACAGCGCCGACGCCTGATCCGGATGCGATGCCGCCATGTGGGAGGCGAACACGAAGCGGGCGATCAGCGCCTCGTCGGGCAGGCTGCCGTCGACCTGATCGTGTTCGCGCTGCCAGCCGACGAGGCGTTCGAGCCAGATCGGCAATTCGTTGCAACGATCGAGGCGATACAGCGCGCGCACCACGTCGCGCACGTACCAGTTCGGGTCATGCCGGCTGAAACCGTATTCGGCGGCGTAATGCCAAAGCTGCTCGGCGGCCTCGACCATCTCGTCGTCCTTGCCCTGGCACGCGAGCACGTAGCGGACACCGGAGTAATGCTCGGCAAACGAGCTCGCCGCAATCCCGTTGCGATGCAGGACCAGCGCCTCGTCGTAACGGTCCTCGTCGCGGTAGAGAATCGCGAGGTTGTTGCAGAGCATCGAATACAGGTGCGCACAAGAATCGTACGGGTGCCCCTTGCCGGTCTCGAAGAAGCGCTCCATGCACGCACGGCCCTGCTCGTACGCGGCGATCCGCAGGCGCTGAAGGTCGGCACGCACCGGCGCCCGTTCCGCGGCCGGCAGTGCCTCGATCGCCTCCTCGACCCGGTCCTCGATCCAGCCCGAGAATGCGTAGCTCCACAAGCCGCTGCGCAGCGACGGCGGCGGCAGTCTCAGCGCGGCGGCGACCCCCAGCGCGCGTATGCGCGCCTCGGTCAGCGTGAACGCGGTGCGGTTGTCGTGCATCTCGCCTTCCTGCGCGGCCGCGAACAGGCGCGCGGCCTGGGTCGTCGCATCGATGCGGCCGGTTTCGCCGTCGTAGACCGCCGCGAGCCGCGCGATCCACGGATGGCCGGGCGCGCGCCGCAGCGCGACCTCGCGCGCGGCGTCGGCGATCGCGTAGCGCAACGCGTCGCCCTCGAGCGAGCCGAGCGCGGCAAAGATCTCGCCGTGGGTCGGCGAACGCGCGGCCAGCGCGTCGGGCTGTTCCGCGCCGAGTTCGACGAGCCGTTCGAGCGTCGGCGCGAAACCGGCTGCGCGCATCGCACACAGCGGCCACCAGACCGATGTGTCGGTCGGCTCGGCGAGGCGTGCGTGGATGATCTGCCCCACCCGGTCGAGCATGCTGCTTTCGATCTGGTACACGTGGAAGAACGCGCGGCGCCCCGCGTCGTCGAAGCGGCCCGCCTCGAGCAGCCACGGCAGTTCGTATTCGATGAAGTCGTCGCCGCCGTCCGACTCGAGGCTGTGACTCGCCATCTCGCACCGGGCGAGCGCGCCGTCGAGATCGCCTTGCGCATGTGCCGCCCGCGCGGCAAGCCGCGCCAGCCTCACCTCGGCCTCGCGGCGCGGCGGTAGTGCCCAGTCGGCGATGCGCGACTCGACGGCCCGGCGAATCGTGTCGAACTGCAGCGGCGCAATCTCGATCATCGCCCGGCCGATCCGCAGCCAGTCATCGGCGTCGATGTCCTGGTCCGCACCTGCCGATGCGATGGCCGCCACCGCGGCCTCGGCCGCCGCCCGCGCGTCGTCGTCCCGGCCAAGCCGCCGCAAGGCCCACGCACGCAGGCATTGCCGGTTCGCTTCGTCCCAGGCGCGAAACGCGGCGCGGTCGGCCAGCGCGCCATTCAATGCGTGACGCAGTTCGATCGCGTCGAGCGCGTGCTCCGCGTGGTCGTATTCCAGCGTATCGAGAATGCGGGCGCGGACGAAGCGATCGGCATCGAGCGTCGGCGACGTGCGCACGACGTCATGCATCTCGCCGATCGCGTGGGTGACGGCGTCGTTCTCGCCCAGGTGCCGGGCGATCTGCAACCGGTACAGCGCGAGTTGCATGCGGATGTCGGGCCGCGCGTCGGGCGGCGCCGCGTCGTGCACGCCTGCGCCGTCGTCGTCGAGCACGGCGCGTGCAGCGGCCGGATCGCCGGCGTGCATCCAGAGCGTGTGCAGGCGCTCGATCGCGTCGAGCGAATCGGCACGCAACGGCTGGGCCCGCAGTCTTGCCGCAAGGTCGCTCTCGCGGCTCGAGTCGCTTTCTTCGAGATCGGCTTCGAGCCGGTTCATCAGCGTGTCGAGCGACTGGCCCGTCAAAGGCATCGTTGTCATATCGTTATGAGTCTTGGTCTTGGTATAGGCACTGGGGGCAACGGCTACCCCCCTCTCGGAATCGCGATAGCTTATCAGGAGACGGAGGCAGTGCGCGGCCTCGCCATTCGCGTCGTCCGGCGTTACGATCTCGTTCTTCATTCCCGGATCCGGTCGATGCGCATCGCGCGACGGCGCGATGCGTCCCGACCGGTCCCGCCCGACCCGGAACACGCATGAACCTCACGTTGCAGGACGTCGCCTGGCACCGCTCGGTCGGGCGGCTCATCGAGTCGCTCGACCAGCCGGGCTTCTGGCTGGCGCTGATCCGGCTGATCGAGGAATACGTCGCGGTCGACAGCTGGGTCGCGCTGACGTTCGGCGACGGCCGCCCGCAGGTGTTCGCCGAATGCCCGTACGAAGGCGGCGGCCCCGACCCGCTGTTCCGCGACTACGTGCAGGGCCTGTACCAGCTCGACCCGTTCTACATCGCGAACCGCGACGCGCCCAAGAGCGGCCTGTTCCGGCTGTCCGACGTCGCGCCCGAATGCTTCCGCGATACCGAGTACTACACGCTCTATTTCACGCACAACGTCGTCGAGGACGAGGTGCAGTTCAACGTCGTGCTCGACGATGCACGCACGCTATGCCTGTCGCTCGGCAGCAAGCGGCGCTTCAGCCCCGAGCAGGTGGCGCTGCTCGACCTGATCCGGCCATGGGTGGCCGGGCTGATGCGGCAGCGGCTCGCGTTCGAGCCGGCCGCCATCGAAGCCGCGGTGCCGCCGCGGGCCGGCACCCGTGCGCAGGACGGCTTCGAGCGCGCCATGGCGCGGCTCGGCACGCCGCTCACCGCGCGCGAACTCGACGTGATCCGGCTGATCCTGAGCGGGCGCTCGAACAAGGAAGTCGCGAACAAGCTGGCGATATCCGCCGAAACGGTCAAGGTCCATCGCCGCAACATCTACGGGAAGCTCGCCATCAACTCGCAATCGGAGCTGTTCTCGCTGTTCCTGAACGCGCAAGCCTGCACCTGACACGCATCGCGGGCCGCGCGTGCCGGTGCTCGCCGGCACCGGCGGCGTCACAGATCAATACCCCCGAAGGGTTAACGCGCCGGCGGGATGGGAAATCCGCCGCTTCGGCGCATACTGGGGCCTCCTTACCCACCCTTCCGGCGCCACCGGCGACGGGCCCCTGCTACCGAAATCGCCATGAAACTGAAGCTCGATATCGTCCAGCTCGCCGGTCGCGACGGCGACACGCCCTACAACCTGCAACGCACGCTCGACGCGATCGCAACCTGCGCACCGGGCACCGACATCGTGATGTTTCCGGAAGCGCAACTCACCGGCTTCCTCGATCCGTCGAATCTCGCGGAATGCGCCGAGCCGCTCGACGGCCCGAGCGTCGGCGCGGTCATGGCAGCCGCACGCGCACGCGATGTGGCGGTCGTGGTCGGGCTGGTCGAGAACGACGGCGGCCGCTTCTACAACACGACCGTCTTCGTCACGCCGGACGGCATCGCGCTGCGCTATCGCAAGACGCATCTGTGGGTGAGCGAGCACGGCGTCGTGCTGCCCGGCGACCGTTTCGCGACGATCGAATGGCGCGGCGTGCGGATCGGCCTGCTGATCTGCTACGACAACGAATTCCCCGAAACCGGCCGCGCGCTCGCCGCGCTCGGCGCCGAGCTGATCCTCATCACCGACGGCAACATGGAGCCGTACCGCCCCGTCCACCGCACATCGGCCACAGCGCGGGCGATGGAGAACCAGGTGTTCGCAGTGGTCGCCAACCGCGTCGGCGGCAGCGCGCACGACATCGTGTTCGCGGGCGGCAGCCTCGCGGCCGATCCGTTCGGCAACCTGATCTTCGAGGCCGGCAATACCGAATCGCGTCATGCGGTCGAGCTCGATTTCGACCAGCTCGCCGCGTCGCGCGCGGTCTACGACTATCGCCGCGATCAGCGCCTGCACATCGCAGGCGAACGCATCGAGCACGCCAGCGGCCTGCGCGAACTGCTGATTCCGTAAGCGCTGGCCCGCCTCCGGCGGCGACATCCGTCACGCCGGGGCGGGCACCTCGATCGCCAGCAGCGCCGAACTGACCGACTTGCCGTGCGCGTCGAGCGCGAGCGAGCGCGTGACGCCGCCGCCGAGCGCATCGCGCAGCACGAAATTGAATGCGCCGAGCGCCGGCAGTTCATAGCGCACGACGTCGCCGTGCACGATGCCCGCGAGCCACGCCTTCACGGCGTCGGCATCCAGATGCGTGCGCAGGTGATCGTAATGACGCGGATCGTGGCAGATCACCGACACGTTCAGCGTATTGCCCTTGTCGCCGGTGCGCGCATGCGCGAGTTCACGCAGTTGCATCATGCCTCCACGAATGAAAACGACGGCGTCACGGCCGCGCGCGGCAGCAGCACCGACTGCACCGCGATCACCTCGCGCGTCGACTTGAACGCGCCGCCGCCGCCGGCCGGCCCGTTCGTATAGAGCGTCTCGACTTCGTTGCCGATGCGCGCGGCTTCGGCGGCGCTCGCCGCACGGCCGGCCACCCGCACGCGCACCTCGGCCGGCTCGCCGCGCACGGCCGGCGTCGCGTCGCCATACAGCGCATCGGCACCGATCAGGTCGAAGCGCAACTCGGTCGCGGCGACGCCGGTCAATGCCAACCGCTCGCGGACGATCTCGAGCGCGAGACGCGCGCGTTCGAGCGCGCCCGGGCCGCCGTACGACATCTGGCCTTCACCGATCCAGCCGTCGACATAAGCCACCGATACCTTCAGCGTATCGGGCCGCGCGGTGCCGCGCCCGCCCGTCACGCGCACGCGATCGGTCGCCTCCTCGGCGACGGTGACCTGCGTGAAATCCGCGACGACATCGGGCTGCAGATAGCGCGCCGGGTCGTGAATCTCGTAGAGCAGCTGTTCCTTGCAGGTCGCCGCGCTCACGCGGCCGCCCGCGTGCGGCACCTTGGTGATCACGACCGTGCCGTCGGCCGCGACTTCGCCGATCGGAAACCCGAGGCGCGCGAGGTTCGGCACATCCTTGTAGCCGGGATCGGCGAAATAGCCGCCCGTCACCTGCCCCGCGCATTCGAGCAGGTGGCCGACGACCGTCGCGGCGCCAAGCGTGTCCCAGTCGTCCATCCGCCAGCCGAACGCGTGGATCAGCGGCGCGGCGAACAGCGACGGATCGGCGACGCGCCCGGTCAGCACGACGTCCGCGCCGGCCGCGAGCGCATCGACGATCGGCGCGGCGCCGAGGTACGCGTTCGCGGACACGATGCGGTCGCGATACGCGGCGACGTCGTCGCCCGATTCCTCGAAGCGGAATGCGCCGCGCAGCACGACGTCGAGCACGTCGTCGCCTTCGACCGCCGCGACCTTCAGCTTCGCGAAACCCAGCGATTGCGCGATTTGCGCGGTGCGCCGCGCGGCCGCACGCGGATTCGCCGCACCCATGTTCGACACGATGCGCACGCCCTTCGGCACGGCGACCGGCAGCACCGCCTGCATCCGCGCGTCGAGCAGCGGGTCGTAGCCGAGTGCCGGGTCCTGGCGCCGCGCCTGCTGCGCGATCGCGATCGTGCGCTCGGCCAGGCATTCGAAGACGAGATAGTCGAGCTGCCCGTGTTCGGCCAGTTCGACCGCGGGCTCGATCCGGTCGCCCGAGTAGCCGGCGCCCGCGCCGATGCGCACGCGCCGTTCAGGTTGCTTTGCTGTCATGTCCGTACCGTCGTCCGGCGGCGGTCACCGCCGGGAAAGATCAAAAGATGCCCAGCACGACGCACGCGATCGTCATCACGATCGAGGCGCCGAACAGCAGCGGGAACGTGAATTTCTGGTGCTCGGCCAGCTCGATGCCGCACAGGCCGACGACGAGGAAGGTCGCGGGCGTCAGCGGGCTGACCGGGAACCCGGTCGTCATCTGGCCGAGCAACGCAGCCTGCCCGACCTGCACGGCCGGCACGCCGAGCTGGCCGGCCACTTCCGCGATCACGGGCAGCACGCCGAAATAGAACGAATCGGGATCGAACAGCATGCTGAGCGGCATCGACGCGAGGCCGAGCACCACCGGGACGTGGCCGGCCATCGACGGCGGCACGAAGCCGACCGCCGCCTGCGCCATCGCCTTCAGCATCCCGCTGCCCTGCATGATCCCCGTGAACACGCCGGCCGCGAGCAGGATGCCGGCCATCATGAGCGCGGCGCGCGCATGCGCGTCGATGCGCTTTCTCTGCATGTCGACGTTCGGGTAGTTCACCATCAGCGCGATGCACAGGCCGACCATGAACATGATCGCGGGCGGGATCTTCTCGCCCATCACGACCATCGTGCCGAGCACGACGAGCGTCAGCACCAGGTTGAACCAGAACAGGTGCGGCCGGCGCAGCGCCTGCTCGTCGGGCGTCAGCTCGCGCTTCGGCAGCGGGATCGACGCATCGTCGCGCGACAGGCAGAGCCGCTTCTCCTCGCGCCGCCCGAGCCAGTATGCGACGCCGAACACGAACACGAGCCCGATCGCCTGCACCGGGATCAGCGGATTGAACAGCGCCGAGACCGGCAGGTGCAGCGACGCCGACGCGCGGATCATCGGCCCCGTCCACGGCAGGAAGTTGATGCCCGCGGCCATCGACACCGCGGCGGCCAGCACGCGCCGGTCCATCTTCAGCCGGTCGTACAGCGGCAGCACGGCCGGAATCGTCACGAGGAAGCAGACGGCGCCCGAGCCGTCGAGGTGAATCAGCAGCGCGAGCAGCGTCGTCCCCATCACGATGCGCGTGGGCCGCGTGCCGACCGCGCGCAGGATGCGGTCGATGATCGGGTCGAGCGTGCCGGCGTCGGTGATCGTCCCGAAATAGAGGATCGCGAACACGAACATCCCGACGACGGGCGCGAGCCCCTTCAGCCCGTCGATGACGAACTTGCTGGTGTGCAGCCCGAAGCCGCCGATCAGCGACGCGGCGATCGGCACGATGATCAGCGCAACGAGCGGCGACATCCGCTTCGACAGAATCGCGGCCAGCAGCACGACGATCGTGCCCAGCCCGAGTAACGGCAGCATCCGTGTCTCCTACCTTGTCTTTTGTTGGAGACGAGCGTAAGGTCGGCGCAGCGATAGCACAATTGAAATGATTTGATCGCAGCAATCACGAACCGTTATGGATCTGAATCTTCGCGACATTCGCGCGTTCGTCACCGTCGCGCAGGCCGGCAACTTCACGCGTGCGGCCGCACGCCTGCATCTGTCGCAGCCGGCGCTGACCGTGCAGATCCGCCGGCTCGAGGAGATCGTCGGCGCGCGCCTGTTTGACCGCAACAGCCGCAGCGTCGCGCTCACGCAGACCGGGCGCGAGCTGCTGCCGCTGCTGCAACGCTCGCTCGACGACATGGAGCGCGTGCTGCGCGACGCGCGTGCGCTCGGCGAAGGCACGAGCGGCACGGTGCGGCTCGCGTGCCTGCCGACCTTCGCGTCCAGCGTGCTGCCCGAGCTGATCCAGTCGTTCCGGCGCGAGGTGCCGCTTGCGGGCTTCGAGATCCGCGACGGCGTCGCGAGCCTCGTCACGGCGCTCGTGCGCAACGAGGAAGCCGATCTCGGCTTGACGGGTGGCAATACCTTCGATGCGTCGCTGGAGGTGCTGTATGCGGGCGCCGACCAGCTCGTCGCCGTGTGCCCGAAGGATCATCCGCTCGCGCGCAAGCGCCGCTTGACCACCGCCGACGTCGCAGCCGTGCCGCTCGTGCTCACCGCACGGGGCACGAGCGTGCGCAGCGTCGTCGATGCCGCGCTGGACGCGGCCGGCTGCACGCCCGCCATCGCGTGCGAGCCGACCTACATGATGACGGCCGTCGCGATGGTGCGCGGCGGGCTCGGCGTGACGATCCTGCCGGCAACCGCGCGCGAGGTGCGCGCCGAGCCCGAGCTGGTTGCAAAGCCGATCGACGACCCCGCGTTCGAGCGGCCGATCGCGCTCGTCACGAAGCGCGGCCGCACGCTGCCGCGCGTCGCGCAGGCGTTCGCCGAAGCCATGCTGACGGAATTGAACAAGCGCGCGTGAACCGCGCGCCCGGATTGGTGCTTACTTCGCGTCCGGATCGACGTGCAGCGATTCGCCGATCGCATAGAAATTGCCGCCCGCGATGTAGTGCAGGCTGCGCAGCGCCGGATCGGCCGATTCGAAATACCAGTGGCCGTCGCGGAACACGCGCGTGTCGGACCACGCCGCGACCACCTCGCCGATGAACAGATCGTAGGTCTGCTGGTTGTGCGGCTCCGGAACCAGCTTGCACGCGAGCCAGCCGGAACAGCCGGCGACGAACGGCAGGTCGTGGCCTTCGACGTCGAACAGCGTGACACCCGCTTCGCGCAGCTTGTCGGGGCGCTCCGCGAGACTGTGGCTGCCGACCGCATGCGTGAGCCGCAGCTGCGCGGCCGTCGGCACCTGGATCACGAACCTGCCGCTGCGCTCGACGAGCTCGCGCGTCTTCGCGGTCTTGTCGAGCACGACCGTCAGCTTCGGCGGCAGGAAATCCAGCGCGCACGCCCAGGCGGCAGCCATCACGTTGTCGACGCCATCGTGGCGGGCCGACACGAGCACGGTCGGGCCGTGGTTGAGGAGACGGTAGGCCTTCTTCAGCTCCACCGGAGCGATGTGACTGTCCATACGGGTTCCTTGGAGAACGGCTCGCACGGACGGATGCCGTGCGGCGCGGCGCCGGCCGGTGCGCAGGCGCGCAACCGGGCCGGAGGCCGCATTCTCGCACCCAATGTCAATCGGCGCTGACCGCACCGCCGGTCACTTCGCGAACAACTGGCCGATATCGCGGAACGCCTTGAACTCGAGCGCGTTGCCGCACGGATCGAACAGGAACATCGTCGCCTGTTCGCCGACCTGCCCCTGGAACCGCACATACGGCTCGATCACGAAGGTCACGCCGAACGACTTCAGCCGCTCGGCCAGCGCTTCCCAGCTCGGCCAGTCGAGCACGATCCCGAAATGCGGCACCGGCACGTCGTGACCGTCCACCGCGTTCGTATGCGCGCCTTCCTGCGACGCGGTCTTCGGATGCTCGTGAATCACGAGCTGGTGCCCGTAGAAGTCGAAGTCGACCCACTGCGCGCTCGAGCGCCCCTCTGCCAGCCCGAACACACGGCCGTAGAAATCGCGCGCGGCCGGCAGGTCGTAGACGGGAATCGCCAGGTGAAACGGGGAAAGACTCATGGTGGCCTCGTGATGGAACGCTCGCGTGGCGCGAGGACGGCACCATGGTAGTCAAGGTCAAGCAGAAATTAAATCAATATATAGTTGCGTCATTCACAAACGAAATTGATGAATGATCCGCGAACTGAAAACCCTCGTCGCCGTCGCCCGGGAAGGCACGTTCGCCGCGGCCGGCAACCGTATCGGGCTCACGCAGGCGGCCGTGAGCGCGCAGATGCAGCGGCTCGAAGCGGAACTCGGCTTCGCGCTGTTCGACCGGCAAGGCCGCTCGGCGCGGCTCAACGAGATGGGTCATCACGTGCTCGACCAGGCGCAGGCGCTGATCGGCCTGTACGAGAACCTGAGCTCGACGTCGCCCGGCTCGCCGGCCGCCGTGCGCGTGACGATCGGCGCGATCGCGTCGGTGCAGAGCGCGCTGCTGCCGGCCGCGCTCGCCGATTTCCATCGCCGCGATCCCGCGTGCCGGACGCACGTGATCCCGGGGCTGTCGATCGAGCTGGTCAACCGGGTGGACGCCGGTGAAATCGACATGGCCGCGATCATCCGGCCGCCGTTTTCGCTGCAGAGCGACCTGCACTGGACGACCCTCGTGCAGGAACCGTTCCGGCTGATCGTGCCGCGCAGCGTGAAGGGCAAGGACTGGGCCGAGCTGCTCGCGCGCGAGCCGTTCGTGCGCTACGACCGCGCGTCGTTCGGCGGCCGCCAGGTCGACCGCTTCCTGAGGAAGATGCATATCGCGGTGCGTGACACGTGTGAGCTCGACGAGCTCGACGCGATCGTCAAGCTGGTCGAGAACGGCGTCGGCGTCGCAATCGTCCCGCAGACCGCCGTGTATCGCCGCTGGCCGGCCGGCGTACGCGCGATCGACCTCGGGCATCACACGTTCCACCGCGACATCGGGCTCGTGCATCGCGCGCGGCGCACGATGTCGGAGCCGGCGCAGAAGCTCGCGCAACTGATCGAAGCGGCGGCACGGCAGCCGGCCTAGCGCCGGCGTTGCCGATCAGCGCCGCCCGGCCGCCCAGTCGACGGCCGCGTCGAACAGCGCGACACCGGCCGGCGACAGGTTCACGAACGTGTCGTTGTCGAGGAAGAACATCACGCGACGCGCGGGCGCGAGCGCTTCGTAGTCCATCGTCGCACCCTTCTCGTACGCGAAGATCGCGGCCTTGTCGGGCTGGCCATACACGGTCGCGATCGTGATCGCGCCGAGCCCCGGCTTGCCCCAGCTCATCGGCGCCTGCTTGCCGTACACGTTCGTCGCGCCGGCCGGCAGCCCGGCCGCGATCGGGTGCGGTGCATTGACGAGCCACAGGTAGCGCTCCTTGCCCGTTTCGCCGAAGTCGACGTCGTGGCGCTTGCCCGTCATCGCGAGATCGTCGAGCAGGTCGTTTTCCCAGGTCACGAGCGGCTTGTCGAGCGTGCGCCAGCCGGGTCGCACGTTCTTCGACGACACCGTCGACGAAATCACGACCAGGTCGGCATCGCGCGCCGCATCGGGCGTCGACGACTCGTCGATCAGGCGCACCGCGTAGCCGCGCTCGCCGAGATGCTGGACGATGCGTTCGTCGACCTTCAGGTTCGGCCCGCGCAGCTGCACGAGCATCGCGACGCGCGTCACGGCCTGTGGTGCATCGGCCGCCAATGCAGGCGTAGCGGCACCTGCGCCGAGGCCGAGGCCCGCGCCGATCGCGAGCACCGAGCCCGCGATCGCGCGCATTGCGCGGCGCCGAGCGCTCGCGGCCACGGCGCGCACGGCGCCGGTCTTCATGTTCCGGTTCATCTGGATCTTCTCCGAAGCCGCGCGCCGCCGTGACGGCCGCGCGGCGATTGCATGGTCAGAATTGCAGCGTGGTGAGCAGCGACACCTGTCGCGCATCGCCGATCGCGACGAAGTAACGGTTCGCGCTCGACGGGTAGTACGTGCGATTGAAGAGGTTCTTCACGTTGAGCTGGAACGACAGCTTCTGCTTGCCGATCCGCGTGTCGTACGTGGCGAATGCGTCGGCGAGCACGTACGACGGCAGCGTGAAGCTGTTCGCCGAATCGCCGGGCCGCGCGCCGACGTAGCGCATGTCCGCGCCGATGCGCAGGTCGTCGCCGCCGGCCACCGTGCCGAAGTCGTAGACGGCCGCGAGCGACGCGGTGTGACGCGCGACGTTCCACAGCTGGTTGCCCGCGTACAGCGGATCCTCGGTCGTCTTCGCGTCGATGTACGCGTAGCTCGCGATCACGTTCACGCGCTCGCCGATCTTGCCCGACACGTCGAGCTCGATCCCGCGCGAGCGCGCCTTGCCCGACGTGCGCCAGTCGGTCAGCTTGGTTGCGTCGTTGTACTGCGACACGAGCACGTTCTTCTTGTCGATATTGAAGAGCGCGAGCGTGCCCGTCATGCCGCCCGGCAGGTCGAGCTTGCCGCCCACTTCCCACGCGGTCGCTTCCTCGGGCGGCGTCGCACCGTCGATGATGTAGCCCGTCATCGGCGCGATCGACGACGACGGCTTCAGCGATTGCGAATAGCTGCCGTACAGCGAGAACGTGTCGGTCCACTTGTAGACGACACCCGCGCGCGGCAGCCACTTCGAGCCGCTGAGATCGGTGTTCGCGACGAACGGCCGCCCGCGCCCCGCGACCTGGTTGTACGTGATGTAGCGCAACCCGCCCGACACGATCCACTTGTCGGTCAGGTGGATCGTGTCCTGCACGAACGCCGACGCATCGTGCAGCGTGTCGGTCTGGTCGCTGTCGCTCGCCGATACCGTGCTCGACGGCGGCAGCAGCCCATAGACGGGGTTGAGATAGCTGAACGGCGTCTTCACGGCCTGCCGCAGCATGTCCTTGCGGTAGATGCGGCGGTATTCGGTATCGAAGCCGACCTGCACGTCGTGCCGCATCCCGCCCAGCATCAGCTTGCCGTTCACGTAGCCGATCCCGTAGCTGTCGGTGCTGAGCGAGCCGTGCGTCGCGTCATTGCTGCGCGTCATCGTGCCCTTCACCGGATCGACACCGGTCGTGCGCAACTGGTTCGCGTCGTAGGTCTCGCGGTTGTAGCTGTAGCCGAAATGCGCGCTCCAGTCCGCGTTGAACTGGTGATCGACGCTCACCTGCGCGAGGTGCGATTCGCCGTCCATGTTGTTGAACGGCTCGTCGATGCGCCGCCGCGCGGGAATGTCGAGCGGCGCGTTGGTGCGCGGGTCGAGCGCGGTGCCGCGATCGAACGGCGAATGGAATTTCCGGTACTGGTAGGACACCGCGACCTGCGTATCGCGGCCGTACCACGCGAGCGACGGCGCGACGAAGGTCTGCCGGTATTCGCCGAAGTTGCGCCAGTACTGCTCGTTCGACTGGTCGACGATCAGCCGGTACGCGAGCCGCGAATCGCCGACCGGCCCGGTCGAATCGAAGGTCGCGCTGCCGCCGTTCTTGCCGTGCCCGAACGTCGACGCGCCGAGCGAGATCGCGTTGTAGCGCTTGAGCTGCGGCTGCTTGGTGACGACGTTGACCACGCCGCCCGGGTCCATCAGCCCGTACAGCAGCGACGTCGGCCCCTTCAGCACCTCGACGCTGTCGACCGCCGCGTTGAACGCGCGCCCCTGCACGAGCGGCATCCCGTTCTGCATGACCGATCCGTCGCGGTTGCCGCCGAAGCCGCGCTTCATGATCGTGTCCTGCGTGCCTGCGAGCGTGTTGCCCTGCGTGATGCCGCTGACATTGCCGAGCGCGTCGTCCAGGTTGCGCGGCCGCTGGTCGCGCAGCACCTGCGCGGGCACGATGTTGACGGCCTGCGCGGTGTCGAGCAGCGGGATCTCGGAACGCAGCACGCCCGCCTCCTTCGGCGCGCGATAGCTTTCGGCGCGCAGCGCGCGGGTGCGCACATTGATCGCGGGCAACTCGGCGCCCGCCGCGACGCCGGCCGCCGCGGGCCGTGCGACCGAACCGTCCGCGCGCTTGAGCGTGTAACCGCCACCCGATTGCCGCAACGCGACGAGCCCGGTGCCCGCGAGCAGGCGGTCGAGCGCGCCGTCGACGTCGAAGCGCCCCTGCACGCCGCCGCTCGTCAGGCCGGCGGTCAGCTCGGCCGGAAACGCGAGCAGGATGCCCGCGTCGCGGCCGAACCGGTTCAGCGCCGCTTCGAGCGGCCCGGCCGGAATGTCGAACGCACGGCGCGCCGCGCGCTGCACGGCCGGCGCCGCATCGGTGTCGGTGTCGGCCAGCGCCGGCAGCGGCAGCAGCGCCGACACCAGGACGGCGCCGGCCAGCCGGCGCGCGAGGCGACCGGGGGCGGCCGATGCGGCGGATGCGGCGGATGCGGCCGGGCGCGACGCGCGCGGCAGATGTCGGGCAGGCGCCGGACGGCGCCGATACGTGAGACGGATGGAAACCATGATCGGGAGGTCGGTGGACGATGGGCCAGTGCTGCTTTCACTACCCCTGTCACGCGAACATCGAGAAACAGCTCAGGTCAGCGGAAATATTTTTTGAAACGCTCACGAACGGGCCGGCACGACCGTCGCCCAGTAGCGCGTCAGGTAGTGAACGTCGATCGGCAGCGTCGCCTTCAATGTATCGAGCACGCGCGCGGGATCGTCGAGCGGATAGGTGCCCGACACGCGCAGGTCGGCCACGGCCGCGTCGCAGCGCAGGCTGCCGCGGCGGTAACGATCGAGCTCGGCGACGAGGTCGGCCAGCCGCATGCGCGACGCGACGAGCATGCCGCCCGTCCACGCCGACGCATACGCATCGAGCGGCGCCGGCGCACCGATCGTGTCGCGCGTGAAATCCGCGCCCTCTCCGGCTGCGATCACGCGCGCGTCGGCCGTCGCATCGTCGGGCTGCACGCGCACGGCACCGGCGAACACCTCGATGCGGGTCGCGCCGTCGCGCTGCCGCACCGCGAAGCGCGTGCCGAGCGGCCGCAGTTCGCCCTGTGCCGTCGCGACGACCAGCGGCCGCGCGGGCACGCGATCGTCATGGCCGCTCGTCACCATGATCGTGCCGCGCAAGAGGCGCAGGCCGCGCGTCGTATCGTCGAAGCGCACGTCAAGCGCCGTGTCGGTATCGAGGACGACGACCGTGCGATCCGCGAGCGTCACCGTGCGCCGCTCGCCGACCGCCGTGCGCAGGTCCGCCGGCCAGACCGCCGCGCGCCGCGCGGGTTCGGCCATCCATGCGGCACCGCCCGCGAACAGCAACACGGCCAGCGCCTTCACGGCCGCGCGGCGGCGGCCCGCACGCGGCGGCAGCAGCGCCGCCTGCGCGGCCTGCGGGTCGAGCCCGGCCGCCAGCCCGCCGAACCTGCGCTGCATCGCTTCGATATGACGCCATGCCACGTCGTGCGCCGGATCCTCGGCGCGCCAGCGCGCGAGCGCGGCATCGAACGCTTCGTCGGTGCGGCCGGCCTGCCGGTCGACCCACCATTCCACCGCGCGCCGCGCCACTTGCGGCGGCACCGCCGGCGCTCCCGGGGCGGCCATCGGTCAGGCCGCCATCGCGAAGAAGCACTGCGTGCCGGCCTTCACGAGATAGCGCTTCACCGTCGCCAGCGACACGCCGAGTTCGCGCGCGATCTCGGCCTGCGTGAGCCCGTCGAGCTGCGCGAGCAGGAACGCCCGCTTCGCGGCGAGCGGCAGGCCGTCGAGCAGCCGGTCGATTTCAAGCAGCGTCTCGAGCACGACGGCCCGCTCCTCCGGCGACGGCGCATGCGCTTCGGGGCGCAGTGCGAGCGCATCGAGATAGGCGCGCTCGATCTGCTCGCGCCGCCAGTGATTGCTCAGCACGCGCTGCGCGACCGTCGTCAGGAACGCGCGCGGCTCGTCGGCGCCGATCGGCTCGTCGCGCGCAAGCAGGCGCATGAACGTGTCGTGCGCGAGATCGGCCGCGCGGTGCGCGCAACCGAGCTTCCGGCTCAACCAGCCGCGCAGCCACGCATGGTGGCCGGTGTAGAGGGCGTCGATTTCTCGATGGAGAGACAGCTTGTCAGCAGACATGGCCGGGTTCCGGGAGGCGCAGGCGTCAACGATTTTGTAAATGAGAATGATTATTATATACAAAACCAGATCGGCGACCGGCGTTTCGGTGCGCGGGGGTGGTGGCTGCGCTGGGGCGGGCGGCGCGGTGCTGTCGGTCACGCCGGCGTGACACACGCACGACGTTCCACACGCGCGGCACCCATGATGAGGAATCGGCCACCCAACCATGAGGCCGTCGCCGGCCGCACGCGCCGCGTAATTAACACATTCATTACACCCGGGCCAATTCGATTCATTCAATAATTATTTGACGGATCGATAACAATATCCCGGCCATCCCGATTCCTCCGCGAATTGCCCGAAATTATCGCGAGATATGCAAGCCGCAATGGCCAAATCGCGAAATGCCAATCGATTGATACGCAATTTTCAACAATTCAAATCCCTCGATCGCGGCAATCGGAGGACATCCCTGTCTGCGTCAGGCCACAAAAGAGAATTTCATTTTTGCCGTTTTAATCGGGCTCGGTAGTCTCCTGCCATTCCGGATCACGCACACAAGCCAATGCGCAAGGAGATGACAATGAAACGCACGACCCTCTCGCTGATTTCCGTCGCGTCATTCGCGGCGATACCCGTCGCGCAGGCGCAGTCGAGCGTCACGCTGTATGGCGTGATCGACACGTCGATCACCTACGTGAATCATGCGCAGGGCAAGGACAACGCGTGGATGCTCGGCAACAGCAGCGCGGGCAACCTGGCCGGCAGCCGCTGGGGCGTGAAAGGCACCGAGGATCTCGGCGGCGGGCTCAAGGCGCTGTTCCAGCTCGAGAACGGCTTCGACCCGAGCAACGGCCGGATGGGCCAGGGCGGCCGCCTGTTCGGCAGGCAGGCGTTCGTCGGCCTGACGAGCGACCGCTACGGCACGCTCACGTTCGGCCGCCAGTACGATCCGCTCGTCGATCTCGTGCAAGGCATCACCGCCGACAACTATCTCGGCAGCGTGTTCGCAACGGCGGGCGACGTCGACAACTACGACAACAGCTTCCGCGTCGACAACGCGGTGAAGTACACGTCGGCCGTCTATTCGGGCCTGCAGTTCTCGGCGATGTACTCGTTCGGCGGCATCGCCGGCAGCACCGGCGCCGCGAATTCGTATTCGGCCGCCGTGTCGTACAGCAACGGGCCGTTCAGCGTCGCGGGCGGCTACTTCCACACGACCAACAGCCCCGCGTCGAACACGCAGCGCACCGGCTGGACCAGCTCGTCGGACGGCACGTTCGACGGCCCGGTCAACAGCGGCTATGCGAGCGCGCATTCGATCGGCATCGCGCGCATCGCGGGCCAGTACGTCGCCGGCCCGTTCACGGTCGGCCTCGGCTACAGCAACGCGCAGTACCGCCGCGATGGCAGCTCGGTGTTCGGCTCGAACGAGCACTACAACACCGGGCAAGGCTTCGTGAACTACCAGGCGACCAATGCGCTGCTGGTCGGCGTCGGCTACAGCTATACGCGCTCGGGCGGCGACACGTCGGCCACCTATCACCAGGTATCGGCCGGCGCGGACTACACCCTGTCGAAGCGCACCGACGTCTACCTGACCGCCGCGTACCAGCACGCCAGCGGCCAGACCGGCGACGGCCAGGGCGGCTCGATGGCCGCGCAGGCGTCGATCGGTTCGTACGGCTATGCGGGCACGAGCTCGCAGACGATGGTCAACCTCGGCCTGCGGCACCGCTTCTGATGCGAGACGGCCGGCTGCGCGCCGCGCGGCCGGTCGGGTGCGCTTTCACCGATACGGCGGCTTCGGCCGCCGTTGCTTTTGAATCGCCCTTCCCTTTTCATCCCGGATATCGACTTCAGCGCGATTTCCATCCGGTTTGATTCAGCACCGATTTCCGCGAGTAAATGACGCGACGCGTCAGTATTCCGGCCCCGCCATTACGCTGGTATTCGCGCGAAAATCCGGCCATTTTTACCGATAATGCTTCGCCGAACCGCGTGATCCGACGCGATAAAAATGCGTGGCGAACGCATGGGCAAATGCAAAGGAAAGTTTGACGTGAGCCATTTGCGTGCGCGCTATGGCACACTTCGCGTCTGCGTAATTTCCTTGCACCGGGCGGCCGGTTTCCGCCCCATCCTGCCATGCCGCGTCAGACAACCCGTTCGATCAGCCGAGATACGCTGAAAATCGCCGCGACGATTGCGCTGTCGTGCGCGCTCGCCGGTGTCGCGCGGGCCGATTGCCTCGACGACGCGGCCGCGTTCCAGCACGTGAGCGTCAGCCTGATGCGCGGCATCGCGCAGGTCGAGTCGGGCATGAATCCGAGCGCCGTCAACACCAACACGAACGGCACGGTCGACATCGGCCTGATGCAGATCAACAGCACCTGGCTGCCGACGCTCGCGCGCGAAGGCATCACGCGGGAGAGCCTGTTCGATGCCTGCACGAACGCGTACGTCGGCGCGTGGATCCTGTCGCAGAACATTCGCCAACTCGGCGCCAACTGGAACGCGATCGGCGCGTACAACTCCGCCTCGCCCGACAAGCGCCTCGCGTATGCGCGCAAGGTCTATGATGCAATCCGGACCATGCCGGATTCGCCGGATACTCCCATGCCCATCCTTCCACCGTCCTTTACGCCGCCGCAACAGGCCCAGGCGTACAACCCGTTCGCGAGCCTGAGCGTGTCCGCCCCGCAGCAGGTCACGCGTCCGCGCACCATTTCGTCGGCTCCGCCGCCTCCGCCGCCGCAGGGCGGCCCCGCCGGCCCGGCCGGCTCATACAACTTCGGATGGACGGTCACGGGGGCGGACCAGGCGAAGCCGACCCAGGTGTTCGACGACGGCGCGCGGATCTACGTGCAGTTCAGCGACATGAAGCACGTGCCGGCGATCTTCACCGAGACGTCGTCCGGGCGCGTGCTGATGTCGTGGGAGCTGCAGTTTCCGTATGCCGTCCTGACGCGACCCGCGCAAACGTTGATCTTCCAGCTCGGGCCGTTCGAGGCACGCGCGCAGCGTAGCGCGGGCAATGGCGCCGGGATGACGGCGCAGACCGGGACGGGGGGCGCGGCTGCGGCCGCCGGGTTGAAAAAGTCGGCGAATACGGCGACGAATACGGCAGCCAATCCGGCGGCGGCAGCGACCGCGGCAAAGCGCACGGCGTCGGCCGATGCGCTGTGGTACGTGAATACGCCTTCGACGTCGGGAACCGCGGCGGCCTCGCCGTCGACCGCGAACATGCCGGCCACGCTGCCGACCGCGATCACGTCGAACACGCCGCCGCCCGCGCCGGCCCAGGTGCCCGCTGCAGCCGCTCAGCCGTCGCGCGCCAGCGCGGATGCGCTGTGGTACATCTCGAAGTAGCGCACCGCCGATCGCACGCGTCGCGCGGCGATCATTGCGCCACGGTCGGCGGCAGCTTGGGCGCGTTCATGTCGTCCACCCATTGCAGTTCGGCCGTGCCGTTCTTCCTGAAATACACGCGCAAATAGCGCGACGTCGACGATTCCGGCTGCGGAATCGTCACGTCGATCGTCTTGTGTTCCGCCGCGATGCCACGCTCGATCTCGTCCAGCGGTTGCGCGAACACCCACGCGAGCTTCACTGTTTGCCCCGGCGCGACCTTGCAGCCGCAAGCGAACCCGCCGCCCCCGCCGAAGGCTTCACCGGTTTCCCGCGCGGACGGATTGCCGAAGCATCCGGACTTGTGTTCGCCGTCGAGCCAGAACTCGTGAAGCTTGCGGGTGTACTCGTTATAGCCGGTGACGCAAACGGTGCGACGCGCCGACGATGCTGCGCCGTCATGTCGTTCGCATCCGGCCAGCATGCCGAGCACGCCCAGCACCGCCAGTGTCAGCGCGCGGGCCCCTGCCCTGGTCTGCGTCGACAGCCTCGCAAACGCGGCAATCCCGGACACCGCACGCATGCCGACCACATTCACGCGCATACCCGCACACACGCCGCCACCGGCCATACCGCTCACCCGCGCCGCACCCAGATCACCTTGCCGTCGCGAATGCCGAGATTGCGGCGTTCCTGCCGGTAATCCATCGTGCCCGGCAACGACTTGCCGTCGCGCTCGAGCACGCGCCACAGGCAGCCGTCCAGTTGCGCCGCCGCATCGGCCTCGGTCTTGCCGACCAGCGCGTCGTCCGGCCCCGCGTCCGCCTTGCAGGCCTGCGACGTGCGTGCCGGCTCGCCATTCATCACCATGCCGCCCGCGGTCGCATTCTTCGTTTTCATGTCCGTGCATCCCGCAAACGTTGCGCCCGCAACCAGCGCCATCATCATCGCGATCGTCTTCTTCATCGGATTCTCCCTGTTGCGCCCGGTGGAACCTGTGCGGCGTTCCCGCCGACCGGGCGTTGCATGCATGTTCGGTCCGCGCGCCCGGGCCACGCCGATTCCGCGTGTCCCCAGCCGCGGGTTCGGCCTGCCGCCGAAGCCGCCTGCATGTTACCGCACGCGGCGCGGCGTGACGGCACGTGCAGGCCGACCGCGCCACACGATGCGTGCCGCGACGATTCGCTCAGAACTTGTAGGTCGCGCCCGCGATGGCGTAGTAGTTGCTGCGCGACTGGACGATCGGGCTGTCGCCGTAGCGGCCGAGCAATCGCGTCACGCCGCCGGTCGCGAGCACCGACCAGTGCTGCGAGAGCGTCCAGTTCCACGCGAGCGCCATCGACGCGCTGTCGATCCCGCCGCGCGTCGAATACGGCCGGAACCGGCTCGTCATCGACTGCGCATCGGTCACGCCGTAGAACGTCTGCGTGTAGCGCCCCGAGCCCGCATGCACGGTGCCCGTCACGATGATCTCGTGCTGCGCGGTCTTGAACACCGGCACCGCGAGATCCATGTGACCCGACACGCCGCGCGACGTATGCGTCACGGGTGAGTCGATCGTGACGCTCAGTTCCGCCGCGTTGAACAGCGTCACGCCCGCGCGCACGCCGACCAGCACCGAGCCCGGAACCCGGCCCATGCCCTTCAGGTAGTCGGAGCCCGGCAAGTCGAGGCGGTTCTCGTCGGCTCGACCCGGGTCATAGCTCACCGCCGCCGACACGAACGCGCCGTGCGGCAGGTCCAGCCGGTAACCGGCGCCCTGGGTACTGTCGATGAAGAAGCCATTGCCGAACTTCGCGGAAAACCCCGGCGCGACGACGCCGCGAGACTGGTTGCTGCCCGGGTAGCGCGGCGCGATACCGCCACCCAGCGACAACGAATACTGGTTTTCCGCGTGGGCGGCGGCGGCAAGGGTCAGGCCGGCGAGCGGCATGCAATAGCGGTAGCGGCGGAGTAGTGGGCGCACAATATTGAGATAAAAGTGACGGAGCCCGCAGTCTAGGTGCCGCCCTGCGCCGCGACTGTCCTGAATATTCGGAGAATCTGTGCTCAATTGTGTTCGATTGTTCGAGATTGTCGCCCCGCTCCCCCGGCCTTCGATGCGCCGGATAGAATTCGCGTGCCGCGCCACGCACCGGCTTGCCCGGGCGTGCGTTGGCGCGTGCGCCTCGAGGAGACCATGAACGAAGACCCACTCAAATACCGTGTACTGCTGATCGAAGACGACGACCGCCTGGCGCAGCTCGTCCGCGAATACCTCGACGGTTATGAATTCGCGGTGACGGTCGTGCGACGCGGCGACCTCGCCGTCGCCGCGGTGCGCGAGCACCAGCCGGCCCTCGTGATACTCGACCTGATGCTGCCGAACCTCGACGGCATGGAAGTCTGCCGGCGCATCCGCGCGTTCACCAACGTCCCCGTGCTGATCCTGACTGCGCGCCTGGACGTCTACGACCAGGTCGCGGGCCTCGAGACGGGCGCCGACGACTACGTGACGAAGCCGATCGAACCACGCGTGCTGGTCGCCCGCGCCCGCGCGCTGCTGCGCCGCGCGCAGCCGGCCGTCGCGGAAGCGCCGGTGGCCGCGCCCGAAGCGCTCGTGTTCGGCGAACTGGCGATCTCGCCGCCGAACCGCACCGTCACGTGGCGCGGCGAGCCGGTCGACCTGAAGACCGCCGAATTCAACCTGCTGCTGATCCTCGCGCGCGCGGCCGGCACCGTGCTGAGCCGCGACGACATCCTGAAGCAGCTGCGCGGGATCGAGTTCGACGGGCTCGATCGCTCGGTCGATTCCGGCATCTCGAAGCTGCGCCGCCGCTTCGAGGATGCGTCGTCGGAGCCGCACAAGATCAAGACGATCTGGGGCCGCGGCTACCTGTTCAGCCCTTCCGCGTGGGACGAATAAATGCTCCGCCCATTGATTCGGCTGTACCTCGTCGTGATCCTGTTCGTCGCGGCGTCGATCATCTTCATCCAGCTGTCGTTCGACCGGATCTTCTACGATCGCAGCGCGCAGGCGGAGCGCGACGCGTTGACGACCTACGCGTTCGTGCTCAACGACTACCTCGAACGCCATCCGGGCGAGCAGCGCAAGGTGGCGCTGCGCGAGCTCGCGAAACACGGCAACGAACGGTTCGACTTCATGCCGATGGCCACCGCCCGCGCGCAATTGAGCGGCGAGCCGCTGCGCGATCTCGACGCCGGCCTGATCGCGATCAGCTACGACGCGAAGGATTACTACATGCCGCTCGCGGATGGTTCGGTGCTGCATGCGCGGCCGATCGAGGCATTCAGCCTCGACATCAGGATCTATGCGTACATGCTGCTCGCGCTCAGCACGCTGTTCGCGGTGGTGCTGTGGATTCACTATCACTGGCGCGACCTGCGCAGGCTGCAGGAAGCCGCCCGCGCATTCGGCGCCGGTACGCTGTCGACGCGCGTGAAGCTGTCCGGCAAGTCGAACATCTACGAGCTGTCGCAGCAGTTCAACGACATGGCCGAGCGCATCGAGGCGTCGATCAAGCAGCAGCGCGAAATGATGCACGGCATCTCGCACGAACTGAAGACGCCGCTCGCGCGGCTCGAATTCGGGCTCGCGCTGCTCGCCGAGCCTGACGAAACGGCCCGGATGCGCGAACGCCGCGACGCGTTGCGGCGCGACGTGCGCGAGCTCGACGAGCTCGTCACCGAGCTGCTGACGATCGGCCGGCTCGAACAGGGTGCAAGCCAGCTCGCGCCGATGGAAGTCGTCGTCGACGCGCTGCTCGACAGTGTCGCCGGCAACGTCGCGAACGACATCGTCGATCGCGGCATCACGCTCGACGTGTCGGCCCTCGACGCGCCCGCGACCCACGTATGCGACCCGAAGCTGGTCGCCCGCGCATTGCTGAACCTGATCCGCAACGGCGCACGTTACGCCTCGCGCACGGTGCTGCTCGCCGCCGAGCGCAACGCGTCCGGCGCGCTCGTGTTGAGCGTCGACGACGATGGCCCCGGCATTCCGGCCGCCGAACGCGCCCGCGTGTTCGAACCGTTCCAGCGGCTCGACTCCAGCCGCGACCGACAGACCGGCGGCTTCGGGCTCGGGCTCGCGATCGTGCGGCGCGTCGCGCAGGTGCATGGCGGTGACGTGCGGCTCGAGGATTCACCGCTCGGCGGCGCACGCTTCGTGATCACGCTGCCCGCGCTGTCGCTGCCGGACAACCTGTTCGACTTGCCGGATGCCCTCTCGCATGCCGACGCGTTCGGCGGCAGCACCGGCATGGCCCTCCCGCGGCAATGAAGCGCGCGGCAGGCGGCGCCCCGGCCGCCGTCGCCTGACCTGCGCGCCGCTCAGCGGCGGCGCAGCAGCGCGACGAAGAACAGGCTGCCGAACATCGCGGTCACGATCCCGATCGGCAGATCCTCCGGCGCCGCGAGCGTGCGGGCGGCCACATCGGCCCAGACGAGCAGGATCGCGCCCGTCAGCGCGGCCACCGGCAGCAGCCTGCCATGCTCGGCGCCGACGACGCGACGGCACAGATGCGGCGTCACGAGCCCGACGAAGCCGATCGCCCCGCTCACCGCCACCATCGCGCCCGTCGCGAACGACGCGACGACGAACACCTCGCGCCGCAGCCGCGCGCTCGGCACGCCGAGCGCAGCCGCGGCAACATCGCCCGACATCAGCGCATTCAGTTCGCGCCGGCGCGCGTACAACGCGCCGCCGGCGAGCGCCGCGCAGACGGCCGGCACCAGCAGCAGATCCCAGCGCGCCAGCCCGACGCCGCCGAGCATCCAGAACAGCACGGAGGACGCGGCGCGCTGGTCGCCGAGATACAGCAGCAGGTTGCCGAACGCGGCCATCATGAACGACACCGAGACCCCCGCGAGCAGCAGCCGGTCCGATTCGAGCCGGCCGCGCCGGTAAGCGAGCGCGACGACGCAGGCGGTCGCCGCGAGCGCGCCCGCGAACGCGGCAGCCGACAGCGTGAACGGGCCGAATGCCGCACCGGCCATCACGGTGACCGCGACAGCGCCGAGCATCGCCCCCGCACTCACGCCGAGCAGGTGCGGATCGGCCAGGCGGTTCGCGGTCGCGGCCTGCAGCGCGACGCCGACCGCCGCCAGCGTCGCGCCGACGATCGCGGCCAGTAGCGCGCGCGGCATCCGGATCAGCCAGACGATGCTGTCGTCGCCCGCCCCCGCCGCCACTGCGCCGGCCTCGCCGAACGCCGACACGATATGCGTGGCGACGATGCGCACCGCCGCAGGCATCGCGATCGGCGCCGGCCCGAACGCGGCCGACGCGACGATCGACACGATCAACAGCAGCGCCAGCGCCGGCAGCACCACGCGCATGGCGGGCCGCGCTGCACGCACGTGCACGCTCATCGCGCCGGCCCGGCGAACGCGGCCGGATACAGCGCGCGCGCCAGCGTCTCGACGGCCGCGACGTTCTCGGGGCCCGGCGTCGCCGCATCGTAGGGAATCACGATGAAGCGCCGGTCGCGGATCGCGGCCACCCGTGCGAGCGACGGCTGGCTCAGCAGGAACTGCTGCTTCTGCGCAGCCGTCACGGCCGAATAGTCGACGATCACGATCACCTGCGGATCGCGCGCGACCACGCTTTCCCAGCTCACCTGCGTCCAGCTGCGCGGCAGGTCGGCCATCACGTTGCGCGCGCCGGCCGCCGCCAGCAGCGCGGTCGGCATCGCGAGCCCGCCGGCCGTCATCGGCTTGTCGGTGCCGCTGTCGTAGACGAACACGCGCAGCGGCTCCGGATGCCCGATCGTGCGCGACACCGCCGCGAGACGCGTGCGCATCGACGCGACGACCTGCGCGGCGCGCGCGTCGACGCCGAAGATCCGGCCGAGATTGTTCAGGTCGCGGAACACGTCGTCGAACGACGCGGCCGCCTGCTTCATCACGTGCGAACACGATTCGGTCAGCTCGTACGCACGGATGCCGAACGGCGCGAGCGTCGCGGGCGTCACCGGGCCGCCGACATGCATCCCGTAGTTCCAGCCCGCGAGATAGAAGTCGGCGCGCGCGGCCGCCAGCACCTCGAGCGACGGATACTGGCTCGCCAGTTCGGGTACGCCGCGCAGCGCTTCACGCACGCGTGCGGTGCCCGTCTTCCAGCCGCCGATCCCGGTGTAGCCGACGAGCCGGTCCTTCAGGCCGAGCACGAGCATCATCTCGGTCAGGTTCACGTCGTTGCTCACCGCACGCGTCGGCGCGCGCTCGAACGTCACGTCGCGATCGCAGCTGCGCACGGTGACGGGATAGGCGCCCGCATGCGCGGCCGCGCAGCCGAGCACGGTCGCGGCAACCAGCCGGCGAAATACAGGCGACAAAGCAGAGGACAAGACAGGAAACGGCATGGCAATCATTCCGGATGAAGCGGCGTGATGCGCGGCCGGCCCGTGACGGGATGGCGATCGACGAGCGCGGCGACGCCGAACACGTCGCGCAGCAGCGCTTCGGTCAGCACGTCGGCCGGCACGCCCGACGCGACGACCCTGCCGTGCGCGAGCACGTGGAGCCGGTCGCAATACGCGGCCGCGAGATTGAGGTCGTGAATCGTGGCGAGCGTCGCGATGCCGAGGCGCCGCACGCGCGCGAGCAGTTCGAGCTGATGGCGCAGGTCGAGATGGTTGGTCGGTTCGTCGAGCAACAGCAGTTCGGGCTGCTGAGCGAGTGCGCGGGCCAGCAGCGCACGCTGCTTCTCGCCGCCCGACAGCGACGCGAAGCGCTGCGCACGGCGCTCGACGAGGCCGACGTCGTGCAGCGCGGATTCGACGATCCGGCGATCGTCCGCCGTCTCCGCGTCGAACGGCCGCTGGTGCGGCGTGCGCCCCATGCCGACCAGTTCGTCGACCGTCAGCCCGAAATCGTCCGGCGTCTCCTGCTGCAGCACCGCGATGCGCTGCGCGACCGCGCGCGGCCGCATGCGCCACACGTCCTGCGCATCGAGCGCGACACGGCCGGCATCGGGCCGCGCGTAACGGAACACGCAGCGCAGCAGGCTCGTCTTGCCGCTGCCGTTCGGGCCGACCAGCCCGACGAACTCGCCGTCGGCCACGCTCAGCGTCACCGAATCGAGCACGGTGATCGCGCCGCCGGGAGACCAGCTCACGCGTTCGATGTCGAGCATGTGCATCACGGGAGGTGCGCCGTGCCGCATCAGAAGCGCATCGTCGCGACGAGCTCCGCCGAGCGCGACGGGCCGAGCAGCCATTGCTCGCCGGCGTTCGACGTCGTCACCGCATACGTGCGGTTCGCGAGGTTGCGCAAGATCAGCGCCAGCTCGGTGCGCGACGTCGGCTGCCAGCGCAGCGACGCGTCGAACACCGTGTACGACGGCACCTGCACGCGGTTCGCGTCGTCGCCGTAGGTCGCGCCGACGTAGCGCACGCCCGCGTTCGCCTGCCAGCGCTCGGCAAACGCCCAGCCGAGCCACAGGTTCGCCGTCTGCCGCGGCACGTTGGCCGGCGTATTGCCGGCGTGCGACACCGTCGCGCTGCCGACCTTCTGGTTGAACGCGTCATAGCGCGCGCGCAGCAGCGCGACGTTCGCATCGACCGTCCAGCCGTGCGGCAGCCGCGCGCCGCCCGTCAGCTCGAGGCCGCGCGACGATTGCCGGCCGACCTGCTGGCGCCGCGCGGGATTGAACGGATCGGTGCTGAGCAGGTTGCGCTTCGTGATGTCGTACACGGCGAACGTCCAGTATGCGCGGCCGTCGAGCAACGTCTGCTTGACGCCGGCTTCCCACTGTTCGCCGGTCGCGAGCCGGTAGCCCGCCTGCGACGCGGACAGCGTCACGAGCGAGCCGAGGCCCTCCGCGCCCGTCGTGTACTGCGCATACGCGCTGAGCGTCGGCGCGACTTCGAACACGAAGCCGGTGCGCCAGCCGACGTTCGCGAAACGCTTGTCGAAGCCCGCGCCGGTCGCTGCCTGCTCGCGGCTGAACGCGATGTGGTCGTAGCGCAGCCCGCTCACCCACGCGAGCCGCGGCAGCACTTCGAGCCGGTTCTCGGCGAACACCGCCGCCTGCCGCGCGCGCGTGCTGAACTGCGGCACCGTCGGGTCGGGGCTCGTGAACACGCCAGGGTCGAAGCCGTGCGCGGGCACCATCGATTCGCCGCCGTACGGCGAATTGTTGGTGCCGCTGAACGTGATCTGGCTGAATTCCGTGCCGACGACGAAGCGGTTCGCGCGGCCGAACAGCGTGCCGTCGAAGCGTGCACTCAGCCGATCGCCGATCTGCCGCTGGTGGTGGCCGATGTCGAGATAGTCGCCGCGCGTGACGCGCCCCGTCGCGGCATCGAGCGCATACGATTCGGCATTGCGCCAGTGGCGATTCGACGTCAGGTAGTAGAGCTGGTTGTCGATCGTCACGCCGGCCGTCGGCCGGTAGGTCGCCGACAGGCGCGTCCATTGGTCGTAATAGGAAATCGACGCGTCGGCGACGTTGTAGTTGAGCTTGCGCAGCGACGGATCGAGCACGCCGTTCGGCGCCGGCACGCCATAGTAGGCCGCCGGCATCTGGCGGCCATAGTCGAAGTCGAGCGTCAGCGTGAGCGTCGGGCTCACGTCGAACTTCAGCGCGCCGCCGACGGCCGTCGTATGCGTATCGGCCCGCTCGGCGAGACCGTTCGCGCGCGCATCGCTTGCATGGAAGCGATACGACAGCTTCGGGCCGAGCGCGCCCGTCGTATCGAACGCGGCGCGCTTCGCACCATCCAGGCCGACCCCGACCTGCAGCGTCGTCTCGCGCGTGCGCTGCGGCCGTTTCGGCACCACGTTCACGACGCCGCCGATCGCCCCTTCGCCGTACAGCATCGACGCCGGGCCGCGCAGCACCTCGATGCGCTCGACCGACCACGTATCGAACGGGAACGTGATCGTGCCGGCGGCCGGCATCAGCCGCACGCCGTCGAGCAGCGTCATCACCGATTCCTGCCCGCTGAAGCCGCGCACGCTCAATGCGGTGCCGCCGGTGCCGGGCGCCATCGCGCTGGAGAACCCCGCGGTGCGCGTCACCGCGTCGAGCACCGTGCGATCGCCGCGCGCGTCGATCGTGTCGGCCGTGACCGTCTCGACGCTCGCGGGCGTGTCGAGGCTCGCGAGCCCGAGCCGCGAGCCGGTTTCGAGCGGTTGCGTCAGCGGGTCGGCCGGTGCGGATGGCGCGCTGACGTTGATCGCCGGCAGCGCATGCCGTTCGTCCGGTGCGGGTGCGGCCGCTTCGGCGGCCAACGCGCCGGAGGTCGCCATCGCGCAGCCCAGCAGGGTCGTGCAGCCGCGGGCCACGCGAACGCGCCAGGCGTCGCCGTTCCGGCGCGACGCGGCGTGGTGCCGCTCCCCGCGCGCCGGGGTGTGTCTGGTTTTCGTCACGTCGTATCGATCTTCGGAGGGTGGCGTCGCACGCGGCCGTGCCCGGCAGCCCGGCCCGTCGGTGACGCAAACCTCAGATGATACAATATATCACTTTGATTCGTCAGGATTTCGTCAGGTTGTCCCGGCCGGGTGCGTGGCCGGGGCCGTACGCCGCGCCTACAACGGAAAACTGAACTGCACCCACAGCTTGTCGCCCCGCGGCCGGTTGCGCACCGCGAACTCGTGCTGGTACTTCACGACCACGCCCGACGCCGGCCCCCACATGACACGCAGCTGCGGGCCGATCGCGACCGATTGCCCGCGAGCCGTCCGACGCGACCTTGACGCCGTCCTGCGATCAACGGCCGACTTCCTTCCATTTGCGCGCGAGCCCGAGGCGTTCGACGCGCTCGATCAGGAACTCGGTGAACACGCGGATCTTCGCCGGCTGGTGACGGCGGCTCTGGTACGCGATGTTGACGGTGAGCGCCGGCAGTTGCCAGTCGGTGAGCACCGGCACCAGCTTCCCCGCGACGATATCGTCGTGAATGATGTAGAGCGGCTGGATCAGGATGCCGAGCCCGGCAAGCGCCGCCGCGCGGATCACCTGCCCTTCGTTAGCATCGAGCACGCTCTTGATCGTGACCGACTGCTTCTTCGCGCCGTGGCGGAAATGCAGGACGTACGGATCGTTCGCGAGGTTGTACACCAGCAGCCGGTGGTCGCACAGCGCATCGGGCGTCGCCGGCGCGCCGTGCTTCGCCAGATACCCGGGCGACGCGGCCAGCACGCGCCGCGTCTCGGCGAGCTTGCGCACCGTGATGCCCGAATCCGCTTCATGCTCGCGCGTGCGGATCGCCACGTCGATGCCGGCCTCGATGAAATCCGGATAGCGGTTCGCCGCGACGATCTGCACGTTCAGGTTGGGGTAGCGCCGATGGAACTCGGGCAACGCGGGCGCGATATAGATCGACGCGAACGATACCGACGCGGTCACGCGCAGCGTGCCGGCCGGGTTGACGCTCGCTTCGTTGACTGCCGCATCGGCCTCCGACAGTTCCATCAGGATTGCCACACAACGCCGGTGGTATTCATGCCCGGCATCGGTCAGCCACAGGCGCCGCGTGGTGCGCTCGACGAGCCGCGCCCCCAGCCGCTCCTCCAGCGCGTTCAGGCAGCGGCTCGCCGCCGCGCTCGACATCCCGAGCCGCTCGGCGGCCTTCGACAGGCTGCCCAGCTCGGCGACCTGCACGAAAAATTCGATCTGCGTCCACTTGTCCATGCGTTCGATTCTTCCACCTGGCGGAGAACAAAACTCCTCCAAACCCTCTTTTTTACGATCCGGGGAGGAATTAATGTTACGTCAACGCGCTATCCAACGACATCAGGAGACACCCCCTATGCGCAATCTCAACGAAGACACCATCACACAGGCCGTGATCGCGTCGCTGGGCGGCTGTCGCGACGAGCGGTTGCGCACGGTGATGACCAGCCTCGTCCAGCACCTGCACTCGTTTGCACGGGAGACGAAGCTCACCGAGGCCGAATGGCAAGCCGCGATCGGCTTCCTGACGGCCGTGGGCCACATCACCGACGACAAGCGCCAGGAGTTCATCCTGCTGTCCGACGTGCTCGGGCTGTCGACCCTCGTCACCGCGCAGAATCACGCGAAGCCGGCCGGCTGCACGGAGGCGACCGTGTTCGGCCCGTTCTACGTCGAAGGCAGCCGCGATTTCGGGATGTTCGACGACATCGCGAACGGCGCCTGCGGCGAGCCGTGCTTCGTGTCGGGCCACGTGCGCGGCATCGACGGCCTGCCGATCGCGCACGCGTCGCTGGAAGTCTGGCAAGCCGACGAGGACGGGCACTACGACGTGCAGCTTCCGGCCGACGACGGCTCGGTCACGCACCGCGCGCGCGGCCGGCTGCGCACGGATACCGACGGCCGCTACGCATTCCGCTCGATCCTCGCGGAGCCGTATCCGATTCCGCACGACGGCCCCGTCGGCGCGATGCTCGACGCGCTCGGCCGTCATCCGTGGCGGCCCGCGCACCTGCACTTCATGATCGAGGCGCGCGGCTACGAAACGCTGATTACGCACGTGTTCCGCGACGGCGACCGCTATCTCGACTCCGATGCGGTGTTCGGCGTACGGTCGACGCTCGTCGCCGACTGGATCCGGCACGCGCCCGGCATCGCGCCGGACGGCTCGCGCATGGACACGCCGTTCTACACGCTCGATTACGACTTCGTGCTCAATCCCGCGGAGCGCGCCGCATGATCCGCCACGTCGTGATGTGGAACGTCGCCGGCGCGGCCGAACCCGAGCGCGCGGTGGCACGCACCATCGTCAAGACCGCCTTCGAAAGCCTGCGCGGCCGGATTCCGGGCATGATGCACCTCGAAGTCGGCGCGGATTTCAGCGCGGCCGACTACGCGTGCGACCTGATTCTCGTCGCCGATTTCGAATCGCGCGAAGCACTCGACGCATACGCGACGCATCCCGAACACGCACGCGTACGCGACGCACTGACGGGCCTGCGCATCTCGCGCCATCAGGTCGACTACGCAACGGAGTAACGACGCCATGAACTTCATCTACCAGGCCCGCCCCGCCCGCGTGATCTTCGGCGCAGGCAGCCTCGAGCATCTCGAACGCGAAGTGCTGGAACTGGGCGCGCAACGCGCGATCGTGCTCTGCACACCGGAACAGCGCGATCTCGCGCAACGCCTCGTCGAGCGGCTCGGTGCGCGCGCGGCCGGGCTGTACGATCGCGCGACGATGCACGTGCCGATCGAGATTGCCCGCGATGCGCAGGCGTTCGCCAGGTCGCGCGATGCCGACTGCGCGATCGCGATCGGCGGCGGTTCGACGATCGGCCTCGGCAAGGCGATCGCGCTCGAAAGCAGCCTGCCGATCCTCGCGATTCCGACGACGTACGCCGGCAGCGAGATGACGCCGATCTACGGCCTGACCGAAGGCGGCGTCAAGCGCACGGGCTCCGACGCTCGCGTGTTGCCGAAGACGGTGATCTACGATCCCGCGCTCACCGTCACGCTGCCCATCGGGCTGTCGGTGACGAGCGGCCTCAATGCGATCGCGCACGCGGCGGAAGGCCTCTACGCGAACAACGCGAATCCGGTGATGAGCCTCGTGGCCGAAGAAGGCATTCGCGCACTCGCGCGCGGCCTGCCCGGCGTGCGGCGCGACCCGGCCGATCTCGACGCGCGCAGCGACGCGCTCTACGGCGCGTGGCTGTGCGGCATGGTGCTCGGCAACGTCGGCATGGCGCTGCACCACAAGCTCTGTCACACGCTCGGCGGCAGCTTCAACCTGCCGCACGCGCCGACCCACACGGTCGTGCTGCCGCATGCGCTCGCATACAACGCCGCGCACGCGCCGGAAGCAATGCAGCGGATCGCCCGCGCGATCGGCACGAACGACGCCGCACGCGGCCTCTACGCGCTGGCGCTCGACAACGGCGCGCCGGTCTCGCTGAAGGCGATCGGGATGCAGGAAGCCGACCTCGATCGCGCCGCCGACATCGCGGCCGCCAATCCGTACTGGAACCCGCGCCCGATCGAACGCGACGGCCTGCGCGCGCTGCTGCAGGACGCGTTCGACGGCAACCTGCCCGGTACGACCGCGCGCTGAATCGAACACTGTGACGACGCGATCGTCGGCTACGGCCCGACCGGCCTCGTCGCCGCATCGATGCTGGGCCCCGTGTTGCTGCAGCTCGCGCTGGCCGACTTCCTGGCGGAGCGGCGCATACGACGCGCATTTGCGCCGCGTCCGGCGCGTGTTCGAGGACAACCTGGCGCGGATGACGCGCACGATCGAGGCCAGCTTTCCGCCTGGCACGAAAGTGAGCCGGCCGGCCGGCGGCTTCGTGCTCTGGCTCGAACTGCCGAAGCGATTCGATTCACGCGCGCTGTTCGATGCCGCGCTCGAACAGGGTATTTGCTTCGCGCCGGGTGACATCTTCTCGGCCAGCCGGCGCTTTCGCCATTGCCTGCGCCTGAGCGCGGGGCACGTGTGGAACGAACACATCGAGGACGGCGTCCGCTGCCTGGGGCGGCTCGCGCAGGCACAACTCGCGCGCTAAGCGCGCGGCGGCCACTGCGCCGCAATCGCCCCGCTCAACCGCCGAGCTTGAACGACGGCAACTGCTGGGCGAGCCGCGCGCCCATTTCGGCACCGAGTGCCTGCAGCGCATTGAACGGCCGGATCATGACCTCGAACTCGACGATCCGCCCTTCTTCGTCGAAGCGGATCATGTCGATCCCCTTCAGCGCCTTGTCGCCGATGGCCGCACTGAACTCCAGCACCACGCTCTCGCCGTCGTCGGTGACGAACTGGCGGTGATAGGTGAAATCCTCGAGGATCGTGATGACCGTGCGCAACGCCAGCAATAACGCGGGCGCCGGCCCGTACGGCTTGAACGCCATCGGTGAGCGGAACACGGCGTCCGGATGGACGATCGATTCCAGTGCGTCAAAATCCTTGCGTTCGACCATCGCGTGCCACGTGTCGAGCGATTGCGCGACAGCGGGTTGAAGATGCAGCGGTGCGTTCGTCATCGAAAACTCCTGTATCGTCGGGCGGAAAAGAAACGTATCGGTCTCAAAGGGTCGCGGCCAGCGTCGTGCCCTGGTGAATCGCGCGCTTCGCGTCGAGCTCGGCCGCTTCGTACGCGCCGCCGATCACCTGCACCTTGCGCCCGGCGGTCTCCAGTTGCTCCGCCAGTTCGCGCAACGGCTCCTGCCCCGCGCAGATCACGACGTTGTCCACCGGCAGCGTCTGCTCGATGCCATCGATCGTCACGTGCAATCCATCGTCGTCGATACGCCGGTAGGTCACCGCCGACGACATCCCGACCCCGCGCGCCTTCAGCGCCGTGCGGTGGATCCATCCGGTGGTCTTGCCGAGCCCGTCGCCAACTTTCGATGCCTTGCGCTGCAGCAGATGGATTTGCCGCGCTGCCGGCTCGGGGTGCGCGTGACGCAAGCCGCCTGCGTTCGCATACGACGGGTCGACACCCCACTCGGCGAAGAAGCGGTCCGCGTCGACGTGCCCGGCGCCCGCACGATGCACGAGATATTCCGCGACGTCGAAGCCGATCCCGCCGGCGCCGACGATCGCAACGCTGCGTCCTACCGCCTTGCCGTCGCGCAGCACGTCGAGATAGCCGAGCGCCTTGGCGTGCCCGACACCGTCGATCGGTGGCGTGCGCGGCACGATGCCCGTCGCGATCACCACTTCGTCGAATTCGTGTTGCAGCAGCAGCTCGGCGGTCGCGCGCGTATTGAGGTGGAGCGTCACGCCGCGCAGTTCGAGCTGCCGA
Organism: Burkholderia sp. HI2500; assembly: GCF_002223055.1. Classification (NCBI taxonomy): domain Bacteria; kingdom Pseudomonadati; phylum Pseudomonadota; class Betaproteobacteria; order Burkholderiales; family Burkholderiaceae; genus Burkholderia; species Burkholderia sp. HI2500. The sequence continues at coordinate 1,002,582 of NZ_NKFL01000004.1, read as the reverse complement.
CGGAAATAGCGCAGCGTCTCGTTGAACTCCTCCTTGCCGGGCACCTTCTTCGCGATGTTGAACTGGCCGCCGATCTCGGCGCCGGCTTCATACAGCGTCACCGCATGACCGCGCTCGGCCGCGGTGACCGCGAAGCCGAGGCCCGCCGGCCCGGCGCCGACCACGGCGATCCGCTTGCGCTGCTGCGCGGGGCGAATCACGAGCTCGGTTTCATGGCACGCACGCGGATTCACGAGGCACGACGTGATCCGGCCGCTGAACGTGTGGTCGAGGCAGGCCTGGTTGCAGCCGATGCACGTGTTGATTTCGTCCGCGCGCCCTTCCCGTGCCTTGCGCACGAACTCGGCATCGGCGAGAAACGGCCGCGCCATCGACACCATGTCGCAATAGCCGTCGGCCAGCAGTTGCTCCGCGACTTCCGGCGTGTTGATCCGGTTGGTCGCGACGAGCGGGATGCCGACCTTGCCCATCAACTGCCGCGTGACCCAGGCGTACGCGGCGCGCGGCACCTTCGTCGCGATGGTCGGAATGCGCGCCTCGTGCCAGCCGATGCCCGTATTGATGATCGTGGCACCGGCCGCTTCGATCGCCTGCGCGAGCCGGATCACTTCGTCGAGCGTCGAGCCGCCTTCGACGAGATCGAGCATCGACAACCGGTAGATGATGATGAAGTTCGTGCCGACCCGCTCGCGCACGCGCCGCACGATCTCGACCGGGAAACGGATGCGGTTCTCGTACGCGCCGCCCCATGCGTCGTCGCGATGGTTCGTGCGCGCGGCGATGAATTCGTTGATCAGATAGCCTTCGGATCCCATGATCTCGACGCCGTCGTAGCCCGCCTGCTGCGCGAGGGCCGCACATCGGACGAAATCGGCGATCGTCTCGTCGACTTCATCACTCGTCAGCGCATGCGGCGTGAACGGGTTGATCGGCGCCTTCAGCGCGCTCGGCGCGGCGAGCGCCGGGTGATACGCGTAGCGCCCGAAATGCAGGATCTGCAGCGCGATCTTGCCGCCCTCCGCATGCACCGCGCGCGTCACGACACGATGACGCTCCGCTTCTGCTTCGGTCGTCAGCATCGCGCCGCCGGGCGCCGGACGGCCCCGCTCGTTCGGCGCAAATCCGCCCGTGACGATCAGGCCGGCCTCGCCGCGCGCACGCTCCGCATAGAACGCCGCCATCCGCTCGAAGCCGTTCGGCGCTTCCTCGAGGCCCACGTGCATCGACCCCATCAGCACGCGGTTCCTGAGCGACGTGAAGCCGAGCTCGAGCGGGGTCGTCAGATGCGGATAACGCGATGTCATGGGGTGTCTCCAATTTTTATGCAACAAGTTGCACAGATAGTAGTCGACCGCTTTCGTTTATGCAACCCGTTGCATAAACGCATCCGCCATCTTGTACTGTGGCCCCGATATGGCAAGATGCGGTTCATTCCGCGGCCTCCTCCGATCCGACATGTCCTTGCCCCACGCACTCCTCACCGCGCTTGCCGAACGCCCGGGTTCGGGCTCCGAACTCGCCGACCGTTTCGATCGCTCGATCGGTTATTTCTGGCAGGCGACGCACCAGCAGATCTATCGCGAGCTGGGACGTCTCGAGGAAACGGGCTGGATCGAATCGCTGCCGGCCGAATCGGGGCGCGGCCGCAAGCGCGCGTACCGGATCCTGCCGGCGGGCAAGAAGGAGTTGCGCCGCTGGATCGCCGAACCGGAAGACCCGACGCCGCTGCGCGAAGCGTTGATGGTGCGCCTGCGCGCGGAAGCGGTGCTCGGCCCGGCCGGCCTCGAGGACGAAATCAGGCGGCGCATCGCGTTGCACCAGGAGAAGCTCGACCTGTATCTGCAGATCGAGGCACGCGATTTTTCGGAAAGCGCCGATTCGCGCACGAAGCGCCTTCAGCACCTGGTCCTGCAAGCCGGCATCGCGAACGAGCGGTTCTGGGTCGAATTCTCGCAGCACGCGCTCGACGTGCTGCGCTTGCCGAAAGACTGAACGACTGAACGACTGAACGACTGACGGAGGACCTGACGATGACGCAGAAAACCGTGCTCTGCTACGGCGATTCGAACACACACGGTACACGCCCGATGACGCGTGCCGGCGTACTGGAGCGGTTCGCACGCGAAGAACGCTGGACCGGTGTGCTGGCGCACACGCTCGGCGCGAGCTGGCGGGTCATCGAAGAAGGGTTGCCCGCGCGCACGACCGTGCATGACGATCCGATCGAAGGCCGGCACAAGAACGGTTTGTCGTATCTGCGCGCGTGCGTCGAAAGTCACTTGCCCGTCGATGTCGTCGTGCTGATGCTCGGGACCAACGATCTGAAGACACGCTTCTCGGTCACGCCCGCCGACATCGCGACGTCGGTCGGCGTGCTGCTTGCCGAGATCGCCGCGTGCGGTGCTGGTCCGTCCGGTACGTCACCGACGCTCGTGCTGATGGCACCTGCGCCGATCATCGAAGTCGGCTTCCTCGGCGAGATCTTCGCGGGCGGCGCAGCGAAGTCGCGGCAGCTCGCGAAGCGGTACGAACAGGTGGCAAGCGACGCCGGTGCGCACTTTCTCGATGCCGGCGCGATCATCGAGGTGAGCCCGGTGGATGGCGTTCACTTCGCGGCCGATCAGCATCGTGCGCTCGGGCAGCGGGTCGCGGCCCTTCTGCAGCAGATCGCGTAACGCGCACGAGCGGCGGACCGCCGCCGCGCGGCGTGTGCCGGAACACGGCGCGCCGCGCGCGGAAAGCCGGTCACGCGTCCGGCAGGATCACCACCTTGCCCTTCACCTGCCGGTTGGCCATCCGCGCGATCGCATCGGCCGCACCGGCCAGCGACACACGCTCGGTGATCGCGGGTCGTACCTTGCCGGCCGCGAACCATTCGGCCAGCAGGCGCATGTTCGCGACATGCTGCTTCGGATCGCGGCGCACCGCATCGCCCCAGAACACGCCCAGAATGTCGCGCTCCTTGAGCAGCGCCAGGTTCAGCGCGAGCTTCGGAATCTCGCCGGCCGCGAAGCCGACCACGAGGAACCGGCCGCGCCACGCGGTCGCGCGCAACGCCGCTTCGCTGTAGGCACCGCCCACCGGATCGTAGACGACGTCCGCACCGCGCCCGCCGGTCAATTCGTCCACGCGGCGGCGCAGGTCTTCGGTCGCATAGTCGATCGTCTCGTCGGCGCCCGCTTCGCGGCACAGCGCCAGCTTGTCCGCACTCGACGCCGCCGCGATCACGCGTGCGCCGAGTGCCTTCGCGATCTCGATCGCGGCGAGGCCAACGCCGCCCGCCGCGCCCAGCACGAGCAATGTCTCGCCTGCTTGCAGCCGCGCCCGCTGCTGCAACGCGTGCAGCGACGTGCCGTACGCCAGCACGAGCGCCGCGCCCTGCTCGAATGTCATGCCCGGCGGCAGCGCGGCAATCTGGTGCACGTCGGCCACGCACTGCTGCGCAAAGCCGCCGTGCCCGGTGAACGCGACCACCGCATCCCCCGGCTGCCACGCGGTCGCGCCCTCGCCCACCGCGTCGATCACGCCGGCAAATTCCGCGCCCGGCGAAAACGGCAGCGCCGGCTTCACCTGGTATAGCCCCTGGACAATCAGCGCGTCGGGGAAATTGAGCGACGCGGCCTTCACCTGAACCCGGACCTGGCCCGCGGCCGGCTCGGGAATCGCCACGTCCTCGATGCGCAAGCTGTCGATCGGGCCGAATGCGGTACACAACAGGGCTTTCATGTTCGTCTCTCTCCTTGTGCGGCGTGGCCGCGCATCGAGTCATCCCGCGGGGCGCGCCCGCATGGCCGGTTCACGACGAATCCGCAACAGCCGACGGAATCGGCATCCGCGACATCGTCTGCATACCGGAATGTCGGTGAGGCAATGATCAGAACCACGCGTCGCGCATGTCGAGCGTCGTCGTGTCGACGCTCGCGAGCAGATCGAGCTGCGCATCCACTTTCGGCAATTCCCAGTTGAAGAAATAGCGGGCCGCCGCACGCTTGCCGTCGTGGAAATCGTCGGCGTGCCCGTGCGCGGCGAGCGTCACGTCGAGCCACAGCCATGCCACGACAAGATGGCCGAACGCTTCCAGATAGACGCTCGCGTTCGCGAGCCGCGCCTGCGGATCGCCGATCGCGCCGAGTTGCCGTGTGACCTCGACCAGCCGCGCCCACCGCCGCGCCAGCACATCGGCCCGCTCGCGCAGGTCGGCATCGAGCGTCCGCGCGCGTTCGACAGTCGCGCCGATCCGCGCATCGAGTGCGTGCAGCAACGCGCCATCGTCCTGTGCGACCTTGCGGCCCAGCAGGTCGAGCGCCTGGATGCCGTGCGTGCCTTCGTGGATCGGGTTGAGACGATTGTCGCGATAGAGCCGTTCGACCGCATAGTCGCGCGTGTAGCCATAGCCGCCGTGCACCTGGATCGCGAGGTCGTTCGCCGCGAGACACCACTGCGACGGCCAGCTTTTCGCGATCGGCGTCAGGATGTCGAGCAGGCGCGTGGATTGAGCGCGCACGTCCGCATCGTCATGCGCGCGTGCTTCGTCGACCAGTTTCGCGCAATACAGGATCAGCGCGAGACCGCCTTCGACATAGGCCTTCTGCGCGAGCAGCATGCGCCGCACGTCCGGATGGTCGACGATCGGCGCCTGCGGCGCGGCGGCATCCTTGCCCGCCGGCCCGAGCGGGCGCCCTTGCGGCCGGTTGCGCGCATAGTCGAGCGCGTGCAGGTAACCCGTGTAGCCGAGCGCCACCGCGCCCGCGCCGACACCGATGCGCGCCTCGTTCATCATGTGAAACATGTAGGCGAGGCCGTGGTTCGGCTGGCCGACCAGATAGCCGATCGCGCCTGCGCGCCCTTCCGGGCGGTAGCGCGTGCCTTCGCCGAAGTTCAGCAGGCAGTTGGTGGTGCCGCGGTAACCCATCTTGTGGTTCAGCCCCGCGAGCACCACGTCGTTGTGCTCGCCCTGCACCGCGCCGTCGGCGCCCGGCAGGTACTTGGGCACGATGAACAGCGAGATGCCGCGCGTGCCGGGCAGCAGCCGGCCGTGTTCGTCGGGAATCTTCGCGAGCACGAGGTGGACGATGTTCTCCGTCAGTTCGTGTTCGCCGCCCGAGATCCACATCTTGTTGCCGGTCAGCCGGTAGCGCGGGCCGAGCGGCGAATCGCCTTCGAAATCCGCGCGCGTCGCGATGTCGGACAGCGACGAACCGGCCTGCGGCTCGGACAGGCACATGGTGCCGAGATAGCGCCCTTCCAGCTCGGGGCGCGCAAATGCGTCGATCTGCGCGGGGCTGCCGTGCGCGACGAGCAGGTTCGCGTTGGCGGCGGTCAGGAACGGATAGGCGGACGTGGCGATGTTCGCTGCCTGGAAGAACAGGAACGACGCGGCCTCGACCAGCTTCGGCAAGCGCATGCCGCCGAGCGCTTCGTCGTGGCCCGCGGCGATCAGCCCGGCATCCGCAAAGGCGCGCACGGCCGGTTCGACTTCCGGGATCAGCGTCACGCGCTCGCCGTCGAACTGCGGTTCCTCGCGATCGCCGCGCGCCGCATGCGGCGCGAACAGGTCTTCGGCAATCCGCTCGCTGGTGTCGAGCACCGCGTCGAACGTCTCGCGACTGTGCTCGGCGTAACGCGGCAGCGCGACGAGCGCTTGCGCGTCGAGCCAGTCATACAGCAGGAACGCGAGATCGCGTCGCGACATCAACAGGCTCATCGTGTTGCCCTCCGCGTGCCCGGCGCCCGCCGCGCGCGGCCGGTACGCTGCGCGCCGCGGTCGATCCGCGCACGCCCGAACGATGCAAGCTCCATCACGTCTGTCTCCTGTCGGGCGGCCCGCCGGCGCGCGTCGTGGGCGCCGGTTGCCGGCACCGGATCTGTGAGTCGGTGACTGCTAGTGCTGGCGGGAATTTAGCACGGTCGTTCTAAACCGACAATGCCCGGATGCCCGGATGCTCGCTTGCCCGGTCATCCGGCTGCAAGCGGGCCGGCGGGAAGGATCGTGAAAGCCGGCCGCGGCGCTCATGCGTCCGGCGGTGCCGGCCCGTCGTCGGCGAGCGTGCCGAGCGGCACGAACATGTAGCCCTTGCCGCGCACGGTGCGGATATAGCGATAGTCGCCGACGGCCTGCTCGATCAGGTTGCGCAGGCGGAAGATCAGCACGTCGAGCCCGCGCTCGGAACGCCCGGCCGTCTTGAGTCCGAGCAGCACGAGGATCTCGGTGCGCGACAGCACGCGCATCGGCTGCGTGATGAACAGCTCGAGCAGCGTGAACTCGCTCGCGCGCAACCCGAGATCGCGCCCCGCGCGGCTCGCGCGCCGGTTCGCGAAATCCACCTCGATGTCGCCGAATGCATAGGGCGCAGGAATGCCGGATGCGCGCGGCCGTTGAGGACGGTTCGCCGCGTGACGGCGCATCGCGCAGCGCACGCGCGCGATGAACTCCATCGGCTCGAACGGCTCGACGACGTAGTCGTCCGCGCCGATCTCGAGCGCGACGACCTTGTCGGGCGTCTGCGCGCTGCGACTGAGCACGATCACCGGGATGTCGCACCCCGCGCGGCGCAGCGCGCGGAGCGCCACATACGCGGGCGTCGCCGGCTGCTCGACGCGCAGCACGACCAGCGCCGGCGGCCCCGCCGCCACGCGCGTCGGCAACATCGACACGTCGTCGAACGCGGCCGTATCGATCTGCGCACTGCGCAGCAACGCGCGGATCATGTCGCGCGTGCGCGGATTCGACTCTACGACGAGAACTTGGGTGGCCATGAAAAATTGCTCGACACGACAACCTGGACGACACACGCCGACGTTGCGCCGATCCTGCCGGCTCGCGCGCCGGCGATCGCGCGGTGCCGGCTCCTACCCCTGCATGCAGCAATCGAGACTCGTCGCGAAATAGCCGAGGCTCTTGCGAATCGACGTCTCGACGTCGCGCACGTCGCGGGCGGCGGGCGACCGGCCGAGCAGCGTCGCGACGATGTCGAGCGCTTCCCACGGATGCCGGTCGTCGTAGTCGGCATGCAACTTGAGCCAGCGCATCGCGCGATGCCGCGCCGCCGGATCGAACTGCGTCTCGTACGACGACGCACACAGCAGCGCGCTCCATTCGCCCGTCACGCCTTCGATCGCATAGTTGGTCGCGGCGATGCTCGGCGCGAGTGCGTCGGCGCTGGCGCTGCGCCAGCACCAGTGGCTCAGTGCGAAGCCGTCCGGCGACGCATCGCCGCCCAGCATCATGTCGATCGTCACGCCGGACTCGGCGGCCCAGTTGGCCCAGTGGTCGACGTGATTCTGCTCGACGCGGATGTTGCGGATCAGGTAGCGCCGCGCCTTCTCGTCGCCGCGCGACCGATACGCGGCGGTCTTCACCAGGTTCATCGCCATGTACTCCGGAAACTGGCTGACCACCGCCCAGCCGGTCACGAAGAACGTGCGCAGCTGCGACGCGCGCAAGGTGCCGGCGCTCATCGCCGCGAACACCGGATGCGCGAGAACGCGGGCCTTCAGCTCGTCGGTCGCGCCGACCACATCGCGCAACCAGCCGGGATAGCTGGCCAGGTCCATCAGGTCGCCGGTCAGCTCAAATGGAGCACTCATGCGTTCGATCCTCCGTGGTTCAATGAAAGCCCCCTTCCTGCCAGGGCGCGGGGCGGCCGAAGTAATAGCCCTGGCAATAATCGACGCCCAGCGCGCGCAGCATGTCGGCCGTCGCCGTATCCTCGACGTGCTCGGCGACGGTGCGGTACTGCAGCACGTGCGCGACGTCGTTGATCGCGCACGCGATGCCGCGCTTGATGTGGTCGGACGTCATATTCGACACGAGGCCGCCGTCGATCTTCAGATAGTCGATCGGCAACTGGCGCAGATACGAGAACGACGACATGCCGGCGCCGAAATCGTCGAGCGCGAACCGGCAACCGAGATCGCGCAGCTCGCACATGAAGCGCGACGCGATTTCCAGGTTGCGCACCGCGCTCGTCTCGGTAATCTCGAAGCACAGCAACGACGGATCGAGCGCCGACGCCGACAGCTCGGCGATCACGAATTCGACGAAGCGCTCGTCGGTAATCGACATCGCCGACAGGTTCACGTTGTATTCGACGTACTGGCGCCGCTCGAGCCGCGCGAGGCGCCGGATCACGGTGCGCACGACCCAGCGGTCGATCATCGTCATGTGGCCGTAGCGCTCCGCGGCCGGCAGGAACACCGGCGAGATCAGCTTGCCGTCAGCGTCCGGGATGCGCAGCAGGATTTCCGCGTGTTCCCGCGCGTCGTGTCCCGACTGGATCGGCACGATCCGTTGCGCATACAACTGGAACGAATCCGTTTCGAGCGCCGTCTTCACGCGGCGGCTCCATTGCATGTGATACGCCTGGCGGCCCGAATTCAGGTCGCGCGAATCGGCGACGTGCACGCGATTGCGGCCGCGGTCCTTCGCGACATAGCAGGCGATATCGGCCATCTGCATCGCCGTCTCGACGTTGTCGGGCCGGCATGCGAGATCCAGCACGCCGATGCTGACGCTGATCTTGAACGGCTCGCCTTCCCATCGGAACGTGAAATCCTCCACGCTCGCGCGGATCCGCTCGGCCTTGCCGCCGTCCGGCACACCGTCGCGGCCGGCCGGCAACAGGATGCCGAACTCATCGCCGCCAAGCCGACCGACCACGTCGGCGTCGCCGAGGCCGCGCCGGAACAGCGACGTCGCGTCGCGCAGCAGCGCGTCGCCGGCCGCGTGGCCGCATACGTCGTTGATTTCCTTGAAGCCGTCCAGATCGAGCACCATCAGCATCCCGCCCGCGCGCTGCGTCAGCGCTTCACCGAGGCGCCGCTCGAACTCGGAGCGGTTGATGAGGCCGGTCAGCGCATCGTGCGACGCCTGCCAGGTCAGCTTCTCGATCAGCTGGTATTCGCGCGACATGTCGCGCAGGATCAGCACGTATCCGACGCAGTGGCCCGCCGCGTTGTCCATCTTCGACAGCGAGGCGCGCACGGCCACCGCGGAACGGCACCCGCGGATCAGGTCGAGATCGCGCGTGAAGGTGTGATCGCCGCTGTTGCTGAACGACGCGAGCAGCTTGATCGACATGCCGGTCGACGTATCGATCAGGTCCAGCACGTCGTTGATCGGCTTGCCGACGCACTGGTCCGACGATGCGCCGAGCAGTTGCTCGGCCGCCGGGTTGAGCGTCTCGATGCTGCGCGTGAGGCCGATCGTGATGATCGCGTCGGCCACCGAGCGCAGCGCGGTTTCCGCGAACGCCTGGCTCCGGTCGAGCTCCGTCTGCATCGACAGCTGCTGACGTCGCGCACGACTCGCCCAGCGCACCGACAGCAGGAGGATCAGCAGCGACGCCACGAGGTACGACAGGAACAGCTGGATCACCGCCGAGCGGAATTCGGCGCTCAGTTCGTCGGAAAAGCGCTTCGGCAGCGGCTCGATGCGCGAATTGAGATCCCAGATCTCGCGGTTCAGACGGCGCGTGCGGCGCACGTCGGCCGCCTGCACGGCCTCGCGCAGCGCGTCGGCAAGCCGGCGCAGGTCGACCAGTTGCCGGTCCGCGTCCTCCCAGTACCGCAGCGCGACGCTCAGGCTCGCGAAGCTGCTCAGGAGCGGATAGAACCACACCACCGCTGCCGCATCGACGGGATTGATGCCGGCCGCGATCATCGCCGCGCGCGCGATGCCGGAATCCGCCGGCACGCCGACCATCGCGCGGCGCGCGACGCCGAGAAACGTGAGGGTCCGGTCGGCCGTCAGGTAGTCGCCGAACAGCTTCTCGTCGCCGGTCTGGCCATAGCGCGTCAGCAGGATCACCTCGTCCTTCTGCGCCTTCGACCAGCTGCTCTCGCCGCCGACATACACACGCAGCGACATGATCACGATCAGGCTGACCGCAACGAACCCCGCCAGCGCGACGATCACGACAACGATCGGCAGGATGCCCAGCGCCGGACTCCACGGCCACACGTAAAACGAGCTGCGCTCACTCTGGCGCTTCGACATGTTTTCCATACTGAATGGCTGCTTTTCTGATTATTGTCGACGCCACCGGCCGGGCGTCCGGCATCGATGCCTCTCCCTGCTCCGCGCCCGCGTGGCTCGCCGCGCCCCGGGGCGGCTAGGTCGTCCTCACCCGGCATGACGACCCGACGCCGGCATTCGCCACGGCATCGACCGCCAGGATGCGGCGCGCTTCGTCCCGGATCACGCGATGGCAGTCGCACCCGTGCCGTTCGAGATTCGCGAGATCCGACAGCACGATCGCGCCGCGGTGCTGATGGATCAGGCCCAGTTCGTGGAGCTGCCGCGTGGTGTCGGAGACGGTCTCGCGCCGTACGCCCAGCAACTGGCCGAGCATGCCGTGCGTGACGGGAATCTCGATGCTGCGCGAGCGCTCGTAGGCGATCAACAGCCATCGGCCGAGCTGCTGCCGCATCGCGTGATGACGGCTGCAGAACATCACTTGCGACGCCTGCGAGAGCGCGAGCTGCATGCGTGCGAACACCTGCCGCCGCATCGCGGCCGATGCGTCGCACGCTTGCGCGAACCGGCGTGACGGCAGCCGGTAGGCGAAGCCGCCGCGATAGACGACCACGCGCCGCTGCATCGCACTGCCGATGATGTCGTCGCACACGACACCCTCGCGGCCGATTTCCGCGACACTCAGCGTCGCCTTGCCCCCTGACGCGTACTGCAGCGAAATGCCCGCCGTCACGGGGAAATAGGCGGCACCGGGGTTCTCGCCGGCTTCGCACAGCACCTCGCCGGTCTTGAGATTCGCCAGCTGCAGATGAGGCGCCAGTTCCGCGAGTTTCATTCCGTCAAGCGCAGCCAGGAAATGATTGGCACCAAGTGCATGCGGCAACTCGATGACGTTGTTTGCCTCGTGTATCACGGCGCACCTCGTACGTTGTATCCCTGCCCCTGCCATCGAACTTCATGCTCTTTTAAACCGGATGGATTTTCCGGTTTTCCCGGCTTTGACGCTTTCATCCCGGTTTCATTGAGCAAAAAGGTATCACGCAGGCCCGTCCTTCGCGCCGCCCCGCCTTTGTTACATGAAGTAATTTGACAGTTTATTCAGCCACAGGGAGTTTTTTCACGGCCAATCATTCATTGAACGCTTAAATCTCCGCTCAACAAAAATGGATTCCTTTTGAATCATTGAAAATTACCAATGAAATTCAATTCCCCGGAATGCGATTACATCCGCAAATCAAAATAATTCATTATCGGAAATAATGCGGGTTGAGTGACATGCCCCACACTTCCGCGATGACGGGCGTGGAATGAGCGGGCTCGCGCCGGCATGCCGTGCCGACATCGGGTGAGGCCGCGCGCTAGTGCGCGGCTGCGGCGCCGGACGTGCTGCCCGCGTCGAGCGACGCGGCGCGCAGCGCGTCCGCCGGATCCGGAAAATCGCGCTGTCGCAGTTGCGCGAGCTGCGCGTCGCGTGCGTCGGGCGCGAGGTGTTGCGCGTCGAGCCGCGTGCGTTCAGCGGTGTAGTCGCGATAGCGCGCTTGCCAGGCGTCGTCGCGCTGCTGCATCTGCACGACCCGCCCGGCGATGTCGGCGCCGAGCTGCGCGCGCAGCGCATCGGGCGTCGCGCGCTGCGCGTCGAGCCGTGCGACCGTCGCGATCGCGTCACGCTGCCGCGCGAGCCGCTCGCGTGCGTCGCGCATGCCGGGCGGCAGCGACTGATCGAGCGCGGCCAGACGTTCGCGCTTCTGCGCATCGCCGAGCGACGGATCGCGCGCGATCCGGATTCGCTCGAGGTCGTCGCGCTGCTGCCGGAATTCGTCGCCGAAAAACGGCGGGCTCCAGTCGCCGAGCCAACGGCTCGCGAGCGACGCGCGCCGCTCGAGCGCACCCGCGATCGCGTCCGGATCGAGGCCGGGGCCGGGCGACGCGACACCCGGCTGCGCATCGAACGCCGCGACGCACGCGCGATAGCGCGGCCACAGGTCGAGCGCATCGCGCTGCGCGAGCGGGCCGATCGGCTGCGCGGCGAGCGCGCGCACCACCAGCGCATCGAGCGCGGCCGGCGTCAGATCGTGCCGTGCGAGCAGCAAGTAATCGAAGAATTCCCGCACCGCGCGCCGCTTCGCGAGATGCCCGTCCGGCCCGACCGGCAGGCGCGGCGCACTCGACCCCGCCAGCGCCGCGGGCAGCGCGACATCGGCCCCGGCGCCCGTGGGCGGGCGCACCGCCGCCGCGCCGGGCGCCCCGGCGTCGATGGCGGGCGCGGCGCCCGCGACGGCCGCCGGCACCGCAGGCGGGCCGAGCGCGTGCCACACCGCGGCCGCCGCGATCGTGCCGGCCGCGCCATATAGCACTGCGCGCTGCAACAGCGTCCCGGTCCTCATCGCTCACACGCCCTGCAGTTTCAGCCGGTTCGCATGCACGCGCAGTGCCGCGACCGGATCTTCCGCATACGCGCCGCGAATGCCGAGCAACTGGTTGATCGCGTCGAAGTGATTCCAGCGGTAACGCGTCGAGATGACCGTGCCGAACAGCGAACTGCAGGTCGACGTGAAGCCGTCGTTCGGCCCTGCGCCGGCCAGCGCCATGACGTTGCCGGCCGTCAGGAACATCAGCGTCGACGGATCCAGCACATTGGCCGGGTCGATGACGGGAATCACGCTGGTGTCGACGGCCCCCGTCACGATGCCGAGCAGCGAAACGGGCTGGTAGGCGGCGCCGCTCCACGAATACAGCAGATGCAGGTTGCCGCCGATCGTCTCGGCCGGTGCGCCGGTGCCGCACGCGCCGGCGCCGAGGCCCGGGCTCGGGAACAACCGGTTGAACTGCGCGGTAGACGTCGTCCCGAGCGCGTTGAGCGCGGCGATCGCATCCTGGTTCGTATTGTGCTTGTCGCTGGTGAGGATCCCGAACAGGTTCAGCAGCGTGCCGAACACCGGTGTCGTGAGGCCCGTCGGGTCGAGCTTCAGCGCGCCCAGCACGAAATCGGCGAACTGCGAGCCGCGATGCGGCGTCGCGATCGTCGTGACCGACGCGACCAGCGCGGGCGCGACCGACGCCACGTAGCGCGACGTCAGCCCGCCCTGGCTGTGCCCGATCAGGTTCACCTTGGCCGCGCCCGTGACCGCGAGCACCTGCTTCACGTACGCGAGCAGCTGCTCGCCGCGCCCGTTGGGACCGAGATCGCTCTGGAACCCGGACAGGTCGGCGACATAGACGGTCGCGCCATGCCGTTGCAGGTCGGCCTGCATGCCGTACCAGTACGGCACGACGCCGAAATAGTCGTCGGTACCGGTCAGGCCGTGCACGAGGATGATCGGATAGCGGGTGGCCGCGTAGTGGTCGAGCGCGGCGCCGGCCGCCGTCTGCGCGCCGGCCGGCGGCGTAGCCAGCGCGACGCAGGCGAGCAGCGCCGCGCGGGACAGGAAGCGCGCGCACACGCGAGCCAGGCGTCGCGCGAGCGCGGCGCGCCGGTCGACGAAGCGGTCGATGTCATGCATGTGCGTGCTCTCCGGTTGCGCGGGCGGCCACGTGCCGCTGCCAGGCGATGAACGCCGGCGCGCCGACGACTTCGAGCGCCGTGAAGCCGACGAACGGCGGCCACGGCAGCCCGAGCGACGCGAGTGAAATCAGCCGCCCGATACCGCCGAGAAAGATCATCGCCCAGAGCATCGCGAACAATCGCCCCTGGCGCTCGATTCGCGGGATCACCGAGAACGCCGCGAGCCCGAGCCCGAACCACACGCCCGCGTAGAAGCGCAGGTTGCCGTCCAGCGTCGCGTCCGCGGGCAGCGCAATGCCGAGCGACGCATACAGCGGATCGTGAATGCCCATCATGCCGAGCCCCCCTGTGATCGTCGGGACCAGCGCAAGCACGGCGGTCGCCGCCTGAAGCGCACGTTTGCTCATTCGAATTCTCCCTGCCTCGTCATCGATAGAAAATGCCCAGCACCTGCACGCTGCTCGACTCCGGCATCGCACCGAAGCGGCTCCACGACGGCCCGTCCTGACGCAGCCACTGCAGCGCGACGTCGAACCGGTCGAAGCGGCGACGCAGCTCGACCCAGTATTGCCGGCCGCCGCCGAGATCGGCCTGCATGAAACCCGACAGGTCGAGACGGCGCACGCCGACATTGCGCCACGCCGCCATCAGGAACACGCCGTGACGGGTCTGCAGCTCCTGCGCGGCAATGGTCGTGCGCACCGCGCTGCCCCACGCGTACGGGTTCGCGCGCTGCAGCGATCGCCACTGCGCGGCATCCGCGCCGCCGCCGTTGCTCTGGAATTCGGCGCTCAGCGACAGGTCGACCGGCAGCGTCCACGTCGCGCCCACCGACGAACTGGTGCGAAACGCGCTGTCGTGGCCCGCGCCGGTCGCCCGCGCGATCAACGAGCGCCGGTAGCCGCCCGCCCATTCGACGTACGCGACCACCGAGTTGCCGAGCAGCACGCTCAGGTTCTGGCCGAACTGCGGCGCCTGCCCGCTTTCGCCGTAGACGATCCATTGCGGCTGGAGCGCGGCGGTGAACCGCTGGCTCGCGACGAGCATCCAGCGATCGACGCCGTTGGTGCGCTGCAGGTCGGACGCCGCGGCCGCGTCGCCCGGCAGGGCGCGGCGTTCGAGCCGCGGCGACAGCAGCGCCGCGACGGAGCCCGTGTCCCACACCTGCTGCGCGCGCAGCGCGACGGTGCCGAGCCGGTTCGTATGGCGGCTGTCCGGGTCGGGCGGCACGTCGAGGCTCACCGCACCCGCGCGGAAAAAGTCGGTCGGGTTGTAGCCGATCGCCGCGCCGAGCCGCTCGTTCACGCGCCCCGCGTCGACGACGAACGCCGGCGACGCACGCCAGCTCGCATACGCTTCCTTCACGAGCGTCACGTCGCGCGACGACGTGCGCGACGTCCCGAGCGGATCGAAGCGGTCGAAGCGCATCGAGAAGTGCGCGGCGAAGGCCGGCGTCAGCCACTGCCCGTATTCGAATTCGATCGACAGCTGGTTGCGGCCCGCATCGCCGCCGTCGCGATAGCGGCTCGTGCGCAGCGCGTCCTGCACGTTCAGCTTCCACGGCTTCGCGGTATCGGCCGGCGGCGCGGGCGACTGGTCGGCAAGCGCGAGCGCCGCGGCGTCGGCCGTATCCACGTCGGCCGTATCCACGCCGCCCGCACCGCCCATGCCGGCCGCACCCACCGCCCCGCCCGCCTCGGCCGCGCACGCGAGCGCCGGCAGCAGCACACACGCGAGCGCGGTGATCCGGCCTCGACGCCACACCGTCATTGCGCCTGGAAGCGGGACAGGTAGTCGCGCTGCAGCCAGCCATCGGGAATGTCGCGCCATGCGTAGTCGGAAAAGCGCATGACCGTGACCCAGTTGCTGTCGAGCCCGTCGATGATGACGGTCTCGGTCGGCCGCTCGACGCCGAGCTGCATCGTGTAGCGCCGGTAGAACGCCGTCTTCAGCAGCCGGTCGCTTTCCGAATAGAAGCGCGCCTTCAGCGGCCGGCTGTTCGCCGCGTCGATCCAGATCTCGATGCGGCGGTAGGTCAGCCCGTCGCCGTGGCCGGTGAGCGCGAGCCGGTATGCGCGGCGCGTCTGCCGGTCGCCGTCGGCGATGTCCTCGATGCCCTTCAGCTCGGCCGTGTAGTCGTGCGCGAGATTGACCGTCACGACGTCGCCGTTGGCGGCCTGACCGAGCAGCCGCTGGTCCGGCGAGATCCGCACGCTCGCCTGGTTCGCCGGATCGTAGAACCACAGGTCGTTGCCGTTCTTCAGCATCAGCTTGCCCGTGTCGCGCGCCGGCGCGACGAAGCGCACCAGCGTGCGGAACGCGCCGCCCGGCGCATCGGGCTTCGAATAGATCGACAGCGTATTGCCGTCGACCTGCTTGCCGGAGCGGTACTCGACGAGCGTCGCGGTCAGCACGAACGATTTCTCCGGCGTGCGGATCGCGTCGCTCGCCGCGAGCACCTTCTGCGGATCGGGCGCCGGCTGCGCAGGCGCGACGCCGGCCAGGAACGAAAGACTCAGACAGCATGAAACGAACAGGCGACGCACGTGCGCTCTCCCGAAAGTGAAATGAACGAACCACGCGATGCACGGACGGCATCACACATGCCGCAGCGCGTCGACGATCGACAGCCGCGCCGCATGCCGCGACGGCAGCCACGCGGACAGCCCGGCCACGCACGCGAGCCCGACGAACGTGACGGCGATCGAGCGCCACTCGCCCCACACGCGCACCGTCAGCGCGACGGCGTCGATCCGCGCGGGCGGCGTCCACGCGAGCCCGCTGTGATTGACGGCCGCGGCGATCGCGAGCGCGACCAGCACGCCGAGCGACGCGCCGGCCACGCCGAGCAGCGCGCCTTCGCAGACGAACAGCGCCTGGATGCCGCCGCGCCGCATCCCCATCGCGCGCAGCGTGCCGATCTCGACCGTGCGCTCGATGATCGCCGTGCTCATCGTGTTGCTGATCACGAACAGCACGATCGCGCTGATCAGCACGAACACGAAACCGAAGATCACCGAGAACATCCGGTTGGTCTGGTCGTAGAACGGGTTCAGCGTCGCGAAGTCGACGACGTCGAGCGGCTGGCCGTCGAAGCCGCCGTGCAGCAACTGCGCCAGGCGCGCGCGCGCCGCCGGCAGATCGGCCGTGCGCGCGAGCTGGATCTCGATCGCGGTCGCGCGCGGTTCGGCGCCGCCGTAGACGAGCCGCTGCGCTTGCGGCAGACGCACCGCGAGATACACGTCGTCGAGTTCCTTCACGCCCTGCTGCTCGGCCTTCACGACCGAGAAGCGGCCGACGTTCGGCGCCCCGCCCGCGCTCGCGGTCAGCACCTCGATATGGGTCGCGCCGCCGTCGGCCGGCCGCGCACCGGCCTCGCCCTGCGCGAGCGCCAGCACGTCGGGCGGCGCGGTCGCGGCCGGGGCGTCGGCCGGCGGCTCGGCCGGCCCGGCCGGCGCGTCCTGGCAATCCGGCACGTGCAGCGGCCCGCACAGATGCAGCACGCGCGCGACGCCGAGGCCGACGATCGCCGCGTCGTCGGCGCTGCCTCGCCACGCGAATTCGCGCGGCCGCAGCGGAAAACCGTACGCATTCCATTGCTGCATCCGGTACTGATCGTCCGGAATCGCGCCGAAGCCCATCACCGTGCGCGACACGCCGGCCGCGAAATTGCCGGCGATCCCGCCGAACTGCAGCGTCGGCGTGACGACCTGCAGCAGCGGAGCGAGCTGCGGATCGCGCCGCAGTTGCTCGATCAGCGCCGGGTAGCGGCGAATGCCGTACGCGGCAGGATCGCCCGTGCCGTACAGGAAATAGCCCTGCCGCTGGATCTGCAGATGGCCGCTGCGCTGCACGAAGTCGGTCTGCAGGCCGAGCGTGATGTCGCGGCTGAAGCCGCCGAACAGCAGGATCGCGCTGACGCCGACGATCATCGCGAGCAGCGTGGTCAGCGAGCGCCGGCGGTTGCGCTGCAGGTTGCGCAGCGCGAGCATCAGCGTATGGGTCATCGGCCTGCCTCCTGCGCCGCGGCATCGTCGCCGCCGCGGTCGTGGCCGACGATGCGGCCGTCGAGGATCCGGATCACCTCGTCGGCGACGCGCACGACCTGCGGATCGTGCGACGACACGATGATCGACACGTCGCGCTCGCGCTGGATCGCGCGCATCAGTTCGATGATCGCGTGCCCGGTCGCGCTGTCGAGGTTCGCGGTCGGCTCGTCCGCGAGCACCATCGCCGGCTCGGCCGCGAGCGCCCGTGCGATCGCGACCCGCTGGCGCTGGCCGCCCGACAGCTGGCTCGGCCGGTGCCGCGCCTTGTCGGCCAGCCCGACCGCATCGAGCAGGTCCCGCACCCGCGCCGCGCGCCGCGCGGGCGCCCAGCCCGCCATCAGCAGCGCATACTCGACGTTCTCGTACGCGGACAGCACCGGCAGCAGGTTGAACGTCTGATACACGTAGCCGACGTGGCGCGCACGAAAATCCGACAACGCGTCGTCGGATAGCGACGCGGTGTCCTGGCCCGCGATCGTCACGCGTCCGCTGTCGGGGCGGTCGATGCAGCCGATCATGTTCAGCAGCGTCGTCTTGCCGCTTCCCGACGGGCCGCTGAGCACGGTGAAGCGGCCCGCGTCGAGCGTCGCCGACACGTCGGCGAGCCCGGTCACGCGCACGCTGTCGAGCAGGTAGGTCTTCGACAGGTGTTCGACGGTCACGAGACTCACGACGCCCCTCCCGCGCGCACGTGCCGCACCGGCGCCGCTTGCGACGCGCTCGCGCCGGCGTGGGCGCCGGCTTCGCCGGGTACGGCCGGCAGCCCGCGGATCAGCCGCCGCAACTGCAGCCGGTAGGCGAAATGCTCGACCTCGATCACATGCCGCGGCGTGCGATGAAACGCGATGCCGCCGCTCCAGTCCGAGCGGCCGCGCGTGATCAGCCGGTCCAGGCGCGCGGCCTTGCGCGGCGCCGCCTCGCGTGCATGCAGGTAGCGCGCGAGCAGTTGCGCCTGATAGTCCATCAGTGGCCAGTTGCCGGTCGATGTCTGAAACAGCCCGATGAAGAACAGGTCGCGGTGCTGCGCGTCGAACATGTTCAGGTACAGCGACGGCCGCGACTTCGGCCATTGCAGATGCGCCTGGTCGATGAACGGAAAGCTCGGCCGGTAGCCGGTCGCGTACACGATCACGTCGACCGGCTCCTCGCTGCCGTCGACGAACACGACGCGATCGCCGTTCAGCTCGCGCACGTCGGGCCGCGCGGCGAGGTCGCCATGGCCCAGGTGATAGAACAGCGTCGAGTTGATGATGAAATGCGATTCGAACAGCTTGTGGTCCGGCTTGCGCAGCCCGTAGTCCGCCGGCTGCCCGGCCGTGGTCAGGCGCAGCAGCCGCTCGCCGAAAAAACGCCGCGCCCACAGCGGCATGCGCAGCCGCAGCGGCCATTCGGCCCACTCGTCGGCCGGCATCCCGAACAGGAATTTCGGCCAGTAGTAGTAGCCGCGCCGCGTGCTGTGGAACACCGCGCGTGCATGATGGGAGGCCTCGACCGCGATGTCGCAGCCGGAGTTGCCGGCGCCCACCACCAGCACCCGCTTGCCGCCGAAGATCTCCGGCGTGCGGTACTGCGACGAATGCAGTTGCAGCCCGTCGAAACGGCCCGGATAGTCGGGCAGTTGCGGATGCGACAGATGGCCGTTGCAGACGATCACGCCGCGATAGGTGCGCACCTCGCCGCGATCCAGTTCGACGCGCCACTGCGTGCTGCCGGCCACCGGCGCGATCTCGAGCACCGAGCGGCCGAACTCGATCCGGTCGTACACGCCGAAGCGCCGCGCGTACGCTCGCAGATACGCGAGCGCCTGGTCGCCGCGCGCGTAGGTCGGGTAATCGTCGGGAATCGGAAAATCGGTGTATTCGGAAAACCGCTTCGAGCTGATCATGTGGATCGAGCGATACACCGCGCCGCTCGGCCGGCCGTAGTACCAGTTGCCGCCGACATCGTCCTCGCGCTCGATCACGTCGAAGCCGATGCCGGCCGCGAGCAGGTTCTTCGCGGCGGCAATCCCGGCCGCGCCCGCACCGATGATGCAGTACCGCGCGCCGTCGTTGCGTTCCGTCATGGTGGATCTCCTCTTCCCGTTCAAAGAACCGACGCGGCCACGGCCTGCGCGTCGGTCGCGCCCGCGAGCCGAACGTCGTGCAGATCGGCGATCGACGCGCCCGCGCGATCGCCGATCGCGAAGCGGCCGTGCGGATAGCGCAGCAGCATCTCGGCGTCGCCGGGCTGCGCCGCGCCGAACACGATGCCGCCGATGCGCCACGTGCGCGGCGGTTCGCCGTCGTCGGGCCACGCGCCGAGCAGCACGCGCAACACGTTTTCCAGATGGTTGACCGGCAGCCAGAGCTGCGGGCACGGCCCGTCGTCGCCCGCGCCCGCCCCGTCGGACGACGCACGCCACAACGCGTCGGCGTCGGCGGCCGGCGCCTGCCCGATTCCATCGCGCCAGCACGCGTCGGGCAACAGGTCGCCGCGCCAGCTCGCGCGCGTGACCGGCCGCGACGCATCGCGTTGCGCATCGCGCGGCAACGACACCATCGAGCCTGCCGGCGGACGGCTGCGATACACGAACGTCGCATCGAGCAACGCGCGGCCGACCACCGATGCGCAGCGGACCGTCACGCGCCAGCCGTCATCCGCCGTGCGGCCCGCCGCGTCGGTGTCGAGCACGACGTCGCCGCGCGCGTCGAGCGCGTCGGCGAGCGCATCGAGCGCGATCGTCACGTCGACGGCTTCGTGCAGGTAGGCGGGCTCGCCGTCGGGCGGCGCGACCCAGTCGGCCACCACGCGCGCATGCTCGAGCAGCAGCGACGCGGGCATCGCCGCGCGAGCGCCGAAGCGGAATGCGCGCGTATAGGGTGCGCCGGCCGTGCGATAGCGCGTCGAGAAGAACGCGAACGGCCGGAATCGTGTCGGCTCGCCCGCGTGATGCCGGCGCGTCGCGAGTTCGCCGAGATTCGGCAAGCCGTCGACCGCGTCGAAGCCGCGCAACTGGATCGGCGTCAGCGCGCGGCCGACCGCGCCCATATACATCGGTTCGCCGCTATCGGAAGCCGCGGAAGCCACGGGCGCCGCGAGCTCCGTGAGCCAGTGGCGCACGCCGTCGTCGATGCGCATCGGCGTCACGTAGCGCCGCGTGACGGCAAGGTTCGTGATCATCCCGACACCGTTCCACGTCGGCCACACGAGCGTCTTCACGCTGCGCTTGCCGGCGTCGCGTCGCGCCCACCAGCCGAGCCGCGCAAGCGCCTCGTTCGCCGCCGCATAGTCGGTCTCGCCCGTCATGCCGCCCCAGCGGCCGGTCAGCGAGCCGACGTTGACGAAGCAGTCGACGCGCGACCGCTCGCGCACCGCCGCGTAAAGATTCATGAAGCCGAGCACTTTCACGCGCACGGTGCCGAGGAATTCGTCGGCGCGCTTGCGCGGCAACCGCACCGGCAGGTCGATGCCCGCGTTGTGGATCACGCCGCGCAGCCGATCGCCGCATTCGTCGCACAGCGCGCGCACCGCGGCTGCATCGGTCACGTCGCATACGCGGTAGTGCACCGGCAGGCCGAGCGCGGCCACCGCGTCGAGCGACGCCTTCAGTTCGCGACGCCGTTCGAGCTGCCGCAACGTGTGCCGGATCGCCTTCGGCGGCCGCTCCGGCGTCGCCTGGCGCAGCAGGTCGAGCCCGTAACGCTTGAAGCCGGCGGCGTCGAGCGCGAGCCACGGCTCGTCGCCGGCCGGCAACGCGTCGCGGCCGGTGACGATCACCGTGCAGCGGTGACGTTTCGCGATCTCGCAGGCGGCCAGGAACCCGATCCCGCGTGCGCCGCCCGAGAACAGCACGACGTCGCCCGGCCCCCAGTCGGGCGCCGCGTGCGCCGGCAGATCGTCGCGGCTCGCGACGAGCGTATGGCGGCGCCCGCCGCGATGGCCGACCTCGAAGCGCCCCCAGCGGTAAAGTTCGCGCACGATCAATCCGTCGACGCGCCCCGTCTCGTCGGGCGCGATGTCGAGCACGCGCACGTTGCAGTTCGGCAATTCCTGCGGCAGCGTCTTCGCGAGCCCGGCCCACAAGCCGCCGAGCGGCTGCACGAGCGTGTCGTCGCCGTAGCCCATCAGCCCGTCCTGCCACGTGAGCGCGAGATAAAACAGCCGCGACGTCGATTCCTCCTGCGCCCAGTCGCCGTAGCACGCCTGCAGCAACGCGACCGTGCGGCGCAACGGCGCCTCCCACTGGTCGCGTCCGTCGAGCGAGAACGGCGCCTCGACGCCGAGATCGACGATACCGTCGAACGGCTCCGACTGCGCGACGAACGTGATCGCGGCGCTCGCCGGATCGACGCCGTCGGCCGGCGCGAACACGCTCGGCTTCGCGCACGCGCGCAGCAGCGCCGCGACCACACGCTCGACCGTGCGGCCGAGACCGTTGACGATCGCGATCCGCTTGCCGCTCAGTTCGACCGCCGGCACGTCTGGCAACGGCTCGATCTCGACCGGCCGCCACGTGAAGCGGTGTGTCGGCGCTGCGTCGGTACGCTGCCGTGCGTCGTACGTCGTCAAGTCGCGCTGCAAAAAGGCCAGCACGTCCGGAGCCAGCGTCGGGCCGGCGGGCTGCTCGGGTGTCGGCGTGCGCGTGGGTGATGCCGCGCTCGCCGGTTGCGCCGCAGCGGGCCCCTGCCACGACGACTCGGGCGCGCCCGCTTGCGCGTGTCGCGCTGGCGTGCCCGTGAACGGACACGCAGCTGTGCGCCCGGCCGGCACACTCGCGTCGCGTACCGTTTGCTGCGTCGGCACCCGTCCGCGCGAGCGCGGCTTCGCGATCATTCGGATTCCGTCGCGCGGACGCAGCGAGATCGTCGCACCGGTCTCCAGCGAATGCCCCGGCACCGCGCTCAGGTCGACGTGCTGCGCGACGACCGCGATCAGCACGCGCATCTGCAGCAGCGCGGTCTGATAGCCGATGCACTTGCGCATGCCGCCGCCGAACGGGAAATACGCATACTTGTGCCGCGCCGGCGCGTGCGATCCGAAGTTCTCCGGATCGAATGCGTCGGGGTTGGCCCACAGCGCCGGATGACGATGCGTGACGTACGGCGACATGAACACCGACGAGCCGGCCGGCACGTGATAGCCGCCGATTTCGTCGTCGTCGACCAGATCGCGCGTGAAGCCCCAGATCGGCGGATACAGGCGCAGGATCTCGTCGACGGTCTGCACCAGATACGGCAGGCGCTCGAGGTCGCCCGCGTCGGGCGCGCGCCCGCCGAGCACCGCGTCGAGCTCCTCGCGCAACCGGCGCAGCACGTGCGGATGCTGCGCGAGCGCATGGAGCCCCCACGCCATGCCGCTGCCGGTGGTTTCGTGGCCGGCGAGAAACACCGTCATCACCTCGTCGTGCACCTCCCGCTCGGTCAGCGGCGCGCCCGTGTCGGGGTCGCGCGCGGCGAGCAGCAGCGAAATCACGTCGCTCGGCTCGCTGCGCCCCGCGCGATGCCCGGCGACGATCGCGTCGACGATCGTGTCGATGCCGCGGCGCGCGTGCGCGATCCGGCGATTGAACGGCGTCGGCATCCAGCGCGGCACGAAATCGTTCAGGTTGCCCTGCGGCATCATCGCCTCGATGCCGAAGCGCACGGCCGGCCCGACCTCGTCCGCGTGCCGCGAGATGTCCGCGTTGAACAGCATCAGCCCGAGCATGCGCAGGCTCACGTGCATCATCTCCTCGACGACGTCGAACGACGCATGCGCGGGCCGCTGCGACCAGCGCTCGACGAGCGCGAGCGCCGCGTCGCCGACCGCGGCCGTGTGCGCGTCCACCTGCTTGCGGTGAAAGAGCGGCTGCACGACGCGCCGGTGACGCCGCCAGAATTCGCCGTCGGTCGTCAGCAGCCCGTCGCCGAAGAACATCTTGAAGTTGTCGTAGAAGCGGCCGCGCACGTAGTTGCGGTGATTGTCCTGCAGCACGTGCTGGACGCCGTCCGGATGCGCGAGCGCATGCGTGAGGAACGGCCCGAGGCGGTTGCGGGCGACGTCGCCGTACTGCTGCTGCAGCTTCAGCAGCATCGTGACGGGATTGCGCTTGTATTGCGCCAGATTGCCCATCACGACGCTGCCGCGCGGGCCGGGCGCGAGACGCTTCGTGCTCATGCGGACACCTGTTCGGCAGCCGCCTGCGCCGCGCGTTGCGCGTCGACTTCGCCACGCGCGGCGAACGCGCCCGTCACGCGATGCACGTAGCCGATCACGATGCCCGTCACGTCGCGCATCTGCATCAGGACCCTGCCGTCCGGGCGCACCGCGACGAACCGGTTGCCGCTGCTTGCCGGCCCCTCGAGCGCGAACGCGCGCGGCGTCACGCGCAGCGCGATCGACGCGTGGCGGGCCGACAGCTCGCAGTCGTTGCCGGCTTCGTACAGATCGATGCGGCCGATCGACATCGGCGCCGCGAGCGGGATGTAGTCGCCCGCGACATGATCGAGCGCCGCCACGCGCGCGAGCCCGTCGAGCAGGATGCTCGGCACCACGAAACGCGAGAACACCGGATCGCCGTCCGGTACGTTCAGACGGAAACGCGCATGCTTGCCCGTTTCGCTCATGCCGGTGTCGGTCGTCGACACGAACATGCCGGTCAGCCGTACCGGCGCCGCGTCGAAGTGATACGGATCGGCGACGGGCGTGAACGTGCCGACCGCCGGTTCGCTCCACACCGGCGCCGGCGGGTAGGTCTCGGCGAGACGCACGGTGATCTCGAAGTGCGGCTTGTCGCGCACGAGTACCTGGCCGCCCGGCGCCAGCACGTCGCCGGCAATCCGCACGTGCACCAGCACGGCGTCGGCGTCGCGCGACACGATCCGCGCATGGATGCGCTTCACGCTCGGCCGCTTCGCATCGTAGACACGCAGGAAGTGCAGGAAGGTCGCGTCCGCGAAACCGACCACCTTGAGGCCCGGCACGAGCCGCAGCGCGGCTTCGGCAGCCACTTCGGGCACGAACGTGCCGGGCAGCGTCGGGAAGCCGTTGACGACGTGATGCTGCAGGTACGCGTCGCGCTCGAGATCGAACACGCGCTCGAACGTCACGCTGTCGGCGCTGCGCGCGAGCTCGCGGCCGAGATAGAAATCGGGCGCGCACGCCGCGGCCGGCGCCGGTTCGTCGGTTTCGAAGTAACCGGGCAGATGCGTTTCGATCGCGCGTCGCTCGGCATCGCCGAGATGGACGGACATCGCCGCGCGCTCGCCGAGCCCGAGCTCGCGCATGAAGTGATGCTGCCCTTCCGCGGTGCGCATGCTCGTGAACAACCCGCTCTTCTCCAGGAACGCGCGCGTGACCGGATTCGAGCCGAGCCCGACCGAGCGCCACAGCGTCCAGCCGATCGTGAATTCGTCGTGGCCGAGCGCCGTGCGGTGATACGACGCCTGCGTGTTCAGGAAGTCGTTGCCCGACGCGTAGTCGGTTTCGCCGGCCTGGCCCGTCAGGCCGATGAACGACCCGAAGTTGCACCACAGCCGCGGCTGCCGCGCGCCGAACGCACGGCGCAGGTTCCAGTAGCCGCGCACCTTGATGTCGCGCACCGCGACGAAGTCGTCGAGCGACTTCACGCGCACCGACGCCGAACGGTTCAGCCCGGCCGCGTTGACCAGCAGGTCGACGCGCGGCTCGCGTGCGAGGATCGCGTCGATGGCCGTCTTCACGCTGTCCGGGTCCAGCACGTCGGCGCGCACGTAGGTCACACGATGCGCGCCGCTGAACGCGCGCATCGCTTCGATGTTGATGCACGCCGTGCGCGCGTCGGCACGCCGTTCGAATGCGCGGATGATTTCCGGCAACGGCCGTTCCGGATGCAGCGCCTTCTGCTGGCGAATGTAATCGGGGCGACTCTTCGCGAACGCTTCGTCGTCCATCTCGAGCCACGCCGCATCGACCACGTCGAGCGCGCTGCTGCCGATCAGGTACAGCGTCGGGCGCACGTGCGCGGCGAGCGTCTTCATCAGCTCGCCGGTGATCCCGCGCGCCCCGCCGATCGCGACGACGACCGAGTCCTGGCCAAGCGACAGCCGCTCGTCGGCACGCAACTCGCCTGCCTCCTCGATCACACGCGGCGTGCGGCGCCGCCCCGCGCCCAATGCGACGACCGGCAGCCAGTGCCGTGCACCGCTCTCGCGCTCGGCATCGCGCAACGCATCGGGCAGCGTGCGTGCATCGGTAAGCACCGCGACCGGGCGGGCTTTCGGCATCTCGATCGCAAGCGCCTTCACGAGGCCCGTGAACAGGCCGGCGTCCGGATGCGGCACGTCGCCCACGAGCGCGTCGAGCAGCAACGCGACGAACGTGCCGTCGCGCTCGAGTGCGTCGTGGCAACGCTTGATCGCGAGAAACGCGAGGTCGTGCAATGCGAGCCGCGCGGGTGCGGCCGGCGCGGCGGCGTCCGGTGCGAGCGCGCCGGCGTCGAGCGACGTCAGCACGCGCACGTGGCCGATGTCGTCGGGCAGCGTGTCGAGCGCCGCCGCGTCGATCCGCTCGATCCAGTGCCAGCCCGGCCTGCGGGCGGCGAACGGCCGCGTCGACAGCACCACGCAACCGGGCCCCGGCTCGGCCTGCGCGGCCAGGACTTCCGGCATGTCGGTCACGATCACGCAGCGCGGCGTGATGAACGGCGTCGACTGCCCCGCGGGCCGCCACGGCGCGTCGCGCCATTCGATCCGGTAACGCGCGACGCCGAGCGGCTCGCCGTCGGCCGCGACGCCGGTCCGGCGCAGCGTGCCGTGCAGCAAAGCGCCGGGGGAAATGGGTGCGGCGCACGGGTTGGCCGGCGCGATCGAAGCGGCGGCTGGCGCCGCCCGGTGGGCAGACAGCTCATGCGTCGCCGCGCCATGCGCCTCGCCTGACGCGGCCGCTTGCGTGCCCGCGCAGTCGCAGGCGACGTGCAGCGCATAGCGCGCACGATCGCGGCCGCTGTCGCGCGTGAGCGTCGTGCCGGCCTCACGCGCGACGACCGCGCGCAGCACGTCGATCGCCGAGTCGGCGCCCGCATAGGTGACCGCGCGGCCCATTGCGTCGCGCGGCGCGGCCGGTTCGACGGCCGCCCGCGCGTCGCCGCCGCCGACCACCGCGAGCACCGGCAGCCCTTCGGCCTGCGCCCGCCGCACGGTCGTCACCGCGAACAGCACGATGCCTTCCGCGAGCGGCAGGTCGAACGCCGGGCGCACCTCTTCCGCCGAGTTGCCGTTGATCCCGCCGACGATCGCCATGTCGAGTTCGCCGCTGCACAGAAAGCGCTCGGCCGCCTCGAATGCGGCCAGCGTCGACGCATGCCCCGCGTCGACCGTCATGTTCATCCCGTGCAGGTCGTGATAATTCGCGACGCGCGCCGGAATCACGTTCGGCATCATCCCCGGGAACGAATTCTCGGTCGTCGGCGCGACGAGCTGCTTCGTCGCCTCGCGCAGGCCGTTCAGGAGCCGTTCGGTCGCCGCGCGCTCGTCCGGCCGCGTCGCGTCGAGCACCGCGGTCGCGATGTCGTCGAGATAGCAGCGGCTCGCGTAGAGCGCCGCGTTGCGCGTGGGCCCCATGTGCCCCATCACGAGCCCGATCGTGTCCGCGTGCTCGCGCCAGAACGGGCCGAGGCGTTCGCGCAGGTCGTGTGCGGCATCGAGCGCCATCAGCTGGCAGCGGTCGAGCGCGCGCAGCACGGCCGGCGGCATCTTCACGCGCGCGAAGCTCGGCAGCGGATAGCCGACCCCGAAGCTCGCGTCGGGCGCGCGGCCTTCGCCGCGCAGCCAGGCTGCGACCTGCGCGTCGTCGTCGAGGCCGGGAAACTTCGCCGACCATCCGACGATCGCGAGCGGCTCGCGCTTGAAGCGGCCGCTCGCCGCGCCGGCCGGCAGATCCTCGCGGTATTCCGACACGATCAGGTGCCCGTTCGTCCCGCCGAAGCCGAACCCGGACACCGCGGCGACGCGCGCCGATTCGCGCCGCGCCGGCCACGGTACCGGCGCGACCGGAATCCGCAGGCTGGTGCCGCCGAGGTCGAACTCCGGCGGCGGTTCGCTGAAGCGATGCTGCGGCGGGATCATCTGATGCCGCAAGCCGAGCAGCACCTGGATCACCGACACGACGCCGGCCGCCCAGCCCGTATGCCCGACCAGCGACTTGTTCGACGTCAGCTGCACCGGCCGGTCGCGCCGGATCGCATCCCGCAGGCTCTGGAATTCGGCGAGATCGCCGGCCGGCGTACCGGTTGCGTGCGCAACGACCCAGTCGACGTCGGCGGGCACCGTCGCGGTGCGCGCGTACGCGCGGTCGATCGCGATGCGCTGGCCGGCCGAATTCGGCGCATAGATCGCCTTGCCCTTGCCGTCCGACGACGAGCCGAACGATTTGAGCACGCCGAGAATGCGGTCGCCGTCCGCGCGCGCGCGCTTGACGCGCTTCAGGATCACGACGCCCGCGCCGTCCGCGAACAGCACGCCGTCGCAGTTGCGATCGAGCGGCCGCACCTCGCCGCTGCGCGACAACCCGTGCAGCTTCGAGAACAGGATCGAGCCGCGCGGCGCGAGCGCGAATGCACCGCCGCACGCGACCACGTCCTGCTGGCCGAGCAGCAACGCCTTGATCCCGAGATCGATCGAATACAGCGACGACGAACAGGCGGTATCGACCATCATGGTTTGCGCGTCGTCCGGCAGCACGCCCTTCATCGCGTTCAGGCCGACGCGGTGCGGGAAGAACGAGGCGAGCTCGCCGGCGCCGCGCGCATAGCGCGCGCTCAGCACCGCATCGATCGCGGCCACGCGACGCGCGCGCTCGGCCGCATCGACGCCCGCGTCGATCAGCACCGCGTTCAGGCGCTCGCGGGCAGCGGCCAGCACCATGCCCTCTTCGAGATGCTGGCTGCCGTCGGCCGTATAGCCGACGAGGAACGCGACGCGATCGGCGTCGCGCAGCGTCACGCCGACAAGCGACTGGCACAGCGCGTGGCGCAGCCACAGCGTCGTCAGCTCTCGCGGCGCGGTGCCGGCGTCGAGCTCCGCGCGCACCGTCGGGCACGGCTCGAACCGCTCGATGAACACCGAGCGCGACTGATAGCTCTTGTCCTCCGCCGACGTATCGGGCGAGTAGAACGAGCGGTAATCCCAGCGATCCGGCGGCACGTTGCCGAACAGCTCGGGGCCGTCCAGCAGCGCGCGCCAGAATGCTTCCGGATCGCTCGCGCCGGGCAGCGCGACGCCCATGCCGACCACGGCGATGTCGTCGCTATCCTCGCTGTCGTCGCTGTCGTCGCTGTCGTCGCCGGCGGGGGCGTGATCGGCCCGTGCGGCCGGTGCGTGTGCCGTCTGCGCGGCCGCGGCAACCGTATCGTCGCCCGCATGCGCAGCCGGCGCCGCCGTCGCCCATTCCGCGCGCGGCGACAATCCCTCGCTGCACAGCGACAGCCCGCCGTCCGCGACGACCACCTGCCCGGTGATCCAGCGCGCCGCGTCCGACGCGAGAAACACGACGAGATCCGCGAGGTCTTCCGCGCGCGCGAGCCGCTTGAGCGGCGTCGCCGCGATGCTCGAGCGCTTGGTGTTCTCCGGGTCCGGAAACTGCGCGGCGACGTCGCCGTCGATCAGCGTGGACGATGCGCCGTTCACGCGTATGTCACGGCCCGCGTACTCGACCGCGAGATAGCGCGTGAGCGACTCGAGCGCCGCCTTCGCGGTGCCGACGACGAGATAGTTCGCCGGCACGAGCGTCGCCCCCACCGACGACACGTTGACGATCGCGCCGCCGCCCGAGCGCGCCATCAACGCCGCGGCACGTCGCGCACACCAGAACGCGCCTTTCAGGTTGGTATCGAGCGCGCGATCGAAATGCTCGGCGCCGATCTCGTCGACGCCGAGCAGCGCGCCGGACGCCGCGTTGTTGACGAGCACGTCCAGGCGGCCGTAGCGCCGTTCGATCTCGTCGAACATCCGGTCGACCTGCGCCTGCTGCGCGACCGACGCGCGGATCACGTCGACCGTCGCGCCGAGCGCGCGCAGTTCCTCCGCGGTCTCCTTCGACGCGTCGAGCGAGTGGAAGAAATTCAGGATCACGTGCGCGCCCTGCTCGGCGAACCGCCTGCAGATCGCCTTGCCCACGTTTTTCGCACCACCCGTCACGAGAACGAGCTTGCCGCGCATGCTGGTATTCGACATGGATCGCCTGCCTATCGAGAATGTGTCATTTCGGGCAGGGCCCCCCTGCCGATCACCGTTTCGGTCCGCCGCCGTCAGGCGGCTGCCTTCCCCTGGTTCTCGTAGACGAAATCGACGATCTGCCCCATCGCCTTGAAATCGCCGCTGCGGAAATTCGCGGGCAGCGGCGGCAGCGCGTAGCGCGCCGTGATGCGCTGGATGATCTCGGTCTGCTTGACCGAGTCGATGCCGAGTTCGGCCTCGAGTTCGATCGATTCGGAGAACACCTCGGCCGGATACTCCATCGCCTGCGCATAGATATCGACGAGCTCGGAGAACAGCCGCTCGCGCGGCACGTGTGCGGGTCTTGCCGCCGCGGGAGCGGGAGCGCGAGCCGCGGTAGCCGCCGCCGCGAACGGTTCGTGTGCGACCGACGGTGCCGGCGCCGCCGTCAACGCCGGCCCGCCGACGGCGGCCAGCCGCGGCGCAGGTGCGACGCTCGACTCCGGCTGCGGCGCGAACGACGTCGCGCTCGGTGCGGCGCCTGCCGGTGCCGCGCTCGCCGCGTCGAATGCGCGACGCAGTTCGCCCTTGAGCCAGTCGACGATGTGCGGTCCGCGTGCATGCCAGAACGCGTCGAAACCGGACCCGGCGTTGTCGATGCGAATATCGTCTTTCATGATGCTGTCCTCCTGGAAATATCGGGTGATCGTCGTGACGACGCTCGACTCCTCTGTCGCGTTCGACGGGCCGCCGAACGTCCTCACCGTGCCGGGCCCCGCGATGCGCACGACGATGCGCGCCAGCGTGTTGAGCGCGCCGCATTCGACATAGCGCCCGATGCCGTCCGCGCGCGCAGCGCGAATCGCATCCGCGAACCGAACCGGCAGCACGAAATGCGACGCGAGCCGCGCACCGGGATCGTCGGCGACGCTGTAGCGGCGCCCGAGGATCGGCGAATACACCGGAATCGCGAGCGTGCGATGCGGATAGGCGGCCAGCCGCGCGGCAAACTGTTCACGCGCGCCGGCCAGGTCCGGATGATGAAATCCATACGGAGACCTGATCGCCTGAGCGGTCACGCCGCGCGCCGCGCAGACCGCGACGAAGCATTCCAGCGCATCGCGCGGGCCCGACACGACGGTCTGCGACGGATGGTTTTCGACCGCGACGCACACGTTGCGCACCGCATGCGTGTAGGCGCTCGCATCGATCAGCTCGCGCGTCGCGTCGGCGCCCGCGGAAATCGCGGCCATCATCCCGTCTGCCGGCGCGGCCGCCTGCAGCGACGCAATCCGGTCGCAGACGATGTGCGCACCCTGCTCGATCGAATACAGGCCACCGCACACCAGCGCCGCGATCTCGCCGAAGCTGTGTCCGATCAGCACGTCGGGCACGACGCCGCGTGCGTGCAGCACGCCGAACATCCCGACCGACGCGCCGAAGATCCCGAGCTGCAGCAAATCGGGGGCATCGCGCAGCCACGTGTCGAGCCCCGCGTCGTCACGCCACAGCGCGCCGGTCAGCGGCCGGCCGAGCCGTTCGCTCGCGATCGCGTCGATCGTGTCGAGCGTCTGCCGCACGCTGCGGTGCTCGCGGGCGAGCTGCCGCAGCGCGCCCGCGTAGAACGCGCCCTGTCCGGGGAACAGGAACGCGCAGCCGCGCGCTTGCGCGCCGCCCGCCTCCGGCCCCGCATGAATCAACTCGCGTCGTTCCATAATCCCAATCTCCCGAGGCTCTCGGCCAACTTCAGTCTCGCGGTGCGCCATTTCGACACCGCGAGCACGCGCTGCCGGCGCGCATCCGCGAGCGCCGACTGCGCATTCAACAGTTCCGTGAACGTGCCGACGCCGGCCTTGTAACGGCCGCGCGCGATGTCGAGCGAATGCAGCGCGGTGTCGAGCAGATGCTGCGAGTTGTCGAGGTTCGTCGTGTCGGTCTGCAGGCTCTGGTAGCTCTTCCACACGTCGAGCGACACCTTGAGTTCGGTGCTGCGCACATCGGCTTCCTGCGCATCGGCCTGCGCCTTCGCCTCCGCGACGCGATAGCCGGACGCGAACCCTTCGAACAGTGGAATCGACACCTGGATGCCGATCGAATTGCCGTGACTGCTCTGGATCTGGAACAGCGACGGCTGCTGCTGGTACGACGGGTTGTTGCGCGACAGGCTGCCCGTCAGCGAAATCGTCGGCAGCGTCTGCGCCCGCACCGAGCGGATCTGGTCGCGTGCGGCCTCGAGCTTCTCGCGCGCGGCGATCAGCTTCGGGTGATGGCGCTTCGCTTCGGCGATCAGGTCGGCGACGCCGCGCGTGAAGTCGTCGCGATCGGGCGACGGTTCCGCGTCGGCGATGCGCAACGGCGTGTCGGCATCGACGCCGAGCGTCGTCGCGAGCGTGCCGATCGCGTTCTGCAGGTCGCCTTCCGCGCTCACGCGATCGAGCAGCGCCTTGCGATAGGTCGTCTGGGCCTGCAACGCGTCGCCGAGCGTGCCCGCACCGCCGTCGTGACGCGCGGTGGCTTCGGCGAGACTCTCCTGCGCCGCGCGCTCGACGGCCTGCGCCGCCTCGAGCGCCGCCTGCGCGTCGCGCAGCGCATAGAACGCCTGCGCCGCGTCGTAGAAGACGCTCTGCAACGTATCGTCGTGCGCGGCGTTGGCCGCGCGCAGCAGCGCGCGCGCACGATCGAGATTCGCGCCGCGCTTGCCGAAATCGAACAGCACCCAGCTCAGGTTGAGCATCCCGTAGCGGCTGCTGCTGCGCTGGTTCTGCGAGAAGCCGCCGCTGTAGTCCGTCGTCAGGTTGTCGCGCTGGATGCCGGCCGTCGCGTTCAGCGTCGGCCAGTACGCGGCCTTCGACACGCCGACCTCGGCCGCCGCCGCGCGTGCGTCCGACCACGTCCGGGTCAACTGCGGATGAGCACAGATGGCCTGCAGGATCGCATCCTCGAGCGCGAGCGGGCGGCCGTCGACGTGCGGTGCGCCGCACGCGGTCGCCGACGCCATCGACCCGGCCTGCGTCGCCGCGACATCGTCGCGCGTGCGATAGACGTCGAGCATCTGCGCGCCTGCGGACGACGCGAATGCCGCGCATGCAACGGCGGCCGACACGATGGCGAGAGCGCGTGTCATCGTCTAGCGCCCCGCGACCGGCTGTGCCGAACCGGCATCGTGCGTCGCGTGCATCGCCTGGGGCGATGCGGCCGGCACGCTGCCGGACGCCTTCGCCGCGGCCGCCGCGCGCAGCGCCTCGGTCGACTGGTCGAGCACGATCTTGCCACCCTGCAGCATGATGACGCGCTGCGCCGACGCGATCGTCTCCGGCCGGTGCGCGACGATGAGCCGCGTCATCGCGAGCTGCGTGACGGCCACGTTGACCTGCTTCTCGCGTTGAACGTCGAGATGGCTCGTCGCCTCGTCGAGCACCAGAATGGCCGGCCGCTTGTACAGCGCGCGCGCCAGCAGCACGCGCTGCTTCTGGCCACCGGACAGCACCGTGCCCATGTCGCCGACGAGCGTGTTGTAGCCCATCGGCATCGCGGCGATGTCGTCGTGCACGGCCGCGATGCGCGCGCATTCGGCCACCCACTGCGGGTCCGCCTCCGGGTCGAAGAAGCTGATGTTGTCCGCGATCGAGCCCGCGAACAGCACGTCGTCCTGCAGCACCGTGCCGACGAGCCCGCGCAGCCGGTCGATGCCGAGTCGCGCGACGTCGAGGCCGCCGATCCGCACGGTGCCGCCCGTCGGTTCGTGAATCCCGAGCAGCACGCTGATCAGCGTCGTCTTGCCGCAACCGGACGGCCCGACGATCGCGACCGATTCGCCGGCCGCGATCGTCGCGCTGACACCGTCCAGCACCAGCGGCTCGCCGTCTGCGTAACGGAACGACAGGCCGTCGATCTCGATGCTCGCGTCGAGCGCCTCGGCCTCGCCCGGCACGTTGCGCAGGCTCGCGTCCGGCTCCGCTTGCGCGAACACGATGTCGGCCAGCCGCTCGCCCTGCAGCTGCAGCATCCTGACTTCGAAATACTTGTCGATCAGGCTGCCGACCCGGCTGTCGAACTGGCTCTTGTACGCGTTGAACGCCATCAGCACGCCGACCGTGAACTGACCGTCCATCACCATCCGCGCGCCGAGCCAGATGATCAGCACGTTCTCGATGCCGAACAGCAGGCCGTTGAGCTGCTGGTAGAAGATCTGCAGCTTCTGCACGTGCAGGCCCGCATTGACCTGCTCGACCAGCAGCGTGATCCAGCTCGCGCGGCGCTCCGTCTGGCGATTGAACAGCTTGATCGTCTTCACGCCGCGCACCGTCTCGAGGAAATGGCTCTGCTGCTTGGCCGCGTGCACGATCTGATCCTCGGTCGCGCGCCGCAGCGGCGCGTACCACATCCATCGGACGAGCGCGTACAGCGCCATCGTCGCGAGCGCGACCACGCCGAGCACGCGGCTGTACACGAACATCATCGCGAGCGTGACGATCGTCATCAACCCGTCGATCACCGCGCCGAGAAACGACGTCGTCAGCGTCTGCTGGATCGTGTCGATCGAACCGAAGCGCGACACGACGTCGCCGAGATGACGCCGCTCGTAATAGCGCACCGGCAGGCTCAGCAAATGCGTAAACACGTTCGCGCGCCACTGGATGTTCAGCGTGACGCCGACATACATCAGCGCCCACGCACGCATCGCGCCGGTCGCCTGCTGCATCAGCAGCAGCAGGCCGAAACCGAGCGCCAACACCGTCAGCAGGTCGCGATCGGCGCTGACGATCACTTCGTCGATCACCCACTGCAGGAAGAACGGCTGCACGAGCATGAACACTTCCAGCGCGATTGCCAGCCCCAGGATCTGCGCGAGCGAGCGCGACAGTCCCGACACCGGGCCCAGCAGTTCGCGCAGCTTGACCGCCGGACGCGCCGCGCGCGGCGCGAAGCCGGAGGCCGGCCACAGCTCGAGCGCGACGCCGGTAAACGCGCGCGACACGTCGGCGAGCGGCACCTTGCGGACGCCGTGCGACGGATCGTGAATCGTCGCGGTCTTGCCGTTCACTTCCTTCAGCACGACGAAGTGGTTGAAATTCCAGTGCAGCAGGCACGGCAGGCGAAGCTGCCCGAGCTGCGCCAGGTCGAGCTTCACCGCGCGCGTGCCGAGCGCGAGACGCTGCGCGACCTCGATCACGCGAGCGAGGCCTGCGCCCTTCAGCGAGACAGGGAATTGGCCGCGCAGCGTCGCGAGATCCACGTGGTGACCGTGATAGCCGGCCACCATCGCGAGACACGCGAGCCCGCATTCCGCGGCTTCGGTCTGCAGGATCATCGGCAGCCGGCGGCCGAGGCCGAACGAGAGTCGATCGAGTAATGCCATGCGCGACCTCGTCAGAGTTTGCCGGTCAGGCTGTAGAGCGGCTCGAGCACCCACTCGTACAGGCGCCTGCGTTCCTGCAGGATGTCCGCCTGCAGCGTCATGCCGGCCTGCAGCGGCTGCTGCGCGCCGTACGCGGTGACGTGCTGCGCCTCAAGCGCGACGGTCACACGGTAGAAGGTCGCGTCGCGGCCCTCGCCCGGGGTCGCCGCCGGGCCGCCGTCGTTCGCGAGTTCGGCCGCCGACAGCGCCGTGCGCGCGATCGACACGACCGTCGCGCCGTACTGGCCGAACTTCTGGTAAGGAAACGCCTGATAGCGGATCAGCACCGGCTCGCCGACCCGCACGAAGCCGATCGCCGTGCTCGGCACGAACAGGTGGGCCTGCCAGCGCGCACCGCCCGGCACGACGCTCGCGAGCGGTCGCGACGGTTCGACCGACTGGCCGACGTCGGCGATCGCGGCCGTCACGATGCCCGTCTCCGGCGCGGCGACGACGATCCGGCGCTTCGCCTCGCTTTCGATCAGGTTCTGGTCGACGTCGATCACGTTGCGGTCGATCTGCGCGAGCTGGTTCTGCTGCTTGAAGCCGAGCCCCGACAGTTCGTTGCTCGCCTCGGTGAGCGACTGCAGCGTCGATGCGCGGTCGCGCAGCAGCCCGTTCAGCTTCGACTGCTGGTCGAGCAGATCGGCCTCGCGCTGCTGCGCCTGGTCCTTCGAGATGTAATCCTGCGCGAGCAGGCCGCGATAGCGTGCCGCGCCGTCGGCCGCGATCGACGTGCGCAGCCGCTGGGCCGCGAGCTGGTCGTCGATTTGCGCGAGCGCGCCTTTCAGGTTCGCGATCTTCGCGCGCAGCGTGTCGCGCTCGTCCTGCTGCAGGCTGCGCGTCTTGTCGATTTCCGTGAGCAGCGACGCCTTGCGCTGCCGCGCCTGCGCGATCAGCGCCGCTTGCGTCGCGCCTTCCGCCGCGCTTTGCAAGTCGGTCGATACCGTATAGAGCGTCTGCCCGCGCGTCACGTGCTGCCCTTCCTTCACGTCGCGCTCGACGACGATGCCCGGCTGCAATGCATAGACCTTGACCAGCCCCGAATCCGGCATCACCACGCCGCTGACCGTCGTGCGCCGCGTATAGGTACCGAACGCGAAGAACAGCACCACGCAGGTGGCCATGACCAGCGCGACGGCCGTCATCAGCGTCATGGACATGGGGTGCACGAGCACGATGTCGCCCAGCACGCGCATCCGTTGAGCCTGTGCCGCTTCAGAACGAAAGAGACCGAACTCCATTTTCACCCACGTATCGCCAAATTGCGGAATCAGCCGTCGCCCCGCGGCCGCGCGCCGGAGCCGGCCAAAGCGATCCGGTATGCAAAGTAGGTCCATGCATACCGGATCATCGCTTCCATCATCGGGAAACGCGGCGTCTACCGCGTTGCCTCAATTGCGGCAACTCAGTAAATCGGGCCGCCGAACAGGCCGTCCAGCAGGTTCACGGCGGCGGTCGTGATCGTCTCGCCGATGTTGTATGCCTGCTTGACCGGTGCGGCGAAGATGCCGAACGTCAGCGCATTGCCGATGCTCTCCGCGGTGCTGCCGCCCCATTCGATGATGTTGCCCAGCGCCGAGGGGATGCCCGGGCCGCCGTAGTAGCCACCGGCAACCTGGGCGATTTCCTGCTGATTCAGCTCTTGCATTGCATTTCTCCAGTTTGAAAATGCTAGATAACCCATCTAGCGGGGCATCGAACAACGCCGCAATTGCGACGATGATCAATACGTTAAATACATTTAAACTTTCGAACGGCACGATCACATCGTTCGAGCCGAATTAATTCAATTCATCGATTCAATTCGAATGACACGCAAAATCCCGGCGACCCGAATGAATCCATCGATCTTTAACCCTAATCGGAAACCGGACAGTGATTTACCGACGACCTGCGATTGTTCCCCCGCCCCCGGCGCCCCCCGCTGCAAGGCGCCGGACAACGGACGCGCAGACGCCGCCGCGCGTGGATGCCGCAGCGCCCGCACGTCATGAAATGCAAAGAATGAAATGAGAATGAATACTCGCCGGAGGATCGACCGGGAATAATTTCGCGTTAAATGTCGTTCACCGAATCAAACTAAACATCGCCGAACGGTTTATCGACACCCGATTTCCCCTCTGAAATTTTTACAGCACTGAATTCGACGGCCCAATGATCCGACACTTTCCGGGCGTTCTTTGTACGATACCGCACCATCGGGCAAACCCGATATTGCAGCGAGATTTATTCTGTTTTATTGAGAATGTCGAGCCTGAATACTGCGATTGAATGCCCGCAGTTGATTCTGGAAAGCGCGCGCCGGGCCATGCAGACGGCCTGGCGCGCAATGCGTCGTTACGCCGCTCTCGGCTTCGACAACTGATCGGCAACCGGCAGGCTGCGGATGCGCGTGCCGGTCGCCGCGAAGATCGCATTGGTCAGCGCCGGCGCGACGGGCGGCAGGCCCGGCTCGCCCACGCCGCCGAGCGGCGTCGCAAAATCATCCGGCGCGACGAGATGCACGCGGATTTCGCGCGGCGCCTCGTTCATGCGCAGCACCTGGAAGCCGTTGAAGTTGCTCTGCTCCGGATGGCCGTCCTTGAACGTGATCTCGCCGTGCAGCGCGATGCCGAGCCCCATCACCACCGCGCCCTCGAGCTGCGAGCGTACCCGCTCCGGGTTGACCTGCGGGCCGCAGTCGATCGCGATGTCGACTCGCGGCACCGTGATCTTGCCGTCGGCATCGACCTGCACCTCGCACACCGCCGCCGTGTACGACACGAAGCTGCGATGCGCGGCGATCCCGAGGCCGTGCCCCTTCGGCAGCTTGCGCCCCCAGCCGGCGCCGCGCGCGACCGTCTCGACCACGCGCCGCAGCCGGCCGGTATCGATCGGATACAGCGCCGGATCCTCGCCGTAGTTCGTGTTCTTCACCGTGATGTGCGGCTCGAATCGCCGCGCGGGCCCGATCAGTTCGAGCAGGAAATCCTTCGGGTCACGACCGGCCGCGTGCGCCAGCTCCGACACGAAGCTCTGGATGCCGAACGCATGCGGGATGTTGTAGACCGAGCGGAACCAGCCGATCCGCGTGTGCGCTTGCGCGGCCGGATTCTCGATCCGCACGTTCGGAATCGCGAACGGCAGGTCCGCGATCCCCTGCGCGAGCTCGCCCGGCTGCTCATGCACGACACCGGCCCTGAACGTCGACTGGATCGACGGCGCGACCGTGCGATGCTGCCACGCGACCACCTTCCCCGACGCATCGATCCCGCCGTCGAACGCCTCGAGCGACACCGCATGGAAATAGTCGTGCGCGATGTCGTCCTCGCGCGTGAACGTCAGCTTGACGGGTGCGCCGACCGCCTTCGCCAGCAGCGCCGCCTCCACCACGTAGTCCGGCTTCGACTTGCGGCCGAAACCGCCGCCGAGCAGCGTCACGTTGACCGTCACGCGCTCCGTCGGCAACCCGAGCGCCTTCGCGACCTCGTCGCGCGTGGTCTGCGGCGCCTGCGTGCAGGTCCACACTTCGCAGCGGCCGTCGGCCACGCGCGCGACGGCCGCGGGCGGCTCCATCGTCGCGTGCGCGAGATGCGGGATGTAGTACGTTGCGCGCACGCGCTTCGCGGCGCCGGCCAGCGCCGCCGCTGCATCGCCGTCGTTGCGGATCACGTCGCCCGGTTGCGCGGCAGCCGCTTCGAGCGTCTTGCGATACGCGGCGGAATCGTAGTTCGCGTTGGGCCCGTGCTTCCAGTCGATCTTCAGTTGCGCGCGCGCCTGGATCGCCGTCCACGTATCGCGCGCGACGACGGCCACGCCGCCGAGCGGCTGGAAACCGGACGGCAGCGGTGTGGGCGCCAACTGCACGACCTTGACGACCCCCGGCAGCTTCTCCGCCGCCGATGCATCGAACGACGCGACCGTGTCTCCATAGGCCGGCGGTCGCGCGACGACCGCATACAGCATCCCGTCGAGCCGCGTGTCGATCCCGTAATGCGCGCGGCCGCCGACGATGTCGCGCCCGTCGATCAGCGCCGTTTCGCCCTTGCCGATATAGCGGAATTCGGCCGGCGCCTTCAGCGCCACCGTGACCGGATCCGGCGCCGGCAACGCGGCCGCCTTCGCCGCCAGTTCGCCGAAGCCGAGCTTGCGCCCGCTCGTCGTGTCGACGACCTCATGCACCGTCGCCTTGACCTGACGCGCATCGACGCCCCATGCCGCGGCTGCCGCCTGTTCGAGCATCGTGCGCGCCGCCGCACCCGCGCGACGCAGTGCGGCGAAGCTCTGGCGCAGGCTGCGCGATCCGTCGGTGTTCTGGTTGCCGTAGCGCGGCTCGTCGCCCACGGCCTGCGCGACCTTCACGCGCGCCCAGTCGGCGCCCAGTTCGTCCGCCACGACGAGCGCGACGCTCGTGCGCACGCCCTGCCCCATCTCGGAGCGGATGCAGGTCACGGTGACCGTGCCGTCCGGCGCGATCGCGACGAACAGGTGCGGATCGTCGCGCAACCCGTGCGGCATCCCGGCGCCGCCAT
This sequence comes from Burkholderia sp. HI2500, assembly GCF_002223055.1. NCBI lineage: Bacteria > Pseudomonadati > Pseudomonadota > Betaproteobacteria > Burkholderiales > Burkholderiaceae > Burkholderia > Burkholderia sp. HI2500. Next base: position 962,991 of record NZ_NKFL01000004.1, on the reverse strand, counting down.
ATTGAGGATTCGCGCTGACGGGCGGCTGCACCGGCACGGCCGCACGGACGAGCGACGGCACGCCGAACGCGAGCAGCAGCCCGCCGGATGCGAAGCCGAGCAGCCATGCGCGACGGCTTTCGTTATGGACGGAGAGTTCGGGTGCGCTCATGCGGCACCTCCGCGGCGTACGGCCAGGCGGATCGCCGCACGAATGCGCGTGTAGGTGCCGCAGCGGCAGATGTTGCCGGACATCGCATCGTCGATGTCGGCGTCGGTCGGATGGGGATTCGTCTTCAGCAGCGATGCGGCCTGCATGATCTGCCCGGACTGGCAGTAGCCGCACTGCGCGACGTTCAGTTCCTGCCAGGCCTGCTGCAGCGGATGATTGACGCCCGTCGACAATCCCTCGATCGTCGTCACGCGCTTGCCGGAAGCGGCCGCGACCGGGGTGATGCACGAGCGGATCGCAACGCCGTCGAGGTGCACGGTGCATGCGCCGCACAGCGCCATGCCGCAGCCGAACTTGGTGCCGGTGTCGCCGAGGACATCGCGCAGATACCAGAGCAACGGCATGTCGGGATTGCCGTCGAAGTGCTGCTCGCTACCGTTGACGGTCAGCGTGATCATCGTTCACCTCCTGGTCGAGGCGCCCGCATCGCACCACGGGTGCCGGGTGGGGATTCGAACGGCGGCGGGTGCGTCCTGCTGCGCCGGCCCGATGCCGTCTTGTGGACTGCTCCGCCGGCAGGACCGGCGGTCAATGCGTGGTGATCGGTGCGGCTGGCTGGGGATGGCCATCGGGCATGCGAGCCGGATGGATAGCGGGCACGCACCAGCCCGGATTCTGCCCCATGCAAACCGTCACTCAGGCAACGCGATCATGTCGGAACTGCCAGAAATGGCGACTCGGATCGCAGCACTTGCGTGCCACGTTCGGCCCCCGGCGGCTTCGACATTGCCCGGGGAGCCAGAATCGTATGCGGAATCGCCCGGGCTCCAACTCTAACTGATGTGCGGCAGTTTTGCGTCGTCGGTGCGTATCGGCGCGGGCGAGAGACAAACCGGGGAGATGCTGAAGGGGAATCGATGGCGCATGACGTTTGTCATGCGAGTGGGACCGACTGACGCGCCTGTTCCGGCGAGCAACGAGGGGGGTGACCGCTAGCGCGAGAACCCACGCGCCGACCGTTCGCGGCGGTGCTTCGTGATATCCGGACCCCATCCGCAACGGCCTTCTCGTGATCCCTGCCGCGATAGATCGTGATCGCAGCCTGCTTCAGGTCGCCGTGCGAACCGAGCGCAAATTACTCCATCACGCCGTCAGGGCGGATGAGTCGTGAACGAAGCACGCGTGCGTCACATGGCGCCGACGTCGAGCGCCAATGCTTCAAGCCGATTGCACGAGCTTCAATGGATTGCCGACGCAGGCCGGGAACGATGCCGCGCCGGGTGACCCGGTACGATTCCCGACTTGCGTGGCCGCGATCGGCGCTCAAAGTGATTGCCGGACACCTCGCTCGTACGGCATGCGGGCACGCACCACGCTCACGGCGATCGCAACGCCTGCAACCCGAGTGTGAGCGCATTGAACGGCATCTCCGACGACCCCATCGAAAAGCTCGTCGCCTTCGTGGGTGCCCCCGGATTGCGCATCAGCGCGTGAACGATCCGCTCACTCGCATGACCGTCGCCGTACGGATTGCTCGCGCGCGCCATCTCCCCGTACGCGCTGTCGCTATCGAACAACCGTGATGCCTCCCACACGATCCGCTCCTGATTGGTACCGACGAGCCGCGCGGTGCCGGCCTGGATCGCCTCGGGTCGCTCCGTCGTCTCGCGCGTGACCAGCACCGGCTTGCCCAGCGCGGGCCCTTCCTCCTGAATGCCGCCCGAATCGGTGATGATGAAATGCGCGCGCGACATCAGGAATACGAACGACAGATATTCCTGCGGCTCGATCAGGTAAATGTTCGGCAGGTGGCCGAGCCGCGCACGCGCCGGCTCCCGCACGTTCGGATTCATGTGCAGCGGATAGACGAACTGCGCGTCGGGATAACGGTTCGCGAGCGTGCACAGCGCATCGCAGAAATTCTGGAACGGCTCGCCGAAACTTTCGCGACGATGCCCGGTGATCAACACGACGCGCCGCGACGGTTCGAGAAACGGAAACTGTCCCGCAACCTTTTCCGACAACGCCGTGGTGTGATCGAGCATGCGCTTGACCTCGTGCAGCGCATCGATCACGGTATTGCCGGTCAGCACGACCGCCCCACCCGGTACGCCCTCGCTGAGCAGGTTGTCGCGTGCTTGCCCGGTCGGTGCGAAATGCCACGACGACACTGCGTCGGTCACACGGCGGTTCAGCTCCTCCGGCCACGGCGACCAGATGTCACCACTGCGCAAGCCGGCCTCCACGTGCCCGACCGGCAGATAGCGGTAGAACGCCGCGAGACTGACCGCCAGCGTGGTCGTCGTATCGCCGTGTACCAGCACGACGTCGGGACGCAATTCGTCGAACACGATGCCGATTGCCTGCAGAATGCCCGTCGTTACGTCGGTCAGCGTCTGACTTTGACGCATCACGTTGAGATCGTAGTCGGGCTTGATGTCGAACAGCGTCAGCACCTGATCGAGCATTTCGCGGTGCTGCGCGGTTACGCATACCCTGGCGTCGACACCGGCTTGCGCCTTCAATGCACGCACCAGCGGTGCCATCTTGATGGCCTCCGGCCGAGTCCCGAACACAAGCAAAATCTTTTTCATCGTTATCCTCGTTGAGCCATTTCGCGCTGAATGACCCTGCTCGTGGCGCGAAGCATGTATTCAGGCGGCGCCTCCCGTACTCGCACGCGGTCGACACGTTGCGGTGTCGCGGAGCGAGCGCGCCGCCCGGTTCGCGCGGTCCACGCCACGCGAATCGTCGTACTACCGGCGTCCTGTTGCGCTTGATCAGTCACGTCATGAGTCGTTCCTCGTTTGGCCAGGCGTCACGGCGGTTCTTCACGTCTTTTCCTCTACAGCAATATTCAAACCAGCCGCCCTGCGACCGTATCCGGTTCACGCTGCATGCACCGCGCACCTGCAGTGCGCGACGGAATGTTTCACAACTGCTACGCGTGTCGCCGCGCCAATCAGGCGCGATACACGCAAACACCGGGGCAGTCGCACGGTCCCTTCGACGACGTCGTCCGACGAATCTCGAACGCATGTCGAGCGTCCGTCGCGCATCGAATCGCTCGCATCTGTCGAAGCGCGTTGCGCTTCCTTGATCCGCCACTTTTGTCTGTGCAGACGGCGGCAAGATCGATCGTCTGGCGGTGGTCATCCTCGATGGTTCAACCCGACACGCAACGTCATTCACGTCGCACGAATCGACGGCGCGGGAAATGTTGCGAATGTGTAACGCGGGTCCGGAACGGGGCGGTTGCATCGGCGTCCGGCCCATCTAACCCACGCGCGCTCATGAAGCACACCGGCACGCCAGCCGATGCACACGTCACGCACGACGCGATGCGCATCCCCGCGCGACATCGCACTGCCAAGGCGGCGCAGGTTCGGCAGACGATTCGCTCCACGCACGACACGTCCATGCCGCGACGCCGATCAAGTGCGGGCATTCGGCGGGTGCGCACGCTGATTCTTCGTTGAATCAAAAATCATCGCCGTCGTTCGCGCCAGGCGCCCACCCTCCACCCCCGCCCCTTGCCGCGCGTGGCATCGCGGCCGATGGCTCACGCCTTGCTTAATGACAGACAGGTGTGCCCCGAAACACTCGCCCGGCAGCGGACGAACCGGGGCACCCAGGCAACGAAACAGGAGGGAAACGCGACGCGTCCGCGTGGAGCGAACGAGTGCTCCAGCGATCCGAACGTGCCGACGCGCCCCGTTGAAGTACGCGCGATCCACGAGCCCGGTTCCGGCTTCGAAGCCAGGAGCCGGCCCGTGAACGCAAACATCGGTACCAGCCTCGGGTTCACCCGCACTACGGCGGCCCGAGCCACAACGTCGACACGCACGCCGGGCGCGACGCGGCCAACGCCTCGCCCGGCGACGATTGCACCGGACCGCCGCGCAGGAGCCCAAGACCATGAACCGGCCCGCGCTTTGCCCGACCGTACGCTCTCGCGTAGCGGCCACCGTCGCACTGTGTCGCCTGTGGCACGTCGCCTGCTGTATCGCTGCGTGCGGTTTCGCGCTGCACGCAAGCGCCGCCGAACTTCGCCTCAACGGGCTGTACCAACGCGCCGACGGTGCGATCACCGTGCGCCTGAACGGCGTCGGCATCGATCCGTATTTCGCGGCGAAGGCGCTGCTCGCCGCGTCCGACGCGCAACTCGATGCCCGTCCGGCGGCACTCGCTTGGATCGCATGGCTGCTGCCGCGCCAGCGCCCGGATGGCGGTTTCGATCGCTACTGCGTGAAGAATGGCCGCTACCGCGCATGCGCCGACGCGGAAACCGACGACGCGATGATCGCGACCTGGATCGAACTGCTCGCTCGCTTCGCGCCGCCCGACGGCTTGCCCGCCGCGTGGGAAGTCAGCCTGAACCGTGCCTGTTTGCACCTGGACACGCTGCTCGACAAGGCCTCCGGCGTCTATCAGATCTCGTCGTCGCTGCATGTCGCATTACTGATGGACAACGTCGAAGTCCACAGCGCGTTCCAGGCCCTCGCGGCGTACTACGTCCGACGCGCCGACTCCACGCATGCGGGACCGTGGAGCCAGCGTGCCGACCAGCTGGCATCCGCGATCCTGAGGGTCTTCTGGCGCGGCAGCGGATCCGGGTTTCGTGCGAGCACGCAGCAAGTCAGCGATACGAGTTTTTATCCGGCGAAGATCGCGCAGATCCTCCCGCTCCTCTCAGGTATTCAGGTACCCGAACAATCCGGCGAGACGTTCTACGCGCAGTGGATGCGGAAGCACGGCAAGAGCTGGCCGCAACTCGCCAACACCGATTATCCGTGGAGCTTGATCGCGCTGGTGGCGCTCAAGATGAACGATTGGGGCACCGTTGCCTGCTGGCAAGCGCGATCGGCCCCATACCGGCACGGCGCGCACTGGAACGTACTGGAGGAGTCGCTTTATCTGGCATTCGAAAGCCGGATGGCCGCGCCCGTCATCCCCGCTCGATGCGGATTCACGACGGCAACGGCAACCGCATCGCGCTGACGCAACGGCGTGCGCGGTCCATGAGGACTAACAGGGAGGAAACGTGTCATGTGTGGCATCGTCGGCGCGGTCGCGCAACGGGACATCGTCCCGATTCTGATTGAAGGATTGCGTCGCCTCGAGTATCGCGGCTACGATTCATGCGGCGTGGCGACGGTCGTGAACGGCCAGGCGCGTCGCGAACGCAGTGTGTCGCGTGTCGCCGATCTCGACGCGCACGTGCGCACCACCGGCCTGACCGGCAGCACCGGCATCGCGCACACGCGCTGGGCGACGCATGGCGCACCGGCAACCTGCAACGCGCATCCGATCTTCTCGCGCGACGAAATCGCGCTCGTGCACAACGGCATCATCGAAAACCACGAAACGTTGCGCAGGCAACTTTCAGACGCGCACTACGAATTCGACGGTCAGACCGACACCGAGGTCGTCGCGCACCTGATCCACAGCCAGTATCGCGGCGACCTACTTGCCGCCGTGCGCGCGGCGACATCGCAGCTTCACGGCGCCTACGCGATCGCCGTGTTCAGCAAGCATGAGCCGCAAAGGCTGATCGGCGCGAAGGTCGGCTCACCGCTCGTCGTCGGCTTGAAGGACGGCGAGTGCTTTCTCGCCTCCGACGCACTCGCGCTCGCCGGCATCACCGACCGCTTCATCTTTCTCGAGGAAGGCGACATCGTCGAACTGACGCCGGGCGGCGTTCGCGTACTCGATCGTGGCGGCGCACCGGTCGAGCGCGCGGTACAAACCATTTCCTCCGCGCAGGCCGCGGTCGAACTCGGGCCGTACCGGCATTTCATGCAGAAGGAGATTTTCGAGCAACCGGAGGCCGTGGCCGCGACCATCCCGGACGCGGGGCTGTTCGATCCGGCCGTATTCGGCCCCGACGCCGCGCGAGCGTTCGAGCAGATCGACAACGTGCTGATTCTCGCGTGCGGCACGAGCCACTATTCCGGCCTGACCGCGCGCCGCTGGCTCGAAACGATCGCGCGCGTGCCCGCGCAGGTCGAGATCGCGAGCGAATACCGTTACAGCGACGCACTCGCGATGCCGAATACGCTGGTGGTGAGCGTGTCGCAATCCGGCGAGACCGCCGACACGCTCGCCGCGCTCAAGTACGCGCAGGCGCTGGGCCATATCGACACGCTGGCGATCTGCAATGTGCCGACCAGCGCGATGATGCGGCAGACCGGCCTGCGCTTCCTGACGCGGGCCGGCCCGGAAATCGGCGTCGCGTCGACCAAGGCGTTCACGACGCAACTCGTTGCGCTGTTCATTCTCGCGGTCACGCTCGGCCGGCTGCGCGGCTACGTCGACGATGCGCAGCTCGCGCGCTACACGATGCAATTGCGGCGGCTGCCTGGTGCACTCGAGGATGTGCTCGGGCTCGAACCGCAGATCGAGCGCTGGGCGGAGGAATTCTCGCAACACGAGAATGCGCTGTTTCTCGGGCGCGGGCTGCACTACCCGATCGCGCTCGAAGGCGCGCTGAAGCTGAAGGAGATTTCGTATATCCACGCGGAGGCGTATCCCGCGGGCGAGTTGAAGCATGGGCCGCTCGCGCTCGTGACGCACACGATGCCGGTTGCCACGATCGCGCCGAACGACGCGTTGCTCGAGAAGCTGAAGTCGAACATGCAGGAAGTGCGGGCGCGCGGCGGGCAGCTTTACGTGTTCGCCGATGCCGATACGCGGATCGACAACAGCGAAGGCGTGTCGGTGCTGCGGATGCCCGATTACTACGGGTTGTTGTCGCCGATCCTGCATGTGGTGCCGTTGCAGCTGCTTGCGTATCACGCGGCGTGTCTGCGTGGCGCGGATATCGACAAGCCGAGGAATCTGGCGAAATCGGTGACGGTTGAGTGAGGGGGCTGGATAACCGAGGCGGACTGGTGAAGGTCCTTGAGGAATCAAGCTGGCCCGCCCTACACGATTCGAACGTGTGACCTACGGCTTAGAAGAACGGTAGTTTACAAATTGGCAAAAACGGAAGCGCAGTCAAATCAACGACTTGCAGCGATCGCCATCCCTAGTCGGCTGCGCTTCCGGTGCTAATTTTAGCCTTTTCCCGACGATTCACGTCAAGATTCCGTCAGAGTTTTCTGGGCGCCGTCAGCGCGTCGTAGTCGCGCTCGCACTGCTGGCCGGCGATGCGGGCGCGGTCAGCATACTCTGCCAGTTCACCCGCGCGCTCGTCAGCGCGGCCGAGCACGTCGGCAAGCAGATCGAGGGCGTCCCCGGCTGGCGCGCTTCCGGCGGTAGCGGCGGGATGGCGGGCGGCTGCAACGAGCTGGTCGACGCGCTGCTGCAGGCTGCCAGCGGCAGCACGAGCAGCAAAAGCATCTGCGAGCGCGGCCGTGCGTTGTTTGTTCGCATCTTTTGCGATCTCCGATTGGGCCGCGGTGCGGCGTTGTTCTTCGGCACGGGCCGCATCCACCGCGGCGAGCTGCGCTTTCTGCGCGGCGGCCGTCGTCTCGCGCACGCCGTCGGCATGCCCCTTGAAGTAGCAGGCGCCGGCGGTGATCGCGAGCGCGGCGACGAAGGCCAGCCAGAGGCGCGGGTCGAGGATCGTCATGCCGCCACCTGGCCGCCGGCCGTCTGGTACGCGGCGAGCAAGCGCTCGATGTCGTTCTCGTGCTGCCCGTAGCCCGCGCCAGGCAGGCTGGCCCAGACGCTCGACACCTTCGCGACCGCCTCGCGGAAACGGCCCGCATCGATCAACGGCAGCGCGCCACGCTCGCGCAGCTGCTGCAGCGCATAACGGTCCTGCGATACCGGGCCAAAGTCGGGCAACTGCAGCTGTGCCTGGTAGATGCGCCACCAGCGGTACAGGATCTGGTAGCGGCCGGCCGCCGTCGACGGAACAGGGATGTTGCGATTGAGCACGTTCGGGTGCGCAGCGTAGCTGGAGAACAGCAGTGGCCGCGTCGGCGTCGAGCCGACGAGCACGTTGTACCCGTCGTCGGACTTCGCGAGCAGCGCGGCGCCGATCTCGCTCGTGGCAATCGTGTCGAGGAACGCGATGCGGTTTTTGCCGCCCGCTGCGGCTGCGTCAATGCGTGCCATGGTTGTGCCCCTTCGTCCACCAGTACGCCTTGCGCCCCATCACCCACAGGCACACGATCGCCGTGCCGACCGTCATCATCGTCTCGGGCAGGTCGATAACAGGCAGCATGCGGATCGGCTTCAGTACGTTGACGGCGGCCGAGATACCGACGATCGAGAAGCCGACCGTGCCCCACCACCCAGTCGCGATCGCATCGGTGACGGCGATCCAGATGCAAAACGCGAGGATGATGAGGTTTGCGAAAACGAAAATCGTGACCATCACGGACCTCCGAAGATGCGTCGTTTCAGGGCCCCGATGAAGTCTGCGTTGTTGATTTCTTTGAAAAGCTCTTTCGTGACCGCTAGTCCGAACAGGCCGACGAGGAAGCCTATGGCCTGCTGCGCGCCGCTGTCACTTATGCCGAACCACGTGACGATCAGTGGACCGATGAAGTACGACACGGCTGCGCCTGAGACGAACGAGACGGCCTTCTGGCGACCGCTCAGGCCGTCGCCGATGAAGCGCAGGGCGATCAGCGAGCCGACAGCGCCAGGAATGACTTTCGCCAGTAGCGCACCAGCCGCTGCAAGGACGCTGGTTGTGGGTTCAGCCATTCTTTTCTCCACCCGGCGCCGCATCGGGAGCGCGCTCTGCATCGTCATGCCGCTTGTCGAATTGCGCCTGGATCTGCGCATTGATATCGCTCACTACCGGAGCCGCCTCGCCGTACGGGGCGAGCATCAGAGCCTTATTGATGACGTTCAGTTGAGCCGGTGTGAATGTAAGGGTGACGTTTTGCATGTTATGCACCGATGAGTCCATGAAGGAAGAGATCGTTGATGAGCTGCGCGACTGCTGCCGCAGTTTGAGCTGGCGATGCAGTTGCGGCGTTGAACGCCGCTTTGCTGCCACCCGAAGACGTACCCCATCCGCCTTGGCGAGCCGCAACCACCTGAGTGCCGCCGAAGTAATAGCCTCCGCCCGGGATCGCGATATTGAGGACACCGTTCGTTCCGATAGTGAACACGTTCGCACCTGCCATTGTCTGCAGGTTGAGCGTGCTGTTCGAAAAGACGATTCCGAAAGAGGCCGCCGTCGCATCGTTACGAATCCGAGCGACCTTATTGGTGCTGCCGTCGTACCAGACGATGCCGTTCTGGAAACCGAGCGCAACCGCCACTGCCTCGCCAGAATTGACCTGGACAGCCCCGGTCTGGATGACGATGCCCTTGTCGAAGTTGTTCCCGTTGGCGATGATCCCGATGGCCAGCGATGCACCCTGTGCGCCGACTACTTCTCCGCCGCTCGCGAGCCAAAGGGCGCTCGTCATGTTGTTTCCCGGATAGACATTCCCCGGGTAGACGATGCCCGTGTCGCCCATATTGACGATGTCAATCTCGAGACCTTGCGTGATGCCTGCACCGATCTGCCGACGTGCCTCGATATATCCGCCGTATCCCGTCTGAACTGCGGTCGCATTGTTGTTGTTCGCGTAACCGCTGATGCCAATACAGCCTTGCGAACCCGCCACACCGAAGTCGGAGGTGCGGGAGGCGCCGATGATGCCGATCTGGCCAATAGTCGACAGCACGGCAATCTCGGCGATCGACTCCGTGAAGGGTCGAAGCTGTTCCAGCCACGTTGCCACCGCGCCGATCTTCGTGCCTTTCGAAGAGGCGCCACCGTTGCCGAACTTCATGATGCGGCCCGACAAGGTGGCAGCACCGGTAAGAGTCGCTTGCGCATCGATCAGCCACGTGACAGCGGTGGTCGGCGCCGTTTGCAACTTCCACGTGCCTTCGGGCACGACGACTTGACCGTTCACGCCGACTGCCGAAGCAGCGAGATTGAACGCCGCAGATTCATCTGCAAGGCCATCCCCGATTCCCCCGAAATCCTTCACGCTGACCGGCTCGCGCATCTTGTCCTGCGCAGTGCGTTGCACGGCGCCGGATCCAATCTGGATGAACCCAACCGAACTGGAGCCATTCGGCCCACTGAGAACGCCGGTGATTTCGGAGACGACTTGATCCCAGATGACGGCCCCGAATTGATCGGTGACGACCTGGCGATAGGAGCCAGTTCCCCAGATGGTTGCCTGGCCGCGCGAATCCAGAGAAACCGGATTCGTGTTCGGCTGTGTCATGGCCTGGTCTTGCCATGTGTCCTTCTTAGTCGTGGTGCCGGGTGCATAGAACGTGACCGCCCCGTAGGCCAGCGGCTTCCCGTTCTGATCAATGAATTGTGTTTTCCCGTTCGGAAGGATGGAGGCCATTGCTACCTCAAAGCAAAAAGGCCACCGCAGCGGGTGGCCTATAATTGAAAAACCCCGCACTGGGCGGGGTTCGGGGAATCAAGTGGACGACCAAACTGTTCGAGCTATCGTCGTTGCTGCGTCATATGGCGTGATTGGGGCAATCTTCCCGGTCATCAAAAAACATCTATTTGCTTGGTGCGATCGCATTGATGAGCGCATTGCCCGTCGGCGCGGCGAGTGGAGCGACGAACTGGGAAAGCCCATTCCGTACTGGGACCGCGAACCCGGGGCGAGCCGTCAAGAGAGCCTGCGCAAGGCGCTGCCCAGTTCCCGTATAGGGAAGCGCCCCGAGGCCGATGCCGCCGAGCGTCCCAAGGGTCGATAGCGGCGCCGTAGCGAGTCCCGCGCCGATCGACCCGGGCGCGAGCAGCGCCATCAAGCCGCGACCGGCAGTTCCTGAGTCCGGATATTTCGACCCAAGCACGGACTGAGCCGCTGTCGAAAAGTCCTGCATCAGCGCATTCCCGGTCGCAGTTGCGCCCTTTCCGGCCGATCTATCACCGGCTTTGACTGCGTTCTGCAGTTGGGCAGCCGTGAAAATGCCTTCATTGTTCATGGCACCTTGAGATGCCGCGGCGGCACGCATACGCGCAAATCGCGCATATGCGGCGTTCGCATTCGAGAGTCCCTCTACCGCATCCGCGGGATTTGTCCGGGCGAGCGAATTCTCGACGGCCGATCGAATTTCTCCGATAGCGGCCCCCAATTGGCGATTGTCGAAAGACGGATCTCCCGAATAGCCTCGCGCGAGATCGCCGAGCTCTTCCTGCACTCCTTTCAGGGTTTGGCCGTCCATGTTTCCTTGAGGACCGACCTTCCCGAATATCTGAGTGCGCAGCGTATTCATGAACGTCTGTCGTTGCGCAGCGGGAAGTTGCTGAGCCATATCGGTAAGACGAAGAATGTCCGCCTGGAAGCCGGGATCGGCAGCCTGAAGCGACATGCGCCCGAGCGAATCATCGTAGGCGTCGCGAATCGCATTGCGAACCGCCCCGATCGCCTCTTGACCTGCGGGGCCTTCGTAAGTGGCGCCAATCGGCGCGAGCACCTCGTTATAGGTCGCCCGATTGAAATCCTGAAGCGTGCGTTGCTGAGCGTTCTTGATCATGTCCCCAAGAAACGGGACGCTTGAAAGCTTCGCTTCCGTTCGCGCAAAACCGCCCCCGAGAATTTGACCGGGCGTCATCGTCACGCCCGAATCCAGCAACCGCTGCTGGGCTGCACCTACGGTTGGCGAAACGGCCGCACCTACCGCCCTCACCAAAGGATTCGCGACGCCGCCAACGGCCGCTCCGGCAGCTGCCTGCCCAAGCTTCTGCTGCAGGAAATTCCCGGGCGTCGTGACGGGCTCAAGCAGACTGTTTGCGGCGCCCGACAGCATTCCGGCTCCGATGGTACCGAGGATACCTGAACCGGTAGGTAACGTCGCTGCCAGAGGAGCGGCTCCAATCACGTTTCCAGCCATTCGCCCCCAGTCGACGCCGGGCGTTTGGCGCTGCCCCGTCACAATCCCCGTAAGCGTCTGAGGCTGCTGCGCCGCGCGATCGGTGGCGTACTGCGCGTTCTGAGCCTGAATGGTCTGGTCGATCTGCGGGACCGCAGCATTGATGTCCTTCGCGAACTGCGAATCGGGGGCAACCTTGTTCGCAAGCCATGCGCCACCATGCACGAGCGATTGAACGCCACCTTTGATCGCATCGCCAATCCCCATCGTAACCGACCCCGGCGTTTGCCAAGGCTGACCAGTAATGGTGGGCTGAAGCGCGGTCTGCGGCGAGCCATTCGTCGCTAACAATTTTTTGGGGGCATTCGCAGCGCCGCCCTTTTCGGCCATCACGCCGGCGGCCATCGCCATCAACGGGTCGTCGGATTGCTGCTCAGACTGTTGCGTGGGCTGGCTGGTCGGCACAGCACCCGCGGCCGAAGCTTGGCTCGCGGGCTTCGGCGTGCCACCCATGATGCCGTGGGCCATGTCGAGCAGCGGCTCGCCAGTCGATGCCGTCGGCGCCGCGGCTGCCGGTGCCGGAGCGCCCGTCATCTGCGGCCCATTCAGGCGCTGCCCCGTCGCCGAGATCACCGGCGCACCGCCCATCTGCGCCGGCGTCAACTCGCTCGCATTGGCCGTGCCAGACAGCGCCGAGGCAATCGTGTCGCCGAACTTGCGCACCATGTCCACCGCGCTCGAGAGCTTGCCGACATACTTCGGGTCTTCGGCATAGCCGCCAGCCTTCAGCGCGCCAGCGTATGCCGTCGCATCCGCACCTTTCCCGACCGCATTCTGATACCGATTCGCGATCAGGTTGACGAAGTCGTTGCCAAAGTCGAGCGGCGAAGGATACGCGCGGTACTGGTCTACGGCCCCCGTCTGATTGTCCTTTGCGGCGACGCCCGGGCCCTTGATGTTGCCAAGGTTGTTCGTGCCAGGGATGATCGACTTCCCCCACCCCGTCTCAAGTCCCCATTGTCCGAGCAGCACGTCAGGCGCGACGCCGATGCGCTGGCTGACGGCCGCGGCCACCGGCCCGAATTGCTGGATGAACCCCTGAACGTCTGCCATCAGAATGCCCCGAGCGCCTTCATGGCCTGATAGTCCTTCATCCACGACTGCAACTTGCCATCCGCCTTCAGCTTCTGCATGGCCGCCTGTTGAGCAGCCGGGTCACCGAGCGAACGGATGTAGGAAACGTCCGGATTGAAGGACTGGTTCCACTTCGCCTCGAACTGCGGCAGTTGGCTCGTGTTGTTGCCGTTCTGCGCGAGGAAGTTCGTCGTCGCCTGCTGGCGATCGAGCAGCGCTTGTTGCAGGCCCTTCGCATGCGCGATCGATTCCTGAAGCGCCGGCAGGTTCATGTTGTTCGGGTCGGGCTGCCCGGCCTTGGCTGCGGCCACGCGAGCGTCGCTGCCCGATAGGCCCAGCGATTGGGCCGCTTGGTCGGCTGCGCTGTTCAGGTAGCTCACGGCGAGCTGATAGTCCTTCACAGGATCGCCAGTTACCTTCTCCTTCTCGGATGCAGGGAGCATATCCGTGAGGGTGCGCACGATCCCCGCGGCGGATGCAATCGGCCCGGACCCCTTGCCGGCAGCAATCGCACCCTGTACAGCCTGATTTGCGAGGTCATAGGTCTGCATCATCGGTTTGGCCTGCACGGCCGCCGTCGCGAGCGTGTTGTAGCGTGTCGCCGCGCCGCTCGCGATGTCAGATGCCCCCATCGGCGCGCCAGTCGCATAGCCGCCGCCCGGCTGCTGCGGAACCTGGCCGCCAGCCATCTGACCTTTCGTGTACGTGGTCGGCTGGCCGTTCTGATTGAGCGTGAGCCCAGGCGCAAGCGCCTCACTAGGCGAGAGGCCGTTTTGCACCGTATAGCCGACCGTGCCGACGCCGCCGCCTGCCGCGAGTGGGTTCTGGTTCACCGCGACAGTCGCCGGACCCGTGTTGACCTGAGCGTACTTCGGCATCATCGCGTTCAGTTGAGTCTCGCCACTCAAAGCCGACATGTAGTGCTGCTGCAGCCAGCCGCGCAATGCCTGCGGGTCCGATGGCATCGACTGCATTTCGGCTTGAAAGACTTGCGGCGTGATCGCGCCGGCTTGCAGCTGCGTAACGCCGAAACTCATCACGTCCTGCGGCGACAGATCGGGCTTCGTCAGCAGGCTGCCGAGACCCTGGCGCAGCGCGCTCTGCGTCTTCATTGCCTGATCCAGATTCGTACCCGTCAATGTCGCCTGCTTTTGCTGAGCATCGAGGATAGAGTTGTTGATTTGCGGCAGGTTGTATGCGCCAGCGCCTCCCGCCATGATCGACCGGAATTTGTTGTAGTCCGTATTGCCGTTCGCATCGGTTGACTGCTTGAACGCCTCCGACGCGGCTTGATTGGCTGCGAGTTGCTGCTGCATTGCCTGCCCGTTCGCATTCATATATCTGAACTGTGCGACCTGCAATGCCTGCTGCAGCGGGTTGAATTCGGCTGTCTTGACCTGTAGCGGAATCGAAGTATCGAGCGGCATCGTCACACCTGGAAGTAGATCGGGTTGCCGGCAGCTGTCGTACCATATGTCGGGTTCGCAGCAGTCGCGCTCGCCAACGCATTGTTGTTGAGCAGCCCGTAGGTCAATGCACCGCTACCGAGGCTACTCAGGCCATTCGAAAGCGCATTTGCTGCGCCGACAGTCCCGGATGCGCTCGCGTTCGCGCCGCTCATCAACGTATTCCCGATGTTGCCTGCGGCGGCGGCGCCGAGCGAGCCATTCGTCGCGGCCGCGTTCTGGCCGTTTCCGACCAAGCCGCTCAACCGATTGACGTTGTTCGCCGCCGAACTGTAGTTCGTGTTGAACGTCTGGAGCGCGCGATTGAAAACGTCGTTGTATGTCGAGTTCGCAAGCCCGGTCGCATACGTCGACGCCCCTTTCAGCGCGGCACCCGATGTTCCTAGACCACGCGCGGCCGCGCTGTTCTGCACCGACTTGAGTCCCTGATCGAGCGTGAACTGATAGCCCGGCGTCGCTGCCGCCTGGTCTGCGGTAGGCGCGGTGAACCGCTGCTGCAGCGGATTGTTCGGATCAGTCGAACCGAACGTGTACGTCCCGTCATCGTTCTTGGTGACGTTGTATCCCATCGCCGACAGCAAAGGATTGATCGCGGACGATCCCAAGTCCATATACGGCTTGAGATTCTTCTGCGTCTGCTGCCACTGTTGATTCTGGAGCGCGGCCGCATTGTTTGCGGCATCGGCCTGGGTCTGGGCGGCATCGCCGGCTGCGTTCGCGCCGATCACGCCGGAGGCAACGCTACCGACAACGCCAGCGCCTGCAATTGCAGCAGCTACGCACATGCTTCACCTCCCGGCAGATCTTTGAGCTTGAGTTCCATCACGACGTCATCGGCGATATAACCGCGGTGCTTGAGAATCTCAAACAGGGCGCCCGTCATCGTGACGGGCCAGCCGATGATGCTGACGCCATGATCGCGAAGCGTATCTTCGATCTTCGACATGAGGCGCGGCATCGATCGACGATGATCCGGCTGCACGAAGAACGTGTCGACGTTGCCGCACAATTCAGTCTTCAGATGCAGGCTTCGATAGAGAATCGCCAGGGCATATCCATGAAGGACGCCTTCATCATCCCGCAGGGTGAAAGCGATCAGCGATTGATGGCTGGACAGATAAATGTACTGATCGATGTCCGGATCGATCGCAAGGCCGCGTTGCCCGTGATAGGCGCATGTATCCTTCTTGATCTCCGAGCACTCGTCCCAGCTCTGCTGGCCGAGTGGAACAATTTCGTCCGCAAGTTCGCGAGTGAAATTTTCGATGGCGATCTTCATTGCTGTACGTTCTCCGCGCCGGATACGGTCAGCGTCACGCCGTTGCCGCTCGCAAAGATCTGCTGGCCGGCCTGAAGCTTGTGGCCGATGATCTGCGGGATCTGAGCGGGTGACCCAGCCGGAACATTCGTCGACCACACGGTCGTCGCGTCGGCCGCCGAGCCTGCTGCAGGAGCGATGTAAATCTTCAGCGCGACGACGGCACCGGTCGGATTCCACGCCGTCGCTTGATGAATGGCGGTCGTCGTGCCCGCGGGCGCCGTGTATTCGGAAACGGGAGAGCCCGTCAGCACGGCTTGGAAAAGCTGTTTCCACGTGATCATGGATGCCTCTTGTCTATCAGGAAAATTCCCACACTTCGCACCAGCCGTTGCCACCCGAAGCACCCGTTTGCGCCGCCTGGCTAGCTTGTGCGTTTGCGCCGCCACCGCCGAAGCCGAAGCCGGCGCCGACGTTCGCGCCGGTTCCTAGCCGGGGCTGGCCGCCGGCGCCGATAGGCGAATTGCCCCCCGGGCCGCTTTCCGAGAGCGAACCAGCCGCGAATACGAGGCCCGCGTTGCCCCCGATGCCGGGGATCGACAGGAGCGTTGTGCCGCCAGTTACGGTTGCCGCTGCAGTCGTGCCGCTACCGGCCGTGAAGCCGGGTGCGCTCAGTGCAGATCCGGCGTTACCGCCGGTTCCGCCCGGCGCGCTGATCGCGCTGCCGAACGTTGCTGCTGTACCGGCGCCCCCTGCGGCGGCACTCACGCCCGCGCCCGCTGTTCCGAGGCTGACAGTCAAGCCGTTCAGGGCAGAAGCTGCGAAGAGCGCCTCGACATACGCGCCTGCACCGCCGCCGCCAGCTGCAGCGGACTGTCCCGCTCCGGTCGCAGCCGTACCGCCGCCAGCGCCGCCGGGACCCTGCATTCGCACGAGCACCGTGTTTGCGCCCGCAGTCGGGGTATATGTGCCGTTCGAAAGCGAACGAATTGCCAGAAGGCGACCCGCTTCCGTCGTCACGAAACCTGCGCCGTTTGTCAGATGTGCCGTATCGGTTGGAATCGACACGCCTGCGCCAAGCTGCGCATCGAAATCCTGCGTGGCAAATGTCGACGCGCCAGAAGCACCGTCAATGCGCTGCTCGAGTTCTCGGATGCGGTTGAGCAGATCGCCGGTCGCCGACGCATCGCCGCTTTCGCCGCGCTCGTCAGGCGCGCGCACCGCAGCAGCCATTGCCTGCGCGGCTACCGCCTCCGCTGCATCGATCAGTGCGTAAATCTTCGAAAGGTCAGGCGACGGCTCCCCGGCCGATGTTTCCGTTTGCAGGTCTGCGATAGCCTTTTGCATCGCAGACGTATCGTTTCCCGATTCCGATCCTGTCCGACTGAATAGCGCCATGAAGAACAGGCGCCAATGGGGAGTCAGGTTTCCAGATGCGTCGAGCGGATTCCCGGAAGGGAAATTTGCCTGCGTGTTCACGTGCGTGCCCTCGACACGTCGACCCAGGCACCGTTCAGCGCGGTTTTGATCGGCTCGGACCATGACAACTCGAACACGCGGTCACGTGCGTAGCCGAGACGCTGAAACTGGATCGATGTGCGGAATTCGCCGCGGCGCCCCATCGTGGCCGTCACTGGATTTCCCCACGTTGCGCCGCGATCATCGCTCCAGCGCAGACTTACGAGCGGATCTGTGGCATCGTCCAGCATCCCTGCGCCCACTTCCATATCTGCAATGAACTGGCGGAACATCACGCGGTTTCCGTCGGCTCCCAAGATGTGCGGAAACGATCGAATGCGCTGGATCGGCGCCCCGTTGTCGGTGTAGGCGTTCGGGTCGAGGGCATAGACTGCACCTGTCTGCCAATCGCCGACGAGATTGCGGCCGGCGTTGAACGAATGGCAGTTCATGCGGTGCCGGCTGAGCGATCCGTCGGCCTCGAGATACGCGCGCTGGTGCCACTGCCCAGTCGCCGTGTCGAAGCACCACGTCGCATTCGCGCTCGGGAATGTCAGAACATAGAAGGCATGGCCGCCTTGCATGTACGAAAAGCCGATCGCATCGTTAATGCGGGCATACGCACTGATAGCTTGCTCAAGAGCGTGCGTCGAGATGCGTTCGGCCTGGTAATTGCGCCCCGCGAAAACGACGCCCTGCCCCTGGAGATCATGCCCGAGCCAAAACAGCGCAAGATCGATCTTTGCGACCGAATGCTTCGCAGCGCAGCCGTGCTCGATGAACACGCCCGGCATCCGGCCAAACGTGAAATCAGACGAGCCCGTGTTGAACCAAACCTCCGTTGTCAATTCGCCGAACAGCCAGATCTCGCGATGCATCACTGCCAGCGTGACAAGGTCGTCCGAATAGGTCGATTTCGAGGCGATATCCAGCGGATCGAATGTGACGTCGTTGTACTTCGAGATATAAAACTGCGTGCTGTTCGGCTTGTTGAACACGAAATAGCCGTCGACGAAATCGACCTTGTCGGCACCGTAGAACGCCGGATCAGTACAGCGCGTCATGGTGCGGTTCGCGAGATCCACGATGAATCCAGCCGTACTGCCATCGACAATGAAAATAGACGTCCCGTTGTCGACCATCGAAACAGGGCCACTCTCTGTCGTAATCGATCCCAACGAACTGTAATTGTTGAGCGTATCGACCGAATAGACGATGTCGTGAACCACCTCGTAGCGCGCGCCGTTCGATGCGGTGTAGATACATCGCGATTCTCCGGCGAGCGGAGGATTCGAAACGAGCGTCAAGCCCGGCGTCGGGTAGTACGTGAACGGCACCGGTGCGTCCTGCGCGTTCTGCTCCCCATACAGGTTCACGCAGCGCTGCGCCTCCGCTATCAGGCTTTTCGCGGCGTACGCGCCGACAGTCAGAGGGACGCGCATCAGCTTCGAGATCCCAGTGGCGCAAACAAACGCTCTGCCGGCCAGCCGCGCCACACTCGGTGCCGAAGCGTTTTGAGGTTGATCCCTGACACTTCCGATGCCTCTCTGATGGTCATTTCGCCCACTGGCGTTTGAATCTTGGGATGAGCCTGATTGGCGCGCTGCTCTTTTGTGGTTGCCCATCGGCAATTGCCGGGCTCGTAATCGCCATCGTTGTCGATGCGCTCAATGGACAACCCTTCCTGATACGTCGATCCCATGTCTTCGTAGAATCTTTCGAACGACTGCCAGCGCTCGCATACCTTGATGCCGCGACCGCCGTAGCGATGGAACATCTCATGCTTCGGGTTGCCGCAACGCGCTTTCATGCCGCTCCAGACTACATTCAATTTTGTTTTCGCCATGCCATGGGTGCGATGCAATTCGCTGTTCACTTCCTTCCTGAGGCATCCGCATGAAAGGCTTCGTCCTTTTCTGAGACTCTGCCCTGCAACGAGGGCTTCTGCTCCGCACTCGCAGAGGCACAACCAATTGAACTGCTTCCCCTTCTTTTCGCCAATGCGCAACACCGTCCAGCGTCCGAATTTCATCCCAGCGAGATCAATCACAGCGCCCATGTCAGCTCCATTAGGTTTGAATTCCTAAGTGGAACATTATCAATGTTTGACCTAATAAGGCCTATCGCTATAGATGTTGTACCTCTGCTTCGTCGCGAGCCCGCGCGGCATGCTCATCGCCCGGATCTGCACGTTCATGCGCTTGACGACGCGCTTAGCGTTCATCGCGAGGCGCACCAGCGCCGCCTGGGGGTCCAACTGATATGACGGCGCCAGATAGCACGCGAGGTTGTAGCGGATCGCGGCCATATACTGCGGCGGAAGGTTGATCACGTCGGCCGGCGTCACGAACTGCGGAAGTTCCTCGAGCGTCACGATGTGCAACTCAAAACTCGCGTTCGGTACCGGATACATGAACAGCGTGCCGAGCGGCCACGCCGAGTCGTAGAACGCATAGTTCGGGAACGACTGCAGCGCCTTGAGCGCGATACGCGCGTAATCCTCGCGCGCCGGGATGATCGTCACCGGATAGTCGATCGGCGTCGCGGTACCCGGGTTCAGGCGTGCATATGCCGCGTTGATCTGGTACGGCCACGACGGCGTGTTGAAGTTGCCGCCGGGGCCGACCGTGTACGACTGCGCGCCGGTCGATTGCAGCGCCGTGTCGACGAGGTGATAGACGCTCAGGCGCTCGCCCTGCCACTGGCCGAGCATCGCGTTAAGCGTGTTCAGCGCGTCCTCCGTATCGTCGGGCGAGATCGACTGCCCGATACCCA
Source organism: Burkholderia sp. HI2500 (assembly GCF_002223055.1). Lineage (NCBI taxonomy): Bacteria > Pseudomonadati > Pseudomonadota > Betaproteobacteria > Burkholderiales > Burkholderiaceae > Burkholderia > Burkholderia sp. HI2500. The sequence continues at coordinate 942,938 of NZ_NKFL01000004.1, read as the reverse complement.
GCGCGCCGATGTCCTTCAGCGCGAGGGTGATCAGGTCGACGGCGGTTGTCACGCTGCCTCCAACGCCGCGCGGATCTTGTCGTTCGACCAACGCTTGTCGATCCGCACGCCCTTCTCTTCGGCGATCTGGATCAGCACTACGCGCTCATCGTCGGCCGCAACATCGACGTTGCTGCCCGCGGTCGCCGGGAGCGCGGCCTCTTCCTCGGCGCTGTGCACGAGAACGTCGCCCACCCACTTCGGATATTCGACGAAATCCGGCGCTTGCTCGCGCGGCACGAGTTCAACGCGCGCCGGTTTGCTCCAGCCTTCTCCAAGCGCCTCGAACGCGGCCTGCGATTCGACGATCTGCTGCACGCCGTCCGGGCCAGTTACCCACATCGGGAATTCTTGGAACACGTTGCCTCCGGAAACAAAAACCCCCGCCGAAGCGGGGGTAGATTGCTGAATCAGGACGCCCATCAGCGGACGATCCGGCAGGCCAGCTCGTTGTACACCGGCGCCCAGCCGTACAGCACGTCGATCCGGCACGGGACGGTATCGGTGCCGATCGCGTACTGACGAGCGATCCGCATCGAGATGCCCTTGTGCACGCGGCGCGCGCCCCAAGCACCGTACTTGCTGACGTCTTCAAGGTCGGCGGTTGCCAGCGTGAACGCGTCGCGGTGATATGCGAGGCTCGCCGTGTACTGCGTCGATGCAGCGATATCCCACGTGACCACAGCAGCATTCGCCGGGCCGGCCGTGACCGTCTGGTACTGCTGGTTCGACGCGGCCGTGTTGATCGCCGGGAAGATCGACAGCGTCGCGTTGCCCGAACCATCCGCCGTCGCGTTCGCCAGCACCGTGAACTGGCGCAGCACGCCCGTCGATTGACGGTTCTGCGGGTTCACGCCGTAGACACCGGCGATCGTGAACGTGTCGCCCTTGTTCACGGTCGCCGCGGCGCCGAGGCCCGTGACGAGCAGCGTCGAGCCGGTTTGGCCCGCGCCCGAGACGGTGCCGTTCGTGCGCGTGCCCGTCGTGAACGTGTTCACGTTCTGGTCCATGCCGATGTCGAAGCCGAGGCCCGACGGCGAGAAGATGCCGCTGTCGTATTGCTCGCCGATCTTGTTCGACGGATTGAACAGGCCGGCGGCCGACTTCACCATCGAGCCGTTCGTCGCCGGATCCCATACGACAGTGCGTCGACCGTCGCGCGGAGCGGCTTCGTTGTCGAGCTTCACGCCAGCATCGAGCAGCACCTTGATGTCGTTCGGTGTGGTGCCGACCGTGCCGACGTTGTTCGCGACCGTCGTCGCCAGACCCAGCCCGTCGAAGTCGATCTTGTTGGCGATCGTCGCCATGGCCGGCTTGATGTATCGGTCCGCGAACTCGTCGACGATGAGGGTCAGCTCTTGCGAACTGAACGTGAAGTCGACGTGGAACTGCGTCGTCAGCGTGATCGGCACCGACGTTTCGTTCACGTTCTCGATGTTCAGCGCCGGCCCGGTCGTACCGACGAAGCGGTTCGGCTTGCGAGCGTTGACGGTCGCGCCGATCTTCGCGCCACTGACCGCGAACTCGTCCGAGTAATCGCGATTCGAGCGGGCCGTGAAGGTCAGCATGTTCTCGAGAATCATCAGCGATTCGTCGAGGATCTTGACGGGTGTGAGAAGGGTGTTTGCCATTTATCGCCTCATGAGCGGTTGCGTTTGCGCCATGCGACGTAATCCGCTGTCGTGGCAAATTCCTCCGGTTCAACCGGTGCGGATTTGCCGCCAACAGGCGAGATCGGCGCGGGCGCCTTCGATACGGGAGCGGGTTTCGCCTGACCGACCGTCGTTTCGAGACGGGCCAGTTCAAGCGCCATACGGAGCGGAGGAAGGGACAGCAAGCGCTCGGCTTCTTCGGGGTGCTGGCCGAGGTGATGAAGCACCTTATGACCGGCATCCATCGCCGTGACAGCCTCCAGGAACTCCGGCGATGCGCCGCCGAGCATCTGGAAGGTGCGCAGCGATGCGTCCCAGTCCGGAAACTCGGTCTTGCCGGCGTCGAACACCTTGTTGCAGGCCGCATCGAACTTTTCTTGCTCGATGAGACGCTTCGCCTCTGCGCGGATTTGCTCCGCGGTCATCGGCTGCGCATTGGGTGTCGCGGTGTCCGGCTGGAGTTCACGCAGGCGCGCCTCGAGAGCTTCGCGCTGCCGCTTTTCCTCATGCTTCTCCCGCGTGAGCTGATCGATGCGCCGTTGAACCCACTCGTTCTTGGGCTTTTCCTGCGGCTGCGACTCGACTGCTCCTGCGGGTTGCTCGGTGCCCGATTCCGTGCTCGTTTCAGCGGGCTCGTGCGCCGGTTCCGGGTTTTCCGTCGTCGGCGGTACGGTGACTTCCGTCGGTACTGCGTTGTCTTCGGTTTGCATGGACGTATCCAAGGATTTGAGCCCGGTGATGCCGCGCCGGTACGGAAAGCAAAAAGGCCCGCTCCTTTCGGATGCGGGCCTTCGGGGAAGAATCTTTCGCCTACAATTCAGCGGTTATTCAGGAGAAAACACATGGCGAATAACCGGCTTTACATACTTGATACGGAAACGGGCGAACACATCATGGTTGCGAAGGGATTCGGGTCTGGATGGAGTTGGCGTAAAACTGATGACGAACTCACGCATTGGCTTAACGAACTCACAGACAGTCCGCTTGGCCTGCGCGATGTTGCGGCGTCGAATTCAGGCCCCACAAAGCTCATGCTGGTCACCGAAGACAACCTTGAAGCAGAGATCGCCAAGCTGAACCTAGGCCGTTAGCGCTGGCCGCCGATGATGTATTGCTCGGCGGCGGGCGTGATCGGGCTGGCGGTCGTGTTCACATACTGGATCGCGAGCGTGTTCGCCGCGGAGACGCGCACGTTGCCGATCGACAAGCCGACCTGATGCGACGGCTTGTTGACGTCGATCGAATCGCCGACTTGCAAGCCCGGCACCGTGAACGTCTGTTCGGCGCTGGTGTTCGCGGCGACCTGCGCGGGAGTGAGCGTCTGCGTGATGCGATAGATGCCCTGGATCGGGGTGGTGGACCCGAGGTCCTGGAGGATGCCGGGGTAGCTCATGTCACTGTCCTTGAGGTGCGGGCGTAAAAAAACCCGCACTCGGCGGGTTCTGGGGTGGCTGTTGCATCTGGTCGGGCGTCGGAGGTGGTGCGCCTTCCGGCGCGCCGGTTCCCATCATCTGCATCACGACCTGGGTCGCGACGTGCGCAACGATCTGCGGGTCGAGCGGTTGACCCAAGGCCGCGAAGCGTTTGGTTTCCGCGTCGTATGCCTTGATGTTCGTTTCCTGTGCATCCTTCCCCTGCCGCGCGTTTTGAAGTTCGGCGGTCAGGTGCTCGATCATCTGGCCCATCTGCGTCATCTTCTGCTGCATGTCCTGTTCTTGCGGACTCGGGCCTTCGCCGAGGATCTGCGGCGGAATCGTGCGGTGCAGGCGTTCCGCGACCTCATCGGCCATCGGGAAGTCTGCCGCTTTGAACAGCAAGTCGCCGGCCACCTTCATCAGCTCCTGATCCTGGCCCATGATCTGCGTGAGCGCATTGAACGCTTCCTGCCGGCGCGTCTCGTAGTTCGGGCCCACCTCGACGGTCACGTCATAGCGGCCGATGCCCGGATTGAAGATCATCTGCACTTCATCGGCGATCGTCGGATGCGGCGCTTGCTGCAACGGCTGCTGCTGATCCGGATCGACCGTCGCGAATGTCTCAGTGCCGTCCTCTCCCACGATGCGCACAACGCGCTTCGTGTCGTAGATCTTCGGAATCAGGTCGATCAGCACACGGCCCGTATAGCGAATCGCGCGCGCCACGTTGTCGATGAAGTGGTACGTCGCGCGGTCGCCCTGCCGCTGCCGCGCCTGGATCGCCACGCCGGCCTGCGCGTTCGACGGCTGCCCGAACTGCTCCTGATACTGGCCCGAGGCCATCATCAATTCCTGCTGCGCGTTCTGCATGCCGGTCAGGTACGCATTCGCGCCGACGGGCGGCTGCTCGCGCTGCGGACGATCAATCGGGTTTCCAGCTTCGTCGTGCGAGTTGTACGGCAGGTACGGCAGATTGTCCTTGTTCGCGTTCGCCCATTCGGACTCATAGCCCTCGAATGCTTCGGCCGGCCCGACGAACGGCGTCTTCGTCTGCAGCGCGATGTACTCGACGTTAGCCGATGACATGTAGTTGTACATGCGCTGCGCGTCTTTCAGGTTCCGCGTATGGCCCTTGCGCTCGACCTTGCCGTTGATGACGATTTCCTCGCCCACCACGCGCACGATCGGGATATAGCGGCCGGCCCACGGCTTCTCGTCGATGATCTTGTCGCCGGCAATCAGATACCAGGTGATCTGCGGCTCGGTGATCTCGCGCTTCTGGATCGACGCGTCTTTCTCGATCGCGGCGCGCTCGTCGGCATCCTCGATTTCAGACAAACGCACCGGGCCGCGCACCGGGTGATTCACCAGCTTGTCGAGCTTCGCCGTCTTGCGGAAGTACTCGCACACGCGGATCTTGTTCTTGCTGATCCAGCCGTCGCTCTGCGTGTCGTCGCCGAATACGACGCTCTGCGCTTCCTCGCTCGGATAGCGCGCCTCGAACTCTGCCTTCGCCATTTCCTCGAACACGAATGCGAATTTCGCGTCGGAGCCGTCCGCCGACTCGATGTCCGGATCGAGATAGATCGTCAGCGGGTCTTTCACCCGCCGCAGGAAGATTTCCTGATCGAACGAGCCGTCGTGCGCGTACTCGCAGACGACACGCCAGTAGCCGAGGCCGCCTTGCACCGCGAACTCGGTCGCCGTGTCATAGACGATCTCGGCGTGCGAGTTGTACTCGATGTGCCGCACAATGCCGTCGAGGATCTTCGCGATCTCGATGTCGGCCTCGCCGTCGACCGGCAGCGTCTTTACGCTAGGCTTGTTCTGCTTCGCGTCGTTGATGATCTGCAGGTTGTGCTGGCGCACCTTGTTGATCGTCAGGCACGGGCGCGCATCGCCCTCGCGCGTGGTGCGGATCTGGTCGGGCCACTGCCAACCGTTGTCCGCGTCGCCGTTCGAAAAGCGCAGATCTTCGATGAAGCGCTGGCGGAACTCCGACTCGAACTCCTGGCAGCGCTCAAAGCGCTCCTTCGCCTCTGCGACGATCTTCGAGCTCGGATCTTCCTGCTTTTTGCGTGCCATTGGCTTTTTACCAGTGCTTCGCGATGAATGCCCACTTGAGAGCTGCGCTCACAATCGCGACGGGAAAAGCCACGACGAGTATCAGCGCTACGCAGATCTTTTCAGTCAAAGTCATTTTCATGTCAGCTCATCCAAGCGCCACCGCCCATCACGGACCGGCGCACGACGGGTTGTTTAGACTTCGCGGGCTTCGCGGCTCGACGCGCACCTTCGCAGGCATAGCGCAGCGCGTCGATCACGTGGTTGTCCTTGTCCTCAAGGATCGGGAGCACGGCGCCGGTCAGCTTGTCTTCCTTGTACTTGTAGAGCGTCAGCTCATCGATCAGGTGCTTGCACCGCGGATGCACGATGATGTCGAACGAATTCAGGAACTCGACGCCTTCCTCGAGCGACTTCGCGCCCTTGATCGCGGCACGGATCTTCGGAAAGCCGTGCTTTTGCATGTGGCTGATCGTCTCCGGACGCGCCGAATCGGCCGTAATCGGCCACTTCTCGGCCTCCGGAACGGCCATGAACAGTTCGGGCAGGTTCACGATCTCGCAGCCGACCTGATATGCCTCGTAGTCGACGTACAGGCGGTTCCCGTCGATGTCGCAGCGGATCAGCACCGACGGATCGCTCGCGAAGCCCCAGTCGGCGCCGAGGCGGAAGATCGTGCCCTCGGGCCGCTCGAATTCCTCGACGCGCCAGTTCTTGAACACGCGCGCCTCGCTGCGCTGCTGATAGCCGCCGAGCCACACGTGCGCGTATTTGTCCGGGTCGCGGCGCTTGTCGTACTCCATTTCCTCATGGAGCTCGCGCGGCAGCCATGGGTTGTCCATGAAGTTCGCCTCGACGACAATCGAATCCGGGGGCGGCTCGGCGCCGCGCAACAGGACGTCGATCGGATCGGTCGGCTTGCTCGGGTTCCACCCGAACCAGAGTTGCGAACCGGGCTTACGGATCGTCGGACGGAGCAGCGTGAGGCTTTTCTCGGACGCGTTCTGCGCCTCCTCGAACCAGGCCCGATCGAAGCCCTCCAGCGACTTGATGGAGTCGGCCGTGTGGTTCTGCATGCCCTCGAAAATCGTGACGCCACCGCTGCGCGACATGATGCGACGGTCCTGCACCTCGAAATAGTCGCCAGCGTTGAACGCGACGATCTTCGCCTCGAGCAGCTTCTTCACTGAGAACTCGAGCGATTTCAGCGTCTCGCGTAGGCAGACGAAGTCGTACTTGTCCGAGACGTTTTCCTCGAGCCACAGCTCACCGAAGAAGTGCGACTTGCCCGATCCACGGCCGCCGTGCGCGCCTTTGTAGCGCGCAGGAGCGAGCAGCGGAGCAAATACCCGCGGCGTCTGGATTTCGAGGATGGTCATTCCGATTTCGGATCGATGATGCGACGCTCGACGCGCTGGAACTGGATGGCGCCGCCGTCCTTGCCGGCGTGCTCATGGTCGACTTTGTCGCGCCACTTGCCCGGCTGCCGGTTCTTCAGCCAGAAAATCTGAGCCGTCACGTTGCCGGCGAGCGCATTCGTGTAGAGCGCCCCGACCACCTGCGCGTCGGCGACTTCCTTCGCCTGCTCGAGCGCCTCCGCGAACTCCGGATGCTGCTGCTTCCACGTGCGGATCGTGCGATCGGTCGTGCCAAAGAAGCGCGCGAGCTCGACATCGGTCGCGCCGAGCAGGCAGTAGTTCCGAGCGAGCTCGACGAACTCGGGCTTGAACTTGGTCGGGTTGGCCATGGTCAGGAAATCTGACGCAGATGCACCGCCTGATCGGCCTGTGCGCCGCAGTTCGGGCACGTGCAGATCGCGCGGAGCTGCCGCGTCTCGCCGGGCATCGGAACATCGCCGCCGTCGTAGACATGCGCCTCACCTGCCTTCGGATCGGCCGAAGCCTCGAATTCCGTCAGGCACAGGGGACACGTCAGATCGACGACGTGCGCGCTCATGTTCAGACCGGGCTTCTTGATCTTCATGGCAGCAGCTTCGCCAGGTGATCGCGCGCCGCGGTGACCTCGTGCGCGAACGTGTGAATGCCGGCGGCGATCTTGCGCTCGATCTCGGCGAGCATCGCATCGAGCAGCAGGAGGTGCGACGGGGCATCGACGCCGCCGCCGACTGCCGGCGCGTCAGCGGATGCCATGGAATCTGCAGCAGGCGCATCCTGGCTTACGGCACCCGCTGCAACAAGCGAGTCCGACGCAGGCCCAATGGTCGGGGCAAACTCCCCCCCTGCGGCCGCGCCAGCCTCCTGCGCGATGGCCGGCGCACCGGTCGTGGAAACGTCGGGAAGCGGCGCGACGCCGGTCGCGCTCGAGCCGTCGGCGTATTGCCTCGTCTCGATTTGGAGGGTGGAGCTCGGCTCGGTGCTGCTCGGTGCTGCATTCAGTTCGTCCATGTCATGCTCCGTTCGTTGATAGGATTGCTGCCGCCCGTCGCCAGCACGAGTTCCGGAATCCGGCGGAGACCACTGGCTTCCAATACGTCGACAGCTGCCGCGGTTCGCGCACTCACGGCTTGCGGAAGAATCACTTCTTGGCCTTGTGCTTGGCCGTGCGCTCGCCGCGCTTCGGGGACTCGCCGAGCACCCTGTCGGCCTTGGCGTCGATTTTCGACTTCTCGCTCGGGGACATGCGGCCGGCGTTGACGGCCTGCGACGCGCGCGCCTTGGCGTTCGCCGCGTGAGCGCGATCGTTGACCGGATACGACTGGTCCGGGCCCGCAAACGCCTTTGCCGGCAGCTTGTCGCGCTTCTTCGTGCTCATCGTCGCCATGGCGTGCTCCAAAGCAAAAAGCCCGCTGGCTGATGCCAAGCGGGCTTTCGGGTGCTGAATTCGGTTTTCTGAGGGCGAACGACTCCCCCACGGCGCGGATTATAGGCTGCTGCTATCGGGTTTACAAGTGGGATTCATTGCGCCGTCTCGACCAGATCACGCGCCTTGAACATCGGACGCAGCAGATCCTTCGCCCGTGCGTACTCGTTGGGCAGCGGAGATTGCAGCCGAATCGATGACCACGAGCGCGCTCCGCTGAACCGGTTGCGCATTTCCGTCTGAATCGCCACGCGGCCACGCAGATCAAGACGCGACACGCATGCATCAACGGCCTCGCAGACTGCCTTGCGTGCGCGCATATCGGCCGCTTCAGCCAGATCCGAGGATTCGCGCCAGCCAGCCCGATATTCGCGGCACGCAGGATCGGCGCCGCCATAGCCGAGCTTCGGTCGATACGAATCCTGCCAGTCGTACCAGTCTTCGAGCAGGTCGTCGATTTCGTCGTTGGTGATCATGCAGGCTCCGGCGTGAGATAAAGCGCCCGTGTCGCAGGAGCCAGCGGCCGAGTGCGCATCGGCGTAGCGTGGTGCTCACTTCGCGACGTCGTGCAGGCGTTGCTTCAGCAGATAGCCCTCGAGCGGCCAGATCTTCTGTATCGCGTTCGCACGTGCCACCTTGCGACCGATCTCGGCATCGAAGTTCTCGGGCGATGCACATGCGCTCTCGCCCGTCACCGTGAAGCCGTTGCGCAGCGTGAGAACGCAGATCGTGAGCAGTTTCGTGCTTTCGCTGATCGGGCAGTCCTTGATGACATTGCCCACGACGAATGAGACTTCACTGGCGATCGCCGCCTCGATGTCAGCCGGCGTCACGCGCGGGGCCGTTTTGCCCTTGCGCTGAATCTCCTGCTCGATCGTTTCGTCGTCGCCGTGCGTGACCTGCTGGGTTGCCATGTTCATGCTGCCCTCCGTTGGTGCTGCTGGTTGTCGCGCCAGTCGATGAACGGCCGGCGCAGGAAATGGTGAAAGCGATCGATCGCGTGCGTATCGGTCGCGAGCTCGCGCCTCGACTCGACCTTGCATACCGCGCGGATGAACTGCGCCGCCTCGTCGACCGACACCGGATCGCCGTTGACGAAGCCGCCTACCCACTCGCGGAACAGCGGGTCGCGGGTCAGGTTGCAGGCGAGCTGGAACGCGTTGAGCGTCGGCCGGTCGGCGCGTTGAGGGAGGTTCATCGATCTCCCCACTCTTTTCGCTTCAGCACGCGCCGCTCCCACGCTTCGAACGCGAGCACGGCGGATTGCCCTTTGCAGTCCGCGCCGCGACCCACGCAGCGATACAGCCCGCGGTGCCAATCGATATGCGGAATGTCAGCGGCCAACCGTCGCTGATACCGCGCCTCGGCGATTCGAATCTGGATCAGCAGCGCATCGATCCTCGCGAGAGTCGGGGCCATGCGCTCGGCAAAGTTCGGCTCAGGGGGCGCGAAGAAGCGTTTAATGAGGCGTATGACGCTCACGTCAGGTTCCTCTGCGCCCAGCGCGCGATCAGCACGCTCTCGGCACGGTTGTGGTCCTTCGCCCGGGCCAGCGGCGCATGCGGGTACAGCCGCCGCGCAGCATCCAAGCACTGCGCCTTGTCCGCGCCAAGCCCATAGAAGCGCTTCCAGCGCTGCGGTGTCACGTACTCCATGCGCATGTCGCAGAGGATCGCGACAGCCTCCAAGATACCCCGCGTATGCGCCAGCGCCCCCATGGTCTGCACCGATGAACCGCCGAGCAGCTGCATGTCCTCCATCGCGAAGATCGCGCGCTCGTCAGCGGGAACGCCGCGACGCAGGATCTCGCGCAGCGCGCGGGCGTCGAGCTTGCGTTTGACGCGCGCCTTCGGGCCGGCAGTCGGGATCGGGCATGTCGGGAGGTCTTCGACCGAAAGGAGGTCGCCGCTGGCGTCAAGGAACGTGATCGCGCCCGTGAGACCAGGGTCGCAGCCGATGATGATCGTCATGCGCCCTCCTTTCGGGCCGGAAGGTTCGCGCGTTGATTCCATGCCTCGACCGCCTCGGGTTGAGTGCGCCGCATCGGCCCTTCGGCCTCGCAATGGAGGCATGCGACCGCAAAACCGTCTGTCCACATCGGGAACAGGCGCGCTTTCAAGCCGCAAAACGGGCACGGCAGCAGCTCGCGCGCGGGCGTAGTGGATGCGTTCATTGCTCTATCTCCGTGTAGTGCTGCAGTGCGTGCGTAGGCCCGATGACAGGCGCCGTCGGCACGATTCCCGATGGTCCATCCCCGCGATTTCCAGAGCCGCCAGTAAGCGAGATCAATTCGCGCTCAAGGCGCGCGAGCCACATTCGCACGATCGGCTTGCCGGGCTTGTGCGGCGATTCGTCAGCCTTCCCGAGCAGCAAGTCGGGGCGACCGTGTTCCGTCAATGCCCGTTGGATCGCCCGATAACCGTTCGGATCGTCGCGAAACGAACCGAAGTGACGCCGGATCGAAAGTGTCGATTCGACGATCGGCATGTGCTCGCGCAACGTCAGCGTGATGGCGTCGTTCGAGCCGCTCGGGCGGCCTGCGTGGCAAAAGCAGTACCACTTGCCGTCTGAGCCTACCGAGCCGAGCAGAGGGCAGCCGAACGCGGCGCACATGCCCCAAGCTTGTCCGTTGATGTCGCTCATCTACGAAGCCTCCGCGCGCGGTCAAGCCGAAGTCCCTCAAGCGTGTTGATCGGCCGGATGTTCAGCAGCGACATCACCTCGTCGATCTTGCTGGCAACGTACTCGCGGCGCTCACGGAGAAGCTCCTCCCATTCCGCGCGATCTTCGTCGGACATCGGAGCCGCCGCGATCCGGGCGACCATCGACAGTTCGAGCGTGCGGAGAGCGAGCGCCTCCGTGCCGATTCGCTGCAGGCGATCGTTGATATCTTCGAAGAAAGCGCTCATGCCGGCACCTGCGCGCGGTTGCGAAGCTCAGCCTCGCACTTCTCGAGCAACCAGCCGTGATCGCGGCCCGGCGGGCAGAGGATGCCGAGTTCGGATGCCTTGCGCTCGATCCCGGCCGGCGTGCGCTTCCACGCGTTGTCCTCGCGCTTCGGCTGAGCCGGCGCCGGATTCAGCAGATCGGGGATGATCGTGGCGAGATAGTTTGGACCAAGCGGTTTGCCCTTGAGGCTGACACGCGCCTTCGAGATCGCAGCGTCGAGGATTTCGTTCGTCACGCGGACGTCGTCGCCCCATGCAGCGATGTTCGGGTTCACGCTGTTCGCTCCGGCCACGCCTCGCTGCCGAAGGTAGACGGCGATTTCGATCGCTCTCGAAACCGAGGTAGAGCCGTCAGGCACATGCACTGCCGCTGATGGCGCCGGATGCGTCACCGCGTCACCGCGTGTCACCGCGTCACCTTCGACAGGTGACGCGCCTTCTACGGTTGATTCTTGCTGCTGCTCTACTTGAGTAGAGATAGACTCCACTCCATTCCCTTCCCCTACTCTACCTTCCGTAGTCGAGTCACCAGCGACGTACCTCGCGTCACCTTGCGTCACCTTTGCGTCACCTGACGCGTTTTTGCGCTTGCAAGCCTTGCAGATAAGGCGGTAATTCCTTACATCATGCGGGTTTTCGGCCGCTTCGTCGGTGACGCGAAGAAGCGTGTCACCTTGCGCGTCACCACACTGGTGACACGTGTCACCGTCTCGGTCGCGCAATTTCTTCAGGAGCAGTTGGCGTTGTTTTCCACCCAGTCTTTTGGGTGACGCGGCGTCACCTGCGTCACCTTGCGTCACCGCGTCACCTCGCGGGTGACGCAGAGTCGGTTGGTCGATGCGCTGGTGATGCCATCCGGTGACGTGCCAGAACTCCTTTCCGTCGGCCTCGTACTCGGAAAGCAGCCCCTGCTCGATGAGCTCGTCAACCCACTGCATGACGACCGAGGCAGAAACGTCGTCGGCGGGCAGCACTTCGGCCTTCAATGTTTTCGCGCTCGCCGGATGGTTGCCGCCGTCGTCGCAGAAGTTCCACATGCCGATGAAGAGCAGCCGCGCGTCGCGCGACAGCTCGAGAACCTGCTCGGAGGTCCAGAATTCGGGCTTGATGGTGCGGATGCGGGCCATGTCAGCACCCCATCCGCACGAAGACTGCCGCACCGAACGGGCGGCAGGAAAGCGCTACCGCTTGTTCGCGAGCGCGATCAATGCGTTGCCGACTTCCTCGCAGCATTCCAGAGGAATTGCGACGCTGTCCGAAGTCACATGCTCCAGACTCTCGCTGATCGAGGTCACGCTGACGGTGACTGAACCGGCTCGATTGCGAAACACCTGAATCGAAGGCCGATGCTCGATGACCAGCTCGACATTTCCATCGTCTTGGTGATGTTCTTGTTCCATACCTGTCGCTCTCGCCCGCCCGGTTAAAGGGTTGGGCGCGCGCCATCCGGCAGGCAAAAATGGCGCACCGGTGGCCACCGGCTGCCCAACGTGAAAGTCGATCATACGACAGCTGCACACCGGGTTCGCAATCCGCCGGGGTGAGAGGATTCGGGAGGTCGTTCATGCCCACCTCCAGCACGCGCCGAAGGCGACGGAGATGACGCCTGCCATCCAGAAATCGATGATGAGTTCGATCATGGTTATTCCCTTCACCCTGCGATTCCCGCTTTCTTCAGCAGATCGAGCAACTCCGGGCCGAGCGCCTGAATCTGCTCAAGCGCGGCCTGCTTCGTATTACGGCGATCGCCGAGGAATTTCTCGCAGAGGTAGTACAGCGGCGTCATATCGCCGCTGACATCGAGATATCGCTCGAAGCTGTCCAGCGAGAAATGACGCTGCGTGTCGTCAGCAAGCTGGGCGCTGAGATTGCCCGGCGCCTGGTCCAGATCGATAGCGATGCGCTTCAATCCGCGTTGGTAGATACCTTGCGCCACACATTCACGTACGTTGCGATAGCGCTCGATGAGGCCCGGCTCGAAGTCCAGCGTGAGCTGGCTAGCGCCGGCATTGATGTTGGCTGATTTCATGTTCTATCGATCGCTATCGGTGGTTATCAATCGCGGCGATGAAAAATGGCGACAAGCGCCACGCGAAAGGGAGGAGCTTCCAGCCATGTCAGAATCGATTCCGGCTGCCACGCCAACGTCATCAATCCATTTCATGAAAGGAAGCCCCTATGACCAAATACTTCGTTGCCGTGCGGAACGATCAATCCATCCACGCACTGCTAAAAACGCTCAACGCCGATCGAACCAATCCTGTCGTGCTCCCCATCGGCGAACCGGGCAACGACGAGTTCCTGCTTATCCGATGTACGTCGGTAGAAACCACGGCGTTTGGGCTTCTTCACTTCGTGCCGGAGCCGGAATCCACACCGGCGCCGGCAGCCATTGCTGCGGCCACCATTCCGTTGCACCTACTGGCGTGGATCGCGGAAGCGCAGGACTCGTCGGCTGCGGAACTTCGGATTCTTTGACTGCCAGTCCGGCAAGCGCGCGCGTCAGTGCGTTCGTCGGGGCCACGTGTCGAGATTTGCGTGCGTCGCGCGCACGACGGCGCGCCCGCACGCGCTCGATGTCAGGGCGCGTGCTCATGCGGCCACCTGGGCGGATTGGTTAGCGACGAGCTCAGGCCAAATGTCTTGCCAGTCGTCGGGGCGCAGGTCTCGTCGAGAAACTGCAGCTCCAGTCGCTTTCTCGATCAGAACGCAACGCGCGGGCGAGATCGACGAGGCTCCGGACGCCATCTGAGAAAGGAATGAAGCAGATACGCCGATCTCGTCTGCGAGCTTTGATGCCCCGCCTCGCTCGAGCGATGAGAGGTAAGTCTTCAGGTCCATACATAGCCCGGGTGGATGGTTGTACGCCCTAAGTTTAATAAATACTAAACCCAAAGGTCAAGTATTTGCTTGTTTAGCCCATGCTAATCAAACTTTCACTCATGGAAATCGCAGATATTCGCCGAGCGCGTTTGCGGCTCTGGTTTGCCAATCGAACCCTCCCGCAGGAGGAAAAGAGCTACCTTTCGCAGCTGATGAGCACGAAGGGAAAGGCGTCATTTGGAGAGCGAGCCGCGCGCCGGCTGGAGCGCGACTACGGGATGGAACCCCTTTATCTCGACCGGCCAATCGAAGAATCAGTCGAATCTGAGAGCGTCCGCGAGCCGACTGATGAAGAATTCTCCCTTGTTCCGCAGCTCGATGTTTCGGCTGCGTGTGGAGATGGAAAGTTCGTTGATCACGTCGTTGTGAAAGGCGGCCTAGCTTTCAAGAGATCAAGCCTGCGCGACTTTGGTGTGCCAGAAAAGTCGGCACGGATCATCTACGCGTCCGGAGGAAGTATGTCCCCAAATATTCAGGACGGATGCGTCGTGCTCCTCAATTTGGCCGACCGGGAACCGCGAGACGGAAAGGTATATGCAATCTGTACGCCTGATGGCGGGCTGGTGTTGAAGCGGCTTGTGTTTGACTATCATCCGACCATAGGGGCTCACGTCTGGATCATGCGAAGCGACAACCCTGACAAGACCGCACATCCCGACAAGATTCTTCCGCCGGATGACCGCACGGCGATCATAGGTCGCGCGGTTTGGAACGACAATAGACTATAGGAGATGGCATGTCTCTAAAATCGGGGATGAGTGATGCCGCCATGTGGATCGTCATGATTGTGGTCTTCGGCGCAGCATTCAAGGGATGTAGTGCCTTGGAATCTCGTGCAGGAATCAGTTCTTGGATTGAGCGAAACATTACTTGCAAGTACAAAAATGCAAGTGGAGACTGCCTGACGGAAGACGAGCACTTCAGGCTCGTCGCACATGATGCGGCTGTGGACGCCCTGACTGACATGCTGAACTTCTGCAGCGGGCCGGCCTTCGGCGCCCGCTTTGACCCAAGCTGCGTGGCATTGCGGAAGGCTGTTTCACAGGCAGCAAATTAACTTCTCAAAACCACTCAAACCGGGGAATGACATGATCAAGCATCTATTTGCAGTCAGCCTTATAGCCACAAGCAGCATCGCATGCGCCCAGCAGAGCTATCAGGATATCGGCAGCATTCGCTACTACCAAAACGGCGAAACCGCCCAAGTCATCAACAACCAGGCATATTACAGCAACGGCCAAACCGCTCAGCAGATCGGAAATACGACCTATTGGAGCAATGGTCAGACTGCGCAGCAGATAGGGAACAACACCTACTACAGCAATGGCGTCACGGCTCAACAGATAGGCAATTCGACCTACTACTCGAACGGCAAAACCTGCCAACAAATCGGGGCGCAGACGTATTGCAACTGACGCGACAAGCATCCTGATCGTCCCGCTCCGGCGGGATTTTTTTTGCCCTCACTACGCCCGTTAAGCGGAGGTTTAGCAAAAAAGGTTTAGTCTTTGCTTGACATGTAGTTTAGCGTTCAATAAACTGGTCTCAACGTCACCTCCGACACCGAGGCAACCATGCTCCACCCCCACCCGATTACCCCGCGCGCGCTGCCGTCGGCTGCCGACGTATTCGCGTTCGAGCTGAAGCAACGAATCCTCGCGAACGGCGCGCGTCTGGCCGTCGCGTTCACCGACAGCGGCGCGCGCCTGCAGAACGCGATGTGCCGCGAGCTGTTCGACGCGACGGGCGAGGTTTTCTCCGCCGGTTCGTTCGTGCGCGTGGGCGGCTGAAATGCTCCATCCCGCCACCACCGAACGCGCGGCCGACTTCTGGTCGGATCGCGCCAAGCGCGAATACGACGACGCGATCGACGCCGAACAAGCAGCGTTCGAGCGCGCGTCGGCCGAAGTAGAGATCGACGACGTGATCAACGCGATGGCCGAGCTGCCGGCTGGCTTCCGCGCGAAGGTGATGAACGCCTTCCTCGACAAGAGCGACCACGCCCACTTCGTCTACCTGCTCGAAATCCTCTTCGAAGACGCGTTCAACGCGGCCGCCGAGGGCATCGCGCGGCGCAAGGGGTATTGAGCGTGACCACCACCCGCCTCCTGATCGGCGCCGCTGCGCTGCTGATCCTCGCCGCTGTCGTGATCGTGCGCGCAATCGCACGCGTCAACGACGACGATCACCACCGCGGCTGAGCCGCGTACCACCCAGAGGGACCACATGGACAAGAGCGAAAACCGCCTCTATCGCGAGGCGCACCAGATCAGCAACGGCGGCCCGGCGTTTCCGTCCACCACGAAGACGTACATCGCCGATGACGGCGACACGATGCACCAGGGCGCGAACGGCATGTCGCTCCGCGACTACTTCGCAGCGAAGGCGATGCAGGGGTTCTGCGCGAACCCGGACCATGCAGTGCTCGATGGTGAGTGCAAATTCGAGTCGGCCGCGAAGGAGGCATACCTTCTGGCCGACGCCATGCTCCGCGCGCGAGGTGCGGCATGAACGAGATCAAGCACACGCCCGAGCTCGAAGCCTACGGACCTTTCGTCAGCGAACGCCGCGGCGACACGACGCATCAGGTTGCCGACTGCTCGATGAACCCGCACGGCACGGAATACGCGCGGTTGTTTGCCGCTGCGCCGAAATTGCTCGACCTGATCACCAAGGCACGCCGCTACGTCGGCATGGTGACCGATATCCCGGGCGACGATCCGATTTTCGCGGTGATGGATGACATCGACGCCGCTATCGCGCTCGCCACGCAGGCGCCAGAGGCTGCGCCGGAGCCGGTGCGGCACTTCCGCGCCTGCGGGGAGGGTCTGTGATGCGCACCGCAAACGACAACGACCTCTACCGCGCGTGCGAGCGAGTGCACCTGTCGATCCAGATCGGCTCGGCCGTTGGCGCAGGTGCATGCATCGGTGCCTTCTGGTGGCTCGCCGTCGCGCTGCGTGCTGGAGGTGCAATGTGAAGCGCCTGATTCGCAATGTGGTCGAGATCGTGTCGATTTGGGCTGTGCTCGGCGCGATCCTGTTCCTGTTCGCATGGCTCGTGTTGCCGCAGCTGTTCGAAGCGCCTGTTGTGCGCGGCGTGTGGGGGGCGTGATGCTCGACTACAACCTGTCGATCGACGCGTATCACGCGCTGCCGTCCGTCTCGAAGTCGCAACTCGATGACCTCGCGCTGTCGCCGTTCCACTTCTACAGCCGGCATCGCAATCCGCTGCGGCCGCCGCGCGTCGAGAAGGCCGGCCAGCTCGAAGGGCACCTCGCGCACTGCGCAGTGTTCGAGCCCGACCAGTTCGACGCGCGCTACGTCTGGGCACCGAAGGGCGCGCCGCGCAAGCCGACGGACGCGCAGTGGAACGCAAAGAAGCCGTCGCCCGACAGCGTCGCGGCGATGGAATGGTGGCGCGAATTCCTCGACGCATGCGGCGACAAGCGCGTGATCACGGTCGAGCAGTACGACGTCGCGATGCGCCAGGCGGAATCCGTGCGCGCGCTGCCGGAGATTCAGGACGCGCTGTCGCAGGGCCGGGCCGAGGTGTCGGCGTTCTGGACGGACGAAATGACCGGCGTCGAATGCCGCTGCCGGCCGGACTGGGTGCATGCGCTGTCGCGCAAGTCGGTCGAGCTGCTCGACCTGAAGACGTTCAGCTGCGCGGCCGCCGACGAGTTCCGCCGCCAGATCGCGCGCAAGCGCTACCACGTGCAGGACGCGTTCTACTCGGCCGGCTACAGCGCAGCGGCCGGCGTCACCGTCGAGAAATTCACGTTCATCGCCGTCGAGACCGAGTGGCCCTACGCGGCCGCGTCGTACACGCTCGGACCCGAAAGCCGCGAGGAAGGATTCATGGAGTGCCGCCGGCTGCTCGACCTGTACGAGGAATGCGTGCGCCTGAAGCGCTGGCCCGGCTACTCGGACAAGAGCACGCAGATCGACCTGCCCCCTTACGCGTTCACGTCGCAAGAGGTGGAAATTTCCTATGTGTAGATCCATCACTCGTGAGCGCGTCGCAGAACGTCTCACGTACGACGCCAACACCGGGCAATTGATCTGGAAGTCGGCCGCCAAGAACAAGGCGCACGTGATCGGAAAGCCTGCAGGACGCGTTGAAGCCAACGGCTACCGCCATGTGAAGGTCGATGGCGTGCTGTACGCATCGCACCGGCTGATCTGGCTGCTGATCCATGGCGAATGGCCGAAAGGGATGATCGATCATATCGACGGAGACCGGCTCAATAACCGCATTTCCAACCTGCGCGACGTCGATGCGAAGGGCAACGGCGCAAATCGCACGAGGGTGCGTAAGGACTCGAAGTGCGGTGAGTTCGGCGTCTTCGAGCAGCGCTCACGCTGGTACGCATATGCGTACCGAAACGGCCGAAAAATCAGTTTGGGCGGCTATTCCGATAAGGCGTCAGCAGTCGCCGCGCGGGCCGCTTTCAAGAAATCCGAAGGAGAAAACCATGTCTGACATCACCGACCTCCGCGGCACCATCGTGCCGAAATCCGACCAGCTGAACGCAGAGCAGCTGCTGGCCGGCGACATGACCATCACCGTGACCGATGTGCGCATGGGCAGCGAGGATCAGCCCGTGATCCTGCATTACGAGAACGACGAGGGCCGGCCGTACAAGCCGTGCAAGACCATGCGCAAGCTGTTGATCTTCGCGTGGGGCGAGGACGGCCGCAATTGGACCGGCAAGTCGATGACGCTCTACAACGACCAGGCAGTGCGCTTCGGCGGCATGGTCGTGGGCGGCATCCGCATCAGCCACCTGAGCGACATCGAGCGCGAGATCTCGCTTTCGCTGACCGCGACGAAGGGCAAGAAGGCGCTGCACACGGTGCTGCCGCTCGAGGTCGTGCGCCTCGACGACGTGCTGAAGGCGATCGCGGCTGCCACCGATCGCAACGGCATGAACGCCGCGAAGGTGCTCGCGATGAAGCTGCCGCCGGGCGATCAGGCACAGGCCGCGCAGGACGCGTACAACGCGCGCGCGCGCGAGCTGCGCGCCGCGGCAACGCGAAAGCCGGCCGACCAGCAGCCGGCCGACGGCCCGAGCGACGATGAAGCGGCCGCGCTCGCGCGCCTCGAAGAATGCACAGACGTCGACACGCTCGATGTGCGCATCGACGAGTTCCGCGACTACCCGGCCGACGTCCTCGGGCGCCTTACCGAAGCGTACAACCGCCGCCGCGAGGCGCTGCTCGGCGCCTGATATGCGCACGTCCTCTGACCTCCACCGTCTCGTCGCGCGCATCCGGCACGACACGACCATCAGCCCCGTCGATCGCGAGCTGTTCCGCCCGCTGTTCACCGCGTTCGACGACGGCCAAGTGCTCACCGTGCCGGCCGCCATCGAGAAGCGCGTGCGCCACTACGCCGGCCGCGTCGCCCCGCAGAAGCAGTAACCACATCACCACCCACAGGAGAAGCCATGCTTTCCCTCGAACAGAAGCTCGTGAAGGTCAAGAAGGTAACGCCCGTCGAAGAATTCAAGGGCGACAAGCGCGACTACGGCTGCAGCGTGCGCATCGAATGGCTCGGCGACAACACGACGCTCGACACGCTCGACAAGCATCTGCGACTCGCGTTCTACGAGCGCGAGAACGGCAAGCCGCGTGTCGAGCCGAGCGGACAGGAGGGCATGCCGTTGCCGCGCGTCGAGGTGACGGACGACGAAGGGTGCACGACAGCCGATGCTCGGATGTTGCGCGCGGCAAATCACGCTCTCGCAGCCGAGAACGATGCGCTTCGCCGAGCACTGCGCCCGTTTGCCAACATCGTATCTACCGACCGGCTGTCGTGGGCGATGGTCGAGTACTGCGTTGAGGGTGATCCCGAGAAGCAGGCATCCCAACGGCCACAGATGCAGCGCGCATTTAATCGAGCGGCTGATCTGCTTCGCGAAAACGTGCCAAGCGAAACTCCTACGGACAATGACGAGATCGACGCCGAGCGCTATCGCTGGTTGCGGAAGCAGTACTGGCATGAATCGTCGCTGTTCGTCGTGGCTGGCAGCAAGTCCCGCATTCAACTCGGCACCGATTGTCCGGCTGACGATCGCCTTGACGCAGCCATCGACGCCGCCCGCGCAGGAGAAGGCCATGCAGATCAAGCCTGAGAACCGCGGCCGCTATCCGGCTAACTGGCCCGATATCCGCGCGCGCATTCTCGTGCGGGCCGGCAACCGCTGCGAGCAATGCCACGTCGCGAACGGCGATGTTATCACTCGCGGGACCGGAAAGGATGCGGGAACATTCCAGCGATTCATTGGCGATGGCGAGGTATTCGACGCGATCGACGGCAAGATGCTGGGCGTTTGCAAGGCGTCCGAGTACAGCAGCAACGGCCACTGGACGAAGGTCGTCCTCACGATCGCGCATCTCGACCATGTTCCCGAGCACTGCGACGACGACAACCTGAAGGCGCTGTGCCAGCGCTGCCACCTCGCCTATGACGCCGAGCATCACCGCACGAACGCGGCCGCGACGCGCCGCGCGCGGAAGGCGATCGGCGATCTGTTCGAAGTATCCAGCGCAGGAGAAGGCTAATGACCAAATACGAAAAACTCGACTCCCTGATTCTCGCGCAGATCGGCGAGGCGCCCGTCTCTTTCACTCAACTGCGCGGCTGTCGCGCACTCATGGACGAATGCGGCCGACACGCCAAGGAAGCAGGCACGAAGCGCTCGCGCTACGGCGTCGACGACTGGCGCGTTCTTGATCGTCGTCTCCAGGCGCTGCGCAAAGCCGGGCATATCAAAGCGACCGGAAAGGGATGGGTTCGTGTGGGAGAAGGCCAATGACTGAACCGATTCTGAAGCCGTGCCCGTTCTGCGGCAAACAGCCATACGTGGCCGAAGAGTTAGATCCTGACGCCTGGTGGTACGTAGCTTGTCAGACGCCGGGATGCATCTTGCCTTGCGCCGGTGGTCACACGTCCATTGAATCGGCGATCGCCAAATGGAACAGCCGCGCCACGCCCGACAGGGATTCGATCATCGAGGATGTGCGTGACTATTTGCAATGCGTGGTTGATCAGTCGATGTCGAGAAACAATTCACTGAGCTTGGCGGCTGAACTGATCGACGCCATTGATGCGGCTTTCAAGACCGCTCCCAATGGAGAGAAGGGATGAGCGCTGAAAACTTCGTGCACATACACGCTCCTGAGCCGATTGAGGAGCGCTGCCAAGTCGACTTCTGTCCGACTTGCGAGCGTCCGCGCCGCATGTTTATTCGATATTTCGAATGGTATGGCGCGACCGTAACCTGCGCTGGATGCGGTGAGGAATGGCAAGACGGCTATCGGTCGGAGCGCCTCTTGATGCCCGGTTGGCGCAAGCAAAACATTCAGCGCGCCATCCGCAACTTGACGCGCATTGGAGTGAAAGCATGATCGACATCGAGAAGATAAAAGCGCTGGCGGCGTTCGCTGACCGACTGCGAATCGAGGATACGCTCTGCAAGCACGGCGGCTTCACGGAAGAAGCCGATTTGATCGACACCCTCCTATCCGAACTCGAAGCCCGAGAGGCGGATCGGCGGGATGCGGCGCGGTATCGGTGGCTGCGCGACGACTCGAATGCGGCACTTTCCTGGGAGCCGATGGTTTTCAATTGCCATCCAAGCCATCCGATCAGTTGGGTCAACGCGCTATACGGCGAAAATCTGGACAACGTTATCGACGCCGCCCTCGCACAACGACAAGGGGAAGGCCATGTCTAGCCGCCGCATCAACAGCGCAGCCGTGGTCGGCGTCCTCGCAACCGGGACGCACACCGCGCGCGAGATAGCGGCCGAACTCCAGACGTCGACGGCGTTCGTGCAGTGCTTCCTCGACACGCTGTTCTACGCCGGCCGCATCCGGATCGATCGGCGCGTCACGACGGACACGGCGTACGAGCTGACACCGGTAGCCGCACCGCGCGCGCCACTCGACACGCCGTCCGCCGGGCCGCGTCTCGCACCAAACCTGAAATCCACGCTCGCCGGCTACGATCGCGAGATCAGCCGCCGTGTCGAGCTTGCTATGTCCACGAGGGCACGATGACAGATACACCCATCGAGCAGGCGGAAGTCGCTCTCACGCTGCAGCAGGTCGCCGACCGCCTGCAGCTTTCCTACAGCACGGTTTTCGCAATGCGGAAACAGATCGGCTTCCGGATGCCGGGATCGCGCGTCTGGCGCGTCTGGCCATCCCAGCTTGCCAGCATGTCCGAAAGGCGCAACAATCTGACCCGGCTATCGCTGCGGGTCGGGGGAGAAACTGAATGCCAATCCGCAAAGACAAAAAATCCGGTATCTGGTATCTCGACGTCAGCGCGCCAGGCGGCCAAAGAATTCGCCGCTCTGCTGAAACAAAGGACAAGCGGGCAGCGCAGGAATACCACGACCGGCTGAAGGCTGATTTGTGGCGGCAGGACAAGCTCGGCGAAGTGCCAGACCGCATTTTCGAAGAGGCCGCCATGCGATTCCTGAAGCTCTGCGAGGGGCAACGCGACTACGCTGGGAAGCTCCGGCACATCACCTACTGGGGAGAGCAGTTCGTCGGTCGATCGATCAAGAGCATCACGGGCGACGACATCTTCAATGCGCTGCCGACCCATCGCTTGATCAAGGGAAAGCCGGCGCGGCCGCTTGAACCAGGCACGCTAAATCGGTACATGAACACCATTCGGCGCATGCTGAACCTGTGCGTCGAGTGGGAATGGATCGATCGTGTGCCGAAGCTCCAGCGGTTCGAGGAACCCGACGTGCGGGTGAGATGGGAGCCGCCGGCGGTAATCATGGCGATGATCAACGCGTTGCGCCTGCCATGGATGCGCGACGCGGCGATCGTGGCCGTGGCGACCGGGATGCGCGAGTCTGAGCTGTTCGGCCTGCGCGTCTCGCAGCTTGATCTCGCGCAGTGCAACGCGTGGATCACGCACGAGGGTGCGAAGTCGAAGCGCGCGCGGTCGGTGCCGCTCAACGAGGACGCGATGAGCGTCCTCGCGCGGCGGGCCCAGACGGCGACGGATCTCGTTTTCACGCGTGGGTACACACGCGGCGACGGGCCGCCCAAGCTGATCGGGCAGATCGACAAGCGGGACTTCGCGCGGGCATGCGAGGCGGCCGGGATGGTCGACTTCAACTGGCATGATCTGCGGCACACCTGGGCGAGCTGGCACGTGCAGCGCGGGACGCCGTTGATGGTGCTGAAGGAACTGGGCGGCTGGGAGACCGTTGCCATGGTGCAGAAGTACGCGCACCTCGCGCCGAGCCATCTGGCTCAGCACGCCGGCAACGTCAAGTTTCTGTCAATGTCGGTCGAGCAGGAAGAAAAAACGCCGCTGTCGGAAGCGGCGCAATCCCTTGCTGCATAAGGCTTCTAGCTGGCCCGCCCTACACGATTCGAACGTGTGACCTACGGCTTAGAAGGCCGTTGCTCTATCCAACTGAGCTAAGGGCGGTCGGGGAGAAAAGACACGGCCGGCGCGGGCTGCATTTGATGCAAGGCTTCAAGCGGCAGCAAAACCACCAACTCGAAGCCCCGAAACAAAACGGGCCCGGCATGAAGCCAAGCCCGAAATTATACCCGATCATCGCGCCACATCACGCGAGATCGACCTTCGCAGCATCAAACCGGCTGCGGATGCAGCATGAACCAGCCAAGGCAGAACACACCGGCGATCACGCAATACACGCCGAACGAAGCCAGCCGGCCACGCCCTTCGAAGTAGCGCATCAGGAACCGCACGCTCAGGTACGCGGCGATCGCCGTCAGCACGCCGCCGAGCAGCGCATCGGCGAGCTGGTCGCGCGCATGGAACAGCTTCGGCAGCTCGAGCACCCCCGCCGCGAAAATGATCGGCGTACCGAGCAGGAACGAGAATTCCGCAGCCTTCTCCGCCGTCAGCCCCGCGGCGTTACCGGCGATCATCGTCAGCCCGCTGCGCGAGAAGCCCGGAATCAGCGCACCGATCTGCGCGAGACCCACGAAGAACGCCTGCTTGAACGTCATCTTCTCCGGAGCCTGATGCGCGCGGCTGCGCTGGATGCGATCGCCGAGCCACAGCAGCACGCCGTTCACGATCAGCGCGACCGCGACGATCCGCAGGTCGTGGAACACGCGTTCGATGCGCTTCTCGAGGAGCAGCCCGACGATGCCGGTCGGGATCGTACCGATGATGAGCGCCCACATCAGGTGCCCGTCGTCGTTCTTGCGGCCGCCGAGCTGCGCGAAGAAGCCGCTGATCAACGCGATCCAGCGCGCGCGGAAATACCACAGCAGCGCCAGCGCGGTGCCGAGGTGCAGCGCGACGAGGAACGGCAGCAGTTGCGGGGCGTGCTTGTCGATGTGCATGCCGAACAGCGCCGGCACGAGCAGCGTATGGCCAAGGCTGCTGACGGGGAAGAGTTCGGTGACGCCCTGCAGGACGCTCAGGAATACCAGAAACCAGAGACTCACGCGTCGGTCCTTTTAGTGAAAATTAAGCGGAAAGAGAAGCGGACGACGCGATGCGCGTCCGTAAAAACGCGCCCCGATTATGCCGAGCCAGGATTACTGCGCCAAGGCATTTGGCTGGATATTGCGGCAATGCACACAAACGCTTGCAATTTGTAAGCACTCAGAAAGCAAAAAGCCCGCCATTTGCATGGCGGGCCTTTCGACTTCGGCAGGAATTGCCGTCAGCGGCCGAGCTGATAGAAAAATAATACCGTGCTGCCGGTGAACATGCCGAACAGTGCGATACCCATTGCCATTGCCAGATCCATGGCCCCCTCCACGAAGTGTCATGACCCGGCAACATCACCGGTTTAGAGGCATTATCCCGACCGATGACGGTCTTAAAAACTCGCAATTTCCCGAGAAGGGTTTTCCCCGAGCCGCCACGGCCCGATAATGGAGCGCGCCGTTCCCGTCCACCCGCCCAACCCGATTCGCCATGCCGACCTTCCAGCAACACGACATTCACGAACTTCACGCCGGCCCGTCGCTCGTCCGGGTCGCTCCGCAATTCGGCGGCCGCCTGCTGTCATGGGATGTCGACGGCGAACCGGTGATCTTCTGGCCGGACACGGCCGACTGGAGCAACCTCGCACGCGTGCGCGGCGGCAACCCGCTGCTGTTCCCGTTCCTCGGCCGACACCGCGTCGACGGCGAACTCGGCCGCTGGCGCGACGCCGCCGGCGTGGTGCGCGACCTGCCGATGCACGGGTTCGCGCGCGACCTGCCGTTCGCCGCGCACCCGTCGGCCGATGGCGCCGCGCTGTCGATGACGCTCGACGCGACCGACGCGCTGCGCGCCAGTTACCCGTTCGACTTCCGGTTCGAAACGACCTACCGGCTGGCCGACTCGCACACGCTCGAAGTCGCGCTGACGACGACCAATCGCGGCGACACGCCGCTGCCCTACTACGCCGGCCACCATTTCTATTTCGCGCTGCCGCACGGCGAACGCGCCGAAACCACGCTCGAGCTGCCGCCCACGCATCGTTGCGCGCAGCAGGCCGACGGTTCGATCAGCACGCCCGAGCCGGGCGAAGCCCGCTATCACCTCGACAACCCGGACATCCTCGACCGCGTCCACTGCCTCGACAGCGTGCCGGCCACACCGGTGCGCATCGTGATGCCGGGCCGCCGCCGCACGATCGAGATCGCGCTCGACGTGCCGGGCTCGATCCCGTGGTACGCGGTCACGACCTGGACCGAAAAGCCGGATTCGGACTTCTATTGCGTCGAGCCGTGGCTCGGCCTGCCGGATGCGATCCACAACGGCCTCGGGCTGCGCCTGCTCGCGCCGGGCGCGACCGAAACGGCCACGCTGCGGATTCGCGTCCTTCCGCTCGCCGGCTGATACACAGGCTGATACACAGGCTTGATACGCAGGCTGAAACGCCCTCAGGCAACCCGTGGAACCGGCGCGCCGCAGCCCCGATAAGGGCCCAAACTGCGGTGCGCGGGTCGAACCCGTTAAAATCGGACGTTTTGTGTTGCCTGCCGCGTCACGCGCGGCAGGGTTTTGCGAGGTTCAATGTTCGGAACAACAACGAAGCGACTCTTCGCAGCCGCCTGCGCCGCCCTGCTCGTCGCGTGCGGCTCCGCGCCCGTCGGCCCCGGGTTCTATCGCGTCGAACGCGGCGATACGCTCTACAAGATCGCGCGCGACAACCGCACGTCGGTATCGAGCATCGTGCGCTGGAACCAGATGACGAACCCCGATGCGATCGAAGTCGGCCAGGTGCTGCGCGTCGCGCCGCCGCCCGGCACGACCACGGCATCGACGCCGTCGACCACCGGCACCGGCAGTGCCGGCCGGGCCCGCCCCGCGCCTTCCGCGCCGGTCGAATCGGCCGTCAAGCCGGCCACGAGCATCGCGCTGATCTGGCCGGCAGCCGGCAATGTGGTCCGCACGTTCGACGGCTCGAAATCGAAGGGCATCGACATCGCGAATTCGCCGGGCACGCCGGTGGTCGCGGCTGCGCCCGGTGTGGTGGTCTATGCGGGTAACGGGCTGCGCGGCTACGGCAACCTGATCATCCTCAAGCACAACGCCGACTACCTGACCGCCTACGCGCACAACCGCGCGCTGCTGGTGAAGGAAGGCCAGTCGGTCACGCAAGGGCAATCGATCGCCGAGATGGGCAACAGCGACAGCGATCGCGTCGCGCTGCATTTCGAGTTGCGCTACGGCGGCCGATCGATCGACCCGTCACGCTACCTGCCGGCGCGCTGAGCACCCGATGGACGACACGCGATGCCGGCACGCATCGCGTGTCGTCGCGGTGAAAACCGGGAAAGGTGATGTCAGCGCTTGCGCAGACGTCCGGTGAACCGGCCGGACAACGGATCGACGTGACGGGCAAACGCTACCAGTACGCCGATTCCGATCAGGCTGAACCCCGCAGCTATCAGAAGCAAATCCATGGTCACACACTGATTTTTTCGTGATCTTATGCGTCATTGTGGAATCGTGCACTGAGCCGAGGCTATTGGACGAGTACGAAGATTCCCTACCCTCAGACGCCATTGTGGATTCGTTTGCGTGAAATCCTGATGTAAGCCGCTCGCGCGACGCCACGTTCGCCCCCCCCAGGAGACACCTCGATGCTGCCCGCCGCCGACCACTACGACGACCTGCTCTCCCGCTTCGCGTGGGACGTTCCGGCACGTTACAACATCGGCGTGGATGTCTGCGACAAGTGGGCGGACGGCAGCGGACGCCTCGCGCTGATCCATGAAACGGCGCAAGGCGACGTTTTTCGGATCACGTTCGACGACTTGAAGAATGCTTCTAACCGGCTCGCGAACAGCTTTGCGCGCGCCGGCCTTCGGCGCGGCGACCGGATCGGCATCTTTCTCGCGCAGGGCCCCGAAACGGCCGTCGCGCACCTCGCCGCATACAAGCTCGGCGCAATCGCGGTGCCGCTCTTCACGTTGTTCGGCGTCGATGCGCTCGAATACCGGCTCGCGAACAGCGAGGCGGCTGCGCTCGTCACCGATGCGGCCGGCTACGCGAAAATCGCGCCGCTGCGCGCCCGGCTGCCGGCACTGCATACCGTCTACTGCATCGGCGACGATGCGCCCGATACGCCCGATGAGCCCGATCAGCCGGGCGTGCTGCGCTACGACGCGGCGCTCGCCGCCGAAACACCCGACTTCGTGCCGGCCGATACGGCCGCCGACGATCCGGCGGTCATCATCTATACGTCCGGCACGACGGGCAAACCCAAAGGCGCGCTGCACGCGCATCGCGTGTTGCTGGGCCACCTGCCGGGCGTCGAGATGTCGCAGCAGTGCTTCCCGCGCGACGCGCGCCTGTTCTGGACGCCCGCCGACTGGGCATGGATCGGCGGCCTGCTCGACGTGCTGCTGCCGTCGTGGCATCACGGCGTGCCGGTGCTTGCGCGCCGCTTCGAGAAATTCGACGGCGACGCGGCGTTCGCGCTGATGGCGCGGCACGGTGTCACCCATGCATTCCTGCCGCCCACCGCGCTGAAGCTGATGCGCACCGTCACGGCACCGCGCGAACGCTACGCGCTGTCGCTGAAATCCGTCGCGAGCGGCGGGGAATCGCTCGGCACCGAGCTGACGGCCTGGGGGCGCGACGCGCTCGGCGTGACGATCAACGAGTTCTACGGGCAGACCGAGTGCAACATGGTGCTGTCGTCGTGCGCGGCGCTGTTCGATGCGCAGCCCGGCGCGATCGGCAAGGCGGTGCCCGGCCATGCGGTCGCGATCGTCGACGCGGACGGCACGCCGCTGCCGCCCGGCGTCGAAGGGCGCATCGCGGTGCGCCGCCCCGATCCGGTGATGTTCCTCGAATACTGGCGCAACGCCGACGCGACGCGCGACAAGTTCGCCGGCGACTACCTGCTCACCGGCGACACGGGCACGATCGACGCCGACGGTTTCGTGCGCTTCGTCGGCCGCGACGACGACGTGATCACGAGCGCCGGCTACCGGATTGGCCCGGGCCCGATCGAGGACTGCCTGCTCACGCATCCGGCGGTGCGGATGGCCGCCGTCGTCGGCGTGCCCGACGCGACGCGCACCGAGATCGTCAAGGCGTTCGTGGTGCTGAATCCCGGCCACACCGGCGACGAGGCGCTCGTGCAGGCGCTGCAGGCACATGTGCGCACGCGCCTCGCCGCGCACGAGTATCCGCGCGCGATCGCGTTCGTCGACAGCCTGCCGATGACCGCGACCGGCAAGATCGTGCGCCGCGCGCTGCGCGACGCGTAGGCCGGCCGCCCCCCGTGCCGCCGGCCCGGCCGGATGGTTTATAGTGGCGCCACCACGCAGTCTTTCCTAGAAAACGATGTCCTCTGATCACCACTCCGACGCGGGCGCGTCGCCCAGCCCGCTCTACGCCAAACTCCTCGGCGAAACCGCCAAGATCGACTGGTGCGATCTCGAACGCTTCTTCGCGCAGGGCAAGCTGCTGTCCGTGGCACGCGACCTCGATCTCGTCAGCGTCGCGGAAGCCGTTGCCGACGACGATGCCGAGCAGGTCACGCGCTGGCTGTCGGCGGGCCTCGTCGTACGCATGCCGGCCGAAACCGCTGCCGATTACGCGGCGCGCAACCCGGAGCTGTGGGCGGTCGTCGTCTCGCCTTGGGTCTGCGTGCAGGAACGCGCCTGACGCGTCCGCCATGTCCGAAGCCGCGTTACCGCACGGGGCCGGCACGGCCGCCGTCACGCATCGGCGCGTCCTCGCGCTCGCGTTCCCGATCGTCCTCGCGAACCTGACCCAGCCGATCCTCGGTGCCGTCGACACGGCCGTCGCGGGCCACCTCGACGGCACGCAGTACCTGGGCGGCGTCGCGCTCGGCGGGCTGTTCTTCAATTTCGTGTTCTGGGGGTTCGGTTTCCTGCGGATGGGGACGACGGGCCTCGTCGCGCAGGCGCATGGCGCCGGCGACGCCGCCGGGATCCGCCTGAACCTGCTGCGCGCGTTGATCGTCGCGCTCGCACTCGGCGCCGCGGTACTGGCGCTGCAGGTGCCGCTGCTGTCATTTGCGCTGTCCGCGCTCGGCGGCAGCGACGCCGTCCGCACCACGGCGCTCGCCTACAGCCACGCGCGAATCTGGAGCGCCCCGTTCGCGCTCGCGAACTACGTCGTGCTCGGCTACCTGCTCGGCATGCAGCGCGTGCGGCTCGCGCTCGTCGCACAGGTGTTCATCAATGCGGTGAACATCGGCGCCGTGCTGCTCTACGTGTATGGCTTCGGCTGGGGTATTGCCGGCATCGGCGCCGCGACGGCCACCGCGGACGCATGCGGTTTCGCGCTCGGCGCATGGATGCTGTGGCGGCTGCGGCCGCGCGGCCTTGCGCCGATCGCGGTGCGCGCACTCGCCGACCGCGTCGCGCTCAAACGGCTGATCGTGCTCAATCGCGACATCTTCCTGCGCACGCTGTGCCTGCTCGGCGCATTCGGCTGGTTCGCGCACCTCGGTGCAAAACAGGGCGATGCGACGCTCGCGGCGAACGCGCTGCTGCTGAATTTCCAGACGTTCATGGCGTACGGCCTCGACGGCTTCGCACATGCGGCCGAGGCGCTCGTCGGCGCGGCGGCCGGCGCGCGCGACCGCCGCGCGTTCCGGCAGGCCGTACGCGTCACGCTGCTCTGGTCTGCGCTCGGCGCGCTGCTGTTCACGCTCGTGTACTGGGCCGCCGGCGGCTGGATCGTCGCGCGCCTGACCGACCAGGCCGAGATCCGCGAAACGGCGCTGCGCTACCTGCCGTGGGCCGCGCTTTCGCCGATCGTGTCGGTCTGGGGCTTCCTGCTCGACGGCGTGTTCATCGGCGCCACGCAGACGCAATCGCTGATGCGTGCGATGGTCGCGTCGTTCTCGATCTTCGTCGTGGCCACGCTCGCCGCCGTCGGCACGTTCGGCAATCACGGCCTCTGGTTCGCGCTGCTGCTGTTCATGGCCGCGCGCGGCGCGACGCTGGCGCGCTACCTGCCGGCGCTGTTGCGGCACATCGGCGCCGACACGCCCGTGGCCCGCGCCTGACGGCGAGCCGAACCAGCCGTTACTGCGTGGGTTTCGGCGGCGGCGCGTCGAGCATCGACGGCGGCGTCATGTCGGTCGGCACGCCGTGATAGTCGGCCGGATCTTCCGGCGGATGGCCGCGACGGGCCTGATGCGGATCGCTGGTACAGCCGGCGAGCAAGGATGCGGCCAGCACGGCCAGCATGAAACGGGTCATCAGGTAGGGCTCCGGAAATCGGCGCGCCCATCGCACGCCGGGACCGCGCCGAGTCTAGCGGAAATCTCGCTTCGGAGTCGTGCCGCGCATGTCCTACTATGTACGCATGGCGCTGTGCCGTGGAAAGGAGGCTGCCATGTCGTCTGAAGAAATTGCCGGCCTGATCGGGCTGTTCGTCGGTCTGATGGTGCTCGTCGCCCTGTCGTTCTTCGAGTCGCGCGAATACAAGCGCAACCATGAAGGCGAAGGGATGATCCACCACTGGATGGCCGAACACCACCTGCTCGACTGGCGGCGCAAGCACTAAGCGCGCCGCTGCCGTCCGGCCCTTCCCCGGGCCGTTCTCGAACGTGCCGTCGCGCGGCACGGTGGTGATCGCGTATCGCCGAAATTAACAGGGTCCGACTCACACACATCGATCAGATGGACGAACGCCGTCGCGCGGCTCGTGCCACGCGACGGCGTTCGCTTGCGCGCGCCCGGGCGAGCGGGCGCGACGCGATTCCGACGGCTCAGCCCAGGAAGTGGCGGGCGTAGCGCGCGTTGATGTCGGACAGGCGGAACAGCGTCAGGAAATCCGCGCAGTTGAAGTCAGGATCCCAGGCCGGCGCACCGCAGATCTTCGCGCCGAGACGCAGGTAACCCTTGATCAGCGGCGGCGGCGCCACGACGGTGCCCGTCTGCAGTTCGTCGACCGGCAGGGCCGTGTGCGGGAACGCGCGATATTCCGGCGCCGTCAGCGAGCCTGCCGACAGCGACTGGTACAGGTTCGCCGCATAGTGGCCGCCGTCGGCCATCGACACGCTCGCGCAGCCGAGCATCGTCTCGTAGCCGTTCTGCATCATGTACGCGCCAAGGCCGCCCCACAGCGCCATGATGACGGCGCCGCTGCGGTAGTCGCTGTGCACGCACGAGCGGCCCACCTCGACCATCTTGCCGCGCAGGTGCGTGAGGCGCGACAGGTCGAATTCGCCTTCGGCGTACAGGCGGCCGACCCGCGCCGCCTGGTGCGGCGGCAGCACGCGGTACGTACCGACGACTTTCAACGTGTCGAGATCGCGAACCAGCAGATGGTCGCAGTACGCATCGAACGGATCGACGTCGAGACCGGACGGGCCGCTGACCTGCGCGCCCATCTCTTCGGCGAACACGCTGTAACGCAGGCGCTGGGCTTCGCGCAATTCGTCTTCCGTACGCGCCCATGCGGCGCGCAGGCGATACTCCGATGTGACGGTTTCAGCAGCGCGCGGCAGGTGACGCCGCGACGTGTCGAGGGGCAGCGAGGCAAAAGGGAGCGTAGGCGTCGGCAGTTCTCGCATTAGGCTTTCCTGGTCGTAAGGAATAGGGCGACATGCCCGCCAATGTAGTAATCGGCCGTGACCGTTATGTGGCACGACCGTGTCCTTTCAATGACGTGTCGCCGAATTGACTTTAGCAGAAAGCTTGCAGAACCGTACGATGAATCCCTTCAAAGCACTTCAGGCGGGCCTCACAGCAGATCGGGCGTCAATACCGCGCGCAATACGGCCTGCCGGCTGCCGTCACGCGTGCGGCTCGCCAGCCACACGATTCCGCCCTTCTTGACGCTCCAGCTGTCGTCGCCGCCGGCGATCAATTGCGCGGCAACGCTGCCGAGCGTCGGCTGGTGCCCGACGATCACGACCGTCGGCGCGATGCCTTCCGGCCAGCCGGCCGCCGCCAGCACGTCGTCGACGCTGCCGCCCGGCGCGAGCGCGTCGACCGTCCGGTACTGGTCGGTCAGCGCCTCGACCGTCTGCACGGTGCGGGCCGCTGGGCTCACGAGGATCACGGCGTTCGTCTCGAGCCGGCCACGCAGCCATTTGGCCATCGCCTGCGCGTCCTTGCGGCCCCGGACGGTCAACTGCCGCGCGAGATCGCTCGTCGCGTAGTCTTCGGCTTCGGCATGGCGCCACAGGATCAGGTTCATCATGATGTTCTCCTTGCTGCGGCGAGCGGGCCCGCCGATGACCGGGCGAATTGTCGCAAATTGCGGGCGTTTGCCGCCGCGGCATTTACCCGCATATAGGGATTGACCGGGTCAGATGTTCAACGATACAATCTTTGGCTCGTCGGAGCGTAGCGCAGCCTGGTAGCGCATCTGATTTGGGATCAGAGGGTCGTAGGTTCGAATCCTATCGCTCCGACCAAGGAATCAAGGGGTTACGGTTAATACCGTAGCCCCTTTTCCGTTTCTGGGCCCTTCAAGCGTCAACCGGGATTCCCGGTTCGCAGCGCCTCGATTCATTGTAGGGATCAATTGGGGCATCGACGCTACAACGATCCACGCAGCCCTGGGCGGCCATATTTCGAACGTCGGCACAAAGCAAATGGCTTAAGGCCTTGCGCTTTCAATGCAGGAAAGGCTGACTGGAAAGGATCGAGCGTCCACCTGGCCGGCCCGTCGAATCACCGACATACGGGCCAACGAGCCATCCGCAGCCCGCATACGGCACTTGCCGGAACACGCGATAATGCGCGTGGACAACCCTGCCTTCGCGCATGAAAAACAACATCCTCAAGACCGCCCTCTGCGCATCGCTGCTCGCGCTCGCGACTGCCGGCACCGCGTCGGCCAAGGCGCTCGACGACGCACTCGACTGCCACTCGACCGGCCACAAATTCGTCGCGCCGCTGCTCGCCGCCGGCGACATCCAGTCGGAGCCGATGCACGTCGAATCGAACTCGGTCAATGCATTCCGCACGAGCCACGCGCTGACGGCGTACGGCTTCGGCGTCTATGTCGTGCTCGGATACCAGGCGAACGACCCGATCTTCCGCCCGGGCGACGGCACGCCGATCGGCGACTGGGCCTATGGCGTCGTGGTGCGGGGCACGAAAAGCGCGGTGGAAGAAGCCGTGCGCAAGGCCGGCAGCGACGCGACCGTCAAGCAGGCGTTTCCGTTCCTGACGGCGATCGTCTGCTCGTCGGACTGAGCGGCCGTCAGGACGATGATGCGGCAAGCCTGAGGGGCACCAGCCTGCCTGCTGCCCGGCCGCTCCCCAGCCCCGCTATCGACCTCGCTGCGGCCTCGCTATCGGCCGGTTACGCGCCGGTATACACCACGCGATACGGGATACCGACCTTCTCCCACTCGGCCGCCTCCTGGCTGAGGCTGTAGTCGGTCAGCGGGTTCTGCTCGACCCACGCGCTCGGCAGGCGCACTTCATACCCGCCTTTCTTCATCTGCGAAACGGAAATGTCCGGCAGCCCGGCATCGGTCCGGCGCCGGCACAGCAGCGCCGCGAGTCGCAGGCAGAACAGCAGCGGCCACTCGACCTCGCGCGCCTGCGACAGCTTGCCGAGCTTGCCCGCGTGACCGAGCACGAGCGCGGCGAGGCGCGCCTGGTCGGTGCGCGAAAAACCCGGCATGTCCGCGTTGCTCGCAATATAAGCCGAGTGCTTGTGATACGCGCTGTGCGAGATCGACAAGCCGATCTCGTGCAACGCGGCCGCCCAGCCGAGGAACATCCGCCCTTCCTCGCGTGCCTCTTCGTCGGCTTCCTCGAGTTCGTCGTAGAAACGCCCCGCCAACGCGCCGATCCGCTCGGCCTGCGCACGATCGACACCGTAGCGGCGCGTGAAGCCCTCGACGGTCACCGCACGCATGTCCTCGTGCTGCGTCCGGCCGAGCAGGTCGTACAGCACGCCGAGGCGCAGCGCGCCGTCGGTCGTATCGACGTAGTCGACACCGAGTTCCTCGAACACCGCGAGCATGATCGCGAGGCCGCCCGCGAGCACCGGCACGCGATCGGGCTTCAGCGCGATCAGCTTCAGCCGGTTGACGTTCTCCGACTTGATCAGCGCACGCTTGAGCCGCTCGAGGCCGCCGCGCGAAATGCCGTGCGTGATGCCCGGATCGTTGAAGCCGTTTGCCTCGACGAGTTCCGCGAGCGCACGCGCGGTGCCCGACGAGCCGATCGCCTGGTCCCAGCCGGCCTTCTTGTACTCGCTTGAAATGATCTGGATCTCGCGCTTGGCCGCGAGCTCGGCCTGTCGCATCGTGTATTCGTCGACGTTGCCGGCCGGGAAGAAGGTGCGGCTATGGCTCACGCAGCCGATATAGAGGCTCTCCATCACGATCGGCGTGTAGTGCGAGCCGATGATGAATTCGGTGGAGCCGCCGCCGATGTCGACGACGAGCCGCTTGCCCGCGCTCGCCGGCACCGAGTGCGCGGCGCCCGCATAGATCAGCCGGGCTTCTTCGCGGCCCGCGATTACTTCGATCGGGAAACCCAGTGCCGCTTCGGCTTCGCCGAGAAATTCGCCCGCGTTCTTCGCGACGCGCAGCGTGTTGGTCGCCACCGCGCGCACGTGATCGGGATGGAAATCGCGCAGGCGCTCGCCGAACCGCTTGAGCGCTTCCCAGCCACGCTCCTGCGACGCGCGATCGAGCATCTTGTCGCTCGACAGGCCCGCGGCCAGCCGGACGGGCTCGCGCAGCGCGTCGACGGGATAGATCTGGCTGCCCGCCGGCGTTTCCTCGACACGTCCGACGATCAGCCGGAAGCTGTTCGAGCCGAGATCCACGGCAGCCAGCAAGTGGGGGGTTGTAACCATCAGAAGGGGGCTCCGTGCGCGTTCACCCGAGGCGGCCTGTGCGGCAACCGCGGACGATCAATCAAAGGCGACATTTTAAGCGTGGAACGCTTGCCATTGCCACGCTTCACGGGCATGCACACTGCTCGATTGCATATAGCCGAAACATTTATGAGACGAAACGGTTACAGCGTAGAATTTCCCGATATAAATACATCATTGTCATTCGCACGTCATCGTACCGTGAGAGTTTCCGAGCGTCCTTTCGAATCATCGCCCGAATCACCCCCTACTCTGCCGATGTCCGTCCGTTATCCGCTTCTCAATCGTGAACTCGGCA
Source organism: Burkholderia sp. HI2500 (assembly GCF_002223055.1). NCBI lineage: Bacteria > Pseudomonadati > Pseudomonadota > Betaproteobacteria > Burkholderiales > Burkholderiaceae > Burkholderia > Burkholderia sp. HI2500. The sequence goes on along the minus strand of NZ_NKFL01000004.1, from coordinate 907,501 downwards.
TCCTCGGTTTCAACGAGCGCGTGCTGGCCCAGGCCGCTGATCCGCAAGTCCCGTTGCTCGAGCGCCTTCGCTTCATCTGCATCACCAGCAGCAACCTCGACGAATTCTTCGAAGTCCGGATGGCCGGGCTGCAGGAGCAGATCCGCGACAACCCCGGCGCACTGACGCCCGACGGCATGTCGTTACAACATGCTTACGACCTCGTCGTCGAACGCGCGCAGCGGCTCGTCCATCGACAGTACACGATGCTGCACGAAACCGTGCTGCCCGCGCTCGAACAGGAAGGCATCTACTTCCACGCGAGCGACACGTGGAACGACGAGCAGCTCGAATGGGCGCGGCGCTACTTCCTCGACGAGCTGCTGCCCGTGCTCACGCCGATTGGCCTCGATCCCGCCCATCCGTTCCCGCGCGTGCTGAACAAGAGCCTGAATTTCGTCGTCGAGCTCGAAGGCCGCGACGCGTTCGGACGCCAGGCCGTGATGGGCATCGTGCAGGCGCCGCGCGCGCTGCCGCGCGTCGTGCGCATGCCGCACGCGCTGTCGGGCTTCGAGCACGGCTTCGTGCTGCTGAGCTCGTTCATGCAGCGCTTCGTCGGCGAACTCTTCCCGCAGCTGAGCGTGAAGAGCTGCAACCAGTTCCGCATCACGCGCAACAGCGAGCTGTTCGTCGACGAGGACGAAATCACGAACCTGCGCGTGGCGCTGCAGGGCGAACTGCCCGCGCGCCACCTCGGCAATGCAGTGCGCCTCGAGGTGTCGGCCGACACGCCGCCGCACATCGTGCGCCGCCTGCTCGAGGAAAGCGAACTCGGCGAGAAGGACTGCTATCGCGTGGCCGGATCGGTGAACCTCGTGCGGCTGATGCAGATTCCCGATCTCGTCGACCGTCCCGACCTGAAGTTCACGCCGTTCACCGCGTCGACGCCGTCCGCGATCACGAACGCGCCGACGATGTTCGACGCGATCGACAACGGCGACATCCTGCTGCACCACCCGTACGAGAGCTTCCAGCCGGTGCTCGAGCTGCTGCAGCAGGCCGCGAAGGATCCGAGCGTCGTCGCGATCAAGCAGACGATCTACCGCACCGGCACCGATTCGCCGCTGATGGACGCGCTGATGGAAGCTGCGCGCAACGGCAAGGAAGTGACCGTCGTCGTCGAACTGCTCGCGCGCTTCGACGAGGAAACCAACATCAACTGGGCGTCGCAGCTCGAAGCCGTCGGCGCGCATGTCGTGTACGGCGTGGTCGGCCACAAGTGCCACGCGAAGATGATGCTGATCGTGCGGCGCGTCGTGCAGGCCGGCAAGGCGTCGCTGCGCCGCTACGTGCACCTCGGCACCGGCAACTACCATCCGCGCACGGCACGCCTCTACACCGACTTCGGCCTGATGACGGCCGACCAGAAGATCTGCGAAGACGTCCATCACGTGTTCCAGCAGCTGACCGGCATCGGCGGCGAACTCACGCTGCACGAGCTGTGGCAGTCGCCGTTCACGCTGCATCCGCGCATCATCGATTCGATCCGCGCGGAGATCGACAATGCGCGCGCCGGCAAGCGCGCACGCGTCGTCGCGAAGATGAACGCGCTGCTGGAGCCGACGGTGATCGCCGCGCTGTACGAAGCGTCGCAGGCCGGCGTCAAGGTCGACCTGATCGTGCGCGGTGTCTGCGCGCTGAAGCCCGGCGTGCCGGGGCTGTCGGAAAACATCACCGTGCGCTCGATCGTCGGCCGCTTCCTCGAGCACCACCGGATCTACTACTTCCACGCGAACGGCGCCGAGGAGGTCTATCTGTCGAGCGCCGACTGGATGGACCGCAACCTGTTCCGCCGCGTCGAAGTCGCGTTCCCGATCCGCGATCGCAAGCTCAAGCGGCGCGTGATCGCCGAGGGCCTGTCGGTGTGCCTCGGCGACAACCAGTCGGCGTGGCAGATGCACAGCGACGGCCACTACCGCCGCCGCCGCGCCGGCAAGACGATCCGCAACGCGCAACTCGGGTTGCTCGCGAAGTTCTGCTCCTGAAGAATCGGCCGCACGGCACAAGTCGCGCGCCGCGTCGCTCCCAATAAAAAACGCAGCCGACTGGCTGCGTTTTTTATTGCGGAGCCGGCCTACCTCCGCTCACCGAACGAGCGACGGATACCGTTACGCGATCATGCCTCGTAAGCGGCCGGCCGGATCGCGATGATGCGCGAGCCCGGGAAGCGCGCGGTGAACGTGCTGCCGCGCCCTTCCTCGCTCTGCACGTACAGGTGCGCGTCATGCCGCTGCAGCACGTGCTTGACGATCGCAAGGCCGAGCCCCGTGCCGCCGGTGTCGCGCGAACGGCTGCGGTCGACGCGGTAGAAGCGCTCGGTGAGCCGCGGCAGGTCGGCGGCCGGAATCCCGAAGCCGCTGTCCGTGACGGAAAACACGCCCTGCGCGCCCTCGCGCCGCCACGTCACGACGATCTTGCCGCCTTCCGGCGTATAGCGAATCGCGTTCGTGACGAGGTTCGCGAACGCGCTGAACAGCTCCGTCTGCGCGCCGGTGACGCCGAGCGTCTCGTCGATCGAGAACGCGATGTCGTGATGCCCGTTCGACAGCGTCTGCGCGTCCTCCTTCAGATGGTCGAACACGGCCCGCATGTCGATCGCGCGATCGAGCGGCGGCTTGCTCTCGCCTTCCAGCTTCGCGAGCACCAGCAGGTCAGTCACGATGTGCCGCATCCGCGAGGCCTGCTGCTCCATCATGTCGAGATAGCGCGCGCGATCTTCCTCGTTCAGCGGCAGCTCGCGCATCGTCTCGAGGAACCCCGACAGCACGGTGAGCGGCGTCTTCAGCTCGTGCGACACGTTCGCGACGAAGTCGCGCCGCATCGCGTCGGTCCGCTCGAGCTCGGTGATGTCCTGCGTGAGCAGCAGCTTGCGATTCTCGCCGTACGGAAACACCTGCACTTCCAGCACGTTCTGCCGCGAATCGCCCATGCCGCGCATCACGAGCGTCTCCTCGTAATGCTGCGCGTTCAGATAGCGGACGAACTCGGGATGGCGCACCAGGTTGGTGATGTGCTGGCGCAGGTCGCGCTTCGCGTCGAGGCCGAAATGGACCTCGGCGATCGCGTTGCACCACTCGATCTGGTCGTGATCGTCGAGCATCGCGACACCGTTCGGCGACGCCTGGATCGCCTGGATGAAGCGCGAATGCTGCTGCTCGACCTGCCGCACCTGCGCATGCCACTGCTTCGCGAGCTTGTGCAGACGATAGTAGATCTCGCCCCAGATGCCCGGCGCGCTCGGCACCTCGCCATAGACGGGTGCATCGAGCAGTCGCCACAGACGCTGCGTATGAAAGGTGCTGAAAAAGCCCTGCGCGACCAGCATCACGACCACGAACACGAGGCCCGCGGTCGGGCCGGCGAAGACGCCGACCAATACGCCGATCAGCACGAGCAGCACGAGCGACACCAGAAAGCGCGCCCAGATGATGTTCATGATTCAGCGCCCGAAAGAATGAACGGCATGCCGTGGCACACGGCATGCGTGGATACGTTACGCGTGCTTGGCGAGCCGGTAGCCGCTGCCGCGCACGGTCTCGATCATCGCATCGCAGCCGGCCGGTTTCAAGGCCGCGCGCAATCGTTTGATGTGCACGTCGACGGTGCGCTCCTCGACGAATACATGGTCGCCCCACACCTGGTCGAGCAGTTGCGTGCGGCTGTGCACGCGCTCCGGATGCGTCATGAAGAAATGCAGCAGGCGGAACTCCGTCGGGCCGAGATCGAGCTTGATCTCGCTGCCTTCCGCATGCGCGGCGACGCGATGCGTGGCCGGGTCGAGGCGCAGCCCGTTGATCGACACGACGTCCTCGGTCAGCTGCGGCGCGCGACGGCGCAGCACGGCCTTGATCCGCGCCATCAGCTCCTTCGGCGAGAACGGCTTCGTCACGTAGTCGTCCGCGCCGATTTCGAGGCCGAGCACCTTGTCCTGCTCATCGCCACGTGCAGTCAGCATGATGATCGGGATGTGCTTGGTCCGTTCGTTGTTGCGCAGGTCGCGCGCGAACGCAATGCCGGACTTGCCCGGCAGCATCCAGTCGAGCAGCACGAGATCGGGCAGCACGTCGCTGATCAGGTTCTGCGCCTGTTCGGCGTTGTACGCCCGAATCGGGCAGTGACCGGCGTGCTGGAGATTCACCGAGATCAGTTCGGAAATCGCGGGCTCATCTTCAACGACGAGAATGTTGCTGGGCATCGGCACCTCTGTTCTTCCTTACGGAGTCGATTAACTGTTGGCTTCGCGATCGAGCGTGTCGCGCGGCTGGTGCCGCACGTCGGTGCCCTTCACGATGTAGATGATGAATTCGGCGATGTTCTTCGCGTGGTCGCCGATCCGCTCGATCGCCTTCGCGATGAACAGGTACTCGAGGCCCACCGAGATCGTGCGCGGATCTTCCTGCATGTACGACACGAGCTTGCGCACGAACGCGCGGAATTCCTGGTCGATTTCCTTGTCGTCCTTGACGATCTGCGCGGCGGCCACCGTGTCGAGACGCGCAAACGCGTCGAGCGCGCGGCGCAGGATCGTCACGGCCATCTCGCCCGACACCTTGATCTCGGCGATGTTGACCGTGCGCGCGGCCGGCTCGTCGACCAGGCGGCGCACGCGCTTCGCGATCTTCTCGGCCTCGTCGCCTGCGCGCTCGAGGTTCGTAATCGTTTTCGAAATCGACATCAAAAGGCGCAGGTCACGCGCGGCAGGCTGCCTCCGCGCGATGATGTTGCCGCACTCCTGGTCGATGTCGACTTCCATCGTGTTCAGGACTTCTTCGTTCGCGATCACCTTCTCGGCCGCATCGCGATCGAATTCGTTCAGCGCGTGCATCGCGCCGACGATCTGCGACTCGACGAGCCCGCCCATTTCCAGCACTTTCGACGACACCGCGTTGAGATCGGCGTCGAACTGGCTCGACAGATGTTTATCCGACATGGCTGTTGTTCTCCGTCATCAGCCGAAGCGGCCGGTGATGTAGTCTTCCGTTTCCTTGCGCACCGGCTTGATGAAGATCTTTTCGGTCTCGCCGAATTCGATCAGCTCGCCCAGGTACATGTAGGCCGTGAAATCCGAGCAGCGTGCGGCCTGCTGCATGTTGTGCGTGACGATCACGACCGTGTAGTCGCTCTTGAGCTCCGCGATCAGCTCCTCGATGCGGCCCGTCGAGATCGGGTCGAGCGCCGAGCACGGTTCGTCGAGCAGCAGCACTTCCGGACGGATCGCGATGCCGCGCGCGATGCACAGACGCTGCTGCTGGCCGCCCGAGAGGCCGTAGCCGCTCTGGCTCAGCTTGTCCTTCACTTCGTTCCACAGCGCGGCCTTCGTGAGCGCCCACTCGACGCGATCGTCCATCTCCGAGCGCGTGAGCTTTTCGAACATCTTCACGCCGAACGCGATGTTGTCGTAGATCGACATCGGGAACGGGGTCGGCTTCTGGAACACCATGCCGATCCGCGCGCGCAGCAGCGAGATGTCGCGCTTCGTCGTCAGCAGGTTCTCGCCGTCCATCAGGATTTCGCCTTCGGCGCGCTGCTCCGGATAGAGCGCGAACATCTTGTTGAACGTGCGCAGCAGCGTCGACTTGCCGCAGCCCGACGGGCCGATGAACGCCGTCACCTTCCCTTCGGGAATGCTCAGGTTGATGTTCTTCAGCGCGTGGAACTTGTTGTAGAAGAAGTTGAGGTTGTTGACCTCGATCTTCGCGTTCAGCGGCTCGAGCGGACGGCCGTGCGCCGCGTCGTGCGTGCCGGCGGGCGCAGCGGTGCGCTCGACGGGATTCAGGTGGCTTTCTGCCATATTCATCGGATTGCTCCGCCGTTACTTTTTCGAGAAGATCGAGCGCGCCAGGATGTTGAGTCCAAGCACCCCGAGCGTGATCAGGAACACGCCCGCCCATGCGAGCGACTGCCATTCCGCGAACGGGCTCATCGCGAACTTGTAGATCGTGACGGGCAGGTTCGCCATCGGCTGGCTCATGTCGACCGAGAAGAACTGGTTCGACAGCGCGGTGAACAGCAGCGGCGCCGTTTCGCCGGCGATCCGCGCGACGGCGAGCAGCACGCCCGTGATGATCCCGCCGACCGACGCGCGCAGCGTGATCTTCAGCACCATGCGCCACTTCGGCGTGCCCAGTGCGAAGGCCGCTTCGCGCAGTGCGTTCGGCACGAGCTTCAGCATGTTCTCGGTCGTGCGGATCACGATCGGAATCTGCAGCAGCGCGAGCGCGATCACGCCGGCCCAGCCTGAGAAGCGCCCCGACTTTGCAACGACGATCGCGTACACGAACAGGCCGATGACGATCGACGGCGCGGACAGCAGGATGTCGTTGATGAAGCGGATCGTGCTCGCCAGCAGGTTCTTCTGGCCGTATTCGGCGAGATAGACGCCCGCCAGGATGCCGATCGGCGTGCCGACCAGCGTGCCGAAACCGCACAGCAGCAAGCTGCCGACGATCGCGTTCGCTAGACCGCCGCCTTCCGTGTTCGGGGCCGGCGTCGATTCCGTGAACAGTTGCAGCGACAGGCCGCCGACGCCGAGATGCACCGTCGTGTAGAGAATCCACACGAGCCACAAGAGGCCGAATGCCATCGCACCGAGCGACGCGGCGAGCGCGATCGCGTTGATGGCCTTGCGCTTGCGCTGCAGGCGGTTGCGCATCGCGTCGAGCACGGCGCCGTCCGGACCCGGGAAATTCATGATGGGCTCGCTCATTTCTTGCCCTCTCCCTTCTCGAGACGAAGCAGCAGCAGTTTGGAGATGGTCAGCACGATGAACGTGATCACGAACAGGATCAGGCCCAGCTCCATCAGCGCGGACGTATGCAGGCCCGGCTGCGCTTCCGCGAATTCGTTCGCGAGTGCCGACGTAATGCTGTTGCCCGGCGCGAACAGCGACACGCTGTCGAGCAGGTTCGTGTTGCCGATCACGAAGGTCACGGCCATCGTCTCGCCGAGCGCGCGGCCGAGGCCGAGCATCACGCCGCCGATCACGCCGGTCTTCGTGTAGGGCAGCACGACCTTCCACATCACTTCCCAGGTCGTGCAGCCGATCCCGTACGCCGACTCCTTCAGCAGCACGGGCGTGACCTCGAACACGTCACGCATCACCGATGCGATGTACGGGATGATCATGATCGCGAGGATCACGCCGGCGGCCAGGATGCCGATACCGATCGGCGGGCCGGCGGTCAGCGGGCCGAGCACCCACACGTCCTTGAACAGGCGGCCGATCGGCTTCTGGAAATATTCCGCGAAGATCGGCGCGAACACGAGCAGGCCCCACATGCCGTACACGATCGACGGAATCGCGGCGAGCAGCTCGATCGCGATGCCGAGCGGGCGGCGCAGCCACACGGGCGACAGCTCGGTGAGGAACAGCGCAATGCCGAAGCTGACCGGCACCGCGATGACGAGCGCGATGACCGACGTCACGATCGTGCCGTAGATCGGCACGAGCGCGCCGTAGATGTCCGAGTTGGGATCCCACTCGGATTGCCACAGGAAGCCGATGCCGAACTTCTGGATGGTCGGCATCGACGCGATGATCAGGGAAACGATGATCCCGCCGAGCAGCAGCAGGGTCACGATGGCGGCAAGCCGTGCGAGACCGCCGAATACGACATCCCCGAGGCGGCTCGGCGCGCGTTGCTGCGCAACGTCGGCGGACCGTGAGGACGTATAGGAAATATCAGACATGGGTGCCTGCTTTTGATTGCCGGGCGCCGTAACGCCCGGCTTCACCGCACACACTGCCCGACCGGCACGGCCGGGCAGCGAACCGCTGCAATGCTTACTCGGCGGCGACCGGCTTGCCCGAAGCGTCCGTCACCTTGACCTTCCACTGCTTGCGGATTTCCGCTTCGACTGCCGGCGGCAGCGAGATGTAGTCGAGGCTGTCAGCAGCCTTCTCGCCGTTCTTGAACGCCCAGCTGAAGAACTTCAGCGTTTCCACGCCCTGCTCCGGCTTGTCTTGCTTCGCGTGCAGCAGCACGAACGTCGCGCCGACGACCGGCCATGCTTCCTTGCCCGGCTGGTTCGTCAGGATCTGGTAGAACGACTTCGACCAGTTCGCGCCGGCAGCAGCGGCCTTGAACGTTTCCGTCTTCGGCTCGACCACCGTGCCCGTCGAGTTCTTCAGGGCCGTGTAGACCATGTTGTTCTTCTTCGCGTACGCCCATTCGACGTAGCCGACTGCGCCCGGCAGGCGCTGCACGAACGCTGCGACGCCGTCGTTGCCCTTGCCGCCCGTGCCCGTCGGCCAGTTGACCGTCGTGCCTTCGCCGACCTTCGACTTCCACTCGTCGTTGACCTTCGACAGGTAGTTCGTCCAGATGAAGCTCGTGCCCGAGCCGTCAGCGCGGCGAACCACGGCGATGTCCGTGTCCGGCAGCTTGACCTTCGGGTTCAGCGCGGCGATCGCCGGGTCGTTCCACTTCTTGATCTTGCCGAGGTAGATGTCGCCGAGCACCGGGCCCGACAGCGTCAGTTCGCCCGGCTTCACGCCCGGCACGTTGATGACCGGCACCACGCCGCCGACCACCGTCGGGAACTGGAACAGGCCTTCCTTCGCGAGCTCGTCATCCTTCAGCGGAGCGTCCGAACCGGCAAAATCGACCGTCTTCGCGACGATCTGCTTCAGGCCGCCCGACGAGCCGATACCTTGGTAGTTGACCTTCGCGCCGCCGGTCTGCTGGTAGTCAGCAGCCCATTTCGTATAGATCGGCATCGCGAACGTGCTGCCTGCGCCCGTGATGTCGGCAGCGTGGGCGGCGACGGCGAAAAGCGCGCCAGCCAGGCCGGCAATCGCGGTTTGCATCAATTTCATGAGACCTCCAGTGTGTGAGCGGATGACTACGGCACCGCGAAGGTTAGGGGCTCCTCATGACGGTAATGTGACAATCGATGAAACTGGCGTGACAGTAACATGACTGGTTGAAAGGGAGTATCGGGTGCGGCGGGCGCGGCGCCCGGGCGGCGCCGGAACGGTGGCGGCGGCAAGAATTGCCTGCCTGGAAGGGACGGAGATTTCCCGTCTTACATCGGTGCGAGCGGATCGTAGCGCGGTGTCCGCGCCATGGAAAGCCCCCGCTTGCGGCTGCCCCGATATCAGGGGTCTGACGATTTTTCGACCCTGGATTGCGGGGGCGACGCGCCCTTCTCTCTATAGGTATCGCAAACCTTTGCGTCTGACGAAAACACGGCGCCCCGAAGGCGCCGTGTGCGGGTTCACCGGAACACCGGCGCGCAGGTGTTTGACCTGACGCGCCGGGCCCGCGCGTCAGGTCGTCGCCGCGCGCACCGCGTCGGCGATCGTCTCCGCATGGCGCACCGCGTCGGCGGCCTGCTGCGCCTCGACCATCACGCGCAGCACGGGCTCCGTGCCCGATGCGCGGATCAGCACGCGGCCGCTGCCGGCGAGCGCGGCTTCGGCTGCGTCGATCGCGGCGCGAATCGACGTGCTGCCCTTCCAGTCGGCACCCGGCTTCATCCGCACGTTGATCAGCTTCTGCGGGAACAGCGTGACGCCGTCGAGCATCTGCGCGAGGGTCTTGCCGCTGCGCTTCAGCGCGGCCAGCACGAGCAGCGCCGACACGATGCCGTCGCCGGTCGAGTGGCGATCGAGCGACAGGATGTGGCCCGACCCTTCCGCGCCGAGCTGCCAGCCGTGTTCGCGCAACTGCTCGAGCACGTAGCGATCGCCGACCGCCGCGCGGACGAACTTCACGCCCTCACGCTGCAGCGCGACTTCGACCGCGAGGTTCGTCATCAGCGTGCCGACCGCGCCTTCGACCTTGCCGTCGGTCGCGATCCGGTCCTTCACGAGCACGTAGAGCAGCTCGTCGCCGTTGTACAGGCGACCGGTCGAGTCGACCACTTGCAGGCGGTCCGCATCGCCGTCGAGCGCAATCCCGAGATCGGCGTGGTTCGCACGCACCGCGCGCACCAGCGCGTCCGGCGCGGTCGCACCGACACCATCGTTGATGTTGAAGCCGTTCGGTGCGACACCGATCGGGATCACGTCCGCGCCGAGCTCGTGGAACACGTGCGGCGCGATCTGGTACGCGGCGCCGTGCGCGCAGTCGATCACGAGCTTCAGCCCGCGCAGGTTGAATGCGGCAGGGAACGTGCTCTTGCAGAACTCGATGTAGCGGCCGGCCGCGTCGTCAAGGCGGCGCGCCTTGCCGAGACCGTCGGACGATGCGCACTCGAGCGGCTTGTCGAGCCACGCTTCGATCTCGGCTTCGGTGTCGTCCGGCAGCTTGTTGCCGTCGGCGGAGAAGAACTTGATCCCGTTGTCGTGATAGGGGTTGTGCGATGCACTGATCACGACGCCCGCCGACAGGCGCAGCGCGCGCGTCAGGTACGCGACGCCCGGCGTCGGCATCGGGCCGGCCAGCATCACGTCGACGCCGGCCGCCGAGAACCCGGCCTCGAGCGCGGCTTCGAGCATGTAGCCCGACACGCGCGTGTCCTTGCCGATCAGCACGGTCGGGCGCGAGCCTGCCGCGACATCGGCCGAGCTGGCCAGTACCTTGCCGGCTGCGTAGCCGAGACGCAACACGAAATCCGGCGTGATGGGCGCCTCGCCCACCGTGCCGCGAATGCCGTCCGTGCCGAAATATCGACGTCCCATGGTGAATCTTCCTCCTTCGTCTTCTGACTTATCGTTGCCGCGCGGCTTCGCGCACGGCAACCCAGATTTTCAGCGCGTCGACCGTTGCCGCGACGTCGTGCACGCGCACGATCGCCGCCCCACGCTCGACCGCGCACACCGCGGCCGCCACGCTCGCCGCGACGCGCTCCATCGGCGGCTTGCCGCCGATCACCGCGCCGAGCATCGACTTGCGCGACATGCCCGCGAGTATCGGGTACGCGCGGCCGTCGGGCCGCACGGGTGCCGTGTCCGGCAACGCGGCCAGCAACGCATAGTTGTCGTCGACAACCGCCTTGCCGAATCCGAAGCCGGGATCGACGCAGATCCGCTCCGGCGCAATCCCCGCATCGCGCAGCGCCTGCGCGCGCTCGGCGAGAAAATCGCGCACGTCGGTCACGACGTCGCCGTAATCGGGTTCGCCGACCTGCATCGTCTGTGGCTCACCAAGCATGTGCATCGCACACAGCCCGCAGTTGCCGTCGCGCACCGCGTCGATCGCGCCCGGCTGGCGGAACCCCCAGATGTCGTTGATCAGGTCGGCGCCGGCAGCCAGCGCCGCACGCATCACGGCCGGCTTGTAGGTATCGATCGACAGCGGCACGTTCAGCGGCCGCAGCGCTTCGACGAGCGGGATCACGCGTGCAAGCTCCTCGTCAAGCGGCACGGGCGGCGCGCCGGGGCGCGTCGATTCGCCGCCGATATCGAGAAGGTCGACGCCTTCGGCAATCATCCGCTCGGCCTGGCGCAGCGCATCGTCGCGCGCGAGGAAGCGGCCGCCGTCGGAGAACGAATCAGGCGTGGCGTTGAGGATGCCCATCACGAGCGGGCGTTCGAACGTCAGTTCGAAGCGGCCGCACCGGAGTGGCGCGGGAATGAATGGGGAAACAGCGGAATCGGACACGAGCAACTGGCGTGAATGAATGCAAAACGGGCCGGTGTGAAGCCACACCAGCCCGTGAACGGCGCTAAAGCGGAGATTATGCCGCCGGCGAAGCAGGCGCCGGCGCGTTGGCGGGCTTCACCTCGGCGCTGCTGCCACCGCCCGACGAATCGCCGCCGACAGCCGGCGAGCTCTTCGGGGAGCGCGGCGGACGGCCTTCCATGATGTCGTTGATCTGATCGGCATCGATCGTCTCCCACTCCATCAGCGCGGCGGTCATCGCTTCGACCTTGTCGCGGTTCTCTTCGAGCAGGCGGCGCGCAAGGCCGTACTGTTCGTCGAGCACACGGCGGATTTCCGAATCGACCTTCTGCTGCGTCGCTTCCGAGATCGTGCGCGTGAAGCCGCGGCCGAACGGCGATGCATCGTTCTCATCGTCGACGTAGACCATCGGCCCGAGCGCGTCGGTCATGCCGAAACGGGCCACCATCGCACGCGCCGTCTGCGTTGCCTTGTTGAAGTCGTCCGATGCGCCGGTGCTGACCAGGTTCATGAACAGCTCTTCCGCCACCCGGCCACCGAACAGGATCGCAAGGCGGTCCATCAGGTAGTCCTTCGAGTACGTTTCGTTGTCATGCTCCGGCAACTGCCACGTGACACCCAGCGCGCGACCGCGCGGGATGATCGTGACCTTGTGCACGGGGTCCGCCTTCGGCAGCAGCTTCGCGATCACCGCGTGGCCCGACTCGTGATAAGCGGTCGCACGCTTCGCTTCTTCGCGGATCACGGCCGACTTGCGCTCCGGACCCATGAAGATCTTGTCCTTCGCGTCTTCGAAATCCTGCATCTCGACGATGCGCTTGCCGCGACGTGCGGCGAACAGCGCAGCCTCGTTCACGAGGTTCGCGAGATCGGCGCCCGAGAAGCCCGGCGTGCCGCGTGCGATGACTGCCGCGTCGACGTCGTTCGCGATCGGCACCTTGCGCAGGTGCACGCGCATGATCTGTTCGCGGCCGCGGATGTCCGGCAGACCGACGTAGACCTGGCGGTCGAAACGGCCCGGACGCAGCAGCGCCTTGTCGAGCACGTCGGAACGGTTGGTTGCGGCGATCACGATCACGCCCGAGTTCGCCTCGAAGCCGTCCATCTCGACGAGCATCTGGTTCAGCGTCTGTTCGCGCTCGTCGTTGCCGCCGCCCATGCCGGCGCCGCGATGACGGCCGACCGCGTCGATTTCGTCGATGAACACGATACACGGTGCATGCTTCTTCGCCTGCTCGAACATGTCGCGCACACGCGCCGCGCCGACACCGACGAACATTTCGACGAAGTCCGAACCCGAGATGCTGAAGAACGGCACCTTCGCTTCACCCGCGATCGCGCGGGCCAGCAGCGTCTTGCCGGTACCCGGAGGGCCGACGAGCAGCACGCCGCGCGGAATGCGCCCGCCCAGCTTCTGGAATTTCTGCGGATCGCGCAGGAAGTCGACGAGTTCGGACACTTCCTCCTTCGCTTCGTCGCAGCCCGCGACGTCGGAGAAGTTCACCGCGTTGTTGTTCTCGTCGATCAGCCGCGCGCGCGATTTCCCGAACGAGAATGCGCCGCCTTTGCCGCCCCCCTGCATCTGCCTCATCATGTAGAACCAGAACACGATGATCAGGATCGTCGGCCCGAGGTAGTACAGCGCGGACATCAGCGCGTTCGGCTCGTCGTCGGCCTTGCCGCTGACCTGCACGCCGTACTTCATCAGATCGCCAACCATCCAGATGTCGCCGGGCGACACGATCTGGTATTTCTGGCCATCAGCCGGAGTGACGGTGAGGTTGCGCCCCTGAACGATGACGTTCTTGACCTTGCCGTTCTTGGCGTCGTCCATGAACTGCGAATAGGACACGCCTTCCTGGACGCGGGGCTTGTCGAACTGCTTGAACACCGTAAACAGCACCAGTGCGATCACCAGCCACACCGCTGCCTTCGAAAACATATTGTTGTTCAAAGCACCACTCCTTCACTCGTAGACGAGCGCCTACATTTTCCTTGCGGCGCCCCTCGGTCATTCTAATCCAGTCCGACCACCCTCGCCATAAGCATTGACAACCGCCGCGATAGCGCTTCGCTTGTCTGGCAAGGGCCGGAGCCCGTTTGCGGCACCTCGCTGCGCGTCAGCGCGGACGTTTCAGATGCCGACCCAAAATGAACGTTTCGGACGATTTGTCGCGGGACGCCTTCGGCTTGCGCGGCGCGACGGTCTTAAACTGCTGTTTGAATTTCTCGACGATCTGGCTGTAGCCGCTGCCGTGAAAGCATTTCACGAGCAGCGCACCATCCGGCTTCAGATGATTCTGCGCAAATTCGAGCGCCAGATCGCACAGATGCTCGATGCGCGCCGCGTCTGCCGAGGCCACGCCAGAGAGGTTGGGGGCCATGTCGGAAATAACAAGGTCCACCGCGCGCCCTTCGAGCACTTCTTCGAGCTGGTGAAGGACTTCGTCCTCGCGGAAGTCGCCCTGCAGGAAGTGGACGTCGGCGATCGGCTCCATCGGCAGGATGTCGAGCGCCACGATCGTGCCGTCGATGCCGCCTTCGCGCTCCGCGTCACGCTTCTTGCCCTGCGCGAGCTTGTTGCGGGCATACTGGCTCCAGCTGCCCGGCGTCGCGCCGAGGTCGACGATCACCTGGCCCGGACGGATCAGCTTGTCCTGCTCGTCGATTTCCTTCAGCTTGTACGCGGCGCGCGCGCGATAGCCCTCCCGCTGCGCCATTTTGACGTAGGGGTCGTTGATGTGGTCGTGCAGCCAGTGCTGGTTGAAGCGGTTTTTTGCCATTCGAGAGAGAGATTGCTGCCAATTGCTTCGTGAAGCCGCGCTTTTAGCGGATAATACGCGTCTTCTTCGCGCGGCTGCGGCCCCTTTTCAGGCCCAAGCCGCGATTTTACGTGGTTTCGGCGCACGACTGACGCGGTAACTACCCGCGATCGCTATTCAGTCAGCGCGCCCTTATTTAGATTTCGACATTTCCATGCCCGCCCTTTCGCTTTCTCCCGCCGAGCGCTCCGCGCTGCGCTCCCAGGCCCATGCGCTCAAGCCCGTCGTGCTGATCGGCGCCGAAGGGCTCACCGATGCCGTGCTGAAGGAAATCAAGGTGCACCTCGACGCGCACCAGCTGATCAAGATCCGCGTGTTCGGCGACGAGCGCGACGAGCGCATCGCGATCTACGACGAGATCTGCGACCGCCTGAGCGCGGCGCCGATCCAGCACATCGGCAAGCTGCTGGTGATCTGGAAGCCCGAAGGCGCCGCAGCGGCTCCGGCTCGCGGCCGTCGTGCCGGCACCGTGCCCAGCGCGGCCGAAGCCGTCGACGACAAGAAAGGCCGTGCACCGCGCACCGTCAAGGTCGTCAAGGTATCGCCGAACGCGAGCCCCGTGCGTCGCCCGCGGCCGGTCAAGGTCACGGTGCGCGGCAACGAGCGCGTGACGGCAGGCGGCAACGTGAAGCGCGCCAAGAAGCGCCAGGCCAGCACGAAGCGTCCGTTCCAGGACAAGTAAGCATCGAGGCGGCACGGCTCACCGTGTCGCCACCCTGCCGCGCGGGCCCGGCCTCGACCGGGCCCGCGCGGCATTCGCGTCAGGCGTCGCGCGCCGGCAGACGCCAGATCAGCATCAGCCCCAGCACGCTCTCGACGAGGTAGAACACGCTCGAGACGCCGTGCAGCATCCCGAAGCGGCTCGCATACGGCGAGTTCGCGATATCGGTGCCCGCGTCCATCGCGGCCACCCGCAGCGCATTCATGAACGGCTGCAGCGCGAAATACCCGACCAGCACGCACACGACCATCGCGGCGACGATCCAGCGCACGCGGCGATATTCGCTGCTGCCGCGCCGCACCTGCTGGTTCGACAACGCGAGCAGCAGCACGCCGCACACGACACCGAGGACCGCCTCGATACGGAACAGCTGGGCGGCGACCGAACCGGCCGTCATCCGCTCCAGCGTCTTGAACAGCACGGGCGCGACCGCATACCCGATCGTCAGCAGGCTGCCGACCCACACGGCCGACAGCAGACGGAACACGCGATGCGGCATCACGTCGCCCCGCTTCAGATGTAGCTGACCGAGATGATTTCGTACTCGCGCACGCCGCTCGGCGCCTGCACGGCCGCGACGTCGCCTTCGGACTTGCCGATCAGTGCGCGCGCGATCGGCGAGCTGACCGAGATCAGGCCGTGGTCGATATCGGCTTCGTCGTCACCGACGATCTGGTACTTGACGGTGTCGCCCGACTCGAGATCTTCGAGTTCGACGGTCGATGCGAAAACCACGCGGCCTTCGGCATCGAGCACGGTGGGATCGATGACCTGCGCGGCCGACAGCTTCGATTCGAGTTCCGCGATACGACCCTCGATGAAGCCCTGCTTTTCCTTCGCGGCATCGTATTCGGCGTTTTCGGACAGGTCGCCCTGTGCGCGGGCCTCCGCGATCGCGTTGATCACGGCCGGCCGCTCGACGGACTTGAGGCGCTGCAATTCATCGCGCAGGAGTTCCGCGCCACGCTTTGTCAACGGAATGGTGCTCATAAACGGCTCAATCGCTAAAAACGGCTATAAAAAAAATCACCGCGATTAAGCGCGTTTCCGATGCACTGGAAACACCGCCTAATCGCGGCACGTGTTGCTTCGACAGGTAACTGACTGCTTAGTTTAGGCGAGCGTGAAGACCTTGTAAATCATAGACTTCCAGATCCTTCAGGTAGCGCAAGCCTTCAACCGCCGCGCGCGCGCCCGACATCGTCGTGTAGTACGTGACCTTGTGCGCCTGCGCGCTCATGCGGATCGAACGCGAATCGGCGATCGCCTGGCGCGTCTCGTCGACCGTCGTGAACACGAGTGCGATCTCGCCGTTCTTGATCATGTCGACGATGTGCGGACGGCCGTCCTTCACCTTGTTCACGACCTTCACCGGCACGCCGGCCGCTTCGATCGCGGCAGCCGTGCCCTTGGTCGCGACGATCGGGTAGCCGAGGTCGTGCAGCATGCGCGCGACTTCGACCGCCTTCGGCTTGTCGGCGTCCATCACGGTCAGCAGCACCGTGCCCGACTCCGGCAGGCGCGAGCCGGCCGCGAGCTGCGACTTGAACAGCGCTTCGCCGAACGTCTGACCGACACCCATCACTTCGCCGGTCGAACGCATTTCAGGCCCGAGGACCGGATCGACGGTCGGGAACTTGACGAACGGGAACACCGCTTCCTTCACGCTGAAGTACGGCGGCTCGACTTCCTTCGTCACGCCCTGCTGCGCGAGCTTCTGGCCGACCATCGCACGCGCCGCGATCTTCGCGAGCGGCAGGCTGGTCGCCTTCGACACGTACGGCACCGTGCGCGATGCGCGCGGGTTCACTTCCAGCACGTAGATGATGTCCTGCTTCGAACCGTCCGCCTGAGGCACCTGCTGGATCGCGAACTGCACGTTCATCAGACCGACCACGTTCAGCGCCTTCGCCATCGCGCCCGTCTGGCGCTTCAACTCGGCCACGGTTTCCTTCGACAGCGAGTACGGCGGCAGCGAGCATGCCGAGTCGCCCGAGTGGACGCCCGCCTGCTCGATGTGCTCCATCACGCCGCCGATGAACACGGCTTCGCCGTCGCAGATGCAGTCGACGTCGCACTCGATCGCGTCGTTCAGGAAGCGGTCGAGCAGCACCGGTGAATCGTTCGACACCTTCACGGCCTCGCGCATGTAGCGCTCGAGGTCGCGCGGCTCGTGGACGATTTCCATCGCGCGGCCGCCCAGCACGTACGACGGGCGCACGACCAGCGGATAGCCGATCTCTTCCGCGAGCGCGAGCGCTTCGTCTTCGGCGCGTGCGGTGCGGTTCGGCGGCTGGCGCAGGCCGAGGTCCTGCAGCAGCTTCTGGAAGCGTTCGCGGTCTTCGGCTGCGTCGATCATGTCCGGCGACGTGCCGACGATCGGCACACCGTGCGCCTCGAGGTCGAGCGCGAGCTTCAGCGGCGTCTGGCCGCCGTACTGGACGATCACGCCGACCGGCTTTTCCTTGTCGACGATCTCGAGGACATCCTCCAGCGTCAGCGGCTCGAAGTACAGGCGGTCGGACGTGTCATAGTCGGTCGACACCGTTTCCGGGTTGCAGTTGACCATGATCGTTTCGTAACCGTCCTCGCGCATCGCGAGGGCCGCGTGCACGCAGCAGTAGTCGAACTCGATGCCCTGGCCGATCCGGTTCGGGCCGCCGCCCAGCACCATGATCTTCTTGTTGGTGGTCGGCTGCGCCTCGCACTCTTCCTCATAGGTCGAGTACATGTACGCGGTCTTCGTCGCGAACTCGGCCGCACAGGTGTCGACGCGCTTGTAGACCGGGCGCACGTTGAGTTCGACGCGGCGCTTGCGGACGTCTTCCGGCGTCGCGCCGAGCAGCTTCGCGAGGCGGCGGTCGGAGAAGCCGCTCTGCTTCAGGTAGCGCAGTTCGTCGAACGACAGCGATGCGAGCGTGCGGCCGCCGAGCGCCTTTTCCTTCAGGATGATCTGCTCGATCTGCTCGAGGAACCACGGGTCGATCGCGGTTTCCGCGAAGATTTCCTGGGCCGTCATGCCGATCCGGAACGCATCGCCGACGTACCAGATGCGGTCCGGGCCCGGCTCGTGGATCTCGATCGCGATCTCGTCGCGGTTGGTCGACTTCTCGTCGAGACCGTCGACGCCCACTTCGAGGCCGCGCAGCGCCTTCTGGAACGATTCCTGGAACGTGCGGCCGATCGCCATCACTTCGCCGACCGACTTCATCTGCGTGGTCAGGCGCGAATCGGCTTCGCGGAATTTCTCGAACGCGAAGCGCGGGATCTTCGTGACGACGTAGTCGATCGTCGGCTCGAACGACGCCGGGGTCTGGCCGCCGGTGATTTCGTTCTTCAGTTCGTCGAGCGTGTAGCCGACCGCCAGCTTCGCCGCGACCTTCGCGATCGGGAAGCCCGTGGCCTTCGATGCGAGCGCCGACGAACGCGACACGCGCGGGTTCATCTCGATGACGACCATGCGGCCGTCCTTCGGGTTGATCGAGAACTGCACGTTCGAGCCGCCCGTGTCGACGCCGATCTCGCGCAGCACCGCGAGCGATGCGTTACGCAGGATCTGGTATTCCTTGTCGGTGAGCGTCTGCGCCGGCGCGACCGTGATCGAGTCGCCGGTGTGCACGCCCATCGGGTCGAGGTTCTCGATCGAGCACACGATGATGCAGTTGTCGGCGCGGTCGCGCACGACTTCCATCTCGTATTCCTTCCAGCCGAGCAGCGACTCTTCGATCAGCAGCTCGCGCGTGGGCGAGAGGTCCAGGCCGCGCTTGCAGATCTCTTCGAACTCTTCGCGGTTGTAGGCAATGCCGCCGCCCGAACCGCCGAGCGTGAACGACGGGCGGATCACGACCGGGTAGCCGCTGCCGCCGGTGAGCGCCATGATCTCGGCGTGCACCTGGGTCGCTTCTTCCATCGAGTGCGCGATGCCCGACTTCGCGGAACCGAGACCGATCTTGGTCATCGCTTCCTTGAACTTCTGGCGGTCTTCCGCCTTGTCGATCGCTTCTGGCGACGCGCCGATCAGCTCGACGCCGAACTTCTCGAGCACGCCGTGGTGGTGCAGGTCGAGCGCGCAGTTCAGCGCGGTCTGGCCGCCCATCGTCGGCAGGATCGCGTCCGGGCGCTCCTTCTCGATGATGCGCGCGACGACTTCCCACGTGATCGGCTCGATGTAGGTCACGTCGGCCGTGTTCGGGTCGGTCATGATCGTCGCCGGGTTGCTGTTGACGAGAACGACCTTGTAGCCCTCCTCACGCAACGCCTTGCAAGCCTGCGCGCCCGAATAGTCGAACTCGCACGCCTGGCCGATGATGATCGGGCCGGCGCCGATGATGAGGATGCTTTTGATGTCTGTGCGTTTTGGCATGGCTGGTGAATTCAATAAGTAATCGTTGTCGTGGGTCGGCCGGCTGCGCTCAGCTCATCGTGGCGAGCGCGAGCTTCACCGAAAATCCGATGAACAGGCCGCCCACGCTGCTCGCCGCGCCTGCTGCAAGCTTGCGGCGGCGGCGGAAGTGCTCGGCAAGCCGCGCACCCGCGAAGATCAGCGTGCTCAGGTACAGGAAGCTCGCGCATTGCGCGATCGCCCCGAGCACGACGAACGACAGCGCGGGATGCGGGAATGCCGGGTCGACGAACTGGATGAAGAACGAGATGAAGAACAGGATCGCCTTCGGATTCAGCAGGCTCACGATCAGCGCCTTGCGGAACGGCCGCTCGCCATCGACCGCGGGCGCTGCCTCGACCGGCGCATTCGCCGGCGCGCGCAGCTTCTGCCACGCGCTGCGCAGCATGCCGGTGCCGATGTAGAGCAGATACGCGGCGCCGCCGTACTTGACGACGGAGAACAGCAGCGGGTTCGCCTTCAGCAGCGACGCGACGCCGGCGGCGGACAGCACCATCAGCACCGTGTCGCCGACGAACACCCCGCACGCCGCGCGATAGCCGGCCTTCACGCCGCGCTGCGCCGCGAGCGACAGCACGTACATCGAGTTCGGCCCCGGCAGCAGGATGATGAAGATCACGCCGAACACGTAGGTCCAGATATCCGTGATGCCGAGTGCGTGGCCGAACATGATGCGAATCTCCCGTTCTTCGGTTGCGTCGTTGACGTCAGGCGTTGCGCTGCTTCGCCGCGTCCATCAGCGCGGTGAAACGGTCGAACAGGTAGCCGATGTCGTGCGGGCCGGGCGACGCTTCCGGGTGGCCCTGGAAGCAGAATGCCGGCTTGTCGGTCAGCTCGAAGCCCTGCAGCGTGCCGTCGAACAGCGACACGTGCGTCACGCGCGCATTGGCCGGCAGCGAATCCGCATCGACCGCGAAGCCGTGGTTCTGCGACGTGATCACCACGCGACCGTCGCCGAGATCCTTCACCGGGTGGTTCGCGCCGTGGTGGCCCGTCTTCATCTTCAGCGTCTTCGCGCCGACCGCGAGGCCCATGATCTGGTGACCCAGGCAGATGCCGAAGGTCGGCACGCCGCGCTCGATGAACTGCTTCGTGGCCGCGATCGCGTAGTCGCACGGCTCCGGATCGCCGGGGCCGTTCGACAGGAACACGCCGTCCGGATTCAGCGCGAGCGCATCTTCCGCGCTCGCCTGTGCCGGCAGCACCGTCACGTGGCAGCCGCGCTCCGCGAGCATGCGCAGGATGTTGTACTTGACGCCGAAATCGTACGCGACGACGCGGTACTTCGGCGCTTCCTGCATGCCGTAGCCGCCTTCGAGGCGCCATTCGGTCTGCTTCCACTCGAACGGCTTCGTGGTCGACACGACCTTCGCGAGATCCATGCCCGCGAGACCCGGGAACGAGCGCGCGAGCTCGATCGCCTTCGCTTCGTCGTCCGAGCCCGTCAGGATGCAGCCGTTCTGCGCGCCCTTGTCGCGCAGGATACGGGTCAGCTTGCGGGTGTCGATGCCGGCGATCGCGACGACGCCTTCGTCGCGCAGGTAATCGCCGAGCGTGCGGTCCATGCGGAAGTTCGATGCGAGCGACGGCAGATCACGGATGATCAGGCCGGCGGCATGGACTTTCGTGGCTTCGACGTCTTCGGCGTTGACGCCGACGTTGCCGATATGCGGATAGGTGAGCGTGACGATCTGGCGCGAGTAGCTCGGGTCAGTCAGGATTTCCTGATAGCCGGTGATCGCGGTATTGAACACGACTTCGCCGATCGTGTGGCCTTCGGCCCCGATCGAATAACCACGAAAGACCGTGCCGTCGGCGAGTGCAAGCAAGGCGGGAGTAAAAGACGGCAACACGGGAGGCTCCTTGGGGAACACCCTGCTGCCGACCTGTTTACCCTGCCGCGCGAGCGCCGCGCTGCGTGGGCGCGCGTGGTCGCTTGCTGGACGCGACCTGCGTTGTCGAGACGCGAACCCGGCGCGTGGCGCACGAGGCTTCGCGGCATCGCCCGGCAGGCGGCGTGCGGCGGATGAACGGGATGAATGAGGTAGGCGCTAGGGTGCGAGGTTGATCAGCACAAACTTTCAAATTATAGCCTGAAAATGGCCCTATCTTCAATTGATATGGCCGTCCGATCATGCGCGCGCCGCGTCCGGCGACGCGGCGCATCGCGCTGCGGCCCCGTTTACGCGGCCGCCCTACCCGCCAGCGTACCGCCGGATCAGTGCGCTTGACCAGCGCCGCGCGCGGGCCAGACGTACCAGACCGCGCTCGCGAGCTGCAGCGCGAGCAGCACACCCCAAGCGGCGAAGTGCGCGGCGGCCGGATAGCGGCCGTCGACCGCCGGCCAGTGCGACAGCACCGCGCCGACCCCGATCTGGAACGCAAAGATCAGCAGGAAAATCACGAGCGTGAGCGTCGTGTTCGCGCGGCCGATCAGGTGAGCGGGAAAATGCCCGGCCATCACCGCGTAGGTCAGGATGCCGACGCCGCCGAACATCCCGTAGGCGGCCCACAGCACGGCCGGCGGCAACGGCACGCGCGCGACGATCGCGGCCTGCGTCGCGACGAACAGCGCCATGCCGACGCCGCAGAATGCGTACACGGACACGCCGCGCCGCTCGAGCACCCGCGCCGCGGCGCCGAAGCCGACGCAGCCGGCCATCATCGCGAAGCCGAGCACCGACACGAGGCGCGCGGCATGCGGCGCATCGAACCCCGCGACGTCGCGCAGGTACGGCCCGACCCACAGCGACTGCATCGCGTAGAACACGCCCTGCGTGACGACGGAGAACGACGAAATCTTCCAGAACGCGCGGCTGCTCAGGATATGCCACGTGCCCTTGAACTGGCTGACGAGCCCGCCCTGGTGGCGCACCTGCTGCGCTTCCGGTGCACCGAGGCCGATCGACGCCGCGACGATCACCGTCAGCACCGCGAGGCCGAAACAGATCGCGCGCCAGCTCGTCCAGCCGAGCAGCCAGGTCAGCGGCGAGCCGACCATCACGCCGCCCAGGCCGCCCACGGCCATCACGAGGCCGTTGACGAGCGGCAGCCGGCCGACCGGGAAATGCTGCGCGAGCGCCTTGAACGCCGCGCCGAGACACACCGAGACGCCAACGCCGATCAGCAGCCGGCCGACCATCATCGTGCCGAGGCTGTGCGCGGCGCCGAACACGGCCGCGCCGGCGGCCGCGAACAGCAGCATGCCGGCCGTCACGCGGCGCGGGCCGAAGTGGTCGAGCATCACGCCCGCCGGGATCTGCGCGCCCGCGAAGCCGAGGAAATAGAGACTGGTGAGCAGGCCGAGATCGGCGGCCGACAACCCGAGCTCCTGCGTGACGAACGGCGCGAAGCCCAGATTGACGCCGCGAAACACGTACGACACGAAATACCCGACCGAAAACAGCGCGAGTACCCTCACCTGCACCGACGACATCTCTTCCCCTTCTTATATGAAGACCTGCGAAGCAGCGCCCCCGCGCCGCGCACAAACAAAAACGCCGTCACCTCGGTGACGGCGTTTCTTGCATTTCGTCGGATGATACCGCAACCGCGCGAACCGGGCCGGCCGCACGATGCGCGCGCGACGGCGTTACTTCTTCTTGCCCTTGTGCGCGGCGGCCTTGGCCGGTGCCGCTTTCGCGGGGGCCGCCTTCGCCGATTTGGCCGCCGGCTTCGCCGCGCCGCGCTTCGCGCCGTGCGACTTGCCGCCCACCGCCAGGCTCGCACGCTCGATGTGCGCCCCGCCGGCCGACGTCGCGATCCGCTCCGGACCGGGTTCCGCCGGTACCGAACGGCCGACCGGCACGTGCAGCACGAGCGCCTGGCCCGGCATCACGAGATCGCGGTGCGTACGGTTCCACGCCTTGAGCTGGCCGACCGACACGCCGTAGCGGCCGGCGAGCGCCGCCATCGACTGCTTGCGGCGCACGCGGATCAGCATCTTGCGCGTGTCGGGTACGTCGGGTTCCATCGCGAGCGCGCCGTTTTCGGCGACGTCGGCGCTGATGTCCTCGTCGTCGTCATCGCCGCGCGGCACGACGATCGTCGAGCCCGGCTTCAGGCGCATGCCGGCCGGAATCTTGTTGATCGACATCAGCGTATCGGCGTCCACGCCGATCTTCTCGGCGATCGCGGCCGGCCGCGCCCGCTCGCTGACCGTATAGGTGGTCCACGACGACAGCTGGCCGTTGTACGCCTTCAGGTTCTTCTCGAACGCCGACGCGTTGTCGAACGGCAGCAGGATCTGCGGCTCGGTCGCGCCGAGGATCACCGGCTTCGAGAACGACGGGTTCAGCGAGCGGAATTCGTCGAGCGACAGGTTCGCGAGCTTCGCCGCCACCGCCACGTCGATGTCGCGCGACGTCGTGACCGTCACGAAATACGGGTGGTTCGGGATGTCCGGCAGCGCAAGGCCGTACTGCTGCGGATTCGCGATGATGTTCTTCACCGCCTGCAGCTTCGGCACGTAGTTGCGCGTCTCGTTCGGCATCCGCAGGTTCAGGTAGTCGGTCGGCAGGCCGGCCGCCTGGTTGCGCGCGATCGCGCGCTGCACGTTGCCCTCGCCCCAGTTGTACGCGGCCAGCGCGAGATACCAGTCGCCGAACATGTCATGCAGGCGCGACAGGTAGTCGAGCGCGGCGCTCGTCGACGCGAGCACGTCACGGCGCTCGTCCTGCCACATGTTGCGCTTCAGGTTGTACGTGCGGCCCGTGCCGGGCATGAACTGCCACATGCCGGCCGCCTTCGCGACCGACAGCGCCTGCGGGTTGTACGCGGACTCGATGAACGGCAGCAGCGCGAGCTCGGTCGGCATGTGACGCGCCTCGAGTTCCTCGACGATGTGGTACAGGTACTTCTGCGAGCGCTCGGTCATGCGCTGCACGTAGTCCGGGCGCTGCGTGTACCACGTAGTCTGCATGTCGACGAGGTCGGTCTGCAGGTCGGGCATCTGGAAACCGCGGCGGATGCGACCCCAGAGATCGGAATCCGCACTGGTCAGGTCGCCGACGGATTGCTTGTCGACGTCGACCGTTTCTTTGGCGGTGGCTGATTTGCGGAGGTAGGTGGACGTCGCCTGCGAATCGGCGGCGTTGTTGGCGACAGGGGCCTGGCTCGCACAAGCGGCGAGCAGCAGAACCACCATCGCACTCAATATAAGTCGCATGAAAATCTCTGCTTCCGACGGCTGGAAATTGCAGGCGATACTACGGAAGTGCGTGCTTCACGTCAATAAAAACACCGAAAACTCAGCGAAATCCTACATTTGGAGCAATTTTTACAGACTCCGCTTGAGCTTTGGAGTCCTCCGAAAATCATCATCGGAACCGGTTTTTCCACTCGCGCATCAGCGTGAACGCCGTCAGACGATCCGGCACCGTTTCATGCAGTTCCGCTTCGAGCGTCGCGCGGATCGCCTCGCTGTCCGCCCGCATGAACGGGTTAACGGCACGCTCATGCGCGATCGTAGTGGGCAGTGTCGGCACGCCGCGCGCGCGCAGCGCCTGGGCGTCGTCGCGCCACGTGGCGAGCGCCGCGTTGCCGGGTTCGCACGCGAGCGCGAAGCGGATGTTGGACAGCGTGTATTCGTGTGCGCAATGCACGTGGGTGTCGCCCGGCAACGCCGCGAGCGCGTCGAGCGACGCGAGCATCTGCGCGGGCGTGCCCTCGAACAGGCGCCCGCAACCGCACGAGAACAGCGTGTCGCCGCAGAACACGTGCGGCGCCGCGTTGCCCGGCCCGGCCGCCTGGAAATAGGCGATGTGGCCGCGCGTATGGCCCGGCACGTCGAGC
This sequence comes from Burkholderia sp. HI2500, assembly GCF_002223055.1. Lineage (NCBI taxonomy): Bacteria > Pseudomonadati > Pseudomonadota > Betaproteobacteria > Burkholderiales > Burkholderiaceae > Burkholderia > Burkholderia sp. HI2500. The sequence goes on along the minus strand of NZ_NKFL01000004.1, from coordinate 882,154 downwards.
ACGTCGAACGTGGCGGCGGGTGCGTCGAGCGTCACGCGTGCGCCGCCCGAAAGCGGCCGCGTGACCACGCCGATCGCCTCGGCCGCGGGGCCGTAAACGACGAGCGGAACATCGTCCGGTTGGCTATCGCGCAGGGCCGCGACACCGCCGACGTGGTCGGCGTGATGGTGCGTGAGTAAAATAGCGGTCAACCGCCAGCCTCGTTCGGCTAGAACCCGGCGCACCGGCGCGGCTTCCCCCGGATCGACGGCAATCGCATCGCGGCCGTCCGAGACGAGCCAGATATAGTTGTCATCGAATGCCGGAACCGGCATGTATTCCAGCTCGTTCATGGGCGCGCAATCATCGTTATGTCCGATCGCCAAATTATAGACTGGCCCGCCTGGACCGACTCACCACCCGGCCGCTACGTGCTGGGCTGGGAACAGGCGCAGCTCGACCGGATCGTGTCCGACGTCTTCGGGTTCCACGCGCTGCAACTCGGCCTGCCGCAGCTCGACGCGCTGCGCGAGAACCGCATGCCGTATCGCGGCCTCGTGCTCGATCCGGCGAGCGGCGCGAGCGCGCCATACCAGTATCCGTGGGCGCGCGAAGCGCATGCGCCCGAGCACGCGCCCGACGGCCGCAGCACGACCTGGTGCGACCTGCTCGACCTGCCGTTCGAGTCGCAGAGCGTCGACCTGATCGTGATGCCGCACACGCTCGAATTCACGTCCGATCCGCACCGGCTGCTGCGCGAGGCCGAGCGCGTGCTGATGCCGGAAGGCCAGCTCGTGATCACCGGCTTCAATTCGCTCAGCCTGTGGGGCATGCGGCAATCGTTCGGTCGCATGGCGAACCGCCCGTTCGTGCCGGCCACGCGCGACCAGATCGCGTTCACCCGGCTCAAGGACTGGATCAAGCTGCTCGGCTTCGACCTCGAACGCGGCCGCTTCGGCTGCTACCGGCCGCCGCTCGTCACCGACAAGTGGCTGGCCCGCTACGGCTTCATGGAAGCCGCCGGCGACCGCTGGTGGCCGATCTTCGGCGCCGTCTACATGGTGACGGCCGTCAAGCGCGTGCGCGGCATGCGCCTCGTCGGCCAGATCCGGATGAAGAAGCCCGTGCTCGCACCGGGCCTGACGCCGGCGGCCTCCCCGACCACCCATCAAGAACATTCATGACTACCGATACCATCGACATCTATACCGACGGTGCCTGCAAGGGCAACCCCGGCCCCGGCGGCTGGGGCGCACTGATGCGCTACGGCGACAAGGAGAAGGAGCTGTTCGGCGGCGAGCCCAACACGACCAACAACCGCATGGAGCTGATGGGCGTGATCGCCGCGCTCGAAGCGCTGAAGCGGCCGTGCCAGGTGATCGTGCACACCGACTCGCAATACGTGCAGAAAGGCATCAGCGAGTGGATCCACGGCTGGAAGAAGAAAGGCTGGGTCACCGCGGCGAAGACGCCGGTGAAGAACGCCGACCTGTGGAAGCGGCTCGACGCGCTCGTCGCGCAGCACGAGGTCGAGTGGCGCTGGGTCAAGGGCCACGCGGGTCATCCCGAAAATGAGCGCGCGGACGCACTCGCGAATCGCGGCGTCGAATCGCTCACGGCCTGAACGCGGGCCGCCCCCCTGTTTCTTTTGTTTTTCCCGACATGCGCCAGATCATTCTCGATACCGAAACCACCGGCCTGAACGCCCGCACGGGCGACCGCCTCATCGAAATCGGCTGCGTCGAGCTGCTGAACCGGCGGCTCACCGGCAACAACCTGCACTTCTACGTGAACCCGGAGCGCGACAGCGATCCGGGCGCACTGGCGGTGCACGGGCTCACGACCGAATTCTTGAGCGACAAGCCGAAATTCGCGGAAGTCGCCCACCAGATCCTCGACTTCGTGAAGGATGCCGAGCTGATCATCCACAACGCGCCGTTCGACCTTGGCTTCCTCGACGCGGAATTCGCGCGGCTCGGCCTGCCGCCGTTCACCGAGCATTGCGGCGGCGTGATCGACACGCTGGTGCAGGCCAAGCAGATGTTCCCCGGCAAGCGCAACTCGCTCGACGCGCTGTGCGACCGCTTCGGCATCAGCAACGCGCACCGTACGCTGCACGGCGCACTGCTCGACTCGGAGCTGCTCGCCGAGGTGTATCTGGCGATGACGCGCGGCCAGGACAGCCTCGTGATCGACATGCTCGACGACGTGGGCGCCGACGGCGGCGCGGGCAACGGCCAGCGCGTGTCGCTCGCCGCGCTCGACCTGGCCGTGGTGACCGCGAGCGACGACGAACTCGCCGCGCACCAGGCGCAGCTCGACGAACTCGACAAGTCGGTCAAGGGCACCTGCGTGTGGCGCACGTCCGCCGACACGGGCGCCGCCGAAGCGGCTTGAAGCAGGCGGCCGGCGGCACGCGCCGCGGCCGCGCTCACGCGCGCGGCTGTAGCGCGATAACCGCCATTCCGCCGAGCGCGAGCACCGCGCCGGCCACGTCCCAGCGGGTCAGCGCGACACCGTCGACCACCCGCAGCCAGACCAGCGCCACCGCGATATACACGCCGCCGTACGCGGCATAGGTGCGCCCCGCCGCACTCGGGTGCAGCGTCAGCAGCCACGCGAACAGCGCGAGCGACAGCGCGGCCGGCACCAGCAACCATACCGGCCGGCCGTCCTTCAGCACGAGCCACGGCAGGTAACAGCCGACGATTTCGGCCAGCGCGGTGGCGGCAAACAGCGCCGCGATCCTCATCAGTTCGGTCATCCGGTTCCTCGTGAATTCGGCCCCCGTCACCCGGGGCCGCACGGCCCCGCCGTGCGCCGCCGATCATACCCGAGCCGCCCCCGCCGGACGCCCCGCCAGCCGGGCGTTTCCCGGCAATTTGCACGATCATCCGTCATCGTGCTATCATGTCGCCTGTTTCAACATTCAATCTCTGTCTATTCGATTTCGAGAGAAGTCCATCCGCGCGTTGCGGGCCGGCGCTTCGACCGAAATTGCACACACAGGAAAGCCCGCCCGACAGGCCCGCTTTTCTCGTTTCGTTGCCCCTCCGGGGCGCTTGCCGGAACGCTGGACACCGTCCGCGCCGGCATCTGCCGCCAGCATCACGCGGCCCATTCTTCATGAGCGCACTGTCGCGACGGCCCATCGGGCCCGCGTCGAAGCAGCCCCTTACGGCCCTTTACCGCCTGCAATGCAGTAAGTGCTTAAAGGTCTGCCCCGACGCGCCGCATCCGACACCGCGCTCGCCGGCAAACCGTGTCGGACGGCCCGCCCGTTCGGCGCAGTCAAAGGAGTGCATGACCTTGACCGCAACACACGTCAGCCCGACCGCTGCTTCTTCCACCGCTTCGTCGTCCGGCGAAGCCCCGCTCGTCGCGGACGACATCACCGTCGTCGACCAGAGCCTCCTCAAGCGCGCCGTCAGCGCCATGGCCATCGGCAACGCGATGGAATGGTTCGACTTCGGCGTCTACAGCTACATCGCCGTCACGCTCGGCAAGGTGTTCTTCCCGTCCAGCAGCCCGTCCGCGCAGCTGCTCGCGACCTTCGGCACGTTCGCGGCCGCGTTCCTCGTGCGCCCGCTCGGCGGCATGGTGTTCGGCCCGCTCGGCGACCGCATCGGCCGCCAGCGCGTGCTCGCCGCCACGATGATCATGATGGCCGTCGGCACGTTCGCGATCGGCCTGATCCCCAGCTACGCGTCGATCGGCATCATGGCGCCCGTGCTGCTGCTCGTCGCCCGCCTCGTGCAGGGCTTCTCGACCGGCGGCGAGTACGGCGGCGCCGCCACCTTCATCGCCGAATTCTCGACCGACAAGCGCCGCGGCTTCATGGGCAGCTTCCTCGAGTTCGGCACGCTGATCGGTTACGTGATGGGCGCGGGCGTCGTCGCGCTGCTCACCGCGTCGCTGTCGCAGGAAGCGCTGCTGTCGTGGGGCTGGCGCGTGCCGTTCCTGATCGCCGGCCCGCTCGGCCTGATCGGCCTCTACATCCGGATGCGGCTCGAGGAAACGCCCGCGTTCAAGCGCCAGGCCGAAGAGCGCGAAGCGCAGGACAAGGCCGTGCCGAAGGCGCGCTTCCGCGAAACGCTGATGCGCAACTGGCGCGCCCTGCTGCTGTGCGTCGGCCTCGTGCTGATCTTCAACGTGACCGACTACATGGTGCTGTCGTACCTGCCGAGCTTCATGTCGTCGACGCTGCACTTCGACGAATCGCATAGCCTCGTGCTCGTGCTGATCGTGATGGTGCTGATGATGCCGCTGACGCTCGCCGCCGGCCGCCTGTCGGACAAGGTCGGCCGCAAGCCCGTGATGCTCGCCGGCTGCGTCGGCCTGCTCGCGCTGTCGATCCCGTCGATGATGCTGATCCATGCGGGCACCACGGCGTCGGTGTTCGGCGGCCTGCTGATCCTCGGCGTGCTGCTGTCGTGCTTTACCGGCGTGATGCCGTCGGCGCTGCCGGCGCTGTTCCCGACCGAGATCCGCTACGGCGCGCTCGCGATCGGCTTCAACGTGTCGGTGTCGCTGTTCGGCGGCACGACGCCGCTCGTGACCGCCTGGCTGGTCGACGTCACGCACAACCTGATGATGCCCGCGTACTACATGATGGGCGCCGCCGTGATCGGCATCGTGTCGGTCGTCGCGCTCGCCGAAACCGCGCGCCAGCCGCTCAAGGGCTCGCCGCCGGCCGTCGCGTCGCGCCGCGAAGCCCACCAGCTCGTGCGCCAGATGCGCGAGGACGACGAAGCGGATATCTACAGCGTCGGGTCGCCGGCACGCGCCTGAGCGTCACCCATGAAAAAGCCCCGGCCGAAGCCGGGGCCCGATCGAACCCGATCCGCCCGACCGGCTTGCGCCGGCCGGGCTTTTTTTCATCCATTCGACGCCGGTGCGCTCATGCCTGCGCTTCGCAGTGGCGGCAGAAAATCAGCGCTCGCGAGCGCGACACGGCGGCCTGCGCACCGCGCGCCGCGACGATCAGCCCGACCTGACCGAGATTGAAATCGCGCTCGACCATCAACTGCGTCAGCGCGGCAAGCGGCAACACGAGGGACGGGTGGTACAGGCTCGATTCGATCAGGGCTTTCATCTGCGGCTCCATCAGGCAAGGCGTCATTCGATGGAGTGGATTCTAGGGATCGGCCGCGTCCGGATAAACAGCGCGAATGCGAAGTCACTTGTCAGCCGCCGAGAACAATCGACAACACCTTGCCTGACAAGGCTGGGCGGGCAACGGGCCGCGGCGCGGGGCCCCGCCGCGGGTCGCCTCGACGCCTAGACGAGCGGTGTTTCGACGAACGCCGGCAGCGCTTCCGCCCGCGCCGAATGCGCAGCCAGTGCCGGATAACGGGCCGGATCGATCCGCGCGAGCACCGGGTAGTCGGCCGCCATGAACTGCGTGAAGCGCCATGCGACCGCGACCGTCACGTCGGACTGCAGCAGGCGCGCGCCGCCGAACCAGCCGTTCGCGGCCGCGACGAGCGGCTCCAGGGCGCCGTATGCGCCCTCGATCTGGCTCAGCACGCGCTCGAGCCACGGCGCATGCTGCTTGTCGGCCGGACGCAGCGCCTGCTCGTAGACGACCTGCACGGTCTTCTCGGCGGCCGCCAGCGCGAAGCCGACCGGCACGAGCGCGCGCAGCCGAGCATCGGCGGCATCGGGCAGCAAGCGCCGCTCGGGCGCGACCAGATGATCGAGATAGTCGACGATCAATGACGAATCGAGCAGCGTCGCGCCGTCGTCGGTCACGAGCGTCGGCGCCTTGACGACCGGGTTGGTCGCCCTGAACTGCTCGAAATGACGGAACACCGAGATCGACTCGTGTTCGAACGGGAGGTCGAGCAGTTTCGCCGAAATGGCGACCCGACGCACGAACGGGGAATCCAGCATGCCGATCAGCTTCATCGCGAACGCTCCGCTTGAGGGGAATGGGAGCGACGACTGTAGCAGCGTCGCGCGGCATCGCCTAGGGCCCGTTCCCGCCCGCAACGAGCGGGGGCCGGCTGCGCGACCGCGTTTGCCGAATGGCGGAACGTGCTCGGCCGGCCTTCGCGCCCGTGCGCCCGATGCGCATCAACCCGCCGCGCGCGGGACTCACGATGTCCGGCCACAGTGACCATAATGCAAGTTCACCCCCCTTCCGCCCCAAGGTTCGCCATGTGGTATGCCCTCGTCGAGCAGCAGCGGGAATGGATGCGCGCGTGGCGCGCGGCGACGCGGCACGCGTTCGACGCGTGGCCCGCGGCCACGCTGCCGCACGCGGCGTCGTCGTGCTACGACGACCTGTTCGAGCCGCTGCTCGGGCCGCCGGACGGCCCCCCGCACTTCGACATCGGATGGCCGGCGCTCGGCGAGCGCGTCGTCGCGCGCACGCCGTTCTGCGACCTGCGGCGCTTCACGCGGGCCGACGCGCAGCGCACGGTGCTGCTGTGCGCGCCGCTCGCCGGGCACGCGGCCGTGATGATGCGGGAAACCGTCGAGACGCTGCTCGCGGACGGCGATGTCTGCGTGACCGACTGGCGCAATGCGCGCGACGTGCCGCTCGCGTCGGGCCGTTTCGGGCTCGACGAGTACGTCGCGACGCTCGACGGCTTCGTCGACGGGCTCGCGCACGACGACCGGCCGCTGCATGTCGTCGCCGTGTGCCAGGCGACCGTGCCGGCGCTCGGCGCGCTCGCGCTGCGGGCGGCGCGCGGTCTCCCCTCGCCCGCGAGCGTCACGCTGATCGGCGGCCCGCTCGACGCGCGCCGGAATCCGAGTGCGCTCGGCACCGCCGCTGCCGCCCATTCGCTCGGCTGGTGCCGCCGCCACCTGATCGACGTCGTGCCACCTGGTTTCGCGGGGCACGGCCGCCACGTGTTTCCCACCTATCTGCAACAGGGCGAGATCGCGCTCGTGTACCCGCAGCGCTTCCTGTCGCTGATCGAAGCGTACGCGCTGGCCGCGTCGCGCTTCGACATGACCGGACTCGCCGGCGCGCGGCGCGCGCTGCTCGAATACACGGCGCTGCTCGACATGCCGGCCGAGTATTTCCTGGATACGGTCGACATCGTGTTCCAGCGCATGAGCCTCGCGCTCGGCACGTGGGACGTGGGCGGCCAGCGCGTCGAGCCGGCGGCTATGCGCGGCATCGTCCTGCTGACCGTCGAAGGCGCATGCGACAAGGTCACGGGCGCCGGCCAGACACATGCGGCGCTCGACCTGTGCAGCGGCCTCGCCGACGACGAGCGCTTTCGCATCGACATCGACGACTGCGATCACTACGGGCTGTTTACGGGGGCACGCTGGCACGGGGACGTGCATCCGATGCTGCAGCGCGTGTTCGCGTGGGCCGAAGCCCGCCGCCCTCGCCCGCGCCGCATCCGGCGGACGTGATGCCGAATCAGCGCCGCGCCGCGTCGAGCAACGCGCGCACCTCGTCGTCACTCGTCTGCTCGAAGCGCGCGTAGAACTGGCTGATCCCGAAGAACACCAGCGGCAGCATCACCGTGACGAACGCGTCGGCCAGATCGTCGAACACGTGCCGTGTACCTGCCGGCGCGACCGGTGCAGCCGCGATGATCCGCGCCGGATGACGCTCGCGTAACGCCTGCAGCGCGACACGCATCGACGCGCCGGTCGCGACGCCGTCGTCGACGACGATCGCAATGCGCCCTTCGACCGGCAGCGGCGGCTCGGCGCCGCGGTACAGCGCTTCGCGTCGATGCAGCTCGGCCGTCTCGCGCGCGATCACGTCGGCGAGCTCGGCGTCGGGCACGTTCATCGAGCGGAGCACCGAACGCTGCAGATGAATCGCCCCGCCCGTCGCGATCGCGCCCATCGCGAGCTCGGGATCGTACGGCACGCCGAGCTTGCGCACGACCAGCACGTCGAGCGGTGCATGCAGCGCACACGCGACCGGATAGGCGACGGGCACACCGCCACGCGGCAACGCGAGCACGACGACATCGCCGCGCCCCGCGTAATCGCCCAATGCGCCGGCCAGCTGGCAGCCGGCATCGGTGCGATCGGCAAAACACTCGAACACGATCGGCTCCCTGCCGTTGCGCCGGATGCGCGAAACCCGCGTCGGCGCCTGTCAACGAGCATGGTTCATCGGCCGCGCCGATGCAAGCAGGGTCACACCGGCACGCGTGGCGCCGACGGAAAGGGTCAGAGGCCGCCGGCCTGCCGGTAGAGCCGCCAGAACGACTGGGCATAGGATTGCGCGAGCTCGGGCGCACGCTGGAACACGTTCACCGTTTCCGCATGCGCGGCCGCGCCTTCGGACAGCGTGGTCAGCGCGACGCTGTCGTCGACGATCACGAAGCGCGGGGCGGGATCGCCGTGCCGCGAATCGATCGCCACGTCGATACCGGAAGATTTCAGATAGCCCGCGCCGCTGTACCGGCCCGCGCGCGGCGAACGCACGAGCACGACACGCACCTCGACCCCGCGCGCGCGGGCCGCACGCAGCGCGCTCGCGACCGCCGGCGGCACGTGCGTGTAGCCGGCCAGCAGCACGCGGCGCTGCGCCTGCCCGATCAGGTCGACGGTCGCGTCGGCCGCTGCATTGTCATACGAAAAGTATGTGCCGACCGATGCGGCATCGGACGGAATCTGGCTGGCGTGGGCGCTCGCCGCGCAGCAAAGCGCGGCGAGAAGGAAGGCGGCTGGTCTCATGGCGGGCGCCATTGTAGCGACGCCAATTCGCGTGGCAAGCACCACCTGAGAGGCTGCTGCGCCGGCGCAACACACAGCGCAAAACGGGTGCCTGGCGAACGGGCCAGCGCGCGTTTTTCATGCGGCCGATCAGCCCGCCGCGACGCGTGAGAGCCAGCTCGCCACGCCGTCGACGGAGCGGAAATCCGCGAGGCTGCGCGCCGGCAGCGCCGGATAGGCACCACCGGCCATCTCGGCCAGCGCGCGGCCAGGACCGAGCTCGAGGAACGCGGTCGCACCGGCCTCCACGCACGCCGCCAGACAGGCCGCCCACTCGACCGGCTCCGCGACCTGCCGCGCAAGCTTGTCGAGGCCGGCGCCGACGTCCAGCACCGATGCGCCATCGATCCCCGAAAACAGCCGCGTGCCGGGCAGCGGCCGCCGTACGTCGGTCGCGGCGAGCGACGCGCGAAACACCGGCACGGCCGCGGCGAGCCGACGCGTGTGCGACGCGATCCGCACGCAGACGGGCGCGACGCGCAGCGCGCCGGCGCGCGACGCATCGTCGGCCACCGCGTCGACATCGGCCTGCCGCCCCGCGACCACGAACGCGTCGCCGGGATTCGCGATCGCGATCGCCGCGTCGCGGCCGTCGCACAACCGCGCGAGTTGGGCACGCGTCAGGCCGCGTACGAACACCATCCGCTCGTCGCCGCCGCTCGCGGCATCCATCGCGCGCGCACGCGCGTCGGCCAGGTCGAGCGCGGCGCCCGGCTCGATCATTCCCGCGACGCTCCACGATACGACTTCGCCGACGCTGTAGCCGGCGACGCAGCGCCGGCGCGGCCACACCGCGTCGAGCAGCGCGGCGGCGGCGAGCGCCTGGACCGTGCAGAGAATCTGCGCGGCACGGTTCTCGCGCAGCGCGTCCGGCCCGGCCTGCCGGACCCACGCGCGCGGATCGTCGCCGAGGAGCCGGCCGGCGTGCGCGAACAGCGCGCCGGCCTGCGGCGCGGCGCCGGTCAGGTCGAACATGTCGGCGCGCTGCGCGCCCTGCCCCGAACAGAGGATGGCCAGCGTCATCGCGCGCCCTCGTCAATTTCGAGCGCATCGACGAAGACGCTCATCGCGAGCAGGTCGGCCGCGCCGCCCGGGCTCAGCCGCCGTGCCACGAACGCCCGATGCGCGGCGGCCGCGCGCAGCCGCCAGTCGCGCGCCCGCACGCCGCCACGTGCCACGAACGCGCGTGCGGTTACCCGCGCGAACTCGAGGCCGGCCTGCCCGCCCCGGTGCAGCAGGTTCGTATCGTCGAGCGCGGCGATCAGCGCGAAGCATGCATCGACGCGCGCGGCTTCCGGATCGCCCGGCAGGTCACGCTGCGCGCGACGCAGCGCGGGCAGCCCGACCGCATAGACGGTCGTGAAACCGTCGGCCGCCTCGCGACGTGCACCGCCGACGCCGTAGCGGCGGCTCGCGCGTTCGCCGTGGCTGTCGGGCAAGCGAGGGCCACCGAGGATATCGGCACCCCAGCGGCGGGAGACGATCGCACCGAGCGTCATTCCGGCCGGCATCGTCCCCGGCATCGCGCGCCGACCGGCTGCCGCGCACAGCAGCCCGAGCCCGAATATCGCGCCGCGATGCGTGTTGACGCCACCGGTCGCGGCAAGCATCGCGTGCTCGGCACGCAGGCCGATCTTGCGCAGTACGGCCATGTCCGCATCGCGCGCGCCCGCATCCGCCAATTCGGCGAAGTACGGCCGCAGCACGGCGGCGCTGCGGGCGAACGTCGCGGCGTCCATGTCGGTGTGACTGCCGGTGTCGACGTGACTGACAAGCCCCGGCTTCGGATAGGTCTCGATCTCGAGCACGAGGCTGCGCTCGGCCAGTTCGGCGATGCGCTCGGCTTCGGACGGCGCCGGTACGCGGCAGGCAGCCCATGCACTCATCGCATACCTCCGATGAATGCGTCGGCCGGCATCAGTTCGACGCTGATCGCGGTCTTGACCGCGACTTCACGCTGCCGCGTGTGCAGTTCGCGCCAGTTGACGCCCGCGCCGTCGTCGCGCAGCAGTTCGCCGTCGATGCGCATCGGCGCGCGCGCGTCGATCGCCGCGAGGCCGTCGAGCAGCGGCGCGAGCGACGCAGGGTCCGGCAGCGGGAACACGATGTCGAGATCGGACGACGTCCCCAGGTAGGGTTCGCCCGTCAGCGCCTGCCATGCGAGGCTGCCGAACACGCGGCCCGGCACACCGTAACGCACGCCGAGCGCATCGAGCTCGCGCAACGCCGTGCGCCATGCGTCGGGCGCGGCGACAAGCACGTCGGACAACGCGGGCAGCGGGCCGACCGTCGCGAGCGCGTCGGCCGCCGCGTTCAGCGCGATGCGCCGCTTGCCCGCGGAAGGCGGCAGCGGCAGGCCAAGCGGCACGCGACCGGCATCGGCCTCGTCGGGCGACGCGCGGCGCACGATCAGCGGCCAGCCGCGCTCGGCCCACGCACGCACGAGCGGATCGGCTGCGAGCGCGGGATCGCGCGCGAATGCCGCGCCCCACCCCGCCGCCGTCAGCGTGACGAGCGTGTGGCGGCGCAGCGGCAGCTCAGCGTGCGGCACGCGCGAGTGCCTCGACGCGCCGGGCGACGTCGGCGGCAACCGGCCGGCCGCGTGACGCACGCCGGTCGACGCGGTCGGCCGGCTTGCCGAGCCATGCAACGACCTGCGCGTCGAGCGAGCGGGCCGGATCGAGCACGGCGTCGACGGCGCCCATCTTCACGAGATTGTCGAGCCCCGGCGCGAACACCGGCGTCGAGCGCGACATCTCCTTCAGCACGTCGATCGGCAGCTTGGTCACGCGCGACATCGACGGCAGGTCCATCACCTCCGGCTCTGCGCCCGGCACCGCGAGCAGCGTGCGCGTCGCGAGCGCGGTCGCGATGAACGCGCCCGCGGCCGTGTGGCCATACAGCACGCCGATCGTCCGGTGCCCGGCGAGATCCGCGTGCATCAGGCACTTCGCGAGATGCGACAGCCCTTCGTTCAGGCCGAGCAGTTCGTCACGCTTGCTCATCCGCTGGCTGTCGCTGTCGACCAGTACGAGGATCGGCGTGTCGTCGCCGCGTGCGATCGTGTCGAGCACGTGTGACGCGAGCGTCAGCGCCTCGTCGATGCCGAACGGCAAACGGTCGGCGACGCCGATCACGTCGACGCGTGTGCCGGCCAGTTCCGCGTGGCCGGTCAGCAGCCCGCCGTGACGGGCGATCGAATGGCCTTGCGGGAACAGTGAACTCAATACTTCATCGAGCGTCATGCGGGCTCTCCTGCAGTTGGTCCGCGAGCGCGGCGAACGCATCGTCCGGCATCCCCGGGATCGCTTCCGGCGCCGATGCGCGCAGCGCACGCCACACGTCGAGCGCATCCTTGCATGCGCCGAACCGTTCGACCCGCGCTTCGAGGCGGGCCTGCTCCGCGCGCAGCATCGCCGCATCGAACTTCGGTGCACGGCCGATCAGCGCGAGCGCCGCTGCACGGAACGCAGCGGGCGTGTCGGCCACGTAGCGATCCGCACCACCGATCAGCCGTCGGTGCTTGCCGCCCATCGTGCGCCAGATCAGCGCGCGATCCTTCGCATCGAATTCCTCGACGCCGCGATTGGTCTCGATCACTTCGGGGCCCGACACGCTGATGCGGCCCTGCTCCGATACCGCAAGCGCCGAGCAGCACGCGGCGAGCAACCCGCCGCCGCCGTAGCAGCCCGCACGGCCGCCGATCAGCCCGATCACCGGCACGCCGGCCGTGCGCGCTTCGACGAGCGCGCGCATGATCTCGGCGATCGCGAGTTCGCCCGCGTTCGCCTCCTGCAGCCGCACGCCGCCCGTATCGAACAGGATCAGCACCGGCTTGCCGGTGTCGCGCGCGGCGCGCAGCAGCCCGGTGAGCTTCGCGCCGTGCACTTCGCCGAACGCGCCGCCCATGAAGCGGCCTTCCTGCGCGGCGACGAACACCGGCTGGCCGTCGAGCCGGCCGTGGCCGACCACCATCCCGTCGTCGAACTGCTGCGGCAGGTCGAACAGCGGCAGGTGCGGGCTCGTCACGCGCTCGGCCGGGCCGAGGAATTCGCTGAAACTGCCGGCGTCCAGCAGCCCGTCGATGCGCTGCCGCGCCGATGCTTCGTACCAGCTCGCGGCATTCGCGACGAACGCGGGCGTATCGGGCGTATCGCGCGTATCGTGGATCGCGTCGTTCATCATGCGTCCCCCTCGATTGCCCGCACGGCTTGCGCGAGCCGCAGCGACACCATGTCGGGCCGCGCGCCGCCGTCGTTGATCGACAGCTTCAGGCCGCCCGGCGTGCGCCGCTCGACGAAATCCGCGACGACGGCCTGCCACACCGCGCCGAACCCGACCGCCGCCGTGCGGATGTCGATCTCGCATTCGTTGCCCGGCAGCACGCGTTCGACGAGCACTTCGAGATTGCCGGATGCCACCACGCCGACGAGCGCCGCGGCCTGCTCGCCCTTCGCGCGCTCGCGCGCGGTGAAGCGATAGTTCAACTGTTCCATGCCCTTGTCCTTACCAGTTGCGGAACCGAGCCGGCGGTGCATACAGGCCGCCCGACCAGTGCACGAGATCCTTGATCGAACGCGCGGCGAGCCAGCGGCGGTCGGCGTCGAGCGGATCGATGCCGAGATCCTCCGGGCGACGGATCACGCCGCGCTCGCGCAGCCGCTCGACCATCTTCCGGTCGCGGCCGCGACCGATTTCCGTATAGCCGGCGACGCCGCGGATCGCGTGCTCGCGTTCGTCCTTGTCGCGGCACATCAGCAGGTTCGCGATCCCTTCCTCGGTGACGATGTGCGTGACGTCGTCGCCGTAGACCATGATCGGCGCGAGGTCGAGCTGCAGCTTGTCCGCGAGCTTCAGCGCATCGAGCTTCTCGACGAACATCGGCACGTTCTTGTCGCCGAACGTCTCGCCGATCTGCACGACGAGCTTGCGGCCGCGCCTGAGCGCCGCCGGCGTGTCGGGGTCGGCTTCCGCGCCCGCCTTCAGCCACGGCTCGCTCGGATGGCGCCGGCCGCGCGCGTCGCTGCCCATGTTCGGCGCGCCGCCGAAACCGGCGATACGCTCGGCCGTGACCGTCGACGAATGGCCGGACAGGTCGATCTGCAGCGTCGAGCCGATGAACATGTCGCACGCATAGAGGCCGGCGGTCTGGCAGAACGCGCGGTTCGAGCGCAGCGACCCGTCTGAGCCCGTGAACCAGATGTCGGAACGCGCGCGGATGTAGTCGTCCATCCCGACTTCCGAGCCGAAGCAGTGGATCTGCTCGACCCAGCCCGACTCGATCGCGGGAATCAGCGTCGGGTGCGGATTGAGCGCCCAGTGCGAGCAGACCTTGCCCTTCAGCCCGAGCTTCTCGCCGTAGGTCGGCAGCAGCAGCTCGATCGCGGCCGTGTTGAAGCCGATCCCGTGGTTCAGGCGCTTGATGCCGTACGGCGCGTAGATGCCCTTGATCGCGAGCATCGCGGTGAGGATCTGCGTTTCGGTGATCGCCGCCGGATCGCGCGTGAACAGCGGCTCGACGTAGAACGGCCGGCCGGCCTCGACGACGAAATGCACACGATCGCCCGGGATGTCGACACGCGGCACCTTGTCGACGATGCGGTCGACCTGCGCGATCACGATGCCGTCCTTGAACGCGGTGGCTTCGACGACGGTCGGCGTGTCTTCGGTGTTCGGGCCGGTGTAGAGATTGCCGTCGCGATCGGCGCTGACCGCGGCGATCAGCGCGACCTGCGGGGTGAGGTCGATGAAGTAGCGTGCGAACAGCTCGAGATAGGTGTGCACCGCGCCGAGCGCGATCTTGCCGCCGAACAGCAGCTTCGCGATGCGCTGCGACTGCGGGCCCGAATACGCGAAGTCGAGACGCTTCGCGATGCCGCGCTCGAACACGTCGAGATGCTCGGGCAGCACGACGCCCGACTGCACCATGTGCAGGTCGTGGACCTTCGCGCTGTCGACGTCGGCGAGCGCGGTGGCGAGCAGATCGGCCTGCTTCTGGTTGTCGCCTTCGAGGCACACGCGATCGCCGGGCCGCAGCACCGCTTCGAGCAACGCCACGGTGTCGCGCGCATCGACCCGCTTGCCCTGCGCGTAAGCCGCGCCGGCCGCGAGGCGTGCATCGCGCGCCTGCCGCGCGTGATTCCATCCCGTCATGAACAGTTCTCCCGCTTCGATGGTTCAGCGGCATTCTAAGCCTGGCGCCGCCGCCGATTGATGATGTTGACGAATGCGACTCAGAGGACGCCGCGATGGATGCGGCCCGCGCACGCGCCGCCCATCGGTCGGGCCTACGCGCCGACCAGCGCGCGCGTCGTGAAGAACAGCAGCGACGGGCCGAGCAGGCAGCCGACGCCCGTGTGGAACGTCGCGACCAGTGCGCCGTACGGGACGAGCCGTCGGTCGGTCGCGGCGAGCCCCGCGCTCACGCCGCTGACGGTGCCGGCCAGGCCGCCGAAGATCATCGCGGAGCGCGGTGTCTTCAGGCCCATGAAGTTGGCCGCGACCGGCGTGCCGACCATCACGATGATCGCCTTGACCAGCCCCGTCGCGATGCTGAGCGCGATCACGTCGGAGCTTGCACCGATCGCCGCGCCCGTGACGGGGCCGACGATGTAGGTGACGGCGCCCGCGCCGATCGTCGTCATGCTGACCGCGTCGGTATAGCCGAAGGCGCGCGCGATGCACGCGCCGACGATGAACGGCAGCACGGTGCCGAGCAGCAGCGACACGACGCCGACGAGCCCGGCCTTGCGCGCCTCGGTCGGCTGCACTTCGAACGCGGTCGCGACGATCGCGAAATCGCGCAGCATCGCGCCGCCCATCAGGCCGATGCCGGCGAACAGCTTGACGTCGGCCAGCCCCTTCTCGCCGCCGGTGAATGCGCCGCCGACATAGGCCAGCACGAGACCGATCACGATCGCGATCGCGGAGCCGTGCACGCGGCCGAACGTGAGCTTGCGCGAAGCGATCGACGACAGCCACATGATCAGGCCGACCAGCGCGAACGACGCGACGAGCCCGTTGTGGGCGACGGTTTTTTCGAGCATCTGCAGCATGGCGGCCTCCGTTACTGTTCTTCGAATTGCGGCACGCCCGCGAAGGCCGTGTCGTCGCGCCCGGTGCGCACGAGTACCGCGATGCAGCATGCGCAGATCGCGACCGCGCCGACGGCGGCCAGCAGCGCGACCGGGCCGCCCTTCAACGCGGCGACGACGTTCTGGTTCGCGGCCATCGCGACGACGACGGGGATGTACATCGCGCCCCAGAAACCGACGCCGGCCTCGGTCTCCTTCGGCAGCCAGCCGCGGCGGTGCAGCCACAGGCGCAGGCAGATCAGCAGCAGCATCGCGATGCCGACGCCGCCGACGTTGGTCTTCACGCCGATCGCGCTGCCGAGCAGGTCGCCGAGGAACAGTCCGGCCAGGTGGCAGAACGCCAGCAGCGCGGTTCCGTAGATGATCATGAGTCGTCTCCAGTCTCTTCGTGACGGGCGCCTGACGCGTGCGGGAGCCAGGCCCGCACGCCGGTCCCGGGCGGACTGTCTGTCTCCTGCGGCGGGGCGCCGCGGCCCGGCGGCTCGTCGTGCGAGCGCGTTCTCGGGGTCGATGGGATGATGCAGTTTCGGGCCGGACGCCGGATGGCTTAGACTGACCGATGCCATCGGCGGCGCGACACGGGCTACGCGTCCGGTGCCCCCCATTGGCGGAGGCCGCACTGGCGCGTGATCCGATACTAGCGCCGCACAATCCGGCCATTTATGAAGTTGTCGAAACCGATTCAGTGGATTTAGCAATGCGCCCGTTACCGCCCGAGCTGCTGCGCAGCTTCGTCGCCGTCGCCCAGTCCGGCAGCTTCACCGCCGCGTCCGAGCGCGTGAGCCTGTCGCAGTCGACCGTCAGCCAGCATATCCGCCGCCTCGAGGAGCTGCTCGACCGGCCGCTGTTCGAGCGCGACACGCGCAACGTGCACCTGTCGCAGCACGGCGACGCGCTGTTCCGCTACGCGGTGCGCATTCTCGAACTGATGGACGAGGCCGTCACGTCGGTGTGCGGGCCGCCGCTGTCGGGCAAGGTGCGGCTCGCGATGTCGGAGGATTTCGCGTCGGCGCACCTGACGGCCGCGCTCGCGAGCTTCGTGCAGCGCAATCCGGACGTCGAGCTCGCGATCTCGACCGGGCTGTCGGGCGACCTGTTCGACGCGCTCGACGAGGGGCGGCACGATCTCGTGTTCGCGAAGCGCATCGCCGGCAGCCGGCGCGGCCGCGTGATCCGCAGCGAGCCGCTGTACTGGTGCACGGGCCCCGATTCGCGGATCACCGGCCATGAGGCCGTGCTGCCGCTCGCGATGCATCCGGAGCCGAGCGTGTCGCGCCGCCGCGTGCTCGAATCGCTCGAGGCCGTCGGGCGGCCGTACCGGATCGCGGTCGTGAGCAGCAGCGTCGCGGTGTTGCGCGCCGCCGCGAGCGCGGGGCTCGGCGTCAGCGCGTTCGCCGGCTACGTGATCCCGGCCGGGCTCGCGCGGCTCGACGCCGGGCTGCCCGAACTCGGCGAACTCGAATACGTGATCGACCGGCCGACGGCCGCGTCGCGTTCGACGCTCGCCCTCGAAGCGACGCTGATTACAGCCGCTTCGGAGTTGTAGCCGCGCCTGGCGCGACCCACACAGGGGGCGCCGCACCCGCACCTGACAGCTTTGCCCGGAACGCGTCATCGTCCGCGCAGCACTCGCTCGCGACAATGGGACCCATCGGAACGCACCGCGCATCGCCGCGCGCGTCCGGTACCCGTCCCCTTGATCGGAGCCCGCCATGAACAACGTCCTGCGATTCGCCGTCGCGACCGCTGCAGCCGCCTTGCTCTCCCCCGCCTTTGCCCAGACCGACGCTTCGGCCCCGGCACAACAGGGCCTGACACGCGCGGAAGTCATCGACCAGCTCAAGCAGGCCTATCTCGACGGCGAACTGCCGACCAACGACGGCAACTACCCGCCGGACGCCGCGACACGTTCGCGCAACCGCGAACTCGTGCAGGCCGTGAGCCCGGCGTGGCTGGCCCACACGCCGCCCGCCAGCCAGGCGACGTCGCAGCAATGACCGGCGCCGCCGCGCCGGCGCAACGCAATCAGGATCACGGCAGGAAGCTGCGGCGGCGCGCGTCGATCAGCTCGACGAGCAGGCGGTCGCGTTCGGCCGCGAGCTCCTGCATCGAGTGCTCGCCCTGGATCGTGCGCAATGCGTCGTTCAGCTTGCGATCGACTTCCGGATCGAATGACGGCGTGCCGAGATCGTCCCACCAGCTCGTGATCGGCCCCGACAAGTGTTCGAGAAAGTGCGCGATCCCGCCCGCGCCGCCGCCGAGGTGATAGGTCAGGCATTGCCCCATCAACCCCCAGCGCAGGCCGGGCCCCCATGCGACGGCCTTGTCCGCATCGGCCACGCTCACCACGCCTTCGCCGACGAGGTGATACACCTCGCGGAACAGCGCGGCCGCGAGCCGGTTCGCGACGTGGCCGGTCATCTCCTTGTTGAGGACGATCGTCTGCTTGCCGAGCGCATCGTAGAAATCCTTCACGCGCGCGATCACGTCCTGGCTGGTGGCATCGCCGCCGACCAGCTCGACGAGTGGAATCAGGTGCGGCGGATTGAACGGATGCGCGATCAGGCAACGCTCCGGATGCTTGTCGCACGCGGTCTGGATGTCCGACATCTTCAGGCCCGACGAGCTCGACGCGATCGGCACGTGCGCGGGCAGCACGTCGTCCATCTGCCGGTACAGCTCGCGCTTCAGGTCGAGCCGCTCCGGGCCATTCTCCTGCACGAAGTCGACGCCGTCGAGCGCACGCACGAGATCGGCGTCGAACGACAGCCGCGCGGAAAGTTCAGCGGCCCGGTCGCCGAGAAACGCGGCCAGCGCGTCGCGCAACCGCGTGTCGGCTTGCGGCGCCGGATCGGTCGCGACGACGTCGAAGCCCTGCGTCAGATAGAAGGCGGCCCAGCTCGCGCCGATCACGCCGGCGCCGACGATCGCAATGCGTCGAATGTCCATGATTGTCCCGTGTCGTTGGTCTGCAAACAGATCGCGGCGATTGTCGCATCGAATCGCGCGGGCCTGCATTGACGCAGATTGCGGATTCCCTCTTGAAATGCGCTTCGGCTGCCACTAATTACACGTCGTCGGGCCGTGCAGCATGCAGCGCACCGCCCCCGTTTCGACCCAGTGGAGCTTCCACGACGCGCCCGCCGCAGGCGTCGCGCCGTCACGTCTCCCGCGTTCCCTGTTCAGGAGGACCAACATGAGCGGTATCCATTTCGGCAGCGACCTGTTCGACGAATTCGCCCGCGTGCAGCGGCAAGTGGCCAGCCTGCTCGGCGATCGTCCGGCCGGCATTCGCGCGGTACGGCCCGGCGCCTTTCCCGCGCTCAACGTCGGCGCCACCGACGGCGCGATCGAGATCGTCGCGTTCGCACCCGGCATGGCCGCGGCCGACTTCGACGTGTCGATCGACAAGGACCTGCTGACGATCAGCGGCGAGCGCAAGCCCGCACCGCGCGGCGAAGGCGACGATCTGCGCACCTATGCGCAGGAACGCTTTCACGGCGGATTCCGCCGTGTCGTCGAGCTGCCGCGGGACGCGGATCCCGACCAGGTCAGCGCCCGCTACGAAAACGGCTGCCTGCTGATTCGCGTCGGCCGGCGCGAGGCATCGAAGCCGCGTGCGATCACCATTCAATAATATTCAGGATACCGACATGAACGCGAACCCGACCCTGGCCGAGCGTCAGACCAACACCGTTCACCCCGCTGCCGCCGAAGCGGCCCGCCGTCCCGCGATCACGCCGGCCGTCGACATCGTCGAAGATCATCTCGGCGTCACGCTGCGGGCCGACCTGCCCGGCGTGCCGCGCGAGAACCTCGACGTGAAGGTGCACGACAACACGCTGACGATCGAAGCCGACACGCGTCTCGACACGCCGGCCGACCTGCGCGTGCGCCACGCGGAAATCCGTGCGACGCGCTATGCGCGCAGCTTCGTGCTGAGCCCGGACCTCGACACGGCGAGGATCGACGCGAACCTGCGCGACGGCGTGCTGACGCTGACGATTCCGCGCCGCGAGGAAACGCGTCCGCGCCGCATCGACGTGACGGCCGGCAACGCGTAAGCATTGGTGCATGCCGTGATCCCGCACGCATGAAGAAGCCCCGCCGGGTACGCGCCCGGCGGGGCTTTCTTTTACGACGTGCGGTGCGATCAGTCGAAGTCGAACAGGTCGAACACCGATTTCTTGCGACGCCGGCCGTCGTGCGAGCGGCCATCGTGTCTGTCACGGCTGTCGTGCGAGCGAGCGTCGCGCCCCCACCCGCCATCGTGGCCGCGCGGTGCTTGCGCATCGTGTCGCACAGGGGCTTCATCGCGGCGCGCGGGCGCATCGCCGGTTTCGCGCGCAATCAGCTTGTCGAGTTCGCCGCGATCGAGCCACACGCCGCGGCAGGTTGGACAGTAGTCGATCTCGATCGACTGGCGCTCGGCCATCAGCAGGTCGGGCGTCTTGCAGACAGGGCATTTCATCGCGCTTCTCCTTTCCGTGCGAATTTCGTCTGGATTCCATATGACGCGCGTGATGCCTGCCACCTCAGCGGCAGCCGGGTCACGCGCGCCGGATCAGTGGCCATCCGTCGGTGCCGAGCGCTTCGTCTTCGCGCGCCGCGCCAGCATGTTCATGCCTTCGACGAAAGCCGAGAACGCCATTGCCGCGTAGATATAGCCCTTCGCCACATGCGAACCGAAACCTTCGGCGATCAGCGTCATGCCGATCACGACCAGGAACGACAGCGCGAGCATCACGATGGTCGGGTTGCGGTCGATGAAGCGTGCGAGCGGCTGTGCGGCGAACAGCATCACGGCGACGGCGACGATCACGGCGACGAACATGATCGGCACGTGCTCGGTCATGCCGATCGCGGTCACGATGCTGTCGATCGAGAACACGATGTCGAGCATCACGATCTGGCCGATCGCGGCCCACATCGTCAGGCCGACCGCCGCGCCCGAACCGCCCGCGCCTTCACCGTCGCGCGACACGTGGTGATGGATCTCGGTGGTCGCCTTCCACACGAGGAACAGGCCGCCCGACAGCAGGATCAGGTCACGCCACGAGAACGCATGGTCGAGCAGCGTGAACACGGGTTCGGTGAGGCTCGCGATCCATGCGACGCTGCCGAGCAGCGCGAGGCGCATCACCAGCGCGAGCGCGATGCCGAGGCGCTGCGTGCGGGCGCGCTGCGCTTCGGGCAGCTTGTTGCTGAGGATCGAGATGAAGATCAGGTTGTCGATGCCGAGCACGACTTCCATCACGACGAGCGTCAGGAGCGCCGCCCAGACGGCGGGGTCAACGGCAAGCGTCAGCAGGTAGTCCATGAGATGGGCCGATACGAAAGTGGAAAGCCCGATCATAGGCCGCCCCGAACTTCGGAAAAATCAGAGAGAATCTGAATTTTGGTTCGGTTTTTCCGAAATTTCGCTCCGATGCTCAATTTCCGACATCTGTACTACTTCTGGGTCGTCGTGAAGGAAGGCGGCTTCGCGCGCGCGGCCGCGCGGCTCGACATGGCCGTGCAGACCATCAGCGCGCAGGTGCGCGAGCTCGAAAAAGCGCTCGGGCACCAGTTATTGCGCCCGGCCGGGCGCGGCGTCACGATGACCGACGCCGGCCAGGCCGCGTTTGCGCGCGCGGAGGTGATCTTCGAGATGGGGCGGCTGATCCCCGACGAAGTGCGCGCGGCGGCCAGCCAGCCGACCGTGCGGCTCGCGGTCGGCCTCGCGGACGGCATCTCCAAGCTCGCCGCGCACGCGCTCCTTGCACCCGTGCTGGATACGCCCACGCTGCGGCTGCTGTGCCACGAAGGCGAGCACGATGCGCTGCTCGCGGAGCTGGCGCTGCATCATCTCGATCTGGTGCTGGCGGGCCAGGGCGCGCCGTCCGGCTCGAACCTGCGGGTGACGAGCGAGCGCCTCGTCGCGTCGCCGGTCGACTGGTATGGCCCCGCGGCGCTCGTCACGCCGGCCGCGCGGCAGCACTTTCCGCAGTGCCTCGCCGACCTGCCCGTGCTGTTGCCGACCGCGCATTCCGCGCTGCGCGCGCGCCTCGACCTGTGGCTGGAAGGTGAACGGATCGTGCCGCGCGTGGCCGGAGAATTCGAGGACAGCGCGCTGATGGCCGTGTTCGCGGCGCGCGGCCTCGGCGTGTTCCCGTTGAGCGAACTCGGCGCGAACGACGCGTCGCTGCTGCGCGGGTTGCGCCGGCTCGGGCGTGCCGGCGACGTGACCGAGGAGATCCACGCGATCCGCTCGCGGCGCGGCGAACACCATCCGCTGACGTCGCAATTGCTGGCCGCGGCACGCGGCGCTTCGGCCGACTGAAGCGAGCGCGACATCAAAGGAAACTATAATGACGCCCCGGCCTTACGAGATTGCCGCGCGCTTCATCCAGGCACCGCCGTTGCGCGGCCTCTCGCCAAGCCTTCTGAAAGACGCCATGCACAACCGATTTCGCCTGTTTTCCGTTTCGTGCGCGCTCGCGGCCGCGACCGTGCTGGCGGCGTGCTCGTCGCCGCCCAAGCCGATCTACCAGCAGGAACAGTTCGACGCGACCAGCAGCCCGTACGCGCATACGTTCCACTCGAAATCCGACGCAGCCTGCGAGGCCGCGCGGCGCGCGCTGCTGAGCCAGGGCTATGTGGTGTCGTCGTCGCGCAACGATGCGGTCGACGGCAGCAAGAATTTCCAGCCGAACAACGACATGCACGTCGTGATCGAGTTTCACGTCGTGTGCGCGGACGCGAACGCGGACGGCACGTCGAGCATCGCGTACGTGAACGCGGTGCAGGATCGCTATACGCTGAAGAAGTCGAATACGTCGGCCAGTGTCGGCTTGAGCGTGTTCGGCTCGCTGTCGCTGCCGATCGGGTCGAGCGACGACGCGCTCGTCAAGACCGCCAGCGAGACGATTCCCGCCGGCGTGTTCTATGAGCGCTTTTTCAATCTCGTCGAGCATTTCCTGAAGATCGACCCGGCCCGCCGCGACCGCGCGACCGTCAAGGCCGCCGAGAAGGAACCCGTCGCGCCGCTGCCCGAACCCGCGCCGACGCCGCAAGGCGAGCCGATGAAGATGACGACCCCGGTCGTGCCGACGCCGCCCGCGGCGCCGGTGCCGCTTTCGTTGCCGGCGGTCGCGCCCGAGTCGGGGGCGAACGCCGTGCCGGCCGCCGCGTCGGCCGTGGTTGCGCCGGCGGCGATGCGGGCTGCCGCGCCGGCGGCGGCGTCGGGTGCGGGGGCGGTATCGGCTTCGGGTGGGGCGCCTGCAGCGGCCGCGTCGTCGACGCCCGCTCCGGCGTCCGGATCGGCGTCCGTGCCGGTTTCGGCTCCCGTGCCGGCTTCCGGCCCGGCATCGACACCGGCCGCCACAACACCGACACCGGTCGCACCGGCGCCGACACCCACCGCTTCGGCTCCCGTGTCGGCATCGGCACCGTCGAGCGCATCGCCCGCGCCTGCCGCCGCCAACCCCGTCGCCTCGTCCGCACCGTCCGGCGCGAGCGCACCGGCCGCACACTGACCGGCCGTCCGTATCGTCGCGCGGCCATATCCGGCGCCGCGCGACGATACGCACACTTCTCCCTCATTCATCACGGGAATCTCCGCGCCGCCGGCTGCATACCCGTTGTGTCGCTGACGTTGCTTCGATGCTTCGCGACGGTGTATGCGTAGCCGATGCCGACGTTCGCCGGGATCGACTGCCGTCCGGCCGTCATCCGACAGGCCGGCTAGCGCCGGCCGCCCCCACCTACCGCAACGTCGCATGCAGCGTCTGCATCTGCTCGACGGTCGCCGTCACGCCGCCGCAGACGATCACGGCGATCTCCTTCGCCGACGCGAGCCCGGCCACTGGCCGCTCGAGCGCGGCCAGCGCGGCGCCGCACGCGGGCTCGACGACGATCCGGTGCTCGTCGAGGAAACGCAGCGAGGCGGCCACCGCCTCGGCATCGGACACGACAACCGGGTGAATCTCGTGTCGCGCGGCCCACTCGACCGCCGCGTCGCACGGCCGCTTCGCGCCGAGCGACGTCGCGATGCTCGTGATTGCCGGCAATTCGACCCCATGCCCCTGCGCGAGTGAGCGCGCATAGCAGTCGGCGCCTTCCGTTTCGGCCGCGACCACCGGCACGTCGTGCCAGCCGTTGCGCGCCAGCCCTTCGAGCACGCCACACAGCAGCCCGCCGCCGCCGACCGCGAGCACGATCGCGTCGGGCTTCGGGCCGGCCGCCGCCATCTCGTCGATCATCGTCGCGTGGCCCTGCCACAGCACGCGATCGTCGAACGGATGCACGAACGCATCATGCTCGCCGAGCGCCGACTGCGCGAACGCATTCGCCTCGGCCCAGCTCGCCCCGTGCACGACGAGCTCGGCACCCTCGACGCGGATCAGCTCGCGTGCACGGGCCGACGCGCTTTCCGGTACGACGACGAGCACCGGCACGCCGAGCTCGCGGCCGCAATACGCGACCGCGATGCCCGCGTTGCCGCCCGACGACGACACGAAGCGCCGCGCGCCGGCCGCGTGCCGCGCTTCGCAGACGGCGCCGATGCCGCGCAGCTTGAACGAGCCCGACGGCTGCAGCGCATCGAGCTTCAGCCGGATGGTCCTGCCGAGCCGGCGGGATGCGATTGGCGAGCAAAGATAAGGGGTCGGGATATGAAGCGGCATGGGGCGGGACCAATGGGAACGGAGGAAACGGGGGGAACGCACGCGACGTGCAACGGCGAGCGGCAATGACGGTCATCGTACGGCACGCCTCCCATGCTTTCCAATACCATCGAATGGCGTTTGCTATGCTCAACAGGTATATCAATGAACCTGAAGGGATGCCGCATGCGCCAGATCGAATTGCGTCACCTGCGCTACTTCGTGGCCGTCGCGCAAGCCGGCAGCGTGATGGCCGGCGCCCGCGCGGCCGGCATCGTCCAGCCCGCGCTGTCGCGACAGATCCGCGAGCTCGAGGACGCGATCGGCACGCCGCTGCTGGTGCGCCGCGCAACGGGCGTCACGCTCACGGCGGCCGGCGCCAGCTTCCTGCAGGACGCGACCGGCCTGCTCGCGACGCTGCAGGACAGCCGTGAGCGCGCGCTGCGCAGCGCGGCCGGCCAGCTGGGCGAGTTGCGGCTCGGTGCGTTGCCGAACTGCCTGCCGCTGCCCGTCGTCGGCACCGTCCTCAAGGCGTTTCGCGACGCGTGCCCGGACGTGAAGCTGTCGATCGCGCCGATGCTGTCGGCCGAACAGGCGAATGCGCTGATGCGCGGCCAGCTCGACGGCGGGATCATGGCGTGGCGTCAGGACGAGGCGCCGCACCTGTCGGGCGTGCGGCTGCTGAGCGACCGCTTCGTGCTCGCGATGCCCGCGCCGCCGGGCGGACGCTTCACCGCGCCGCGCACGCTGGCCGACGTCGCGAACGAACCGTTCGTCTGGTTCGACGCGCAGCGCTCCGCCGCGCACCACCGATTCCTGATGGCGCAGTGCCAGCAGGCCGGCTTCACGCCGCGCATCGCGCAGGTCGGCAGCGACATTCCGACGTTGATCGGCCTCGTCGCGGCCGGGATGGGCTGTGCATTCGTGCCGGAAAGCGCGTCGCCGACCTGCCCGCACACGGTCCGGCTCGTCGCGCTCGACGAACTCGCGCGCCGCTTCGACATCGAGTTCGTGTTCGACGGTGCGGCCGTGCCCCCGTCGCCCGTCGTCGCGCGGTTTCTCGAGGCCGTGCGTGATGCGACCGGCGAAGCGAGCGAAGCGGGCTGAGCGGACAGCAGGTGCGGCGACCTCACCCGGCACTTGAGCGACCCGATTCGCGATGCCGAATGACGGGCGCAATCCCCTCTCGCCCAACTGTCGCTTCGACTGCCGAAACACGCTAAACAATCGCATCTTTTCCACGAAAATTCTTACAAAACGACGACACCGGACGCCTCAGCACCGGTGTTTTTAAATTGGCACCAAAAACGGCCGTTTAACGTCGCTTCGAATTGTCATGGTGCGAAATATACTGCGCGCGCATCCAACCCTCGTGCCAAAGAGAGGATGCGTTTCCGCCCCGGTCACGGTCCCCCTGTGATCGGGGCTTTTTTTGGCCGCGGGCCTTGTCTGCAAAGGGTTTTCGGCGACGATGCGAGATTCGCCTGGCGTGATGCCGACCGCCTGCTCGGCCCGTCCGATCCGCACGGCCACCCATCGCCGGGAAGTCGGTGGGCGACTTCCCGCTCATCCGGCGGGAGCGACCGTCAGCCCGCGTCGAAGCGCCGATGGATCGCGATCTCCCGCCCTGAAGCCGCATGCCGACCTTTACAAATATCTTTCACAAAAACATCGCTTTCGCTCGCCCCATCGCCGGGCTTCAAGCGCTCGCTGCATTGTTGACATGAAATCAAGATAATTTCGTCCGGACCCGGCTTTTTCCGCAAAAGTCATGCAGGCACACTTCACCCTGTCCTCAACGGCCCCTGCCGTTGTCCCTCGACTACAGGAGCCCATCGCGTGAAGATCACGACTTCCTCTCCTTCCCGCCCGGGTGGCAGCGCCGCGCTGCCGCTGCTGGCACTCGCCGCCGGTGCGTTCGGCATCGGCACGACCGAGTTCTCGCCGATGGGCCTGCTGCCCGTGATCGCCGACGGCGTGCACGTGTCGATTCCGCAAGCCGGCATGCTGATCAGCGCCTATGCGATCGGCGTGATGGTCGGCGCGCCGCTGATGACGCTGCTGCTCGCGCGCTGGTCGCGCCGCTCGGCGCTGATCGCGCTGATGTCGATCTTCACGATCGGCAACCTGCTGTCGGCGTTCGCACCGGACTACACGACGCTGCTGCTCGCCCGCCTCGTGACGAGCCTCAACCACGGCGCCTTCTTCGGACTGGGCTCGGTGGTCGCGGCCAGCCTCGTGCCGCGCGAGAAGCAGGCCAGCGCGGTCGCGACGATGTTCATGGGTCTCACGATCGCGAACGTCGGCGGCGTGCCGGCCGCGACCTGGCTCGGCCAGATCATCGGCTGGCGCATGTCGTTCGCGGCGACCGCGGGCCTCGGCCTGGTTGCGATCGCCGGGCTGTTCGCCGCGCTGCCGAAGGGCGAAGCCGGCAAGATGCCCGACCTGCGCGCCGAACTCTCGGTGCTGACGCGCCCCGTCGTGCTCGGCGCGCTCGGGACGACCGTGCTCGGCGCCGGCGCGATGTTCACGCTCTACACGTATGTCGCGCCGACGCTCGAACACCTGACCGGCGCGACGCCCGGCTTCGTGACCGCGATGCTGGTGCTGATCGGCGTCGGCTTCTCGATCGGCAACATCGCGGGCGGGCGCCTCGCCGACCGCTCGCTCGACGGCACGCTGATCGGGTTCCTGCTGTTGCTGATCGCGACGATGGCCGCGTTCCCGGTGCTCGCCCGCACGCATGCGGGCGCCGCCGTCACGCTGCTCGTGTGGGGTGTCGCGACGTTCGCGGTCGTGCCGCCGCTGCAGATGCGCGTGATGCGGGCAGCCCACGAAGCGCCGGGCCTCGCGTCGGCCGTCAACATCGGCGCGTTCAACCTCGGCAACGCGCTCGGCGCCGCGGCCGGCGGCGCGGCGCTCTCGGCGGGCTTCGGCTATGCGGCCGTGCCGCTCGTCGGCGGACTGATCGCCGCGGCCGGGCTCGCACTCGTGTTCGTGCAGATCGCGCAGCAGCGCCGCGCACCGGCCGCCGCGAATTCGTAATCGCGACTCGTCGCGCCGGTCATGCGCGACGGGCAGCCGCCCGTGGGGCGAACACACTCACGGCCGCGCAATGCGGCCGTCTTCGTTTTCACTCGTCAATGCCGATTCACCGATTCGCCAATCATAAAAATCGGGAAATTCGGCACATCTTGCATCGCTGCAAAATCCGATTCATTAACGGAAAACTGAAAACGATCCAATCTGCCTGAACGATTCAATGCCTGCCTATTTCGCTTCACCGGGCATTTCAGTCAACCATTCCGCATCGGCCGTTTCAATCCACTGCGTCAATCGGAAAAATCGCTTCGCACCCCGCCAAAGCCGCGAAACTATTGCCGCATCGCAGGAAAATCTTTCGCTCGCACCGCACGAGAGAAAATCGAAAACCGTAATGTTTTCCGGCTTTATTCCATCGCCCCCGGCTTTACTGTAACAAAATGAAACAGCCCGGACATTGCGATTGAAAGACTCATCAATTCGTATCAGCATTCGCAATGCCGTGGCATGCGAAGCGCGGCATAAATCCAATGAAAAACCGCTCGATGAGGGATCCGTGTGAAAGTCGCCATCGCTTCCACGACATTGTCGCTCGCGCTGTCAATCGGCCTGTCGACACCTGCCGCCGACGCAGCCACGTATTCGAACGGCACTGCGACCGCCACCTTCAACGTCACGCTGACACTGCAGCCGAACTGCACGATCGCCGCGAACCCGCTGGCCTTCGGCACCAACGGGGTGCTGGCCACGGCAATCAACCAGCAGACGACCGTCAGCGTCACCTGTACCAACACGACGCCGTACAACGTCGGCCTCGACGCGGGCTCGGTCACGGGTTCGAGCGTCGCGAGCCGCCTGATGGCCGGCACGTCGACCGGCAACACGACGACGACCGTCGGCTTCCAGCTCTACCAGGACGCCGGGCGCACGACGATCTGGGGCAACACGCAAGGCACGAACACCGTGGCCGGCACCGGCACGGGCGCCGCGCAGGCGTTGACCGTCTACGGCCAGGTGCCCGCGCAGGCGACGCCGAAGCCGGATACCTATCAGACGACCGTCACCGCAACCGTCTACTTCTGACCGGCGCAGCAACGCATGACCGCATTACGTCGAACGCTCGCCGCGCTGCTGTGCGCGGCCGGCACCGCGCACGCCGCGTCGCTGCAGATTTCCCCCGTCACGATCGAATTCGGCACCGACGACACGGCCACCGGCATCACGCTGCGCAATCCGGGCGAGCGCCCGGTGTACGGGCAGGTGCGCGTGTTCCGCTGGGACCAGGCCGACGGCCAGGACACGCTGACGCCCACCCAGGATCTGGTCGCGAGCCCGCCGCTGATCGAGGTCGGCATGCAGTCCGAGCAGCTGATCCGCGTCGTGCGCGCGGCGCGCACGCCTTCCGGCATCGAGCAGAGCTACCGGCTGCTGATCGACGAGCTGCCGCAGCCCGGCGAAGCGCCGACCAACGGCGTGTCGATCCGGCTGCGCTATTCGATTCCGGTGTTCGTCGAGCCCGCGGCCAACGGCGCGCCGCAGCTCGACTGGGCGCTGCTGCGCAGCAACGGCGGCTGGGTGCTGCGGGTGCGCAACGGCGGCGCGCGCCGCGCGCAGCTCGCGTCGGTCGAGCTCGTGACCGGCGACGGCCACGCGTACCCGCTCACGCGCGGATTGCTCGGCTACGCGCTCGCGGGCCGCACGGGCCAGTGGAGCGTGCCGCTGCCGGCCGGCGTCACGCTCGGCGGCAAGGTCACGGTGCGGGCGGCCGTCAATTCGCAGCCGGCCAGCGCGGTCGTCACGGTGGAGCCGCCGGGCTAGACCGCCGGTGCGCCGCCCGGCCTCGCCCCCTTCGCCACGCGCCGGCAGGTTCCCCGCCAACGGACGCGAAACGCCGCGCCGCTCGCCGCGCGCCGCGCTTGCGGCCATCGTGGCCGGCAGCCTGCTCGTGATCGGCTCGGCCCGCGCGGACGAACCCGCGGCACTCGTGATGACCGACAGCACGCACGACGTGGTCCTCGAAGTCAGTGTCAACGGCGAAAGCACGGCGCTGCTCGCGCACCTCCGCGAGCGCGACGGCCATCTGTCGGCGAGCGGCGCCGACCTGCGCACGATCGGCTTCGCGACCGACCGGCTCGGCATCGCCGATGCGGCGACCGTCGATCTCGACACGATTCCCGGCCTGCGCTACCGCTACGACGCGGCACGCCAGAGCGTCGACCTGCAGCTGCCCGACGCGCTGCGCCGCCCGTACGCGGTCGACAGCCGCGCGTTGCCGGCCACGCAGGAGGCCAGCGCGTCGCGCGGCCTCGCGATCAACTACGAGGCGTACGCGCAGACGATCGGCGACCGGCAGTTCTCGCTCTATACCGGCGTGCGCTACTTCGACCCGAACGGCGTGTTCAACACGACGGGCACCGCGTATTTCTACAACGGCCAGCGGCGCTATACGCGCTTCGATACGTCGTGGAGCCGCTCGGACCCGGCACGGCCGAGCACGACGCAGATCGGCGACGCGATCTCGGGATCGCTCGCGTGGACGCGCTCGGTGCGCCTCGGCGGCTTCCAGTGGCGCAGCAACTTCGCGCTGCGGCCCGACCTCGTGACGTTCCCGATTCCGTCGCTCGCGGGCTCCGCCGCCGTGCCGTCGGCGGTCGACCTGTACATCAACAACGTGCGCCAGTACACCGGCAACGTGCCGAGCGGCCCGTTCAT
The DNA here is from genome assembly GCF_002223055.1 of Burkholderia sp. HI2500. Taxonomy (NCBI): domain Bacteria; kingdom Pseudomonadati; phylum Pseudomonadota; class Betaproteobacteria; order Burkholderiales; family Burkholderiaceae; genus Burkholderia; species Burkholderia sp. HI2500. The sequence continues at coordinate 851,976 of NZ_NKFL01000004.1, read as the reverse complement.
CATCCACGACGTGCCGGGCATCACGGGCGCCGGCCAGGCGACCGTCATCACGCGCGACGCGCTCGGGCGCACCGTCGCGACGTCGGTGCCGCTCTACGTCGATACGCGCATGCTGTCCGCCGGGCTGTCGAGCTATTCGTTCGAAGCCGGCTTCCTGCGCCGCAACTACGGGCTGCAGTCGTTCGACTACGACGCGCGGCCGGCCGTCAGCGGCTCGATGCGGCGCGGCGTGACCGATGCGCTGACCATCGAGGGGCATGCGGAAGCAACCGGCGGCATGGTCAACGCCGGCGTCGGCGCCCTGATGCGGCTCGGCTACGCGGGCGTCGTGAGCGGCGCGGTCGCGGGCAGCGCCGGACGCTATCCGGGCACGCAGGTAAGCGTCGGCTACCAGGTGATCGAACCGCGCTTCTCGATCAACGCGCAGACGATCCGCGCGTTCGGCCGCTACGGCGACCTCGCGTCGCGCGACGGCTCGCCGGTGCCGTCGGCGACCGACCAGGCCACGCTCGCGCTGCCGTTCATGCACCGCCAGACGCTGTCGCTCAGCTATATCGGCTTCCGGCTGCCGCAAGGCCCGAGCGCGCGAATCGGCACGGTGTCGTACACGCTGAGCTTCGGCGATCTCGCGTCGGTGAGCGTGAGTGCGTACCGCGACTTCGCGCAGCAGGGTGCGAACGGCGCGTTCGTCTCGCTGAACATCGGGCTCGGCCGCAACACGTCGATCAATACGACCGTCGGCCGGCAGCGCGGCCAGTCGAGCTACACCGTCGACGCGAGCCGCCCGCCCGACTACGACGGCGGCTGGGGCTGGGGCGTGCAGACCGGCGGCACGGGCGCGGTGCCGTACCGGCAAGCGCAACTGCGCTATCTGGGCCACGCGGGCGAAGTCATCGCGGCCGCGCAGAACATCGACCGCCAGACCGGCGCGTCGCTCGACGTCAGCGGCGCGCTCGTGTTCATGGACCGCAGCCTGCAGATGTCACGCCGCATCGACGACGGCTTCGCGCTCGTGTCGACCGACGGCGTCGCGGGCATTCCGGTGCTGCACGAGAACCGCGTGATCGGCACGACGGATCGCGCGGGACACCTGCTCGTGCCCGACCTGAACGCGTACCAGAACAACCAGATCGCGATCGACTCGATGAAGCTGCCCGCCGATGCGCGGATCGCCCGGACCTCGATGACGGTCGTGCCGCAGACGCAATCGGGCGTCGTCGCGCATTTCGGCGTGTCGCGCTATCGCGCGGCGTCGGTCATCCTGCACGACGCGGCCGGCCGCCCGCTGCCGGCCGGCGCGCACGTGCATCACGCGGAAAGCGGCGCGGACACGATCGTCGGCTACGACGGGCTCACGTTCATCGACGGACTGAAGGAGGACAACCATCTCGTGATCGATTACGGCACGCAGCGCTGCGTCGCGACATTCGCGTTCACGGCGCCCGGCAACGGCACGCTGCCGACCCTCGGCCCGCTCACCTGCCGGCCCGCGCCATGAAGTTCGCACTGCTCCTCTTCGTCGCGTTCGCCATGTGGTGCGGCGTGCCGCACGATGCGCAGGCCGAGACGTGCACGGCCACCGCGTCGACGGTGAGCTTCGGCTCGGTCAGCCCGATCTCGCGCGCGTCGGTCGCCGCGACCGGCACCGTCAGCATCACCTGCACGTGGTCGGCCGTCACGCTGACGCCGAACGTGCTCGTGTGCCTGAGTCTCGGCGGCACGAGCCCGCGCAGCCTCGTCAACGGCACCAACGCGATGCAGTACGACCTCTATCTCGATGCCGGGCATTCGGTCGCGTGGGGCTCCATTTACTCCGGCACGACGCCGGCATCGGTGACGCTCGTCAAACCCGCGCTCGGCACGAGCGCGAGCGCCACGGTCACGATCTACGGGCAGATCACCGCGAACCAGCCGACCGTGCCGACGACCGGCAACAGCACGACCCCCTACTCGCAGACGTTCGGCGGCAACACGACATCGATCAACGCGGGGTTCTACCTGCTCGGTGCGCCCACTTGCGCGTCGCTGACGGCGTCGAACGGCACCTTCCCGTTCAGCGCGACCGCCAACGTCATCAACAACTGCAACATCAGCGCGACCAACGTCAGCTTCGGCACCGCGAGCGTGCTGTCGGGCGCGCTCACCGCGACCGGTTCGATCACCGCGCAATGCACCAACGGCGACGCGTGGAAGATCGCGCTGAGCGGCGGCAGCAGCGGCAACGTGACGGCGCGCCAGATGCAACGCAGCGGCGGAGGCGGCACGATCGGCTACGGGCTTTACACCGATGCCGCGCGTTCGATCGCGTGGGGCGACGGCACGGGCGGCAGCTCGACGGTCACGGGCGTCGGCACGGGCACGTCGCAGGCCGTGACCGTGTACGGCGCGGTGCCGGCGCAAACGACGCCCGCGCCCGGCAACTACAGCGACACGATCACCGCGACGATCAGTTTCTAGCGCTCAGTGGCATGGGCGAGCGGCCGCGCGAGCGCTCAGAACGTGACGGTCCAGGTGGGGAGCACGCCCGCGCCGATGCTGCGCGGCGCCGATCGCACGTCGGGCGGCGGCGCGTGACTGAGCACGAACGGCGTACCGTGCGCGCAACTGACGCTCGGCATGTCGGCATCGACGGCCTGCGGCACGCCGGGGCCGATCGTGCAGATTTCGGGAATGGTGAGACTGACGCGCAGCGGGATCGACGGATCGGCCGCGCTGGCGAGCGACCCGACGCCCAGCGCCGCGAGCGCGATCGCACTGCGTCTGATTTGGCCGGCTGTCATCGTTCGGCCCTCCTTCGTGCATCCATCCAGCATATGCGCGAATTATCGGCAGGCGTGCGGAAATCTTGAGTCCGCACGCCTGCGATCGGGCCCCGCGATGACGGTCAGCGCGCGGCGGCGAATCCGCCGAAAAATGCACGCGCGTTCGCGTCGAGGCTGTCGAGGTGATAGCCGCCTTCCTGCACGATCACCGTCGGCAACCCGAGCGCGCCGATCGCGCCGCCGAGCCGGCCGAAGCCGTCGGTCGTGACGGCCACCTGCGATTGCGGATCGTCCTTGTAGATATCGAAGCCGAGCGCGAGCACGAGTGCATCGGGCTGGAACCGCGCGAGCGCGCGCAGCGCGTCGTCGAGCCGCTCGAAGAACGCCGACTCCGGCGCACCGTGCGGCATCGGCAGGTTGAGGTTGAAGCCGTCGCCGGCCCCGGTGCCCGTCTCTTCCTCGTAGCCCGCGACGACCGGGTAGAAATTGGTCGGGTCGCCGTGGATCGACACGTACAGCACGTCGTCACGGCCGTAGAAGATCTCCTGCACGCCCTGCCCGTGATGCATGTCGGTGTCGAGGATCGCGACCCGGCGATGGCGGCCGAGCAGCGACTGCGCGGCGATCGCCGCATTGTTCAGGTAGCAGAAGCCGCCGGCCGCGTCGCGGCGTGCGTGATGGCCGGGCGGCCGGCACAGCGCGTAGGCCTCGTGCGCGCCGTCGTTGACGTCGGCCGCGGCCGCCAGCGCGCCCTGCGCGGACCAGTACGCGGCGCGCCACGTGTTCGCGCCGACCGGGCAGCTGCCGTCGGCGAGGTAGCGCGCGGCTTTCGCGAGCACGCCGCGCAGCGGGTTCGGGTCGCGCACGAACACGTTCGACATCACTTCGTCGCCCCAGTCGTCGGGCATCTGCTTCCAGTCGCGATGCGCCTCTTCCAGGAAGCGCAGGTAGTTCATGTCGTGCACGGCCGCGATCGGCGCGGTGCCGCGGTCGGCCGGCTCGCGCACGTCGAAGTCGAGCGAGCGCACGGCCGCGACGAGCCGCGCCGCGCGCTCGGGTACTTCCTGCGGCTCACGCATCTGGCCGCGCGACAGGTAGCTGCGCGGATGGTGCAGCAACTGCTCGGGATGGAAATAGGTTTTCATCGTTCGCCCTCGTCGGTTTTCGAATTATCGGTTCGCCGCGTCATGCGTGCTGCGCGGCGGCCGTCACGGCAACGCCCGCCGCGACGCCGGCGCGCGCGAGCACCGCATGAAGCAGCACGTTCGTGCCGCGCGTCACGTCATCCGGCAGCGCATCCTCGGCTTCGTTGTGCGACAGGCCGTCGACGCACGGGATGAACACCATCGCGGTCGGCACGCAACGCGCGAGCAGGATCGCGTCGTGCCCGGCGCCGCTGACGATCCGCTCGTTCGTATAGCCGAACGCGGCGGCCGCCTGCGCGACCTGTTCGACGCAGTCGCGGTCGAACGGCGTCGCCGGGCTGCGCCAGCAGGTCTCAATCGCGACCTGCACGCCACGCGCGGCGGCGACACGCGTGCACGCCTCGCGCAAGTCGCGCTCCATCGCATCGACTTGCGCATCGTCGTGATGGCGGAGGTCGACCGTGAACGTCACGTCGCCCGCAATGGTGTTGCGCGATGCGTTGCGGATGCCGACCTGGCCGATCGTCGCGAGCCCGCGCGGTGCATGACCGGCGACGATCCGTTCGAGTTCGAGCGCCATCTGCGCGCTCGCGAAAGTCGCGTCCTTGCGATACGGCATCGGCGTCGTGCCCGCATGCGCGGCCACGCCCGTCACCGTCACGTCGAGCCAGCGGATCGCCTGTCCGCCCGTGACGATGCCGATCGTCGTGCCGTTCGCCTCGAGCACGGGGCCCTGTTCGATATGCGCCTCAAAGTACGCATCGACCGCGCCGCCCGCCGCACGCGCGCCGCGATAGCCGCATGCGTCGAGCGCCACGCCGAGCGTGACGCCGTCGGCGTCCTGCTTCGCGAGCGCTTCGTCGAGCGGCAACGCGCCCGTGAACACGGCCGAGCCGAGCATCGCCGGCGCGAAGCGCGCGCCCTCCTCGTTGGTCCAAGACACGATCTCCAGCGGCTTGTCGGTCGCGATGCCGGCGTCGTTCAGCGTGCGCACGAGTTCGAGCGCGGCGAGCACGCCATAGACGCCATCGAAGCGGCCGCCTTCGGGCTGCGTGTCGAGATGGCTGCCGATCAGCACCGGCGCTGCCTGCGCATCGATGCCGTCGCGCCGCGCGAACAGGTTGCCGACGGCGTCGACGCTCACCGTCATCCCCGCGTCGCGACACCACTGCGCGAACAGGTCGCGCCCGCGACGATCGTCGTCGGTGAGCGCGAGGCGTCGCACGCCGCCGCGCGGCGTCGCGCCGACACGCGCCATGTCCGCCAGGCTCTGCCACAAACGGGCGCCGTCGATTTCCAGCAGGTCTTTCATGTGCACTCCGGATGAATTCGTTCGTTGAGGGTCACTGCGAGCCGAGCGCTTCGGCGGCGGCCGGCCGTGCCGCGCGGCGTGCGTCGAGCGCGACGATGCACAGCAGCGAGATGCCGGCGAGACACGTGTAGAACACCGCGAGCGGCCACCACTGGCCCGCGAAGCGATGCGCGAGCCACGTGCCGACGAGCGGCGTCAGCCCGCCCGCGATCGCACCGCAAACCTGGTAGGCGAGCGAGATCGCCGAATAGCGCACGTGCGCGGGGAACACGTCGCTGACGAAACCCGCGATCACCGAATAGAAGCCGGCCATGCAGACGACCGCGAGCGCGATGCCCGCGATCAGCGACGCGGACGTGCCGCCCTGCACGAGCATGAACATCGGATACGGCGACAGCATCGCGAGCAGCGCCGCGAGCTTCAGGAAGCGCGCGCCGCCGATGCGCTCGGCGATCCATGCGGCGATCGGCTGCGCGACGAACTGGATGATCGCGACCGCGAACAGGCTGTCGAGGATCAGCGAGCGCGACACGCCGACGTACTGCGTCGTGTACGCGATCATGAACGTGTTCGTGAAATAGACGCCCGCGATGCCGATCGTGTTCGCGCCGATGCAGAGCGCCACGAGCCCCGACGCGGAGCGGAACACTTCCGCGACCGGCAGCTTCACCGTGCGGTGGGCTTCCTTTACACGCGCGAATTCCGGCGACTCGTTCACGCCGAGCCGGATCAGGATACCGACCACGAGCAGCACCGAACTCGCGAGAAACGGCAGACGCCAGCCCCACGCGAGGAAGTCGGCCTTGTCCATCGACGTGACCGCGCGGAACGCGATCAGCGACAGGATCAGCCCAGCCGGGCTGCCGAGCTGCGCGAACGACGCGAAGAACGTGCGACGCCCCTGCGGCGCATGCTCGCCCGCCATCAGCACCGCACCGCCCCATTCGCCGCCGACCGCGATCCCCTGCACCACGCGCAGCGCGACGAGCAGCACCGGCGCGAGCATGCCGACCTTCGAATAGTCGGGCAGCAGCCCGACGCAGACGGTCGCGACGCCCATCATCATCAGCGTCGTCATCAACGCCTTCTTGCGGCCGATTCGATCGCCGAGATGGCCGAAGATCACGCCGCCGAGCGGCCGGGCGAAGAAGCCGACCGCGAACGTCGCGAACGACGCCATCGTGCTGACGAAGCGGTCATGCGACGGGAAATAGAGTTCGCCGAACACGAGCGCGGCGGCGGTCGCGTAGATGTAGAAGTCGTACCACTCGATCATCGTGCCGATGAATGCGGCCGTCGCGGCGCGCGCCGGCTGGCGGGCGGAAGAAAGGGACTGGGTCATGCGGGCTCCTAATGCGCGCCGCTGCGGGCGACGCACAATTCGTGTGACGGCCGTCTGTCGCGGCCTTGCGCCGCACGCTGCGGCACCCCTCCTTTATCGGTGACCGCAAATCATTAGTCAAATTTCAAGTTATTATTCGCCGTATAAATTCAGCTAATACCCACCTTGACGGCTCGCCCGGAGACCCGATGCGCCCCGACCTCGCCCCGTTCCTGAACGACCGCCTCGACTGGAACCTGTTGCGCACCTATCTCGTGATCATCCAGGAGCGCAGCGTGAGCCGCGCGGCCGCGCGCCTGCACGTCACGCAGCCTGCGGTAAGCCAGGCCTTGCGGCGGCTCGAGGACACGCTCGAGCGCAAGCTGATCGAGCGGCGCGGCACGCACTTCGCGCCGACGCCTGCCGGCGAAGCCGTCTACCGGATCGCGAGCGACATCTACGGCGGCATCTCACGCCTCGAGACCGAAATCGACGACAGCACCGCCGACCTGACCGGATCGATCCGGCTGCTAACGGTGAGCCGCATCGAGTCGCCCGTCTACGATGAATTCCTCGCGGACTTCCATCGTGCGTACCCGCGCATCGATCTGCAGATCGAAGTGATGCGCTCGTCGGACATTCTGTCTTCGCTGCTGCAGAAAACGGCCACGGCCGGGCTCGGCCTGTGCCGCACGCCGCACGACAAGCTGGAGATGCGCTGCTTCCTGCGCCAGCGCTATGCGATCTACTGCGGCCGCCATCACCGGCTGTTCGGGCAGACGCAACTGCGGATGGACGACCTGCTCGCCGAGAATTTCGTGTCGTTCACGAGCGACCAGATCGGCGACAGCCTGTCGCCGCTCACCGTGTTTCGCGACCAGCGGGGCTTCACGGGGCGCATCGTCGCGTCGTCACCAAGCCTCGAGGAAGTGCGGCGGCTGATCTTCGCCGGCTACGGGATCGGCTGCCTGCCCGAGCACATCGTGCGCGACGACATCGCCCAGCAGCGACTGTGGCGGCTGCCGCCCGACGACGGGCTCGTCGATGTCGACGTGTTCCTGCTGTGGCATCGCGATCGCAAGATGAACGCGGCGGAGCACGCGTTTCTCGACGCGATGGAGCGCTGCATGCAGCGCTATTCGCTGGCGGAGCGGTTGGGGAAGTAGCCGCGCGAACGCGCCCGCGAAATGCACGGGGCGCGCACGGCCATGCGCGTCGGCCTCGTCAGAACCGATGCACGATCCCCAGCTGCACACCCCGTGCATTCGCCCCCGGATACGCGAGCGGCAGGCCGGGGTTCGCCGCGCCGGCGAGCGTATAGCCGGCCTGGTTGCGGTTGCGCAGGTACGACAGCGCACCGTAGAAGCTCGTGCGCTTCGACAGGTCGTACTCGTACATCAGCCCGACCTGGTCCGCATGGTTGCCCTGCGACGACTGGTCGTGCAGATACGCGTAGCCGAGCGCCACGTAGTTCGCCGGATTGAACTGGTATTTGACCGACAGCCCGTACACGCGCGAATCGATGCCGAGATCGGCCCACTTCACCGCGGAGAAGCCGCCGTACACGGTGGCCTTGCCGATCTCGTACGACGCGCCAGCCATGATCGTGCGATCGGTGGTGGTCGCCGTCGCGTTCTTCAGCCACTGGCCCGCGACGAACGCGCCGAACGGCCCGTGTTCGTAGGTCAGGTCGAACTGCTGGCTCGAGCCTGCCGAGCGCACGCCGCCCGCATCGCCGAACCCGAAATACAGCCCACCCTGGAAGCCGGCGATCTCCGGGCTCTGGTACGACAGCGTATTGCTGGTGCGGAACGCGAACACGGTCAGGTTGTCCATGCCGGACGCCTGCGTGACGCCGCCGAACGCATCCTGTCCGCCCTGGTCGTTGAACAGCGGCGAATTCTGGCGGCCCGCGCGCACCTTGCCCCACTGCCCCGCGATGCCGACCCATGCCTGCCGGTTGAACAGGCTGCCCGCACTCGCGAGCGAACCGTTGTTCGGATTGAAGCCGTTCTCCAGCGCGAACTCGATCTTCTGCCCACCGCCGAGATCCTCGCCGCCCTTCAGCCCGAACCGGCTGCCCCACTGGCCGCCCGAATTGATCGCCGCCGTGTAGCCGTTGCCCGTATTCACGTACTGCGCGAATTCGTCGATCACGCCGTACAGCGTGACGCCGTCCTGCGCGAACGCGGCGCCCGGTCCGGCGACGCACGCCACCGCGACCGTCATGCGAAGACCGGCGTGCACCATCCGCGCCCGGGAATCGCTTCCGCGCGCTATCGTTTGTTTAGTCATACTATTCAATGGTCAGAGAATGAAACGACACCGGGCGCGGCAGTCGCGCCGCACCGGCATCGCGGAAAAGAAAACGTGGGGAAGAACCGGGCGCAGGCGGCGCCCGGCTCGCGCGACAGTCAGGCCGGCAACCGGCCGGCCCGAGGCGCGTGACGTGTCGTCAGTGGTGAACTTCGCCGCGTTCGAGCGGCAGGATCAGGCGCTCGGGAATGCTGCGGCGCGATGCGCGTGCGCCGATGTAGTACAGCACGGCCGGCACGACCAGGCCGAGGATCCACGAGATGTCGGTGCCGCCGAGCGCGTCGACGAGCGGCCCCGTGTAGATGTGCGTCGACATGAACGGCAACTGCACGAGGATGCCGACCACGTAGATCGTGATCGCCATCACGTTCCAGCGGCCGTAGCGGCCGTCCGGATCGGACAGCGCCGGCACGTCGTAGCGCGAGCGCGTGAAGCAGTAGTAATCGACCAGGTTGATCGCGCTCCACGGCGTGAAGAACGCGAGCAGGAACAGGATGAACGCGGTGAATTCCTTCAGGAACGAATGGCGGCCCGCGAGCGCGATGAGCGTGGATACGCAGATCATCCCGAAGATGTAGACGAGGCGGCTGCGCGACGACACGGCGTGCTTGCCGCGAAAGCCGCTGACGATCGTCGCCATCGACATGAAGCTGCCGTACGCGTTGAGCGCCGTCACCGTCACCTTGCCGAACGCGATGCTGAAGTACAGCAGCGCGGCCACGGCGCCCGTCGAGCCGAGACCGACGATATACGCGACCTCATGGTGCGCGAACTGGCCGCCGGCCAGCGCGGCCGCAAACACGCCGAACACCATCGCCGCCTGCGCGCCGATCACCGAGCCGAGGCCGACCGCCACGAACGTCGCGACCGACGACGTCGAGCGCGGCAGGTAGCGCGAATAGTCGGCGACATACGGGCCGAACGCGATCTGCCACGACGCGGACAGCGACATCGACAGCAGGAAGCTCGCGAGCGAGAAATGCTTGTTCGCGAGCAGCGCGCCGATGTCGTGGTTCGCGAACAGCTGCGTGAACATGTAGACGAACGCGGCGATGCCGACCACGCTGGCGATCCGGCCGACGGCGTGGATCGCGCGATAGCCGAACACGGTCAGCACGACGATCACGGCCGCGAACAGCAGGATGCCGGCCGCGTCGTCGATGTGCAGCAGTTGCGCGACGGCCTGCCCGGCCAGCACCGAGCCGCTCGCGGAAAAGCCGATGTACATCAGGCACACGAGCACGATCGGGATCATCGCGCCATAGACGCCGAACTGCACGCGGCTCGAGATCATCTGCGGCAGCCCGAGCTGCGGCCCCTGCGCGCCATGCAGCGCCATCACCGCGCCGCCGATGAACTGGCCGAGCAGCAGCGCGACCAGCGACCAGAACACGTCGCCGCCGAGCACGACCGCGAGTGCGCCCGTGACGATGGCCGTGATCTGCATGTTCGCCGACAGCCACAGCGTGAACTGGCTCAGCAAGCCGCCGTGGCGCTCGGCGTCGGGAATGAAGTCGATCGAACGGACTTCGATCAGGCCGCCGGCTTTTCCACTGGGATTCGTTGACACGGGGAAATCTCCAAAATACTCAGGATCACAAATGGTTGGAACGAGACGGGAAGCTGCGAGCCGCCCTTTCGGCTCGGCGGGTGCGGGGCGCCGTGGATCGCCGGCATGCGCCACGCACGCATGGTCTGCGCACTGGCGCGCAAGCGGCACGATGTGTGCCGACATTGCCAGCGGATGATCTTGTATATACAACTTGCGAGGTATCGGTGATTACCCGGAATCCGCCGATTTTCGAAAATGTCCGAATCATCGGGCCACGTTCGGCCTGTCCAGTCGAAAGATGAATGTCGGAATAATGAAAGCTCAGGCGCGTGCGGGCGATGCCTGATCGGGCTCGGCCGTCATGTCGGCGGCGGGAAGGAGATTCAGCATGCGCCGGGCGGCCTCGATGTCGCGCACGTGCAGCCATTCGTCGTAGTCGTCGCGACGCAGCATCACGACGCCCCGCTTCTCTTCGCCGGGCCGATGCATCCGCGCGAACAGCGGGTGCGTGTCCGCGTTGACCGTGAGCATCGCCATGCCCACGCGCTCGCGGCCGTCGTCACCTTCGTAGCGCCGCCAGATGCCGGCGACGCAGTACGGCTGCCAGCCGTCGACGCCGATCCGCTGCCACACGTTGCGGCCGGTTTCGTAGCAGGGTTCGAAGATCCAGCGCACCGGGATCAGGCAGCGCTGGCCGTTGCGCCACGCGTTGCCGTAGAGCCGCGACGAGCCGACCGTTTCCGCGCGCGCGTTCACCGTGTCGAGCTTCTTCTTTTTACGGCCGTTCTCGTCGAGCCGCTCCGGCTGCATGAATTTCGGCCAGAAGCCGAACACGGCCGCGACGACTGCGAGGCCGTCGCCGGCGGCACGCGCGATCGGCGCCGCGTAGTCGGGATACACGTCTGGGGCCCACGGGTCGCGGCGATACAGATCGCCGATGCCGATCTTCAGTTCGCTGATGCCCGGGTCTTCGTCGGGGGCGCGGTAGTGAGTGCACACGGCTCGGCGGACGATGGATGCAATGTTTCCATCGTAGGTCAGTGCAGGGCCGCGGTCGCGCTATTGTTTGGTATGACGAAACAGTTTTACGAATCGATGATGCGCCGGGAGCGACCCGGTCGGCGTCCAGCCCAGATGCCGGTAGAAGCCATGCGAGCGCGACGCGGGATCGGTCGAGCATCCCAGAAACAACGACGTGAAACCATTCGCCGCGAACGCGTCGATCACCTGCCGCATGTCGGCTTCCTGCACGGCCATGTCGCGGCGCCGTGGGTAGCCGCAGGCAAGCTGCGCCGGCTGCTCGCGAGCAAGTTGAGCCATACGGTCGAATTCCAGCTCGCGACGCCAAGGAACTGCGACGGCAGCGAAGCGCTGGCGGCGTTCACGGCGGCGCTTGCCGAACAGTTCGGCGGGCTCGACGGCTTCGCGGATCAGTGACCGGCGCGCGCCGCCCGCTTTGCGTCAGACGAGTTGGTCCGACGCAATGACCTGCACGCCCGGCCGCGCGTCGATTGCCGCGTCGAGCATCGCGCGGGCGATCCGCGACGCGGGATTCACGCGCCACTTCGCCGGCAGCACGGGCCGGGCCACGTTCAACACGGACACCAGCAGCCGCTCGCCGAACCTGAATTCGTCGCGGCTGCCGCCGATCAGGCCGGGCCGCACGTAAGTGAGCGCCGCGAACCCGACGCCGGCGAGCGCCTGCTCGACCTCGCCCTTCACGCGGTTGTAGAAGATGCGCGACGCCGGATCCGCGCCGAGTGCGGAATTCAGCACGTAAGCCGGTGTGCCGTGGCGGTGTGCGAGCCGCGCGACCGCGAGCGGATAGTCGTGGTCGACGCGCCGGAATGCCGCCTGGGAGCCCGCGGCGCGCATCGTGGTGCCGAGCGTGCAGATCACGGCGTCGGCGTGCCACCAGTCGGCCGTGTCGGGCAGATGATCGAAATCGACCTCGAGCGCGCGCATCTTCGGGTGCGGCGACAACGGGCGGCGCGCGACGACGATCACCTGATCGACCCGCGCATCGGCGAGCGCGACTTCGAGGACGTGACGCCCGACGAGTCCGGTCGCGCCGACGAGCAGCAATTTCATGTCCGATCCTTGCGTGTAGAGCCTGCGTTGGCGAGCCGGGAACGGCCCGGCTTACGGCTTCCCCCATGATCGTCGGCCGACTCGGCGCCGACAACCCTCCAACATCTCCAAAAGTTACAGGGTGCGCTACAAACCCGCCGCCTGTCGCGACACGCTCGGCGCGACACCCGTCCAGCGCTTGTACGCCTGCGAGAACGACGACATGTCGCTGAATCCCAGTTCCTGCGCGATTTCCTTGATCGACAGCCGCCCTTCTGCGATCAGCGCCTGCGCGCGGGTCTTGCGCACCGCGCTCGAAATGTCCCGGAAGCACGCGCCCTCCTCCTGCAGCCGGCACTTCAACGTGCGCTCGCTGGTGTTGAGCAGCGTCGCGATGTCCTTCAGCTTCGGCGGCCGGTCGAACGGGCGCGTGGCCAGGTACTCGTTCAGGAACGACACGAGGTCGACGCGGAGCGCGCGAAGGACGGCCGGCCGATCGTGCTCTACGGACTCAGCGCCGGCGGCATGCTCACGTATCACGTGGCTGCGCTGAACGGCAAGGTCAAGGGCATCGTCGGGATGACCTTCCTCGACCAGCGCCTTCAGCAGGTGCGCGATGAAACCGCGCGCAACGTGTTCGTGAGCCGCGTCGGCGGCCCGATGATGCATCTCACCGCGATGACCCCGCTGAAATCGATGCGCGTGCCGGTGACGCTCGCCAGCAAGATGTCCGCGCTCGTCAACGATCGGGACGCGCTGAAGGTGTGGCTGTCCGATCGCACCTCCGCCGGCAACGCGATGACGATCGCGTTTCTCGATTCCTACATGTCGTACCGGCCGGCGGTCGAGCCGGAGGATTTCGCCGTGTGCCCGATCCTGCTCACGCAACCGGCCGCGGACCGCTGGACGCCGTTGCACCTGAGCGAACCGTTCCTGCAGCGCGTGCGGAAAGTGCCGGTGAAGGTCGTCATGCTGGACAATGCGGGCCACTATCCGCTCGAACAGCCGGGGCTGTCGCAGATGGTCGAGGCGATCGATGCGTTCTATCGGGAGGTGACGGCAAAGTGAATGCCGGGCGCGGATCGCCTAGAACACCGTTCGAACGCCGACCCGCAACACGCCCTGCCGCGCGCCCGACGATGCGGTGAACGTACCGCACACCGATGCGATCACGTCCTCGCCGCCGCTCGCCTGTTGATACACGGCACTCATGTAGACGTCGGTCTTCTTCGACAACAGGTAATCGAGCGTGATGCCGGCCTGGTTCGAATGATTGCCGGTCAGTTGCCGGTTGCCCTTCGCGTACAGGTAGTTCGCATACGCGAAGAAATCCGGCGCGAACCGGTACAGCCCGCCGATCTCGTAGGTGTCGACGTGCGCGCCCGTCAGCGTGTTGCGCGTATTCACGTACAGCGCGTCGAGCGCGAAGTCGCCGAATGTATAGCGTCCGCCCGCGCCGGCATTGCGGATGCCGACGTGCCCGTTGTCGATTCCCTCTTCTTTCGAATACGTGTACGCCGCATCCAGCCGCAACGGCCCGTTGTCGTAGGACACGCCGAAGCTCGACAGGCTGTTGCTGCCGGTCTGCCCGGCGATGTTGCTGAAGCCATACAACGCGCCGAACCGGAACCCGCCGTAATACGCGGACGTGAACTTGATCGCGTTCGGTGTTGCGCCCCCGCCCGCCGTACGCGTGTAGTCGAAGGTGCCGAGCGCCGCGCCCAGTTTCGAGAACGGGCCGCCCGGCAGCTGGTACAGGCTGACATACGAAATCTCGTGCCCCCAGCGATGCAGCGACAGGTTGTCGAACATGTAGTCGAACTGCCTGCCAAGCGTCACGGTGCCGTACGGCGTGACGATGCCGACATAGGACTCGCGTCCGGACAGTGCGCCGCCGCGCACCGTGCCGCTGTTGATATCGGGCTGCGACGCCATGAAGACGAGCGCCTGGAACCCGCCGCCGAGATCCTCGACCGTGCGGATCCCGATCAGGTTGGGCGCCTGGATGCCGGACATCGCCTGAACCAGCGCCTTGCCGCCCGAATTGCTCACGTACGAAATGCCGTTGTCGACCAGACCGAACAGCGTGACCGAACTCTGCGCGTGCACGTGGCACGACACCATCGCCAGCGCGACGGCCATTGTCTTCATTCTCACGGATGCTGTCTCCAAACCGTCAGTGTCCGACGCACCGTTCGCATACGAGCGAACCGCACGTCGGACTGTCATTTTTATTAGTAAAACTATCTAATTGGCGCGTGCGGGATATGTGTTCCCCGCTCGATGCGCCGCCGTGGGCCGGGTTACCCGGCGTCGACTGATGGATCGCGCGCGCCGTCGCCGGCCGAACCCGTCGATGACGGGAACGACCGGCGGCGAGTCGCGCGTGTTACAGCATCACGTTGATGACCTTCTTCTCGACATAGCTATACATTTCCTCGATCCCCTCTTCCCGGTCGACGCCGCTGTTCTTGAAGCCGCCCCATGGCACGCCGAGGAAGTGCGTGTTGCTGCCGTTGACGAACACGCTGCCCGCACGGATGCGACGCGCGGTGTTGAGCGCCTGCCGGATGTCGTTGGTCCAGATCGCGGCCGAGAGCCCGTATTCCGTGTCGTTGGCCATCGCGACCACTTCGTCGACATCACGCCATCGTGCGACCGACAGAATCGGGCCGAAGACTTCCTCGCGCCACAGCCGCATCTCGGGCGTGACATCGGCATAGACGGTCGGCTCGACCCAGAAGCCTTTTTCGAAAGCGTGCCCGGGCGGGCGGCGGCCGCCCGTCATCAGCCGCGCGCCATGCGTCTGCGCCGGGTCGAGAAAGCTCATCACGTGTTCGTAGCTCTTGCGCGAATTGATCGGGCCCATGCCCGTGTCGGGCAACATCGGATCGCCGACGCGGATCGCGGCCACGCGCTCGACGACACGCGCGAGCACGTCGTCGTAAATGTCGTCGTACACCAGCAGCCGCGAATTGGATCCGCACGACTGGCCTTGCCATGAGAAATTCATCCCGCGCACCGCGCTCTCGGCGGCCGCGTCCGGATCCGCGTCCGGAAACACGATCATCGGATTCTTGCCGCCCAGCTCGAGCGTCACGTGCTTGACGCCCACCTCCGCCGCGCTGCGCTGGATCGCCTGCCCGGTCGGCACGGACCCGATCAGCGCAAGACGCTTCACGTCCGGATGGCGCACCAACGCATCGCCGACTTCCGCGCCCGTTCCGTTGACGATGTTGAACACGCCGGCCGGCAATGTCTCGCGCGCGACCTCACCGAGCACGAGCACGGACAACGGCGACGTTTCGGGCGGCTTCACCACCACCGTGTTGCCGGTCACGAGCGCGGATGCGGTACGCGCCGCGGAGAACATCGCCGGATGATTGAACGCGGCAATCCGGCCGACGACGCCATACGGCTCGTACACGGTCATGTGCAGATGGCGGCCGGTGGCCGGGATCGTCTCGCCGTGCAGCCCGTGCACGAGCCCCGCGTAATAGCGCAGGCTGCGCACCGTCTCGTGCATGCTCGCAAGCGTCGGCACGTAGGTGTTGCCTGAATCGAGCACCTCGATGCGTGACAACGCCTCCGCGCGTTCGAGCAAGCGCTCGCCAAACCCGCGCAACAGTTCGCCGCGCTCCTCGCCGGTGCGTTCGGCCCACGCGGGCCACGCGCGCTGGGCCGCATCCACGGCCCGCGCGACGTCCTTGCGCGAGCCGGCTGGCGCGCGGCCGATCACTTCCTCGGTAGCCGGGTTGATCGACGCCGCCCACTCGCCGGTCTCGCTTTCCACCAGTTCGCCGTCGATCAGCAAACGGCCGGTTATCCACTGCTCGTCCATACTCGTCTCCTCGATGATTCGATCGCCGGTCAACGCGCGCCCGTGTGTTGCTCGTGCTGCACGCGCCGCTTCCACAGCGCCCACGGGCGCTCGACCTGCGTTTCGATGTTCGCGCACGCGGTTGCGGCTTCCTGCTCGCTCAGATAAACCACGTCACCCAGTTGCAGCGCCTCGATCTGCATCCGCGCGTTCACTTCCGCGTAGACCGCGCGATACACGGCCTGCTTGAGCGTCGGCGCGACCACGGTCGAACCGTGACCGCGCATCAGTACGAACGCCGCACTGCCGAGCCGCTGCGCCAGCGCCGCGCCGAGCGCGTTGTCGCGCACGAGCAGGTCCGTCGCATCGCCGGCGGTATCGCGAATCTCGAACACCGGCGTACCCGCGCCGAGAAATCCGCTCATGTGGCACACCGGCCGCAGCGGCGTGCGTTGCGTCACGCTGAACGGCAGCACGGTCGGCGAATGGCTGTGGACGATCGCCTGCACGTCCGGACGCGCTTTATAGATCTCGCCGTGGATGAAACGCTCCAGATAGACGGCGCGCCCGCCGGCATTGACCGGCACGCCGTCCAGCGTGAATTCGACGATGTCGTCGATGCCGACGGTGCCCGGCGCCATGTTGCGCGCCAGCAGGAAGCGCTGCGGATCCTTGTCGTGACGGACGCTGACGTGACCGAAGGCATCGACGATGCCCTGGTCGAACAGGATGCGGTTCGCGCAGACGAGATCCTCGACGAGCGCGGGATCCGGCGCATCGGCGGGACGCCCGGCATCGTCCGCATACGCGGCGCGCCGCCGGATTGAAGATGAAGAGTACACATGGGTCGGCCTGTTTTCGGGTTGACTGGCAGTGCGCACGCCCGCTTCGCGTCGCGAGGCGGACCGTCAAGCACCCGGCCAGCTTAGGACCGCGCCGACCATAGGTCTATTAGCTATTGATCGCCAAACAGATAGCCCGATAACTATGAATTCGGGACGCCCGCTGCCGCGCCCGGCGACGCGGAATCGACGATGAACTGCACGAGTTCGGCCTGGAACGCCGAGAAGCGCTTGTCGTCGCGATGCACGAGATAGATCGGCACCTTCATCGACAGCTCCGGGCGATCGAGCACGACCAGCTCGCCGCGCTCGACCTCCGCACGCACCGCCGACGCGAACATGAAGCTCACGCCGAGGTTCTCGCGCACCACGTGTTTCATCGCCTCCGGATGCCCGAGTTCCATCACGACCTTGCGCTGTTCGAGGCCGCGCTCGCGCAGCAGCGCCTCTTCGAGCTCGCGGCGCGGCTGGTTGCGCGGCGTGCTCACGAACGGCACGCGGCGCAGGTCGAGATCGCCGGCCGGCTGCGCGGCCCACGGGCTCGACGCGCCGCACACGAGCAGCAGTTCGTCCTCCCACACGGGAATGGTCGCCAACCCTTCGAGATCCTGATTGGCCGCGATCAGGATGACCGCGAAATCGCAACCGCCGACACGGGTCGCATCGACGGCCGCCTGCGGCGTCAGGATCTGCACGGTCACGAGCCCGTCGGGCTGCCGCCGGTGGAACTCGGCGAACAGCGGCGGCAACGCGTACGAGCCGATCGACATCGACGTCGCCACCACCGCGGTGCCCATTTCGCCCTGTTCGAGACCGGCGAGTTCGCGCTCGACCTCGCGAGTGCGCGTGATCACCTCGGTCGCCCAGCGATAGATGCGCTCGCCGGCTTCCGTGAGTGCGATGTTGCGGCCGGCGCGCTTCACGAGCGCGTAGCCGAGCCGCTTCTCCATGCTGCGCACGTGCGCAGTCACGACCGGCTGCGCGATGCACAGGCGGTCGGCCGCGCGCGTGACGCTGCCGAGCTCGACCACCGTGCAGAACACCTCGAGCTTCTGAAAAGTGAGATACGAATCGAATCCGCGCACAGTCCCCTCGCCCATAGCCATCCGGGTATCGGATGGCACCGTAATACGTATTGGAAGATATGTTTCAGGTTACGCACAATCGAATGAACCCACAACCGAGAGGCCTGCATTCAGGCCCACCTGGAGACATCATGGTTCGTTCGACGTCTGTTCCGGCCGGTCGCCGCGCCCCGCGTTCGCGGGTCGCGCCGGCCTGCCCTGCCGCCCGGCACCGCGAGGTGCGTCGATGAAAACCGATACGTACGACTACGTGATCGTCGGCGCCGGCTCGGCCGGTTGCGCACTCGCCTACCGGCTCGGCGAGGACCCGAACGTCCGCATCCTCGTGATCGAGGCCGGCGAGCAGGATCGCTCGCCGTACATCAAGGTGCCGCTGACGTGGGGCCAGATCCTGAAGAACCGGCTGTTCGACTGGGGCTATTTCACCGAGCCGGAAGCCGGCATGGACGGCCGCCGGATCGAATGCGCGCGCGGCAAGGTAGTGGGCGGCTCGTCGTCGATCAACGGCATGGCCTACGCACGCGGCGCGCGGGAAGACTACGAAGGCTGGGCCGACGAATTCGGCCTGACCGACTGGTCCTACGACGCGGTGCTGCCGTACTTCAAGCGCTCCGAATCGTGGGAGCGCGGCGAATCGGCGCTGCGCGGCGGCCGCGGCCCGCTCACCGTGATCCGGCTCGACTATCGCGACCCGTTGGTGGGTGGCTTCCTCGACGCGACACGTGCCTGCGGCTATCCCGAGAACGACGACTACAACGGCGCATCCGTCGAAGGCTTCGGGCCGATGCAGGCCACGATCCGCAACGGCCTGCGCTGCAGCGCCGCGGTCGCCTACCTGCGCCCGGCGCTCGCGCGCGGCAACGTCACGCTGGTGACGGGCGCCCTCGCGAAGCGCATCGTGCTCGATACCGACCGGGGTGCGCCGCGCGCCATCGCGATCGAGTATCGCCGGGGCGAATCCGACTACCGCGCCGATGCGCGCCGCGAAGTCATCCTCTGCGGCGGCGTGATCAATTCGCCGCAACTGCTGATGCTCTCCGGCATCGGCGCGGCCGACAGCCTGCGCACGCACGGCATCGCGTCGACGGTCGAATTGCCCGGCGTGGGCACGAACCTTCACGATCACATCGTGTTCGACCTGCGCTGGAGCCGCAAGGAACCCGGCCCGCTGCACCGGATGATGCGTGCCGATCGCATCGCGTTCGACGTCGTGCGCACGTTTGCCGGCGGCAACGGCTTCTCGAGCACGATCCCCGCCGCCGCGCTTGGCCTGGTCAGGAGCCAGCCTCACCTGCCGCTGCCGGACGTGCAGCTGATCCTCGCGGCCGGCGCGATGAACGCCGCGCCGTATTTCGAGCCGTTCAAGCATGCGTATGCCGATTCGTTCGCGATCAAGGGCATTTTCCTCACGCCCGAAAGTCGCGGACGCGTGTCGCTGAAGTCGGCCGATCCGGCCGAGCATGCGCGGATCGAACAAAACTTCCTCGCCACCGAGAATGATCGCATCGCTGCGCGGGAGATGTTCCGGCGCATGCGGGAAATCGGCGCGCAGGCCGGACTGCGCCCGTTCATCGACGCAGAGATCGCACCGGGCCCGCAAGTCCAGAGCGATGCAGATGTCGACGCGTTCATTCGTCGCATCGCGATCACCCTTCATCACCCGGTCGGCACGTGCCGCATGGGCCGCGACGACGATCCGGCGGCCGTGGTGGATACGCAGATGCGCGTGCGCGGCGTGGCCGGCTTGCGGGTGGTCGACGGCTCCGCGATCCCGCGCATCATCCGCGGGCCGACCAACGCGCTGATCATGATGATGGCCGAACGCGCGGCGGATTTCATGACCGGGAAAGCCGTGCCGGTGCCGCAGGCGCAGGCACGCGCCACGGCACGGATATAGACAGTCGCGCGCGGGGCAGCGCACCACGCCCCGCTTCGATTCATTCCAATTCATTCAGGAGACACCGATGACCCATTCCTGCGGGCATGCGCATTGCCATGCGCACATCACGAATGCCGAACCGCATGCTTTTTCCCTCGCGCTCGGCAACGTCGAAATCATCCGGCTGTACGACACGACGCTGCTTGGCGAAACCGCGCAGAGCTGGCTGCCGGACTTCGACCGCGCACGCGTGGCGGAACACGAGCACTGGCTCGCGCCGACACACTACGATCCCGAAAGCGGCCGCATCCCCATGCCCGTGCACAGCTGGATCGTGCGGACCGGCCGGCATACGGTGCTGATCGACAGTTGTATCGGCAACCACAAGGAGCGGCCGGGGCTGCCGGAAATGCACCGGCTGTCGACGCGCTATCTCGACCGGATGCGCGCACTCGGCATCCAGCCCGAGGAAATCGACTACGTGATGTGCAGCCACCTTCACGCCGATCACGTCGGCTGGAACACGCAGCTCGTCAATGGTGTGTGGGTGCCGACCTTCCCGAACGCGCGCTACGTGATCTCGCAGGTCGAGCACGATCACCTGGTCCGCGCGATCCGGGGCGAAGGCCCCGCCGGCCCCGCGTGGTTCAGCCCGATGTACAACGACAGCGTGCTGCCCGTGATCGAGGCCGGCCAGGCCACGATGTTCGACGACACCTACGAGCTCGACGACACGTTCCTGATCCGCCACGCGCCGGGCCATTCTCCGGGTCACGTGCGCATCGAGCTGACATCGCTAGGCTCGCGCGGCGTGTTCAGCGGCGACATGCTGCACTCGCCGATCCAGATCCCGTTCTGGCAATGGAGCAGCAAGGTCTGCGACGATCGCACGCTCGCCGCGAAGAGCCGCTTCGAGCTGCTCGCGCATTGCGTCGAGCACGGCGCACTGCTGCTGCCCGGTCATTTCGAGGCACCGCACGCGGGGCATATCGTCGATACGGCCGGCACGTTCGGCATCGAGTTCCTGCGCTGACGCACGCATGGCCGCCGCGGCGGCCATGCCGCGCGAACCGGTGGGCTCATCCGGCGAAGCCGCCGGATGCGAGAAAGCGCGCTTCGTCGCGCGTCGTCTCGCGGCCGAGCAGCGCGTTGCGATGCGGGAAGCGGCCGAAGCGCGCGACGATCTCCCGGTGCCCGATCGCATGCGACAGCCACGGCTGGCCGAGCCTGCCGTTCAGTTCGACGGAAATCCGCTGGTCGTCGAGGTCTTCGGAATGGGCGAACGGCAAACAGAAGAACAGGCGCAGCGGCCGCTCGACCTGCGCCATCTGATCGTGCTCGTACGCGTGCATCGCGAACTGCCGTGCGAGCGCGTCGGTCGCATACATGCGCGCGGTGCCGCGAAACGCATTGCGCGGAAACTGGTCGGTGAGCAACAGCAGCGCGAGCGTCCCGTATGGCGTCGACAACCAGCCGTCCAGCTCGCGCCTTGCAGCGGCCAGGTGCGTATCGAGAAAGCGCTCGCGAAAGCGGCGATCGAAATCGGGATGTTTTGCGAACCATTGCGCGGGCCCGGCATCGATCCAGAACGTGATGACGGCCTGCGCCGGCGGCGCGGCAAACAATGGCATATCGATCTTCATGGCGAAGAGATGAACGACGGGTGAATGGAAGCGGCACGTCGACGACGGCCGTGCCCGCACCCGGCCCGTCGTCCTCCTGCGATTCAGGTGCGTTGGAACAGCAGCGTGGCAGCCACCGCAACCACGGCCGGCACGCCGAATACGATCGCGAGGATCGGCAGCTCCTCGCGTACGCCGTAGCCGGCCCGATGCACGCCAACCCACAGGTTGGCCAGCGAGACAACGAGCCAGACCGGCACGAACGCCTGGGCGGCAAACGCCAGCGATGCCGCGTGCGTGCCCCACAATTGTCCGAACAACAGGAACACGGCCAGCAACAGCACGCCGGCGACGATCGTCCAAAGTGTATGCATCGTGCCCCCGGTTACGCGAAGACGCCGAGCATCTTGCCGATGTCCTTTCCCGCATACGGCGGGAACACGTCGAGCACCGCGTCGGGATTGCCGATCAGCATCGCTTTGGTATTGCTCAACGCGTCGAAGCCGGCCTTGCCGTAGTACTTCCCCATCCCGCTGTTGCCGACGCCGCCGAACGGCAAACTGTCGATCCAGCAATGCAGGTTGGTCTGGTTCACGCATCCGCCGCCGAACGACAGGCTGTTGAGCACGCAGTCGATGCTCGCCTGCCGCTTGCTGAACACGTAGCACGCGAGCGGCTTCGGCTTGCGCTTCATGATGCCGACGATCTCGCGCAGGTCGCGGTACGGCAGCACGGGCAGCACCGGGCCGAACACTTCCTGTTGCATCGCCGGATCGTCCCAGGTCGACGGGTACAGCACGGTCGGCTCGACATAGCGTGCCGCGATGTCGTGGCGGCCGCCGTGCACGACCTTGTCGGCGACGATGTAAGACGCGACGCGTTCGGCATCGTGTTCGCTGATCATTCGCGCGAAATCGGGGCTTTGTTGCGGATCGTCGCCGTACATCGCGGTGATCGACGCCTTGAGCTTCGCGATGAAGGCCTCGGCCACCGATTCATGCACGTACACATAGCCGGGCGCGATGCACCATTGTCCCGAGATCGCGTTGTGCCCCCACGCGACACGGTCAGCCGCGATGTCGAGATTCGCGGTTTCGTCGACGATGCACGGGTTCTGCCCGCCGAGTTCCAGCAAGACCGGTGTCAAATGCTCGGCGGCGGCGCGCATCACGACCTTGCCGACCGCCGAGCTGCCGGTGAAGAAGATGAAGTCGAACGGCAACTCCAGCAATGCGCCGATTTCCTGGCGACCGCCCGTGACGACGGCGACGTCCTCCGGTGAGAAGTACTGCGGCACGAGCCGGCTCAGCAGCGCGGCCGTCGCGGGCGTGGTGTTCGCCGGCTTCAGCACCACCGTATTGCCGGCTGCCAATGCCGCGATCGCCGGATCCAGCAGCAACAGAATCGGCGCGTTGAACGGGCCGATCACGAGCGTCACGCCGTACGGCTCCTTGTAGATCATGCCGGCGTTGCCGGCCGCCTCCAGCGCCGGCGGAATCGCCACTGTCTGCGGCGCCATCAGTTCGTGCAGATGCTCGCGGTAGTAGCGGATGACACCGGTCGGCACGGAGATTTCGAACAGTTGCTCGAACGGCGGCTTGCCGAAATCCTCGTACAGCGCCGCGCACAGCGCGTCCTGGTGATCGTGCAGCATCCGCTCCATCCGGTCGAGCTGCGCGATGCGCCATGCAAGGGTTTTCGTGACGTCCGAGTCGAAACGCGCACGTTGCGCGTCGAGCACGGACTGGTAGGGGTTCGACATGGTCGCGTTCTCCTTGGGGAAGCCGCCGGCCGGAGCGGCAACGGGCGGCATGCGGACGGCTCAGGCCTGCCCGATGTCGAGCCGGGTAATCCGGCCATCGGCGTCGACCCGGAACTTGAAGTACGTACGGAACGTGCCCCAGCGATCCGAATGAAACCGGCCGTGGATCTCGAGCCCGTCGTTGTCGACGCGATCGATCGTCGTGAAGCGCTCGGTCCCGATCGCGTCCCGGTTGAATGCGTGCAGGTCTCGTGGCCGGCCGTCGTCGTACAGCGTCGCATCGGGCGCGAACAGCGCGGCCCATGCCGCGCCATCGCCTTGCTGGAGCGCGTCGATCGCGCGCCGCACGACCGGATGGTGGAGTATGTCGGTGTTCACGATGCCGATCCTCGATGAAAGACGGCCGCCCGTCGTCCTGCCCCGACGCGTGACGGGCAGGCAACGCGTGCCGGGCAAAACACGGGCAGCCGAGGTGTGTTACTTGGTCGTATAGCCGCCGTTGATCAGGATCGTCTGGCCGGTGATCCACCAGCCGTCGCTGACCAGGTGACGAATGAACGGCACGACGTCCTCGATGTCGGTCAGCCCCGTCTTCGAATACTTCGACAGCGCGGCGGCCGTCTTGTGATACGCGACCGCGTCCGCCCCCTCCTCCGGATAGAAGAACGGCGTGTCCATCGGGCCGGGCCCCACTGCCGTCACCGAAATGCCGCGCTCACCGAACTCCTTCGCCGCCGCGCGCGTGTAGTGCTCGACGGGCGCCTTCGTACCCGCATACGCGGCGTAATAAGGCGTGAATGCGCCGAGCAGCGCCGTAACCAGCGAGACGATCTTGCCGTTGTCGTTCACGTGCCGCCCCGCTTCGCGCAGGAAAAAGAACGCCGACTTCGCGTTCACCGCGCTCATCTGGTCGTATTCCGCTTCGCTGATTTCGGTGAACGGCTTTTTCAGCACCTTGCCGACCGTGTTGATCGCGATGTCCGGGCGGCCGACCGCCGCAACCGCATCGGCGAACAGCTTCTCGACGGCCGCCGCGCTCGTCAGGTCCGCCTGGAATGCGACCGCCTCGGCGCCGGCCGCCTTGATCGCCGCGACCGTCGTCTCCGCGTCCGCCTTCGAGCCTGCGCTGTTGTAGTGAATCGCGACGGCCTTCGCGCCATGCGCGGCCAGATCGCGTGCGATCAGGCCACCCAGGTTCTTCGCGCCGCCGGCGATCAGTACGGTCTTGCCCTTGATTTCATGATTTGCCATTTCGCTCTCCTGATTCATTTCCTGTTCGATCCACGTCCGGGATGACGTTCCGGATCAATGGCCACGCGCCGGCTGCGGCCGGCCGCCCGGCGCGTCACGCATTCGCTTTCGGCTGCAGCAGGTCGGACAGGCCGACGCGATGCAGCATCTCCGCACGCACGCGGTCGAGCACCGCGAAGCCGACAGCCGCGCCGTCCTGCGTCGGATCGATGTGCACGCGGAACGGACGCTTGCCGAACGGCATGCCCACGATGTCGACGATCGCACGTGCCACCTCGCTTGCATCGGCGTCGGCCGGCACGATGTCCGCAAACGCCTTCAGCACCTGCTCGCCGAAGCCCGCATACGGCCCCGCATCGTATTCGGCCGCACGCGACGCGTCGGCCGGCGCGCCCGCATGCGCGAAATGGTTGGTGCCGCCGGTAAATGCGCCCGGCACGACGATCGACGTCTCGATGCCCCAGCGCGACAGCTCGCGCGCATACTGCACCGCGATCGCATCCATTGCGGCCTTCGCCGCGAAATACGGCGCCAGGTACGGCGGCGTGCCGCCCGCCGAGCTGCTGCTGGAGACCCAGAGCAGCAGGCCTCGGGCGCTTTTCCGCATATGCGGCAACACCGCGCGGTTCACGCGCTGCGTGCTCAGCACGTTCACGTCGTACAGGTGCGCATACTGCTCCGGCGTAAACGCTTCGGCGGGACCGAACACCATGTGCCCCGCGTTGTGCACCAGCACGTCGATGCGGCCGGCCTCGGCGATCACGCTGGCGACGCCGGCGTCGACGGAATCCTGCGACTGCACGTCGATCTCGACGGTGCGCAGATCGATGCCCTGCGCTTTCGACTGCGCGGCCATCTGCGCGACGACCGGCGCATTGCGTCCGGCCGTATCGCGCATCGACGCGAACACGGTGTGGCCGGCCGCCGCCAGCGCTTCGGCCGTCAGGCGGCCGAAGCCGCTCGACGCACCGGTAATGAGAATGGTTTTGCCCATGACGATGCTCCTTGATTGACGACTGCGATCCTTCGATACGAACCGTGCGGACTCAAACCATCCCGCCGTTGCTGCGCAGCACCTGCCCGTTGATCCAGCCGCCGTCCGGACCAACGAGGAACGCGACCGCGTTCGCGATATCGGCCGGTGTACCGAGACGCTCCAGCGGATTCATCTTCGACAGGCGCTCGATCAGCTCCGCCGACTTGCCGTTCAGGAACAGGTCGGTCGCGGTCGGCCCCGGCGCGACGGCGTTGACGGTGATCGAGCGACCGCGCAGCTCCTTGGACAGGATGCCCGTCATCGCTTCGACCGCTGCCTTGGTGGCCGTATAGACGCCGTACGTCTCGGGCCTCAGTCCGACCACGCTGCTCGACAGGTTGACGATGCGCCCGCCGTTGCGCAGCCGGCGCGCCGCCGCGCGCAGCGTGTTGAACGTCCCCTTCAGGTTGATGGCGATCTGCGTGTCGAACAGCGCGTCGTCGCTATCGACCAGTGGCGCCAGCTTCATGATTCCGGCGTTGTTCACCAGCACGTCGACGCCGCCGAACTTCGCTTCGGCCACATCGAACAGCCGCGCCACGGCAGCCGGATCGCTGACGTCCGCCTGGACCGCGACCGCCCGCCCGCCCTCGCCCGCGAGATCGCTCGCCAGTTCCTCGGCCTCGCTCGCCTTGCCTGCGTAATTGATGACGACGGCCAGCCCGTCGTCCACCAGGCGCCGCGCGATTGCCGCGCCGATACCTCGCGATGCGCCGGTCACGATCGCCACGCTTGTTCGATTGTTCATGTCTGCTTCTCCACGGTTTCGCGTCCAGCGCATCCGGACGCATGCCTGGCCCGCGCGATATCGATCGCGACGAGGGCCGATTCACGACGATTCCTTCCCGTTACTTAGCACACCGATACTATTGATCCGGACCTTACCCGAACGAACCGGATACCCGCTCAGTCGCGCTGAGTCGATCGCGACACGGTTTCCCATGCACGGATATCACGCTCGATCGATTCGGCTCGGCCGAGCATCGTTCCCACCGCATCGGCACCAAGCGCGAGATGGACCGGCGGCTTCTCCGCCTTGAGGATATCGACGATCGCTTGTGCGCCCTTTTCCGGCACATTGGGCTGCTTGCCTTGCAGTTGGCCGATGAATCCGCGGAACTGGCCGGCCGGCGTGTCCGCGTAGTCGTCGATCCGGTTCGACGTATACGCCAGCGAACGTCCGGCGAACTGGGTTTCGAAAATGCCGATCGTCAGCACCGTCACATGAATGCCGAGCGGTGCGAGCTCGCCGGCCAACGCCTCGCCGAGCACGCCGGTCGCGGCCTTGGCCGCGGCGTACACGCCCAGCCCCGGGTAGCCCGCGAACCCGGCGATCGACGAGAACTGCACGATGTGCCCCGAGCGCTGGCGGCGCATGGTGGGCAAGACCGCATGGATCAGGCGCAACCCGCCGAAAAAATTCACGTCGAAGATCTGCTGCGCATCGGCTTCGGTCGTCTCCTCGACCGCGCCGACCGTGCCGACGCCAGCATTGTTGGCGAGCACGTCGATCCGGCCGAACTGCTCGATCACACGCTGCACGCCCGCCGCTACCGTGTCGGGCTGCGTGATGTCCATCAGGACACCGAGCGCACGCCCGGGCGCAAGCCGTTCGAATTCGGCGACCTGCTCCGCTCCGCGTACGGTGCCCGCGACCCGCGCGCCTTCTGCGAGCAGCCGTTGCGCCAGTTCGCGACCGAGACCGGACGAGACGCCAGTGATCAATACGACCTTGTCTGCCATCGATGCTGTGTTCATTCGAAAACTCCGGATCACTGAAAATATTGGGATGGATCGAGTGTAGTCGAGCCGATGGCGCGAATGAACGGGGCGCGTCGAGATGCACTATCCACGATTGACTAACAATCGGTTCAACCATATTAGCGTTCCGACCGTGCCGGTTCTTTCAAGAATGCGTACCGGAAAAATGAAAATCCGGAAGCCGGCCGAGCGGACACATCGACGTTGCCGCGCGGTGTTTCATCAGACAACACGGGCCTTCCGCGTGCAGCCGCCCGTTTGACAATTCTTGACGCACGGTGCGCCGGCAAGGTGCAATAGTGGGCACGCACGCCGGTTGCGTGCGTCCCGTCACACCGCCGCCGGCATCGAGTCGCGCCGGCATCCGTTCGGAGTGGAAACCAGCATGAGCGACCCGCTTCGCAGGACGCACCGGTTTCACAGCGACGACCCCGACGAAGTGTCCGATTTCATCGGCACGATCTATGCCGACAACCAGTTCACGGCGCAGCACGCGGTTCGTCGGAATGTCAGCATGACGGGACATGAATGGAACGGCATCGGCGTCTACGACGTCGACTACCTGATGCCTTTTCACTTCCGCTCGAACGATGCGCGTCCGAACTACCTGTTCCTGTCCTGCCGTCGTGGCCACGCTCGTTACGAAAGCAACGGTGACGATGCGGCCTGCACGACGGGTGACGTCATGCCGATTTCGTCGACTGGCCACTCGTTCTGCACGACGGGGGGCGACGGATTCGGCCATCTGTCGGTCATCATCGATGCGGACCGGGTCAACCGCTTTCTCGCACAATGGATTGGCCGGCCGGGGCTCGAGCCGGTCGAGTTCGGGCTGACACCGGTCTCGCCCGAGCTGCGGATGCAATGGAATGCCGCGGCCGGTTGCCTGCGCCGGATGATCAGGATGTCGCCCATTCCCGGCGTCGCCGTCGACGCGTTGCTCGAACACATGCTGAAGATCATGGTGGCCGGCCACGCGAACAACCACGGCGCGCTGTTCGACCGCGACCATTGCACGCCCGAACACCAGACTCGCATGGCAATCCACATGCTCGAGGACGCGCCGCTGCGGTGGAAAACGCTCGGCGCGATCGCGCACGTGCTCGGCTGCGCGACCGAGGCGCTGGAGCACGGCATCCGCCGCCTGACAGGCCGGTCATCGACCGAGCTGCGCAACGAAGCGCGCTTTCGCCACGTGAACCGCGCGCTCGCGCGAGGCGACGGGCCGGATTTCGATGCGACGTTGCATGCGCATGGATTCTCGATCACGGCGCGCTTCATTCGGGAGTACTACCGTCGCTTCGGCGAACCGCCCGGCGCCACCTACCGGCGAAACCCGCACGCCGCCGATCAGCCGTTGACAGCCGACGCCGCCAGCGCGCCGCTGTGCGCACAGACGATCAACCGGTTCATCGATGCGTCGCTGGAAAGCCGTATCGACACGGCCGACCTCTGCCGACTGGTTGGCATGAGCGAGCGCGCGACGATCGACGCATTCAGGATGCAGTTTTCCCGCACGCCGGCGCAATACATCATCGAGCGGCGGCTGGAACGCGCACGCCTGCTGCTCGAACATACGTCGGACAGCATCCTGTCGATCGCACTGGACTGCGGATTCGGCACGCAAAGCTACCTGTCGACCGCGATTCGGCGGCACTTCGGCGTAACGCCGCGGGAATTGAGGATGCGGGCGGCATCCGCCGGCCGCAGCAGGACGGACGACGGTCAATACGATCCGGAGGACTAGGCGAAACCCGGAGCACCGGCATCGCAGCGTGCCGGATATCGAATGAACGTGTCTGCCGTCTACCTGTCGTAAATATCGCCGCGGATACGCGCGTTGCGCATCCGCGGCGCTTTTTCAGGAGGCTCGCCCGTCACACATGCACCGCGTGCCCAAGCGCACGCAGCGCGGCCTCCTGCAGCGCTTCGCCGAGCGTCGGGTGCGCATGGATCGTGCCGCCGATATCCTCCAGCCGCGCGCCCATCTCCAGCGACTGCGAGAACGCGGCAGCCAGCTCCGACACGCCGCGCCCGACCGCCTGCCAACCGACGATCAGGTGGTTGTCGCGCCGCGCGACGACACGCACGAAGCCGTCGGTCGCCTGCAGCGTCATCGCGCGCCCGTTCGCCGCGAACGGGAACGACGCGCTCACGCAGTCGACATCGGCCGCCCGCGCGTCGTCCGGCGACCAGCCGGCCGTGACGATCTCCGGATCGGTGAAGCACACGGCCGGGATCGATGCGGGCACGAACTTGCGGCGCTTGCCGGCGATCAGCTCGGCCACCATCTCGCCCTGCGCCATCGCGCGATGCGCGAGCATCGGCTCGCCGGCGACGTCGCCGATCGCCCAGACGTTGCGCATCGACGTCCGGCACTCGTCGTCGATCCACAGCGCGCGGCCGTTGCGATCGAGCGGCAGCGACTCGAGCCCGAAGCCGTCGACGCGCGGCCGGCGGCCCACCGCCACCAGCACGCGGTCGGCCTGCAGCGTCTGCTCCGCGCCATCGGCGGCCTGCACGCGCACCGCGCCGTGCTCCGCGAGCCCGAGCACCTTGTGGCCGAGCAACAGCCGCACGCCCAGCCGCGCGAGCGAATCGGCAACCGGCCGCGCGAGTTCGGCATCGTACGCGGGCAACACGCGCTCCGCCGCTTCGACGACGCTCACGTCGACGCCGAGCTTGCGATAGACGATCCCGAGTTCGAGCCCGATATACCCGGCGCCGACGACGACCAGCCGCTTCGGCAACGTCTCGGGCGACAGCGCCTCGGTGGACGACACGACATGCCCGCCGAACGGCATCGACGGCAGCGCGACCGGCTCGGAGCCGGTCGCGAGCAACAGGTGCTCGCAGCTGATGCGCGTCGTATGGCCGCCGCCGACGACGTCGACGGTCTTGCCGTCGACCACCTGCGCATCGCCGTGCAGCACGCGCACGCCGTTCTTCTTGAGCAGCGCGCCGACCCCGCGCGTCAGCCGGTCGACGATGCCGTCCTTCCAGGCGACGCTTTTCGCGATGTCGATCTCGGGCGTGCGCACGCGGATCCCGAGTGCGCCCTCGCCCGCGTGGCCGCGGGCCTGTTCGAATGCATCGGCCACGTGGATCAGCGCCTTCGACGGAATGCAGCCGATGTTCAGGCACGTGCCGCCGAGCCGGTCGCGCTCGACGAGCACGGTCGGAATGCCGAGCTGGCCGGCGCGAATCGCGGCGACGTAGCCGCCCGGGCCGCCGCCGATCACGAGCAGCGTGGTGTGTTCGTTCTTCATTGCGTGATCACTCCACGAACAGCAGTGCCGGGCGCTCGAGCACCGCGCGCACGGCCTGGATGAATTCGGCCGCATCCGCGCCATCGACGACGCGATGGTCGAACGACGACGACAGGTTCATCATCTTGCGCGCGACGACCGCGCCGTCGCGGATCATCGGCCGCTCGACGATGCGGTTCACGCCGACGATGCCCACTTCGGGATGATTGATGACCGGTGTCGACACGATGCCGCCGAGCGCGCCGAGGCTCGAGATCGTGATCGTCGAGCCGCTCAGCTCGTCGCGCTGCGCGCGGTTCGCGCGCACTGCGTCGGCAAGCCGCGCGATCTCGGCGGAAATCGACCACACGTCGCGCGCTTCCGCATGACGCAGCACGGGCACCGTGAGGCCGCCGTCCGTCTGTGTCGCGACGCCCATGTGCACCGCGCCGTAGCGCGTGACGACACCCGCTTCGTCGTCGAAACGCGCGTTGATCTGCGGGAAGTCGCGCAACGCGATCACCATCGCGCGGATCAGCAGCGGCAGCGGCGTGAGCTTGCCGCGCGTGTCGCCGTGGCGGCGATTCAGTTCCGTGCGCAACGATTCGAGCTCGGTGACGTCGATCTCCTCGACGTAGCTGAAGTGCGGAATGCGGCGCTTCGCTTCCTGCATCTTGCGCGCGATCGCGCGCCGCAGGCCGATCACCGGCACGTCGGTTTCGTCGTTGCGTTCGGCGTAGCCATGCGCGTGCGAACCACGCGCCGCACCGCTGCCGGTGCCCGCATACGCATCGAGGTCCGCGTGCAGGATCCGCCCTGCTTCACCGGTGCCGCGCACATAGCGCAGCTCGATGCCCATGTCCCATGCGCGCTGGCGCACGGCCGGCGACGCGAGCGGCCGTTCGCCCGGCGCGAGCGCCGCGCGCGGCGGTTCCACTTTCTCCGCATGCCCGGCATGCTTCGCACGACGCGGCTCTGCCGGTGCGTGCTTCGCGGCCGGCTTGGCGGACGATTCGGCCGGCGCCTCGACCACCGACTTCGACGGCGCCGAAGCGACCGGTGCGGTTGCTACCTTTGATTCCCGCACCGGTGCGCCGGCCTTCAGGTTGCCGTCGCCTTCGACCTCGAGGCGGATCAGCTCGCTGCCGACCGCCATCATCTCGCCGATCCGGCCGCCGAGCTCGATCACCTTGCCCGTCACCGGCGACGGAATCTCGACCGCCGCCTTGTCGGTCATCACATCGGCGAGCGGCTGGTCTTCCTTGATCGTCTGCCCGACTTCCACGTGCCAGGCCACCAGCTCGACCTCGGCAATCCCTTCGCCGATATCCGGCATCTTGATGACATGAATCCCCATCTCACGCCTCCATCACGCGTCGCAACGCTTCACCGACCCGGGCCGGGCCCGGAAAGTACGCCCACTCCTGCGCATGCGGATACGGCGTATCCCAGCCCGTCGTGCGCTCGACCGGTGCCTCGAGGTGGTAGAAGCAATGTTCCTGGACCAGCGACACCAGTTCCGCACCGTAACCGCAGGTGCGCGTCGCCTCGTGCACCACGACGCAGCGCCCGGTCTTGCGCACCGACGCGACGATCGTGTCGAGGTCGAGCGGCCACAGCGTGCGCAGGTCGATCACCTCCGCGTCGATGCCCGTCTCCTCGGCCGCGGCGAGCGACACGTGCACCGTCGTGCCGTAGGTCAGCACCGTCACGTCGTTGCCTGGCCGCACCACGGCGGCCGTATCGAGCGGCACCGTGTAGTAGCCTTCGGGCACCGCGCTGGCCGGATGCTTGAGCCACGACGTGACCGGCCGGTCGTGATGGCCGTCGAACGGCCCGTTGTACAGCCGTTTCGGCTCGAGGAAGATCACCGGATCGTCGTTCTCGATCGAGGCGATCAGCAGCCCCTTCGCGTCGTACGGATTCGACGGCATCACCGTGCGCAGCCCGCACACCTGCGTGAACATCGCCTCCGGGCTCTGGCTGTGCGTCTGGCCGCCGTAGATGCCGCCGCCGCAGGGCATGCGGATCGTCATCGGCGCGATGAACTGGCCGGCCGAGCGATAGCGCAGCCGCGCACCTTCCGACACGATCTGGTCGGACGCCGGGTAGAAATAGTCGGCGAACTGGATCTCGCACACCGGGCGCAGCCCGTATGCGCCCATCCCCACCGCCGCGCCGACGATCCCGCTTTCGGAGATCGGCGCGTCGAACACGCGCGACTTGCCGTATTTGTTCTGCAGTCCTTCGGTACAGCGGAACACGCCGCCGAAATAACCGACGTCCTGCCCGAACACGACCACGTCGCTGTCGCGCCCGAGCATCACGTCCATCGCCGAGCGCAGCGCCTGGATCATCGTCATCGGCTGCGTTGCCGTGCCTGTCTCGTGTTGCGCCATGATCACGCTCCCAGTTCCTGGCGCTGACGGCGCAGGTGCGCGGGCAGCTCCTTGTACACGTCGTCGAACATCGACGCCGGCGACGGAATCCGGTCGTCGGCCAGCGTGCCGAATTTCTCCGCTTCCTTCTGCGCGGCGATCACCTCGGCCTCGAGCTCGGCCGTCAACGCTTCGTGCGCGCTGTCGGACCAGATGCCCTTGACGATCAGGTGGCGCTTGAAGCGTTCGATCGGATCGCCGAGCGGGAAATGGGACCAGTCGTCGCTCGGCCGGTACTTGGTCGGGTCGTCGGACGTCGAATGCGCGCCCGCACGGTAGGTCACCCACTCGATCAGCGTCGGGCCGAGATTGCGGCGCGCGCGTTCGGCCGCCCAGCTCGACGCCGCGTAGATCGCGAGGAAGTCGTTGCCGTCGACGCGCAGCGACGCGATCCCGCAGCCGACGCCGCGCCCGGCGAAGGTCGTGCCTTCGCCGCCCGCGATCGCCTGGAACGTCGAGATCGCCCACTGGTTGTTGACGACGTTCAGCACGACCGGCGCGCGGTACACGTGCGCGAACGTGAGCGCGGTATGGAAGTCGGATTCGGCCGTCGCGCCGTCACCGATCCACGCGGACGCGATCTTCGTGTCGCCCTTGATCGCCGACGCCATCGCCCAGCCGACCGCCTGGATGAACTGCGTCGCGAGGTTGCCGGAGATGGAGAAGAAGCCCGCGTCGCGATCCGAGTACATCACGGGGAGCTGGCGGCCTTTCAGCGGGTCGCCTTCGTTCGACATCAGCTGGCAGATCATCCGTTCGAGCGGGACGTCGCGCGTGATCAGGATGCTCTGCTGCCGGTAGGTCGGGAAGCACATGTCGCCGTCGCGCAGCGCCATCGTGTGCGCGGTGCCGATCGCCTCTTCGCCGAGGCTCAACATGTAGAAGGAGATTTTCTTCTGACGCTGCGCGATCATCATGCGCGCGTCGAAAATGCGGGTCTTGAGCATCGCGCGCAGGCCGGCGATCAGCCGCGCATCGTCGAGATCCGGTGCCCACGGGCCGACGGCCTTGCCGCTGTCGTCGAGCACGCGCACGAGGCTGCGGGCGAGATCGGCGGTGTCCGCCGCGGCAACGTCGATCGGCGGGCGGCGAACGGCGCCGGCCGGCGATAGATGCAGATAGGAAAAGTCCGTCTTGCAGCCCGGGCGCCCGGTGGGCTCCGGCACATGCAGACGCAATGGCTCTGACAGGCTCATCGTGTCGTCTCCACGCTCGATTGTGTCTCACGCTGTTTGGGAACGCGCGGCCGGTTGCCGGCCTGCGCGCGAGCTGGCGTGCGGATAGGCACGTCAACCTTGGAAATCTATGCCTTGCGGCGGCGGACGTCGATGCCCAAGCCGCTCGATTGCGGTGAGCAGATTTGCCATGTCGGGTGCGGGAGGGCCGCCGGGCGGGCATGGGCCGGTGGTCTGGCGTCGCCGTGCCGGCGCAAAGCAGGGCCTGACGGGAAATCGCGGATGTCGCTACGACCGATGCCGGGCGAGGACCGGATGCGCCGGACAACATCGCCACGCCGCGCCCGATCGGGCGGCAGTCGATGTCAGCGGAACGGCGATCGCGGACGAACGCCGCCGATCGGTGTGGCCAATTCGATCACTGCGCGAATGCGAAGTGCGGCGAGCCAGCCCCGCTCGCGTGCCGGGAGATACGTCCCCTGCATCCCCCGGCACGCTCGAGCGTCAGTGGTTTTGCGCGGGCGTGAACACGCCGCGAAAGCGCATCTTCCCGGACGCGAGGCGGTCATAGGCGTCGGTCGCCTGGTCCAGCGAGAACGTCTCGACGATCGGCTTGACCTTGCCTCTGGCGGCGAGGTCCAGCACCTCGCTCAGGTAGCGCAAGCCGCCATGCGTGGAGCCGATGACCTGCTGGCGCATCATGTGAAACGGCTTGCGCTGCGACGCGATCGAGAACGGCTTGCTGAAGTCGAGCCCGCACAGGATCACCCGGCCGTCGACCCGCACGCCCGTCATCGCTTCCTCTGCAGTACTGAACTCGTTGGTCGTGACCAGCAGGACATCCGCGCCGCCCAGATCGCGCAGTTCCGCACCGTTCGCGACGACCCGGTCCGCGCCCAGCCCGATCGCGAGATCGCGCTTGTCGGCCGAATGCGTGATCGCGATGGTCTCGAAGCCGCACGCGCGGGACAGCTGCAGCGCCACGTGCCCCAGCCCGCCGATGCCGAGCACGGCCACCTTCTCGTGCGGTTGCGGGGCCGCATCGCGCAAGCCGCTCCACGTCGTGTAGCCCGCGCACATCATCGGCGCGGCATCGACATAGGCCAGCCCGTCGGGCAACAGCACCGTGCCCTCGGCCGCGACGGCGATGTACTCCGCATGGCCGCCCTGCGATGCGAACCCGGTGGTCCGCGGCGCATCGCAGTTCACGGCCGTCTGGCCGGAAAGCGGGCGATGTTCGCGGCAGTACGGGCAGCGCCCGCACGCGGACTGCACCCACGTCGTGCCGATCCGGTCGCCCACCCGTCGCGCCTGCACGCCCGCGCCCACGTCGACGATTTCACCGACCACCTCGTGGCCCGGTGTCTGCGGATAGATGTCGCCACCGTAGCCCTGCGTGGCCCACACGTCGGTGTAGCACATCCCGGACGCATGCACCTTCACCAGCACCTGCCCCGGCCCGGCTACCGGCATCGGCACTTCCTGCACTTCCCAGGGCCGGTTGGCCCCCGTCATCACGATCGCCTTCATCTTCATTGCCTGCTCCTTGTTCAACCGAACGCAGGGCCTAGTCTAGAAAAGGCGCATTATCATGACAATCTCGCCAATCTTTATGTCACGATGAAATCAGCTCATCAATTGAAAAGCGGCGATCTCTTCTCGCTCAATGTGTTCCTCGCGGCGGCCACGCACCTCAGCTTCCGCACGGCATCGGTCGAGCTCGACGTCACGCCGTCGGCGATCAGTCATTCGATCAAGAGCCTCGAGCAGCGCCTGGGCGTTCGCCTGTTCAATCGCACCACGCGCAGCGTGTCGCTGACGGACGCCGGCGAGCGGCTCGCCGACAAGCTCCGCCCGGCAATCTCGTCGGTCGCGGAGGCGATGCTCGCAGTCGACGGGATGCGCGACACGCCCAGCGGCACCGTCCGCATCAACGCCAGCGAAGGGGCGATCCGCCTCGTGCTGAAGCCGGTGCTCGCGCGCTTCCTGCGCGACTACCCGCAGGTCCACCTCGACATCGTGACCGACGGCAAGCTCGGCGACATCGTCGCCGGTGGCTTCGACGCGGGAATCCGGCTGGCCGAAGCCGTGCCGCAGGACATGATCGCGGTGCGCGTGTCCGATCCGGTGCGGTTCGCCGCCGTCGCGTCGCCGGCCTATTTCGCCGCGCGCGGCCGCCCCGACGTGCCGCAGGATCTGGGCCGGCACGACTGCATCCGCTTTCGCTTCGATAGCGGTGCGCTCTACCGCTGGGAATTCGAGCGCCGCGGTGTCGTCGAAACGGTGAACGTCAGCGGCCCGCTCACGCTGACCGACCAGCCGTTGATGGTCGACGCAGCGATCGACGGGATCGGGATCGCCTTCGTGCCCGACCATCTCGTTCGCGATGCGCTGGCCGATGGGCGTCTCGAACGCGTGCTGGCAGACTGGTGCCCGGTCATGCCGGGGCTGTGCCTGTACTACCCCGGTCATCGCCATGTTTCGGGCGGGCTGCGGGCGTTGATCGACATGGTGCGAGTGCGGCCAACACGTACCGACTCGAAAAGCGGCACGGCCGGGCCCGCCGGGCGATGAAGCAATTTAGCGCCCTCGTTCCGCACGTTCAGGCGCGGCTACGATACGACCGAAGCCGCACCAGCTGCACCACCGATCCAAGCACGAAGATGCCCAGCCACGCGGCGAGCGAGCCGCGCACGACGGGGGACGCGGGGCCATTGGCAAGCGGGTGACCGATCGGCAGCCGCGTCAGCGTCTCGTTGATCCCGGGAACCAGCAACAGAAAGAAGCTGAACGAGAATGCGAACTGGGCCAGGTACCGCCGTGCACGCCCCAGCGCTTCGATGCGCGGCACGAGGAGCCCGCCCGATGTCGCGATCAGCGCCAGGATGCCGAGTGCATGCCCGGCATTGAAACCGCCGGTACTGGACAAGCCGAACGACGTGAACACGGATATCACCATGCCTGCGACGTAAATCCTGGCGGACCGGGTCGCGCTGTCGATCTTCTGATACCGGGCAAAGCTGTAGAGCCCCGCGGCGAACGTCACCAGGCTGACGAGGGTGTGACCGGCACCCAAGGCGGAAATGGGATGAGGCATAAGACGACGACTCCTTCTGACAAGGTGGGCCCCGGTCGCCACGACTCCGGCGACTCCAAAGGCGCAAGGAAGCATTCATGCGGCATGGCATGTCGCTTGCCCCACTTGCAGCCAGATTGTCCCGATCGTTCGGGCCGTCCGGGATCGGTCAAATGACCGACCCCGGACAGCATCACGCAACGGGGCGCACGCACCCGCGTCGCGTATGATCGTTCGCTCGTCCCTGCGTTTTTTCCAAGCCGAGCCCGATGTTCGACGCCGACGCCAGCCACGCCACACTGCGCATCTTCGATTCCGTGAGGGCGATCGCCTTCATCGGCGATCTGAGCATGGGACAGCCGACCGACCATTCGCTTCGCACCGCATGGCTGGGTGTACGACTCGCAGGCGCGGCCGGACTGGGCGCGTCCGCGTGCGATACGGTTCGCGAGGTGTCGCTGCTTCGCTGGTCGGGCTGTACGGCGAACGCAGCCGGGTTCGCGCAGGCGTTCGGCGACGACATCGCGATCCGCACGGCGATGCTCGAGAACCGGCCCGGTATAGCCGAGGCCATCGGAGGCGCCGCCGCGTCGATGACGCAACTCGCACGGATTCACTGCGAAGTCGCCGGCGAGGTCGCGCGGATACTCGGGCTGTCGACGGCGACCGAAACGGCGCTGCGTCACATTTTCGAAGCCTGGGACGGCAGCGGCTTCCCGGCGCAGCTCGCACGCGAACACGTGCCCGCCGCCGTGCCGGTCGTCGCGCTTGCCGGCGATCTGGAAGTGCTGGGTCGCACGTATGGCGTCGAGCGGGCCCTGGGACTGATCGAACAGCGCGCCGACACGCGATATCCGGCGCACCTCGTCGCGACGACGCTACGTCACGCGCACGCCTGGCTGACGGAACTGGAACGCACGTCGCCGGCCGAGTTCGACATCGCACTGGCGACCTCCGACATGCAACGGATGACTTCCGCCGAACTGATCGCCGACATCGTCGACCTGAAAGTGCCGTGGATGACGGGTTTTTCGCGTGCGGTCGCCGTGACGGCGGCCGGGTGTCACGCGCGGCTCAAGGCGGATGACGCCGGGCGTTCGCTCGTCTACCAGGCCGGACTGATTCACGGCATCGGCAGGGCCGCCGTACCCAACGACATCTGGAACCTGCCCACGGCGTTGCCCGCAAGCGCGTGGGAGAAGGTGCGGCTGGTACCGTACTGGACGGAGCGCGCCGGCAAACAGTCCGGCGCGCTGCGCCATGCGGCGCTGCTGGCATCGCATGCTTACGAACGGCTGGACGGTTCGGGGTATTTTCGCGGCGCACATGCGCCTGCGCTGACACTGGAAGCACGCGTGCTGGCGGCATCCGTCGCGTGGGTCGCATTGCGATCGCCGCGCCCCTGGCGTGCCGCGATGACCGACGACGCGGCCGCCCGTCTGTTGCAGGACGAGGTCGCACACGGCCGGTTGTGCGGCGAAGCGGTCGGTGTGCTGACGTCGGCAGGCAGCCCCGTCGCCAGACGCGTCTCCCGAAGTGCATCCTCCGGCGCCGGCCTGTCCGAGCGGGAGATCGACGTGCTGCGTGTGATCTCGCGCGGCGCGAGCAACAAGGAGGCCGCGCGGGAACTGACCATCAGCCCGAGCACGGTGCGCACGCACATCGAAAGCGTGTTCCGCAAGCTCGGATGTTCGACACGCGCGGCAGCGACGCTCAAGGCGTCGGCAATGGGCCTGATCTGAATGACGCATCAGGCGTCGTGCCTGAACCGTACTCGGTCCGTGCAATCAGCCGCACGCACACCTAACGATGACCGACATCCAGCATGTACCCTTCCCCGCGAATCGTGCGAATCAGGCGCGGCTCCTTGATGTCCTCGCGCAACTTCTGACGCAAGCGTGATATCTGCACGTCGATGCTGCGGTCGAACGTGTCGATCGACTTGCCGCGCGCGGTATCCATCAGGTATTCGCGGCTCAGTACTCGCCCCGGCGCGGCGAGGAACGCATTGAGCAGGCGAAATTCCGCGTTCGACAACGGAATGACCGTGTTGTCGGCCGCAATCAGGTGGCGGCCGATCTGGTGAAGCCGCCATCCGGCGAAGCGGCTTTCCTCCTGCGCCCGCGTCCGGCCCTGCGTTTGCGCACGCACGCGGCGCAGGATCGTCTGGATGCGCGCGACCAGTTCACGCGGCTCGAACGGCTTGACGATGTAGTCGTCGGCACCGAGTTCCAGCCCGACGATCCGGTCGGTCATCTCGCCGCGCGCGGTCAGGATGATCAACGGAATCTCCGAGGTCGCACGAATCTCGCGGCAGAGATTGAGGCCGTCGTCGTCCGGCAGCATCAGGTCGAGCACCACGAGATCGAAGCCGCCCTCGCCGAGCGCGTGATGCATTTCCGCGCCGCTGCCGGCTTGCGCGGTCGTCATGCCGAAGTCTGCCAGGCAGTCGCACAACAGGCTGCGAATCTGCGAGTCGTCGTCGACGACGAGAATACGAATCGCTTTGTTCACGGCGTCTTGTCTCCGATGTTGCGGCGGTGAGATGTGCCCCACACTCA
The DNA here is from genome assembly GCF_002223055.1 of Burkholderia sp. HI2500. Taxonomy (NCBI): domain Bacteria; kingdom Pseudomonadati; phylum Pseudomonadota; class Betaproteobacteria; order Burkholderiales; family Burkholderiaceae; genus Burkholderia; species Burkholderia sp. HI2500. Next base: position 811,942 of record NZ_NKFL01000004.1, on the reverse strand, counting down.
TTATTGCCCGTCAATATAAGGGCTTTTTGCACGAATTGTTGCAGCGTTGAAATAATTGCCCCGCACCTTGCCCCACAAGGTCGTCCGGAACGATCGGGATGCCTGACGAGCGCTCACGTCATGGATAACCCGCCCGGTATTTTCCCGAAGAAACGCCGCTCGGCATCGTCCGCCTTCGCCGCTCCGTCTGGCTTCTCGACTCCTGCCGCGACATGGCCCATCCGGAAGGACTTTGTGTCAGCGCCGATACAAAGCCGATATGAACCAGAAATGCCCGGGTTTTAACGTAGCTCCCAAGTCATATCGACGCAGGAGACACGCGGGACATGAACTACGCACAACCCAAGCCGCCTGTCCGGCGCATTGGCGGCATCGCCTTCGTGGTCGGATTGCATGCGGTGATCGTCTACGCACTGCTCACCGGTCTCGCGACGAAAGTCGTGGACGTGATCCGCCAGCCGATCGAGACGCGCATCATCGAAGAGATCAAGCCGCCGCCCCCTCCCCCCCCACCGCCGAAGCACATCGCACCGCCGCCGCCGAAGCACGTCGCGCCCCCGCCGCCGTTCGTGCCGCCCCCGGAAGTGCGCGTCGCGGCACCGCCGTCGCCGAACGCGATCGCCGCGCAATCGACCACGCCCGCGCCGTTGGCCCCCATCGCGCCGCCCGCGCCGCCCGCCGCTGCGGCGCCGGTGTCGACGAGCGTCGGCGTGGTGTGTCCCAACTCGACGCAGGTTCGCGCCGCCATTCGCTATCCGCGTGAAGCGCTCAAGGACAACCTGACCGGCGACGTCGTCGTGACGTTCGTGGTCGGCACCGACGGCAACGTCAAGGACCTGAGCGTGACCCGGTCGGCCGCGCCCGTTCTCGACCGGGCCGCGGAAAACGCCGTGCGGCAGTTCCACTGCGTCGCACAGGGCGAGGAAGTCCGCGTGCAGGTGCCCTTCTCTTTCAAGCTCGATTGAGGCTGCCCTCGACAGCCGTTCCCTTTCCACTTGGCAACGCATTTCAGGAGACGTTCATGCTCAACCGAACCCGCAAGGCCGCCCTCGCGACGGCACTGTTCCTCGCGGCCAGCGCCGCCCACGCCGCCACCGACACGGTGACGAATCCCTACGGTCTCGATGCGCTCTGGAAAGGCGGGGATTTCGTTGCACGCGGCACGCTGCTCATCCTGGTCGTCATGTCCATGGGTAGCTGGTACATCATCGTCGCGAAACTGCTCGAGCAAACGCGTGTGCTGCGCCGCGCGAAGGCAGCGGAGGCGGGATTCTGGAAAGCAGGCAGTCTCAGCGAAGGCACGAAAAAGCTGGACGCCGGCAGCCCGTTCCGCTTCATCGCCGAAACTGGTCTCGCGGCGTTCGACCATCACGAAGGCGCGCTGGTCGAACAGGTCGACCTCAACCAGTGGGTCGCGGCGGCCATCGAGCGGGCGACCACATCCGTCTCGAGCCGCCTGCAGGACGGCCTCGCGTTTCTCGGCACCGTCGGTTCGACCGCGCCGTTCATTGGCCTGTTCGGCACGGTGTGGGGCATCTATCACGCGCTGACGGCGATCGGCATCGCGGGCCAGGCCTCCATCGACAAGGTCGCGGGGCCGGTCGGCGAGGCGCTGATCATGACCGCGATCGGCCTGGCCGTCGCCGTGCCCGCCGTGCTCGGCTACAACTGGCTCGTGCGCCGCAACAAGGCGGTGATGGAGCGCGTGCGCGGGTTTTCGACGGAACTGCACATCGTCATCCTGACCGGCACGACCACGGCCGGGGCCGCCGCCGCGACCAAGGCCGCCGCCCTCACCCGCGTGGGGTGAGCCATGGCCATGACCGTAGGCCCCCGCGACGGCGCCGAGCACGACGAGACCATGTCGTCCATCAACACGACGCCGCTGGTCGACGTGATGCTGGTGCTGCTGATCATCTTCCTCATCACGATTCCGGTGGTGTCGCACACCGTGCCGGTCACGCTGCCCAAGGAGGCCGTGCAGCCGCTGCAAACGACGCCGCAGAACGTGATTCTCGCCGTGACGAAAGAAGGCGACGTGTTCTGGGACGAACGGCGCGTGCCCGATGCCGCCACGCTCGTCGAGAAACTCAAGGCGGTTGCCGTGCAGTCGCCGCAACCCGAAGTCCACATCCGTGGCGACCTCGATGCACGCTACGCCGCCATCGGCCGGGTCGTGTCTGCCTGCCAGCGGGCGGGCATCGTCAAGGTCGACTTCATCACCGAACCGCCGCCGCGCCAATGATCCCTTCATACCGACCAGGAGACCCGACATGGCCATGACGATGCCAACCGGCAACGCCGACGAAGCCGACGTGATGATCGAGATCAACACCACGCCGCTCATCGACGTGATGCTGGTCCTGCTCATCATGCTGATCCTCACCATTCCGATCCAGACGAACGCGGTCAAGCTGGACATGCCGACCGGCGCGCCGCCGTCGCAACCGCGGACACCGCCGGTGGTGCAGATCGATATCGCGGCCGACGGTGCCATCGCGTGGAACGGCGAAACGCTGCGTTCGCGCGAGCAACTGGAAACGCGCTTGCACGACGTCGCCGTCGATCCCGCGCCGACCGAACTGCATTTGCGGCCCGACAAGGCGGCGCCTTACCGCGCCGTCGCCATGGTCATGGCGTCCGCGCAGCGGCTCGGCGCGAACCGCATCGGGCTCGTGGGCAACGAGCAGTTCATGCAGTAACCGCCTTCTCATCACGGAGCCCTCATGTTCGACTCCAACCCCGACGTGCTCGCCCCCGTGGCGGCCTCGAGCCCGCCATCGGATTCACCGGCCGGGCCACGCGCATGGTTCGGTCTCGCGATACTCGTGATCGTGGCGTTCTTCGCGTTCGTCGATCGTCAGATGCTGATCCTGCTGACGGAACCCATCCGCCACGATTTCGGGCTGACCGACACGCAAATCGGCCTGATGCAAGGCGCAGGCATCGCCCTGTTCGCCGGCGTGGCATCGTTGCCGATCGGCTGGGTCGCCGATCGCGTGGACCGCCGTGTCGTGCTGGTTGCGTGCGTCCTCGTCTGGAGCGCCGCCACCGCGATCTGCGGCATGACCACCCACTTCTGGCAGTTGTTCATCGCCACCGTCGGGCTGGGGATCGGCGAAGCCGGACTGGTGCCGGTGATCTACGGCCTGATTCCCGATCTGTTCCCTGCGCGCCAGCGCGTGCTCGCCAATGCGATCTTCGCGCTCGCCAACCTGTTGGGCTCGGGGGCGGGGATGGCGCTCGGCGGCGCACTGATGCACGGCATCGCAGCGGCGCACGGCGCGTGGCCGGCGGGACTCGCCGATCTCGAACCGTGGCGGCTCGCGTTCTTTGCCGTTGCGTTGCCCGCCCCCGTGCTGGCCGTGCTGGTTCTGCTGATTCGCCCCGGCCAGCACGGCGATACGGAAGCAGCCACCGCGCGTCACCGGACTTCCGCGCCGCTGCCGTCCGCACCGGTCTACTTCCGGCGCGAAGCCCTCATGATGCTCAAGTTCTTCGGCGCCATCGGGCTGGTCAACCTGTCGTTCGGCGGTGTCGCGACATGGATGCCGGTCGTGGCGGTGCGCACCTTCGGCGCGACACCGGCTGAAGCCGGCGGCGGCATGGGCGTGGCGGCAATGGCCGGCGGCATCGCGGGTTGCGTGCTCAGCGGACTCGTTGCCGGCCGCATGCGAGCGCGCTTCGGCGTGCTCGCGCCATTGCGTGTGTGTGAATGTGGCGCGCTGGTCGCCGGCGGCCTATCCTTCCTCTATCTGGCCGTGGGCTCGCTCACGCCGGTCTACGCGCTCTTCGGCGCACAGCTCGCCTGCATGGTCGCGGGCATGGTGCTGTTTCCCACCCTCATGCAGAACATCTGCCCTGCCCACCTGCGCTCGCGCGTGGCGGCGATCGGCGCCCTGACGTCGATCGTCGTGCAGTCCGGCAGCCCCGTGTTCATCGGGTTCATGTCGGATCGTCTGCATGCGTTCAGCCAGGGCTTGCTGTGGTCGATCGTCTGCGTGGCGGCGTTCGGCTTCTTTGCCGCCTGCCTGTTGATGCGCGCGGCGGGCCGCGGTGTGCGCGACGCAATCGAACGCTATGCGTGATTCCCTTCGTCCTTCCGCTCCCATGTCACCCTGCCCGCTCTCGCTCTCGCTGCGTATCGAACGTTGGCCGTTGGCCGCTCCGTTCCATATCACCGGCCACGTCATCGACGCCGCTCGCCTCGTGAGCGTGACCGTCGACGACGGGCACCACGCCGGCAACGGTGAAGCCTCCGGGGTCTTTTACTTCGGTGAAACGCCGGAATCCATCGCCGCGCAAATCGAGCGCGTCCGACCATCGATCGAAGCGGGCATCACGCGAGAGCGATTGCTCGACGTATTGCCGCCCGGCGGCGCACGCAATGCAGTCGATGCGGCATTGTGGGCGCTCGAATCTCAACGGCAAGCGATGCCTGTCTGGCGCATCGCGGGCCTCTCCGAGCCACGCCCGTTGCGGACCACGATGACGATCGGCGTGGATACGCCGAGTGCCATGGCCGGGGCCGCGCAGAGATTGCGCCACGCGCGGGCGCTGAAGGTCAAGCTGGACGGCAGCGCCGCCGACGCCGCGCGCCTCTTCGCCATCCGTGACGTGCGCCCGGAAATACCGCTCGCCGTCGACGCGAATCAGGGCTGGTCGCGCGCGCACTTCGACACGATGCTCCCCGTGCTGCAACAGCTTGAAGTCGGCATGCTCGAACAGCCGTTTGCGATCGGTGCGGACGCCTGTCTCGAAGCAATCGATTGTCCGGTCCCGCTCGCGGCCGACGAATCGTTTCAGGATCTCGGCGACCTGTCCGCCGTCGCGCGCCGTTATGACATCGTCAACCTCAAGCTCGACAAATGCGGTGGCCTGACGCGCGCGTTCGACCTTGCCGCGCGGGTACGCGAAGCGGGCTTGTCCGTGATGGTCGGTTGCATGGCAGGCACCTCGCTGGCGATCGCCCCCGCGTTTCTGCTCGGGCAACTGTGCGATCACGTCGATCTCGACGGACCGATCTTCCTCGCACGCGATCGCGAGCCGGGTGTCGCGTACATCGACGGCCTGCTGCACTGCCCGTCCAACGTCTGGGGCCACGCTGCCCCCCTGCCTCCTCTCGCTGAGCCATCGACATGACATCCGACTCATCCACCACGACGACGCAGCTCGACGCGCTGTTCGCGCATTATCACCGCGCCGATGCACCCGGATTGATCGCCGGCATCGTCCATCGCGACCAACTGCTGTATCGGCGCGGTTTCGGCATGGCCAGCCTCGAACACGGCATCGCCAACACGCCGGCCACGCGCATGCGCATCGGCTCGGTCAGCAAGCATGTCACTTGCCTCGCCGTGCTGCTCCTGTGCGAGCGCGGCGCGCTCGACGCCGATGCCCCCATCGGCACGTATCTGCCGGAGCTGCCGCCGGCCGCCGGCCGACCGACGCTGCGGCAGTTGATGTCGCATCGCGGCGGGCAGCGATGCGCGCTGGACCTTGCGCTCCTGACGCAGGGTCTCGCGATGTCACCGCCTGGCGCGTACCTCGCATCGCAGCAACGTCAACACGACGAAAATTTTCCGCCGGGAGAACGCATGATGTATTCGAACGGCGGCTATCACCTGCTTTCGCTTGCCGTCGAACGTGCGAGCGGAATGGCGTTCGACGCGTTTCTCGCGACCCAGCTCTTCGCGCCCCTGCTCATGCATGACACCGCGTGCGTGCCCAACGACATGACGATCGAGCACGGCATCGCGACGATGCATGTGCCTGACAGCATGGGCGGATTCCGGCGCGGCATCTTTCCGACGTGGGAACTGCTCGGCGAAGGCTCGATCGTCTCGACCGTCGACGACATGCTGCGATGGACCGCGCACCTGCGATGCAGCGAGAAGATCGTCGGCAACGCCGACACCTGGCGCCAGATGCTGGCGTTGCCCGCATTCTCCAGCGGTCTGCGTAGTCAATACTCGCTCGGTCTCACGCAGAGCACCTATCGCGGTGTCGAGCTGATACAGCATTCCGGTGGCGTCGTAGGTGGAACTTGCCAGATGCTGGTATCGGTAGCACATGGGCTCGACGTCGTATTGCTCAGCAACGGCGCGCTCGACGCACCGCTCGAACTGTCGAAGCGTGTGGTCGATATCGTGCTGGCGGACGAGCTGGATGGCGATGGCCCGCCTGTCGCGGCGCGCGCCGCAGATCACGCAGCACGCCTCGGCCGCTACCGGTCGGCCCGCAGCGGCGCCGTGTATGCACTGGAGGATCACGAAGGCGCGCTGGTGTTGGCGGGCCCCATTTGCCCCAGACGCTCGATGACGCTCTACGACAGCGCCGATGAACTGAACGACGTCCAGGTCGAAGCGAGCGGCGACGGTCTGTTGGCGCTGCGGTGGGGATCATCCTGCACACCGAACGATCTCTCGAGCCTGCGCATCGTGCATTGCGGCCATGTCGACACGTTCGCACGCGTCGGCGAAGCGCCCGCGATGACGCCGGATCTCGTCGCCGCGATGTCCGGCGTATTCGCAAGCCACGACGCCGATGCCCACGCGATCATTCGGCTCGACAACGAAGCCCTCATTCTTCGCCTGCACGGCGCGGTGGGCCGTTGCGACTACCGCCTCACGCCATTGGCCCACGATGCTTTCGAACTGGTGCCGATCGATCCGGTGAACATCACGACCGGAATGCTTACGTTGACGCGCGACGCAACGCGCGGCGACATGACCGGCTTTCGCGTCGATACGCCGCGCACCCGGCATCTGGCCTTCACACGGGTACACGCCGACGCCTGACGCTGGCCGGCGTCGGTTGACGCCGGCACGTATTCACTTCGCCGACGCAAACGGATTCGACACGCGCGGCCAGTAGTTGAGGTCACGAAGCCGATAGTCCAGTTCGGCGAAGTTCATCGAGAGCGCCCCTGGCGCGGCGATATGGAAGACGGCCTTCGAACGCGGCGCGAAGTCGGTCTGGAAATGCTGCGTCGATTTCACGACCACCAGCTTCTTGCCGGCGAAGTCGATGCCAAGGCCGGTGAATGCGTCCACGCCGAGCACCTGGGTGCGAACCGATATCAGCGCGATGTCGAGCCCGTTGTCCGCTTCCACCCACACCGCCCGGCCGAGCGGTTGCTCGAGGCCCATGATGCTTTGCGTATGCCGCTCGACCACGTTGCGGACGGTGACGCGCAGGTCCACCGGTTCTCCGGAGTACACACTGCATTTGCCGCCGATGCGCAGATTCAGCGTGGCCCCGACACCCGCGTCCTTGCAGATCTGGATAGCACCGAGATCCCAGAAACACCCGATCGCAACATTCGCAATCTGTCGCTCGACCACGCGACGCAGAATGAACGTGCTGTCACACGGCGCGCCACCGCCGGGATTGTCAGCGACATCCGCCAGCACGACCGGGCCGCCCTCGACCGCCAGCGCGCGATCCAGCCCGGCATCGATATCGAGCCATGCAGGGCGTGTCGCGTCGCGCAACGCCCAGAACTCGCGCGCCAGTTGCGCCGCCAGCGCGTCGGCCTTGGCGAGATCGTCGTCCGTCACCACCCAGAGTTTCGCGCCGGCTTCCGGCACGTCGCCCCACGGAAACCCATGGCCGAGCGACACCGACAGCACGCCGTCGCGCCCTTCGAACGACTGCATACGCCGGACGAACCCCGCCATCGGTTCGCTGGTGGTGTGCCAGGCACCGACCATTCGGCAATCGAACACGCCGATCGTCGGGCGGATGCGTCCGGCAGCCATATCGAGCGTCAGTCGATAGGCGTCGCGCGCCCGCTCGACGGCGTCGATATGCGGATACTCCTTGTAAGCGATCAGGACATCGGCCGACGCCTTCATCAATTGCGTGAAATGACAATGCGGGTCGAGCGTGACCGAGATCGGAACGTCGGGGCCAACAATGGCGCGCACGCCGGCGAGCAGGTCGCCTTCGCAATCGTCGTAGCCTTCCGCCACCATCGCGCCGTGCAGCAGCAGAATCACGGCATCCAGCGGCAAGGCGGCCTTTACGCCATCGAGCATTTCGTCCCTCAGGGACTCGTAGACCGCGCGAATCGTGCGGCCTGACGGCTGGGCTTCGGCACACAGGCCTTCGACGATGTCGTGACCGTCGGCCTGCGCGAGGCGCCGCACTTCCGCGAGCACATGCCCCACGCCGTCGGGCTCGCGCACACTCGCGTCGCCGTGAAAGATCGTGTTCTCTTCGAAGCCGCCCCATCCGGTCGGGCACGGGGCAAAGGTATTGGTTTCCGTCGAAAGCTGAGCCGTGAATATTTTCATGACGAGGTCTGCCGAATGGGATTGAAGGGTGTGAAACGACTATAAGCACCCGCCATTTCCGCTTTGTGAGCAGTCTGTATCAAGCGTGAAACAGAGCAGTGCAAACGGTCGATCCGGGCCGTTATCCCTATCGACGCGGCAACGTGACCTGTGCGACCAGCCCGCCTTCCGGAGCGTTGCGCAACACCAGCTCCCCGCCGTGACGCTTCACGACGTCGTTCGCGATGGCGAGGCCCAGCCCCGTCCCGCCCGTGTTCCGGTTGCGCGAACTTTCCACCCGGTAGAACGGCTCCAGCGCGCGCTCCAGTTGCGACTCCGGGATGCCCGGGCCGTGATCGACGATCTGGATCCGCACGCACGACGGTGCGTCGATCAGGCGGATGTGCGCGTCTTCACCGTATCGAATCGCGTTGGCGACCAGATTCGTCAGACAGCGCTTGAGGCCCAGCGGTTGCGCCGAGATCGGCGGCACCTCACCACTGATCGTCACTTTTTGACCGTGTTCGGCCGCATCTTCCGCGATGGCATCCACCAGTGCATTGATATCGACCGGACTGAATTCCTCGACCACCTCTTCATTGCGCAGGAACGACAGGGTGGCTTCCAGAAGCTGCGTCATCTCGTCGATGTCGTCCCTGATTCGTTCGCTCAATTCGGCATCCTGAGCGGAGCGAAGACGTAGCTTCATGCGCGTCAGCGGCGTGCGCAAATCGTGCGATACGGCGGCGAGGAAGCGGTTGCGCTCACTCATTTGCCGCCGCAGCGAGGCCTGCATCGTGTTGAACACGCTGGCGGCCTGACGTGCCTCGACAGGACCGATTTCCCGGATGGGCGGCGCATCGATATTCCTCGACAGTTCGGCGGCCCCCACGGCCAGCGTTCGGAACGGGGCGGCCAGCATGCGCGCGCCGATCCAGGACGAGATCAGCGCGGGCATCACCTGGATCATCACCGCGGCGCCCCACTGCAACGCCGCGCTCATCCCCGGCGGCGGCTTGAAGGGCGCGGTGCTGTAGAGCTTGAAGAGCAGCAGGCCGGCACTGATCTGCATCACGAGGATGATCGAGATCATCACGAAGAACAGGCGATAGAAAGCCGAATCGAAGCGGGGTTTGTGCATGGTCCTGGCCGACGGCGAGCGATGGCGTCGATTATCGCCCGTGAATGTAGGGGCCATGTGAGCCCTTTATTGCAAACCTGAAACAAGTCTTCGTCCCGGTTCTGCACCGCGTCGGCCGGCGTGGCGGCCCCGCTCCGTCATCGATCGTTTGTATCAGCACCGATACAAACGCCACATGAACCAGAAATAACCGGCACTTACCGTTCACCCTGAGTTGCGCTACACGGCATCGCGTTCAGTCGATTGCAAAACCAGGAGGAGACGATGGTGAAGATGAAAAACCGGACGAAGCGCGCGGCGGGCTCGGCAACGTTACCGCTGCGACACGGCGGGCGTTACGCCCCCCTCTTCGTCGGCCCCGTATTCGGGTTGGCATCGTTGGGCGTGCACGCGCAGGAACACGCGCAAACGCCCGCGACGACGCAGCAGGTCGCCGCGCCTGATGCGGCGTCCAACGCGACGCCTGCCGCCGCTGCGCCGAATACCCCTCCGGCCGAGGTGACGAAGGCGCAAGGCAAGGGTGGCGCGACGCTCAATACCGTCGTCGTGACCGCGACACGCCGACGCGAACCGGCTCGCGAAGTCCCTATGCAGGTCAATGTATTGTCGGCCGACGAACTGCAGAAGAGCGGCGCGAAAACGATGTCCGACTTCCTGTCCTCGGAGCCGGGCGTCGACTTGAACGCCAGCGGCGGCAGCGGGTCGGGGCAAGTCAGTATTCGCGGCGTGACGACCGGTGTTCAGACGGGGCCGACCGTCGGCATGTATGTCGACGACGTCGCGTTCGGCGGCAGCACGCTGTTCTCCCAAAGCGCGACGTTCTCGCTCGACATGAGCCTGCTCGACCTCAACCACGTCGAAATCCTGCGAGGTCCGCAGGGCACGTTGTATGGCGCGGGTGCGATGGGCGGCTTGCTGAAATACGTGACCAACGAACCGGACCCGAGTCAGTTTTCCGGGCAGGTCGGCACCGGCGTATCGGGAACGGCGCATGGCGGGGTGAGCGGGACGGCCAACGCGGCGTTGAATATCCCGCTGAAGACCGACGTTGCCGCACTGCGCGTCTCCGTGTTCGGGCAGCACGATGGCGGGTATGTCGACGCAGTGGGCCCCAAGGCGGACACCCACATCGATCGCGGCGACACCTACGGTGCTCGCGCGTCGCTGCTGCTGACGCCCACCCGCGATCTGACGGTCCGGCTGACCGCGCTCTCGCAGAACATCAATCGCAACGATCCGAACTACGTTGAATATGGCGCCGACGGCAAGCCGGTCTGGGGGGACCTGACCACGCGACAGTTCGCCCCGCAGCCCTTTCATCAAAACATCCAGCTCTATTCGGCCGGGATCGAATACGAGCTCGGCTGGGCGCGCCTGAACTCGATCACGTCGTATCAAAGGATCAACACGAGTGCGCCGCAGGACCTGACCGGTGTCTACGGGCCGCTATTTGCCGCCCAGGGGCTGAACCTGGGTTCGGTGGTCGCCAAGGATGTGGCCACCACGAACAAGGTGACCCAGGAGTTTCGCCTGACTTCGCCGGGCAACCAGCGACTCGAATGGCTGGCCGGCCTCTTCTATACGCACGAGCGCAGCCATTCGAGCGAGGGCTTTCTGACGACCTTGCCCGATGGCTCGCCCGGCCCGGACCTGTCGGAGCTCCAGGCGCCCAGCACGTACAACGAGTACGCGGCATACGGCGACCTGACTTATCACCTGACGCCGCGCCTTTCGCTGACCGGCGGCGTGCGGATCGCCCACAATACCCAGACCTACGAACAGACGACCTACGGCACGCTCGCCGGCCCGACACAGACCATCTCGGCACCGTCGTCGGACACCAGCAAGACCTACATGTTCACCGCGCGCTATGCGCTGACCGCCAACAGCAATGCGTATGTCCGCATCGCCAGCGGATACCGGCCCGGTGGCCCGAATGCCCTGCTGATCGATCCGCTCACCGGCATGCGCGCAGCGGGCAGCCCGACCTTCGCACCCGACACGCTGTGGAGCTATGAGGCGGGCTACAAGGCCGACCTGCTCGACAAGCGGCTGTCGCTGGAAACGTCGGTCTACGACATCGAGTGGAAGAACATCCAGCAGCTCGGCACGGTCGATGGCGTCAATCAGGTCATCAACGCCGGCAACGCGCGCATCAAGGGCCTGGAGTTCTCCGGCACGTTCCGCCCCACCCCGCACTGGAACTTCAGCGCGAACCTGTCGCTCATCGACGCCAGCCTGACGAGCGGCAACGCTAACGCGGGGACGACGGCGGGCGCGCCGTTGCCGAACTCGGCCAAGGTCGCCGCCACGCTCTCGGGCACCTATCTGTTCACCGCGCAAGGGTATCCGTCGTATGCGGGTGTGACCCAACGTTTCGTCGGCCGACGTCATAGCGGGTTCGACGCCAGCTCGGGCCGGCCGGATTATCCGTTGCCGGGCTACGCGATCACGGATCTGCAGGCGGGCGTGGATTTCAGGAAGTTCAGCCTGGCGTTCTATGTTCGCAACCTGTTCGACCGGCGCGCGTTGATCGCGGCCGGCACGTCGCTGATACCGATGGGCGGCCCGGCGCTCGTCAGCGTGATTCAGCCCCGCACGATCGGCGCGGCGCTGACCGTTCCGTTCTAAACCATAGGGATACCTAAAATGACTCAAGCATCGCGCGACATCGTCGAGCAACTGGATACCCTTTTCGAACGCTTCAACAAGAGCGATGAACCCGGCCTCGTCGTGGCCGTCGCGCATCGAGGCGAAGTGCTCTACCGACGAGGCTTCGGCATGGCAAGCCTGGAACACGGCGTCGCCAATACGCCGGCCACGCGCTTGCGCATCGGCTCGACGAGCAAACACTTCACGTGCCTTGCCGCCCTCCTGCTCGCCGAAGACGGCAAGCTCGACGTCGACGCCGGGATCCGCACGTACCTGCCCGAGCTGCCGCTGCTCGCAGGCGACCCCAGCCTGCGGCAGTTGATGACGCATACGGGCGGCTACCGCTGCTATCTCGATCTCACGCTGCTCGCGCAAGGCGTCGCGACGTTGCCGCGTGGCGGCGTGCTGGCGGCGCAAGTCCGGCAACGCGACGTCAATTTTCCGCCGGGCGAGCGGATGATCTACTGCAACGGCGGATATCACCTGCTGTCGCTCGCGATCGAGCGGGTCAGCGGCATTCCCTTCGAGACCTTTCTGAAGGCGCGCATCTTCGACGTGATGGGCATGGTCGACACGGAATCGGTCGCCGACGACATGCGCATTCGCCCGCGCATGGCGACCCAGCATGTGCCGGATGGAAAAGGCGGATTCATGCGCGGCCTCTTTCCGACGTGGGAAGTGCTCGGCGAAGGCGGGATCGTGTCGACGGTCGACGACATGCTGCGCTGGCTCGCGCATCTGCGCGGCCCCAGGCGGGTCGGCAGCGAAGCAAGCTGGCGCCAGATGCTGACCCGACCGCACTATTCGAGCGGCGCGGAGGGCGTCTACGCGCTCGGGCTGATGCTCACGCCGCATCGCGACGTGGAGGTGCTGCATCATGCCGGCGGGGTGTTCGGTGGATCTTGCCAGATGTTGACCGTGGCCGGGCACGCGCTGGACGTCATCATTCTCACGAACGGCGCGGCAGTCAATCCGGTTGAAGTGGCCACGCAGATAGTCGATATCGTTCTGGGCGATGCCGTCCTCGGCGCGAAGCCCGCCGCACCGTTGCCGACGGCAGGGCACGAAACCTTGCTCGGCAGGTACCACTCGCGTGCGTCCGGGACGTATTGCGTGATCGGCGATCGCAACGGGCAGCTCGACGCGAGCTTTCAGAACGTCCAGCAGATGCCCCAACCGCTCATCGAGACGGAGGCTGGATTGCGGGTTGACGACGGGACAGGCAGAGCGCTGCTGATCAAACCTCGAGCGCCGACGGCGGCGGCTCGCGTGACGGCGATCGAGCTGGTGGACTGCGGTCACGCGGAGACGCTCGAGCGCTTGCCCGATCACGCGCCGTCGCTCTCCGATGCGTCGGCGGGCCTGGCGGGCACGTATCACGGTCACGATGCCGCGGCACGTGCGACGATCGCCGTGACGAACGGTGAACTCACCCTCACCATGACCGGCGCCGCCGGCAGCGCCGGCTACCGGCTGGAACCGGTGGCCGACGACATTTTCACGTTCGACCCTGCCGGTCAGATGGCCGTCATGCACGGCGTCTTGACGGTGGAACGCTCGGGTCACGAGGTGACGCGCTTTCGCATCGACACGGCGCGCACGCGCAACCTGGCCTTCGTGCGCGAGGGGTGTGATTCGTAGGGATCGCGTCGCTGATGGCGGTGGCGTTACCGTTCGGTCGTCGTCAATCACCACCGATGCCACGCCACAAAAACAAAAAACCCGCGAGCGCAGGGCTTCTCGCGGGCTTTCGTCCCTTCATCGAATCGCGATGAAGCGATCGTGGTGCCGGGGACCGGACTCGAACCGGCAAGCCAGTTAAGGCGGCGGATTTTCGTCACACTGCTTTTTTCAAAGCCGGCGTCGCGTGCGCGATGCCGTTCGTGCGCTGGACTATGCCTTCGCCGTCGCGCGCGGGCTTTACCTGCTGCCCATGCGCCTTAGGCGCCCCCCGTCTAGTCTCTACACCTTCCTCGCGGATGCCGCGAGGCTTGGCTCGGCGTTGCCTCGATGCGCGCATCAGGGGTTTCGCCGAATTTGAAGGGTTCTGCACCGACCGTTTCCGACCGGGCACTCAATCGTTTAAGTCCGCTATGTTTACCAATTTCATCACCCCGGCAAGAGGGGCGGACGCGATTCTACCATTGCTTGCGCATGCGTTCCCTTATTCCGCGGCGCCGCATCAAGGCGCCCCCACGGATTCATCCGTTGTCGTCGACGCCCCCACACCGCCCCCCAACGATTTCCTCCCGCGCCGCAGCATCCCCGATACAATCGAGTCCGCGTCGTCCGACGGCCCTATCCGTCAGACGTTTGTGTCGTGCTTTTCGCGAAACAAGCGTCGCCTAAGTCATCGCGAAGTCACAAACGTTTTCGATAATTTCCCGGCCGAAAACGTTTACATCGCAAGCTTTCATGACCTCGACCATCAAGGACGTCGCTGCCCTCGCGGGCTTCTCGATCGCCACCGTCTCGCGCGCGATCAACGCCCCGCATACCGTCAGCCCCGCCACGCTGCAAACGATCCGCACCGCGATCGACACACTGCAGTTCCGCCCGAGCCCGCTCGGCCGGCAACTGCGCGGCGAGCGCACGCGGCTCGTCGGCGTCGTCGTGCCGACGTTGTCGAACCCCGTGTTCGCCGACTGCCTGCAAGGCATCGACGAGCTCGCGACCGCGGCCGGCTTCAAGCTGATCCTGATGACGACCGAATACGACGCGGCGCGCGAGCGCCACGCGATCGAGACGCTGCGCGAGCAGCGCGTCGAAGGGCTGATCCTCACCGTCGCCGATGCGGATACCCACCCGCTGCTCGACATGCTCGACCACGACGGCCCGCACTACGTGCTGATGCACAACGACACGCAGCGTCGCCCGTCGGTGTCGGTCGACAACCGCCGTGCCGCGTATGACGGCGTGCGGCTGCTGACCGCGCGCGGCCACCGCCGCGTGCTGATGCTGGCCGGCTCGCTCGCCGCGTCGGATCGCGCACGCCAGCGTCATCTCGGCTATGCGCAGGCCCTCGACGAAATCGGCGTCGCCACGCTGCCGCCGGTCGAAGTCGACTTCAACGCGCCCGAGCTGCCCGACGCGGTGCTCGCGCATCTCACCGCACACGCGACGCGCCCGACCGCCCTCTTCTGCAGCAACGACCTGCTCGCGATGGTCGTGATGCGCGGCCTGCGCCGCGCGGGCTTCTCGATTCCCGACGACCTGTCGGTGCTCGGCTTCGACGGGATCGCGCTCGGCGAACTGCTCGCGCCGCCGCTCGCGAGCGTCGCGACGCCGAACCGCGACATCGGCCGCCACGCATGGCAGCGTCTCGTCGAAAGCATCGGCGGCGCAGCGATCGAACGCACGTCGCTGATCCTGCCGCACGTAGTGCGCGACGGCGCAACCGTGGCGCCGCCGGCCACCGACCTGCAATTGCGCAAGGCCTGAACCCGCGCCGCGCACCCTGTACACCACCCCACCACACCAGCGCCTCACCCTCGCCCGGAGACCTACCGTGTCCTTTCGCCTGACCTCGCTGCTGCGCGCGCTTGCAGCGCCCGTCGCCTGCGCCGCGCTCCTCGCCGGCGCGCCCGCCGCCCACGCCGACGAAACGGCGATCTGCTACAACTGCCCGCCCGAATGGGCCGACTGGGCCGCGCAGATCGCGGCGATCAAGCAGAAGACCGGCATCCGCGTGCCGTTCGACAACAAGAACTCGGGCCAGTCGATCGCGCAGCTGATCGCCGAGCAGAAGAGCCCGGTCGCCGACGTGGTCTACCTCGGCGTGTCGTCGGCGTTCCAGGCGAAGGACAAGGGCGTGATCGCGCCGTACAAGCCCGCGCACTGGAACGACATCCCCGCGAACCTGAAGGACCCGCAAGGCTACTGGTTCGCGATCCATTCGGGCACGCTCGGCTTCTTCGTGAACAAGGACGCGCTCGACGGCAAGCCGGTGCCGCGCTCGTGGGCCGATCTGCTGAAGCCGGAATACAAGGGCATGGTCGGCTACCTCGACCCGTCGAGTGCGTTCGTCGGCTATGCGGGCGCGGTGGCCGTGAACCAGGCGCTCGGCGGCAGCCTCGACAATTTCAAGCCGGCGCTCGACTGGTTCAGGAAGCTGAAGGCGAACGCGCCGATCGTGCCGAAGCAGACCGCGTATGCGCGCGTGCTGTCGGGTGAAATTCCGATCCTGCTCGACTACGACTTCGACGCGTATCGCGCGAAGTACAAGGACAGCGCGAACGTCGAGTTCGTGATTCCGAAGGAAGGCACGATCGCCGTGCCGTACGTGATGAGTCTCGTGAAGGGCGCCCCGCACGACGCGAACGGCAAGAAGGTGCTCGACTTCGTGTTGTCCGACGAAGGCCAGAAGCTGTGGGCCAACGCGTACCTGCGCCCGGTGCGCGCGCAGACGCTCGGCGCCGACATCGCATCGAAGTTCCTGCCGGCGAGCGAATACGCGCGTGCGAAACCGGTCGACTTCGGCAAGATGGCAGCCGGCCAGCAGGCATTCGGCCAGCAATACCTGCAAGTCATGCAGTAAGCGGCCGGACCTCATCGATGCTTGACCTGACCTTCCCGCTGCGCTGGCGCGTCGCGCTCGTCGCGCCGGCGCTCGCGGTGTTCGCCGCGTTCTGGCTGCTGCCGATGGCGGCACTCGTGCAGGTGTCCGCCGACGGCGCGTTCTTCCCGCACTACGCGGCGCTGCTCGGCAATGCGCGCTACATGAAGAGCCTCGGCGAGACCATCGCGCTGTCCGCGGGCGTCACGCTCGCGACGCTCGTGCTGTCGACGATCTCGGGCCTCCTGCTCGCTCGCCGCGAATTCGCGGGCAAGCGCGTGCTGCTCGCGCTGCTCACGTTCCCGCTCGCGTTCCCGGGCGTCGTCGTCGGCTTCATGGTGATCATGCTCGCCGGCCGGCAGGGGCTGATCGGCATGCTGTCCGCGAAGCTCACCGGTGACAAGTGGGTCTTCGCGTACTCGGTCGCCGGGCTGTTCATCGGCTACCTGTACTTCTCGATTCCGCGCGTGATCGTCACCGTGATCGCGGCGGCGTCCAAGCTCGACGCGTCGCTCGAGGAAGCCGCGCGTTCGCTCGGCGCGTCGCCGTGGCGCATCTTCGTCGACATCGTGCTGCCCGCGCTCGCGCCCGGGCTGATCGCGGCCGGCGCGATTTGCTTCGCGACCGCGATGGGCGCGTTCGGCACCGCGTTCACGCTCGCCACCGACCTGAACGTGCTGCCGATGACGATCTATACCGAGTTCACGCTGAACGCGAACATCGCGACGGCGGCCGGCCTGTCGATCGTGCTCGGCATCGTCACCTGGGCCGTGCTCGCACTCGCGCGCCGCTTCACCGGCCACACCGCCGCCGCCGCGGCCTGAGGATTCCTGCATGCAATCGCTTTCCGGCTCTTCCGCGCCGTCGCCGTCGCCGGCTCCCGCTCCCGTGCAGGCGAGCGGCGTCGCCCGCCGCGCGCCGCGCGTCACCGGCGCGCGCGCGATCGCCGTGCTGCAATGGGGCGTCACGCTGCTGCTGTGCGCGTTCCTGATCGTGCCGGTCGTGATGTCGGTGCTCGCGGGCCTCACCGTCAACTATTTCCGCGGCCTGTCGAGCGGCCTCACGCTGCGCTGGCTCGAACAGGTGTGGCAGCAGTATCACGGCTCGGTCGCACTGTCGCTTTACGTGGCCTTCGCGACGCTCGCGATCGTGCTCGCGGTCGGCGTGCCGGCCGGCTACGCGCTCGCACGCAGCAAGAGCCGCGCCGCGCGCGCGATCGAGGAGGCGCTCGTGCTGCCGGTCGCGCTGCCCGGCCTTGCATCGGCGCTCGCGCTGCTGGTCGTGTACGGCGGCTTCACCGCGTTCCGGATGAGCCTGTGGTTCATCGTCGTCGGCCACGTCGTGTTCACGCTGCCGTTCATGGTGCGCGCGGTGGCGGCCGTCGCGGCCGGCGCCGACCTGCGCACGCTCGAGGAAGGCGCGGCCAGCCTGGGTGCGTCGTTCGTCACGCGCTTCGTCACGATCGTGCTGCCGAACCTGCGCCCCGGCATCGTCGCGGGTGCGCTCGCGGTGCTCACGCTGTCGATCGGCGAATTCAACCTCACGTGGATGCTGCACACGCCCGACACCAAGACGCTGCCGGTCGGGCTCGCCGACACGTATGCGTCGCTGCGCCTCGAAGTCGGCAGCGCGTACACGATCCTGTTCCTGCTGATGACGCTGCCGCTGCTCGTCGCAATGCAGTGGCTCGGCGTCGATCCGTCCGGCACGCGGGCACTCAAGAAGCGCCCGCGCTGAATTTCTCGCAGACATGAAACTCGATTCCACTCCCATCACCCTCACCCGCTGCGCGAAAACGTTCCGCGGCACGCGCGTGCTCGAGCCGCTCGACCTGTCGATCGGCGCGGGCGAAACGCTCGTGCTGCTCGGGCCGTCCGGCTGCGGCAAGACCACGACGCTGCGCCTGATCGCGGGCCTCGACACGCCGGACGCCGGCGGCACGATCGCATTCGGCCATGACGACGTGACCGCGCTGCCGATCGAGCGCCGGCAGGTCGGCATGGTGTTCCAGAACTACGCGCTGTTTCCGAACCTGACGGTGCGCGGCAACGTCGGCTACGGGCTGAAGATCCGCAAGACCGAGCCGCGCGCGCTGCGCGAACGTGTCGACGAGTTGCTCGCGATGATGCGGCTCGACGCGCATGCGGACAAGCCGATCGACCAGTTGTCGGGCGGCCAGCGCCAGCGCGTCGCACTGGCCCGCGCACTGGCGGTGCGGCCGCGCGTGCTGCTGCTCGACGAGCCGCTGACCGCGCTCGACGCAAAGCTGCGCGACACGCTGCGTCGCGAGATGAATGCGCTGCTGCGCGAACTCGGCGTGACGACGGTCTACGTGACGCACGACCAGGCCGAAGCGATGGAGCTCGGCGACCGCATCGTCGTGATGGGCGCGGGCCGCATCGAGCAGATCGGCACGCCGCGCGACATCTACTACCACCCGGCCAACCGCACGGTCGCGCAGTTCATCGGCACGCTGAACCGGCTCGCCGGGCAATGGCGCGACGGCACGCTGGTGACCACGGGCGGCGCGATCGCGACGCCGCACGCCGCCGACGAGTGGTTCTTCCGCCCCGAGGATGCGCAACTGGCCGATCCCGCGCATGCGCCGTTGCGCGGCGTCGTGAGTGCATGCGCGTTCCTCGGCGAGCGCACGCGGCTCACGATCGAGCACGCGGCCCCCGACGCGCTCGTGATCGACGTGCCGGGCCGCATCGCACTCGCACGCGGCACGGCGGTCGGCCTCACGGTCGCGCCCGAAGGCCTGATCGCGCTCGGCGCCTGATCCGTCCTTCCGGCATCATTCATGCAGCACCCCACCGCGGCGCACGACGCCGTGACAACAATCAGACAATTCCGAGGAACGACGATGCTGCTTGCTCAAATCAGCGATCTCCACATCAAGCGTCCGGGACAGCTCGCGTACCGGCGCGTCGACACCGCGGCCGCGCTCACGCGCTGCATCGAAAAACTGAACGCGCTCGTGCCGCGCCCGGATGCGGTGCTCGTCACCGGCGACCTGACCGATTTCGGCCACGACGAGGAGTACGGCAACCTGCGCGGGCTGCTCGCCGCGCTCGAGATTCCGTACTACCTGATGATCGGCAATCACGACGACCGCGCCGGGCTGCGCCGCGCGTTCGCCGATCGCGCCGAGCTGCAGGCGGGCGAATTCGTGCAATACACGCTCGACATCGGCGCGGTGCGCGTGCTCGCGCTCGATTCGCAGGTGCCGGGCGCAAGCTACGGCGACCTGTGTGACGCGCGGCTCGCCTGGCTCGCCGCGCAACTCGACGCGGCGCGCGACCGCCCGGTGATCGTCGCGCTGCATCACCCGCCGTTCGCGTCGGGAATCGGCCACATGGACAAGCTGCGCCTCGCGCCGGCCGCCTCCGCGAAACTCGACGCGCTGCTGCGCGGCCATCCGAACGTCGAGCGCGTGCTGTGCGGCCACGTGCATCGCACGATGTTCACGCGCTTCGGCGGCACGCTCGCCGCCGCGGTGCCGTCGCCCGCGCATCAGGTCGCATTCGACCTGCGGCCCGATGGGCCTTCCGCATTCCGGCTCGAACCGCCGGCGTTCGCGGTCCATCACTATGTGCCCGATGCGGGGATGACGTCGCATCACGTGTATGTCGATGAGGGGGCCGGGCCCTATCCGTTCTATGAACCGACGGGTGAGCTGGTCGACTGACGGGTTGACGCACGCACGATGACGGGCAGCGGCCGGCCGGTTACACAGATTTGGCCGGTTTGGCCGATCTGCCCCCGTCCGGCAGGATTCCCGTCGCTCCGGTATGATCGGCAGCCTCGACGGCGCCCCGCCCGCCTGCGCACCCGACGCGTGCGCCGCGCGCTGCGCCGCCCCACTTCCGTTCGCGCAGCCATGTCCACCGCCCCCACCGACCGTCCGACCGACGCCGCCTCGCCTCACTATTCGCGCAGCCTGCTGTTGCTGCTCGCGACGATCGCGGGGGTGTCCGTCGCGAACATCTACTACAACCAGCCGCTGCTCGACAGCTTCCGCTCGGCGTTTCCCGACGGCGCTTCGTGGATCGGCGCGGTGCCGACCGCGACGCAGCTCGGCTATGCGGCCGGCATGTTCCTGCTCGCGCCGCTCGGCGACCGCTTCGACCGCCGCGGGCTGATCCTGATGCAGATCGCCGGCCTGTCGGTCGCGCTGATCGTCGCGGCCACCGCGCCGTCGCTGGCCGTGCTTGCCGTCGCGAGCCTCGCGATCGGCGTACTCGCGACCATCGCGCAACAGGCCGTGCCGTTCGCCGCCGAGATCGCGCCGCCCGCCGAACGCGGGCATGCAGTCGGCACCGTGATGAGCGGCCTGCTGCTCGGCATCCTGCTCGCGCGGACGGCCGCCGGCTTCGTCGCCGAGTATTTCGGCTGGCGCGCGGTGTTCGCCGCGTCGGTCGCGGCGCTCGTCGCGCTCGCCGCCGTGATCGTGCTGCGGCTGCCGCGCAGCTCGCCGACGTCGACGCTGTCGTACGGCAAGCTGCTCGGCTCGATGTGGCATCTGGCGATCGAATTGCGCGGGCTGCGCGAGGCATCGCTGACGGGTGCCGCGCTGTTCGCGGCATTCAGCGCGTTCTGGCCCGTGCTGACGCTGCTGCTCGCCGGCGCGCCGTTCCATCTCGGCCCGCAGGCCGCCGGCCTGTTCGGGATCGTCGGCGCGGCGGGTGCGCTCGCGGCACCGTACGCGGGCCGCTTCGCGGACAAGCGCGGCCCGCGCGCGATCATCTCGCTCGCGATCGCGCTGCTCGCGCTCTCGTTCGTGATCTTCGCGCTGTCGGGCTCGAGCCTCGTCGGGCTCGTGATCGGCGTGATCGTGCTGGACGTCGGCGTGCAGGCCGCGCAGATCTCGAACCAGTCGCGCATCTATGCGCTGAAGCCCGAGGCGCGCAGCCGCGTCAACACGGTGTACATGGTGTGCTATTTCATCGGCGGCGCGCTCGGCTCGTCGGCCGGCGTCGCCGCATGGCACGCGTTCGGCTGGATCGGGATGTGTGCAACCGGGCTGATGTTCACCGCGCTCGGGGGATGGTTCCACCATCGCGGCGGCCGGCGCGACTGAGCGCGACCGGCCACGGCCGCGTCACGCGTCGGCGCGGGGTGCGGCCGGTTCGGCGGCGGGTGATGGAGCGAACGCCGGTGCCGGTTCGGCGATGGGCGGCGTGGCGAACGCCGGTGCGGGTTCAATGACCGCGGCAGGATCCATCACGGCAGCCGGCGTCGGCACGGCCAGCGGAACGGCGGAAGGCGCCAGGATCGGCGCCGCCTCCGGCACCGCGATCTGTTCGGGCGCCGCTGCAGCCTCCGCCGTCGACGCAGCCGCCACGGCCGCCGAGCTGGCAGCCGCCGCGCGCGCCGCGGGCCGGCGCGCCGGATCGAATACGAACGACAGCCCGACGCTGCCGAGGATCGCGACGGTCGCGACCACCGTCGCCATCGTCACCGGCTCGCCAAGCAGCAGCGCACCGAGCGCGACCGCGACGATCGGGTTCACGTACATGCAGCTGCTCGCGATGATCGGGCTCGTGTGGCGGATCAGGTAGCCGTACGCGACGTACGCGGCCATCGTGCAGAACACCATCAGGTACAGGAACGCGAACACCGGCCCCACCATCAGGTGCTCGACGCGCTCACCGACCAGCCACGCGACGAGCGTCGAGATCATGCCGCCGAGGCCGATCTGCAGCGACGTGGACAGGAACAGGTCGGACGGCAGCTTGAGCCGCGTCGCGAGATGCGCGCCACCGGCCCAGAACAGGGCGCCGGCCAGCACGCAGATCGTGCCGAGCGCCGAATTGTGCGCGGCCGCGCCGCCCGAGTTCAGCACGACGATGCCGACCATCCCGAGCGCCACGGCCGACCACTCGCCTTTCGTGACCGGCCGCCCGGCAACTGCGGCGATCACGGTCGCGAACAGCGGCACCGTGGCCACCATCACCGCGGCCGAGCCGCTGCTGACCAGACTGATCCCGAGCGCGATCGTGCCGGACGACAGCGCGACGAGCATCGTGCCGACGATCCCCGCATTGCGGATTTCGAGCAGCGTCGGCCATTCGGGCTTGCGCCGCAGCGCGAAGATGAACAGGCCGATCCCGCCGAGCAGGTTGCGCAGCCCCGACAGCAGCAGCGGCGGGAACGACTGCAGCGCGAAATGCAGGCCGCTGTAGGTCGAACCCCAGACGAAATAGATGAAGACGAGCGCCAGCGCGACGCGACCGCCGCGGCTTTGCGGCAGCCGGATCCGGAACGAGAAGCGGGCGAAGAAATCGAGGAGGCGGTCGAGCGGCGTCATCGAGCAGCCTGCCCGCACGTCACGCCGCGTGCTCCGCTGAAAGGCGCCGGCGATGCCGGCAAACGGCCCTGGCGGGACCGGGAAGGCAGAGCGAACGTGCGGAACGACATGGCAGTGCGAACGGCGACGAAAGAGAACCGGCAAGCGGCGGCAGAGGGACAAAAAAAACGCGCGCAACCGTTTCGGCTGCGCACGCTCGGCATTATGGCATCAAGGATTCGAAAGCATCGTCGGACCAGTCTGAAAGGATCGCGAATGATGTTTCCGCGCGACATTTCCCGGCCGGCGGGCGGGTGAAATCGGGGGCCGGATACGCGACGCGCGTGCGTTGCCAGGGTGTCAATCCGACCCGCCATCCACGCCATCCGTCGCGATCGAGTCAGCCATCGGCCGAACGGCCAGTCCTGCACGCCGGCCCGCGCTTCCCCCTTATCGTGACGGTCGGCTCACGCGCGTCATGCGCTGGACGACCTTCCTTCGACACCCGCACCGCCCATACAAAATTTTGTATAATCCAACCATTCTCCCGCCGAAGCCTGTTGTCTTCGTCGGCAGCGCGCTAGCGGATCTTCGCGGCTTTCCGCTGCCCGCACGACGCGAAGCCGGCCACCAGATCGACCAGGTACAACGCGGGTTCGCGCCCGACGACTGGAAGCCGATGCGCACCGTCGGCATCGGCGTGCGGGAAATTCGCCTGCGCGATGCGAGCGGCGCGTTCCGGATCATTTACGTCGCGACATTCGCCGACGCCGTCTACGTGCTGCACCGCTTCCGGAAGCAAGCGGCGCGCACGACCAGGGCCGATATCGAACTGGCCGCCCGGCGCTATCGCGCGCTGACGATGGAGAGGAAACGATGACCAACGACCGTCATTCAAGCGTCTGGGACGCAATCGAGGGCCAGCCGGCTGAAGCCGAGAACATGAAGCTGCGATCCGAGCTGATGATCGCGCTCAAGCAGCGCATCGCACAGCTCGAGCTCAGTCAGGCCCAGGCCGCGAAACAACTGGGCGTCACGCAGCCGCGCGTCTCCGACCTGATGCGCGGCAAGATCAACCTGTTCGGGCTCGACGCGCTCGTGAACATGGCGGCGGCCGTCGGCCTGCGCGTCGACCTCCAGGTGCGCGAATCCGCGTGACACGTCACGTGCGATGCCGCGATGCCCGACGCATCGCGGCACGCGCATGCGCCGCCACCGCCCGCCACGCACCGCACCGCACCGCACCGCTCACGATCCGCCGAACCAGTTGTACCCCTGGTCGACCCAGTAGCCGCCCGGAAACGTATCGGTCACGAAGATCTCCATGATGTGCTTCGGATTCTTGTAGCCGAGCTTGGTCGGCATCCGCAGCTTCATCGGGAAACCGAACTCCGGCGGCAGCCGCTGGCCGTCGTAGTCGAACGCGAGCAGCGTCTGCGGATGCAGCGCGGTCGGCATGTCGATGCTTTCGTAGTAATCGTCCGCGCACTTGAAGCCGACGTACTTCGCCCGCGTGTCGGCGCCGGCGCGGGCGAGAAACGCGCCGAACGGCGTACCGCCCCAGCGGCCGATCGCACTCCACCCTTCCACGCAGATATGCCGCGTGATCTGTTCCGCGTGCGGCAGCGCATACAGTTCGTCGAGCGTCCACACGCGCTTGCCCGTCACGCGGCCGGACAGCACGAGCCGATACGTCGACGCGTCGACGTGCGGCACGTCGTCGATCCCGTAGTACGCGTTGAACGGGAACGGTCGCGTGATGTCGGCTTCGGTGTAGGTCGGCGCGAGCCGCTCGCCGCTGAACAGCCAGGCCTGCACGCGGTCGTTCATGCGCGACACCGTCTCAAGGAACGTGTTGACCGACGCGTCGTCCTTCAGCGTGCAGCCGGTCAGCATCGTCAGCCCGCCGAGCGTCAGCACGCGCCGGTTGAACAGCCGCCGCGACGGCATCTCGAGCTCGCGGCGCACGTCGAGTTCGAGCGACTTCCGGTCGAGCGTCCAGCGCGAACCGTCGCGCTTGGTTTCGGATTCCGACATGATGATTTCCTTCACCCGAGGTTGACGGGTCAGCGCCCGCGCAGCATCGCGAGCAGCGAGCGCGGCACCAGCAGCGCCATCGCGACGTGAACGGCAATGAATGCGACGAGCAGCGACATCGCCCAGAAGTGCACGACTCGCGCGTTGTCGTAGCCGCCGAACAATTCGCGCAGCAGCGGGAATTGCACGGATTTCCAGATCGTGAGCCCCGACAGCACCAGCACGACGAGATCGACGATCGCGGTCAGGTAGGCGGCGCGCTGCACCGCGTTGTAGACGCTCAGGTCGGCGTGCGACAGCCGCCCGCCCAGCGCGGCACGGATGTCGCGCCAGATCGACGCCGGCGTGACGGGCAGCATCTTGCGCGCGAGGCGCCCCGTCGCGATCGACATCGTCAGGTAGAACAGTCCGTTGAAGACGAGCAGCCACATCGCCGCGAAATGCCATTGCAGCGCGCCGCCGAGCCAGCCGCCGATCGTGATCCCGTGCGGGAACGTGAACGGCGGATAGATCGGCGACGCGTCGTAGATGCGCCAGCCGGACAGCACCATCAGGATCGCCGCGAGCGCGTTGAGCCAGTGGCTCGCGCGCACCCACAGCGGATGAATCGGGCGCACGGGCGGCGTGGCGGCCGCGCGGCCGGTGGCGGGAACGGTTTGCATGATGAAGACTCCCGGAATGAGTCAACGGGACGGGACGCGATGCGGGCGGCCGCCGTGCGACGCACGCGCCGGCCGCGCCGCGTCCGCCTTTCGTCAGTTCGACGGCGCCATCTTGTCGCCCGACGGCTTGCCCATCTCGTCGTGCGACATCGCGTCCTTCTTCATCGCGTCTTTCTTCATCGCATGCTTCTTCATGCCGTCCTTCTTCATCGCGTCATGGCCCATTGCATCCTTGGCCATCGCGTCGTGGCCCATCGCGTCCTTCGACATCGACGAGCCCGGCTGCGACATCGCATCGTTCTGCGCATACGCGCCCGTGGCGATCGTGGCGAAAGCGGCAACGCAAGCGGCAATCAGTACTTTTTTCATGACATCTCTCCAAAACAACATGGGTTTAAGGAGCCGAATAGACGGACGACGTCGCGGGAAATGACAGCCGCTGCGAAAATTTTTTTTGAAGTTGCGCGAAAGCGCGTCATGCTGCACCGCTTTGCCGCGGCCGGCCAAGCCGGGAGGCCATGCGGCAGCGACGCGCGCTGCCATTTCGACGGGCCACCGTACCGCCCGCCATGCTGCGGCCGCACCGGGGCAGCCGATCCTCTCCCGGTTGAAACCGCCGCCAAGCCAGTGTATCGTGTGCCCTGCTAACGCGGGGGTCCTGCAATGCGCCCGGTCAAACAACCGGCATTGCGGGTGAGAAATACCCTTTGAACCTGATCTGGATAATGCCAGCGCAGGGAAGCGTACGGATTTCGCCGCCATCCTTCTGACGAAATCCGCCGCCTCACCAAGCCTCGTCTCCTGCTTAGCTCGAGCCCCACATACGTCAAGGGCTCCGGGCAAGCGCCGAAGCGCCTGTCCGGCGCTCACACAGGAGATTGCATGAACGCCAATCCGAAGTTTCTGTCCGCCGACGCTCATGTCGATGCCGCGGCCGTCGCCCCGCTGCCGAATTCCCGCAAGGTTTATGTCACCGGCTCCCAGCCCGACATCCGCGTGCCGATGCGTGAAATCACGCAGGCCGACACGCCGACCGGCTTCGGCGGCGAAAAGAATCCGCCGATCTACGTGTACGACACATCGGGCCCCTACACCGATCCGGACGCGAAGATCGACATCCGCGCGGGCCTGGCCGCGCTGCGTCAGGGCTGGATCGAGGCACGCGGCGACACCGAAGTGCTCGGCGGCCTGTCGAGCCAGTACGGCCTCGAGCGCGCGGCCGACCCGGCCACCGCCGACCTGCGCTTCCCGGGCCTGCACCGCAACCCGCGCCGCGCCCAGGCCGGCAAGAACGTCACGCAGATGCACTACGCGCGCCAGGGCATCATCACGCCGGAAATGGAATACATCGCGATCCGCGAGAACCAGCGCCGCGCCGAGTACCTCGAGAGCCTGAAGGCGAGCGGCCCGAACGGTGCGAAGCTCGCCGCGATGATGGGCCGCCAGCACCCGGGCCAGGCGTTCGGCGCAGCGGCCTTCGGCGCGAACGCACCGGCCGAGATCACGCCGGAATTCGTGCGCTCGGAAGTGGCGTGCGGCCGCGCGATCATCCCCGCGAACATCAACCACCCGGAATCCGAGCCGATGATCATCGGCCGCAACTTCCTCGTGAAGATCAACGCGAACATCGGCAACTCGGCCGTCACGTCGTCGATCGGCGAGGAAGTCGACAAGATGACGTGGGCGATCCGCTGGGGCGGCGACACGGTGATGGACCTGTCGACCGGCAAGCACATCCATGAAACGCGCGAGTGGATCATCCGCAACAGCCCGGTGCCGATCGGCACGGTGCCGATCTACCAGGCGCTGGAAAAGGTCAACGGCAAGGCCGAGGACCTCACCTGGGAAATCTTCCGCGACACGCTGATCGAACAGGCCGAGCAAGGCGTCGACTACTTCACGATCCATGCGGGCGTGCGCCTGCAATACGTGCCGCTCACCGCGAACCGGATGACCGGCATCGTGTCGCGCGGCGGCTCGATCATGGCGAAGTGGTGCCTCGCGCATCACAAGGAAAGCTTCCTGTACGAACACTTCGAAGAGATCTGCGAGATCATGAAGGCGTACGACGTGAGCTTCTCGCTCGGCGACGGCCTGCGCCCCGGCTCGATCTACGACGCGAACGACGAAGCGCAGCTCGGCGAACTGAAGACGCTCGGCGAGCTCACGCAGATCGCGTGGAAGCACGACGTGCAGGTGATGATCGAAGGCCCCGGCCACGTGCCGATGCAGTTGATCAAGGAGAACATGGATCTCCAGCTCGACTGGTGCAAGGAAGCGCCGTTCTACACGCTCGGGCCGCTGACCACCGACATCGCACCGGGCTACGACCACATCACGTCCGGCATCGGCGCCGCGATGATCGGCTGGTTCGGCACCGCGATGCTCTGCTACGTGACGCCGAAGGAGCACCTGGGCCTGCCGAACAAGGACGACGTGAAGGAAGGCATCATCACGTACAAGCTCGCCGCGCACGCCGCCGATCTCGCAAAGGGCCACCCGGGCGCGCAGGTGCGCGACAACGCGCTGTCGAAGGCGCGCTTCGAGTTCCGCTGGGAAGACCAGTTCAACATCGGCCTCGATCCGGACAAGGCGCGCGAATTCCACGACGAAACGCTGCCGAAGGATTCGGCGAAGGTCGCGCACTTCTGCTCGATGTGCGGCCCGCACTTCTGCTCGATGAAGATCACGCAGGACGTGCGCGAGTTCGCGGCGCAGCAGGGCGTGTCGGAAACCGAGGCGCTGAAGAAGGGGATGGAAGTGAAGGCGGTCGAGTTCGTCAAGACCGGCGCCGAAATCTATCATCGCCAGTAAGCGAATGCGCGGTCCGGCGCTCCCCGCCGAATCGTCTCGCCAGGCACGAAGCCCGCTTTCGAGCGGGCTTTTTTGCGCATGTCGCGTGCCTGCCGGCCTATGCGAAACAATTGATTACGAAACCGCGCGAGCCTTAACAAGTCCTTACAGCAGCAGCGCGGGACGGCGCGTAGATTGGGGACATGCACGGCCGCCAGCCGGTCGTGCGCCTTCCGTTCACTACCACAAGGACAACGATCATGAATTCGATTCGGCGTTTTGGGGTATACGCTCTCCTCGTCGCGACAGTGGCCAGCCTGTCGGCCTGCGATTCGATGTCGCGACGCCAGCGTGATACGGCAATCGGTGCGGGCGTCGGCGGCGTCGCCGGCGCGGCGATCGGCGGCAACGCGCTGTCGACGCTGGGCGGCGCGGCGGCCGGCGGCATCATCGGTAACCAGGTCGGCAAGTAAGCAGTCCGACATCGGCCGGCCGGGCGTCGTCGCCCAGCGGCGGGCCGGGCGGTTCAACGGCGTTTCCGCGGGGCGGAAGCGCCGTTTTCGTCTGTCGCGCCGCAACTGGCGCGGCCGCCCCCCCGGAAATGATCGGTTACCGTTTCTCATACCGTGTCATCGGGACTCGGCCTAAGCTTCAAGCATCTGCCGATAGCCGGCTCCGCCGGAGACACATCATGAACAGGACCCTCGTCGCCGCGGCGCTTGCCTGCACGACGCTTGCCGGCTGCTATTACCCGTACGGTTACTATCCGGGCGGCTATTACACGGCGGCGCCGGTGCCGGTACAGCCCGCGCCCGTGTATGTCGATCCGGCCCCCGCCTACTACTATCCGGCGCCGGCCTATGCGCCCGCATGGGGCGGTTATTGGGGCCCGGCGCTGTCGCTCAATTTCGGCTTCGGCGGACGCGGCGGCTGGCGTCATCACTGACCTGATCGGCCGCGCCGCACGTGGCGGCGCGGCCGCCGGCCGGCGGCAAACCGGCGGAATGGCCGTTTCTTGTCGTTTCATCCGATCGTGAAACGACGGGGCGGTAACGCGGTGTAAGATTCCTCGCATCCCGTCCCCGCCCTCGCCGATCGATGTCACCCAAGAACGCTCTCCTGCTGACCGTGCTCGCCGCCCTGTGGGGCGCGTCCTTCCTGTTCATCCGAGTCGGCGTGGTCGATTTCGGCGTCGCGCCGCTGATGGCGTTGCGGGTGGGCATCGGCGCGCTGTTTCTCGCCGGCTTCGCG
This sequence comes from Burkholderia sp. HI2500, assembly GCF_002223055.1. NCBI lineage: Bacteria > Pseudomonadati > Pseudomonadota > Betaproteobacteria > Burkholderiales > Burkholderiaceae > Burkholderia > Burkholderia sp. HI2500. The sequence continues at coordinate 782,280 of NZ_NKFL01000004.1, read as the reverse complement.
CTCACGCGCTTCAAACCCGCCGATCTCGGCGCCCGGCTGCGCCGTCATGCGTGGCCATTGTTCGTCGTCGGCGCACTGAACTCGGGCATTCCGTTCTGCCTGTTCGCGTTCGCCGAACTGACGCTGTCGGCCGGCGTGACGTCGGTGATCAACGCGACGACGCCGCTGTGGGGCGCGCTCGTGGCCTACCTGTGGCTGAAGGACAAGCTGTCGCTGCCGCGCGCGCTCGGCCTCGTGATCGGTTTCGCCGGCGTGCTCACGCTCGTGTGGAACCAGATCGCGAATGCGCACGGCGAAACGGGCGCCGCCGCGACCGCGCTCGCCGCCGCCGCGGCGCTCGGTGCGACGCTGCTGTACGGCATCGCAGCCAACTACACGAAGCGCAAGTTGACCGGCGTCGATCCGCTCGTCAACGCGACCGGCAGCATGATCGGCTCGACCCTCCTGCTGCTGCCGTTCGCGATCGCCACCTGGCCGGCCGCGCCGGTCAGCGCGCACGCATGGGGCTCGGTGCTCGCGCTGGGCGTCGCCTGCACCGGCATCGCGTATTTCATCTTCTTCCACCTGATCGCGCACATCGGCCCCGCGCGAGCGATTACCGTGACGTTCGTGATTCCCGTGTTCGGCCTGCTGTGGGGCGCGCTGTTCCTCGGCGAACACGTGTCGGCCGTGATGATCGAAGGCTGCGCGATCGTGCTCGTCGGCACCGCGCTCGCGACCGGCGCGATCAAGCGGATTCCCGGGATCCGGCCGCGCAGCGGCGAAGCGACCTGACGATACATTCGGGGGCACGCGCCGCCATCGCTGCGGCCGTGATGCGTGACGACCGGGCGCAGGCTGTTGATCGCCGCGCCCGCGGATAGTGCCGCGGCGCGACCGGCATTCGTCTGACGGCGACCTTCGCTCGCCACTTGCCGGCCGCCAGGATTTCCCGCCTCGCATGGCATGGCATGGCATGGCATGCTGCCGGATTGTCATGTGCGGCGGCGACGCCCGATGCTGCGCGGCGGTCATGCGCGGCGCGCATGCGAGCGGCGCCGGCCGCAGTTCCGTTCCCGCGTGTGTCTGGAGTTTCCCTGATACGCGAGCCGCCGCGTTCCCGCTACACTCCGGACACTTACCCGCAGAAGGCGGCCTCGATGTTCCATGTCCTTTCGCGTCCGCCGGCGCGTGCGACTGCTTCAGCGTGGCGGCGCGCCGTCGTTCTGCCGCTTGGCCCCGGGCACCGTTGACATGAAGCCCGCCCGCGACCTCTCGCTCGACTCCCTGCTCGAACGCCTCACGCCGACGCCCGGCGGCTGGGTCGCCACCTATCGCACCACGACATTGCGCAGCGTGTTCCAGCCCGTGCTGTCGATCACGCACAAGCGGGTCGTCGGCTACGAAGCGCTGCTGCGCGTCGTCGATCCGAACGGCGCCCTGATCTCACCCGCCGCGCTGTTCGACAAGACGCGCGCCGACGCCGACGCGCTGCTGCTCGACCGGCTCGCGCGCTGCCTGCACACGGCCAACTTCGTCGCGCAGGGCATCGGTGACGGCTGGCTGTTCCTGAACGTCAACCCGCGCGTGCTCGACTCGGGCCTCGTGCAGCGCGAATTCGTCGAGGCGCTGTGCCGGCATTTCGCGCTGCCGCCGAACCGCATCGTGCTGGAAGTCGTCGAACAGCCGTCGCGCGACGAAGCCGCGCTCGCCCGCACGATCGACATGATCCAGCATCGCGACTTCCTGATCGCGATCGACGACTTCGGCACGGGATTCTCGAATTTCGACCGCGTGTGGCGCGCGCGCCCCGACATCGTCAAGCTCGATCGCTCGCTCGTCGTCCGCTCGACCGGTTCGGCCGACGATCGCAGGATCATGCATCACCTCGTGTCGATGCTGCATCAGGCCGGTGCGATGGTGCTCGCCGAGGGCGTCGAGAGCGACGACTCGCTGCAGGCGCTGATGGAAGCCGACATCGATTTCGTGCAGGGTTTCCAGTTCGGCCAGCCCGATGCATCGATCGCCCATGCCAGCGCGGCAGCACCCGCGATGCTCGACGCCGCGTGGCAGCGCTTCATCGCGCGCCGGCACACACCGGTCGCCGCCGAGCAGCCCGGCTTCGACGCGATCGAGCGGCTCGTGCTGTCCGGCGCGGCGGCGTTTTCCGCAAGCGGCAACCTGCAGGACGCCGCGCAGCGCGTGTTCGCGGTGCCGGCCGCGCGCCGCGTGTTCGTCACCGACGAAACCGGCGAGCAGTTCCTGCCGTCGATCGGCGCGCGCGCCGACGACGGCCAGGCGGGCTTCACCCGCCTCTCGCCGCTCTTCCCGGAAACCCACAGCAACTGGTCGCGGCGCCCGTATTTCCAGCGCGCGATCGCCGCGCCCGGACGCGTCGCGCTGATGGGCCCGCACTTCTCGCTGACGGAAGGCCGCGACTGCTATACGGCCGCCGTCGCGATCCGCGCGCAGAACCGGCTGGTCGTGTTCTGCGTCGACTTCGTGCTCGACAGCGCCGGGACCGTGATGCGCTAGCCGGCACGACGGCGGGCGACCGGCTACCGCACCCGTCGTTCGTCCGCTCATCCATTCGTTAGTCGGTCACCTTCCCTCTTCCCGACTTCACCACGCTGCGGCGCGACTTGTGCTCGAGCCGCCGCTCCTTCGACGCACGCGTCGGACGCGTGGCGACCCGCGCGCGCGGCGTGAATGCAACGCCGCTGATCAACGCATCGAGTCGCGCCAGCGCGGCTTCGCGATTCTTCTCCTGGGTGCGATATTCCTGCGACTTGATCACGACGATGCCGTCACGCGTGATGCGCTGGTCGGACAGTGCAAGGAGCCGCTCCTTGATGACGGGCGGCAACGACGACGCGCGGATATCGAAGCGCAGGTGGATCGCGCTCGACACCTTGTTCACGTTCTGCCCGCCCGCGCCCTGCGCGCGCACGGCCGTCCATTCGACTTCGGCCGGATCGAGCGTATAGCGGATCATCATCGCGCAACCTCCTTGCGGCGCCGTGCCAGCGCCTCGTCGACGCGTGCCGCGAGCCCAGAATCGCGCTGCGTACGCGTCGCGACCGCCTGCGCGAGCACGCGCCGCGGCCCGATCACCTGCACGCGCGTGCGGGCACGCGTGACGGCCGTATAGACGAGCTCGCGCGTGAGCACGCGGCCGAACGACGCCGGCAGCACGAGCGCGGCTTCGTCGAATTCCGAGCCCTGCGACTTGTGGACCGTCAGCGCGAACGCGGTTTCGTGCGGCGGCAGCGCGGCCGGCGACACCGCGCGCGCGGTGCCGTCCGCGCGCCTGAACCACACGCGCAGCACGCCGTGCGCGTCGGGCAGCGCAATGCCGATATCGCCGTTGAACAGCCCGAGCGCATAGTCGTTGCGCGTCACCATGATCGGCCGCCCCGTGAACCAGTGCGCGCCGACCGCCAGCGGCACCCGCGCCGCGTGGCGCACGTGCGCGGCCACGAGCGCATTGACGTGCTCCGCGCCGCGCAAGCCGCTACGGGTCGCGCACAGGATCCGGAACCGGTTGAGCGCGTCGAACAGCGGCAGCGGATCGGGCGCCGGCGCGGCCAGCGTGTCGCGCAACGCGTCGAGGTAAGCGCCGAAGCGCCGCGCGAGCCGCTCGACCGTCGACGACGCGAGCGACTCGCCCGCATCGTCGTGGAATGACGCGGCGGCCGAATCGTCGGCGGGCAGCGCGTCGAGCGCGGCCTGCACGTCGCCGCTGCGGATCGCGAGCGACAGCCGCCCGATCGGTGAATCGAGACCGAAGCGGTAATTGCGTTCGAGCCAGACCACGCAGTCGGCGAGCGGTGCGGGTGCGGGTGCAGGTGCGGGCGTGGCGGGCGCGGCGGCGGGTTCGCCCGGCAATATCGATGTGATCGACGCAAGCGCCGCGTCGCCCGCGTCGAACGGCGGCAGCTCGACGGCGTCGAGCCACGCAAGTTCGTCGACCTCGATCCACGCGGGGGCGTCGCCTGCCGCGCCAGCCTCACCCGGCTCACGGGTTTCGGTCAGCGCCGGACCTGCGGCCGGCGGCGGCGCGACGCTGGACGGCGAACTGTCGTCATCCTGCGGTTCGTCGTCGAAAAGCGATGCCTGTCGCTCATCGACTTTCCGTCGCGACGCTGGTTTGCGCGTAGCGGCCGCGGCAGGCGCCGGCGCCTCGACCGCGACGGAAGCCGGATGCGCAGCGGGAGCGGCGGCGGTCGCGGCGTCGTCCCGCACCGGCAGCGCCGCGACGAATGCCGCCTCGTCGATGCCGAGCGCCTGCGCGATGCGCGTGCGCGCCGCGACGGTAAACGCCGGCCGCGCGCTCAACTCTGCAAACACGGCACCCGCCTCGACCGCGGCCAGTTGGTCCTTGTCCCCGAGCAGCACGAGCCGCGCGCCCGGCGCGAGCGCATCGAGCAGATGCGCGGCGAGCGCGACGTCGATCATCGACGCCTCGTCGACGACGATCAGGTCGTACGGCAGCGGATTGTCGCGATGATGCCGGAACCCGGCCGCCCCGCCGCCGCCGAGCAACCGGTGCAGCGTGTATGACGTATCCGGCAGGCGCGCCGCGAGTTCGGGCGGCAGGTCGCCGGCCCGTGCATGCAGCGCTTCCTGCATCCGCTGCGCGGCCTTGCCGGTCGGCGCGGCCAGCGCGACGCGCAGCCCCGGATGCGCGTCGAGCAGACAGGCCAGCACGCCGACGACGGTCGTGGTCTTGCCCGTGCCCGGGCCGCCGCTGACGATCGTCACGCGGCCCGTCAGCGCGACGATCGCCGCGACGCGCTGCCAGTCGACTTCGCCGGTTGCCGGCCCGAAGTAACGCGCGAGGCTGTCGCGCAACCGGTCGGGCGCTAGACCTTCGTCCGGCGCGGCCACACCGGCTTGCGCGACGAGCGCATCGGCAAGCCGCCGTTCGTAGTCGAAATAGCGCGACAGGTACAGGTGATCGTGGCGGTCGACGATCAGCGGCCGCTCGTCGCCGCGTGCGAGCGTGCCGAACGCGACCACGCCGCTCGCGGCAAGCGCCGCACGGACTTCGTCGAGCGGGGCTTCGTAGCGCTGCGCGAGCGCGCCGAGCGCGACGCACACGTGGCCGCCCGCGGTCGCGCGACTCGTCGCGAACGCGGCACGCGCCGCCCAGCGCGCGACCGCGGCCGGCGCACCGGCGCGACGAGCCAGATCGCCGATGCGGCGCGCAAACCCTTCCGCGAGCGCGATGCCGAAATCGGCGGGTTCGGGCAGCCGCGCGACGAGGCCGCCGGTAAATTCGAGCGTGTCGTCCTGCGCGTTCATGCGCGGCCCCCTTCCATCATCCGGTCGAGTGCGTCGACGAGCGCACGCTCGGGCCGCCGCGCATGCACGCCGGCCGGTTCGCCGCCGCTGCGCCAGCCGGGCCGTACACCGCGCACGAACAGGTACAGGTAGCCCGCGATATGCGTGTCGTAGTCATAGTCGGGCAGCCGGCCGCGCAGGTAGCGATGCAGCGCGACCGTATAGAGCAGCGCCTGCAGGTGATACGCGTGATCGGCCATCGCGACGTCGAGCGCGCGCGGGCCATAGGCGTCCGGCGTCGTGCCGAGATGGTTCGACTTCCAGTCGACGATCCAGAAGCGGCCGTCGTGTTCGACGATCATGTCGATGAAACCCTTGATGAAACCGGCGAGCATGCCCGCCTCCAGTGCAACGTCCGGGTAGCCGTGCGCGACCAGCAGCCGGCGCAGCGCCATCAGGTCGAGCGCGGGCGCCGGGAACAGGAAACCCATTTCGTCGAGCCGCTTCGCGGGATCGAGATCGGCGAGCCGCATGCCCGGCACGAGCTCGGTGTGCACGACATCGTCGACCAGCTGCACCATCATCGCCGGCAGGCGCGCGGCCAGCTCGGGCACAGCCTCGACCGGCCGGTCGTGCAGCGCGCCGAGCGCGGCCCTGGGCCACGACTCGGGCTCGGTGAAGCGGCTGAGCTCGAACAGGCGGTGCAGGCACTCGCCGGCCGCCGCGCCGCGCGGGAACACGAGGATATCGTCGTCCGGCGGCTCGGGCGCAACCGGATCGGCCAAGAGCCATTCGCCATCCGGCGCCACCGCGGCCAGTGCATCGTGATCGGGCCGCAGCTCGTCATCGGGCACGGCCGCGACACCCGCCTCCTCACGCGCCATCGACGCGGTCAGCGAACTGAAGCTGGCCATCCGCCACGCATCGCGCAGCACGCGCGTCGCATGGCGCGCCGCGAGCGTCTGCGATGCGTCGTGCCCGGCCGCGAGACGTTCGGGTCGCACGGGCGCCGGTAGCGGCGCGACGCTCACGGGGCCACCCGCGAGCGCCTTCCACGCTGTATCGAGCGCAGCCTCGTCGGGCGGCTCGTCGAGCCACGCATCGAATGACTGGCCGGCGCCCGCGACGAGCCAGTTGAGCACGCTGCGCCGTGATTCACGCGTCGAGCGCGACGACAGGTACGGCCCGGCGACGACATAGCAGCGATAAACCGCGCGCGTGAGCGCCACGTAGACGAGCCGCGCGCGTTCCGCCGCCTGCTCGCGCAGCGCCTGCCGCGCCGCATGCTCGGCCGCCTCGTCGTCGCAGCCGTAATGCAGCACCGCGTCGCCCGCCTCGTCGTGATACTCGCGCGCATCGGGCAATGCGGACGCGGGCGGCTCGCGCAACGCGCCGTCGTTCAGGAACGGACAGAACACGATCGCGTATTCGAGGCCTTTCGACTTGTGCACGGTGACGATCTGCACGAGGTTGCGATCGGATTCGAGCCGCAGCTGCGCTTCCTCGCCGCCGCCGTCGAGCCGTTGCGCGGCGAGCCAGCGCAGCGTCGGCGCGATGCCCGGCTGCGCGGACGCGCGTGCCTGCGTCAGTTCGGCCAGATGGTTGATGTCGGTCACGCGGCGCTCGCCGTCCGCGCCGGCCATCAGGCGCTCGGCTATCCGCAGCTCCCGCGTGAACGTGCGCCACATCACCGCGAAGCCGCGTTCGCGCCACAACAGCCGATACCGCGAGAAGCGCTCGACCCAGCTCATCGCGTCGGCGCTGTCCGCCGCCGATGCTTCCCGTTGCGCGTCGCCGTCGCCCTGCTCCATCCGCCACAGCGCACCGGCATCGAGGCCGAACCAGTCGGATGCGAGCGCCGCGCGCAAGCGCCGCAGGTCGCCCGGTGCATCGATCGCCGCCAGCACGCGCTCGAGCTGCTCGGCGTCGCCGGTCGAGAACACCGAAGCCTGCGCCAGTTCGACGCTACCGATGCCCCACGTCGACAGCACGCGCTTCACGAGACTGCCCTGCCGGTGCGTCTGCACGAGCACCGCGATGTCGCCCGGCGACAGCGGTGTCTCGCCGAGCCGCACGCGCCCTTCGCGCGCGCCGCGCATCAGCCGCGCGATCTCGGCGGCGCAGGCCTGAGCGGCCTGTGCCTGTGCATCACGCTTGAGCAACGTGCCTTCGCCGCCTGGCAACGCCCACACCCGGAAGTCGCCTGCCGGGCCCGGATCGGTTGCGTCGACGAACGGCGCGCGCACGCGCGTGCCGGCACGCACCGCGTAGTAGTCGAGCCCGTCGAGCACGAACGCGCGCGGATTCGACATGAAGAAGCGGTTGCATGCATCGACGATCGCGGGCGTCGAACGTTGGTTGACCGCGAGCGTGTAGCACGCGCTCGCCCGTGCGCGCGCGGCGAGATAGGTATGCAGATCGGCCGCGCGGAAGCTGTAGATCGCCTGCTTCGGATCGCCGACCAGAAACAGCGGGCCGCCCGGCGCAAAGATCCGGTCGAAGATCGCGAACTGCAGCGGGTCGGTATCCTGGAACTCGTCGATCAGCGCGGCCGGATAGCGCGCGCGCAGCGTTTCGGCAAGCCACGGATGCGCATGCAGCGCGTGGTACAGGTTCGCGAGCAGATCGTCGAACGAGACGACGCGCCGCGTGCGCTTGCGCTCGGCCAGCTCGCCCGGCGCCATGTCGAGCCATTCGGCGATCAGCGCGAGCCAGCGCGCGCGCTGCGCGGCCTCGGCCGCGGCCACGGCCGCTTCGAGCGCGTCGGCCACGTCGAAGAATGCGTGTTCGGGCGTCGCGCCGCCTTTTTTCGTGGCTTTCACGAGCGCGGTGTGCGTGAGCTTCAGCGCAGCCTTCGGCAGCGCAGCCGTCGCGTCGCCCTGCGCGAAATGCGCGGTCCATGCGGCCAGCGCATCGGCCACGGCCTCGGGTTTGTGCGAGCGCTGGTTGAGCGCGGACTGCGCGGTGCGCAGCAACGCATCGATCGCGTCGCGCTCGGCCGCCCACATCCGCTCGGCCTCGGCGAAGCATTCGGCGGCCGCCGCCTCGGCCGATTCGTCCGGCTCGGTCACGCCGTCCCAGCGCAGCGCGGCGAGCGGCTTCTTCAGCCGGCGCGCGAGCTGCGCATCGAGCGCGGCCGGGCCGGCGCCCGATTCGACGAGCCAGGTCGCGAAGCCCGGCCAGCGCGCGGCTGCCGGCTCGACGCGCGTGCGCCAGAAATCCGCTGCCAGTTCGAAGCGCAGCGACGCATCGTCGGCCTCCATGTCGAACGCGAAGGGCATCGCCGCCGCGAACGGCGCTTCCTGCAGCGCGCGCTGGCAGAACGCATGGATCGTATGGATCGCGGCCTGGTCGAACGCGCGCAGCGCACGCCGGATCCGCTTCGCGGCCGTTTCGGGATCGAGCGCACCGTCTTCGCCGAGCGTGGTTTCCAGCAGACGCTCGATGAACGGATCGCCGCCGTCGTCACCCGTGTCGAGCGCATGCGCGAGCTGCGCGAGGCGACCGCGAATCCGTTCGTGCAGTTCGGCGGTCGCCGCTTTCGTGAAGGTCACGACGAGGATTTCATCCGCACCGAGATCCTTCTCCAGCAGCAGGCGCACATACAGTGCGCAGATGTTCCAGGTCTTGCCGGTGCCGGCCGACGCCTCGATCTGGTTGACACCGTCGAGCGGGCACGCGAACACGTCGAGTTCGAGCGCCTGCTGCGGCTGCGACACGGCGCTCATGCGACCTCCTTCAGATGTGCGACGAGCGGATCGAACACGAGCCGCGCGAGGGTGCCGAACGGCTCGTCGAGCGATGCATGCGCACCGCGCCACGCGATCGCGATGGCCGGATCGTCGGCCTCGCTCACGACCCGTTCGTTGATCCAGACGCTCGCGGCCTTCGCCTCGCCGTCGGACACCCTCGCCCACGCGCTGCGCGGAAAAAACCGCAGCGGCATGCGCCGCCCCGCGCGAAACAGCGCGGCCAGCGGCGCGAGCTGCTCGAGCGGCGCCGCGACGGGCGTCAGCTCGAATGCACCGCCGCTGCCGAACCACAGCGTGCGGCGCGGGCCACCGGGCTCCACCGCGCAGTAGACAAGATGCGCGAGCCACGCGGACAGGTAGTCGCGCGCACTCGGCCGTGCATAGCGATAGATGATCTGCCCGGCCGGCGTGAGCCGGTTCAGCGTGCCGTGCAGGTCGAGCGGCGCGCTCACCGCGTCGCCCGACAGCCGCGCGTCGTCGGCGCCGAACAGCGCCTGTTCGGTGTCCGGCCAGGCCGGCACGACGGTGAGCGTGAACGGCCGCCGCTCCATCCCGTCGGCCAGCGCGCGGCGCACGTTCGACGCAAGCTGCGTCATCGATCCGAGCGCCTGGTCGCGCCACACGGCGCCGGTCGCGCCGCCCGGCAGTTCGGGGCTCGCGTCCGCAATGCGCAGCGCGTGATCGTGCACGCCGCCCTCGTCCGACTCGATCAGCAACGGCAGCACGCGCTCGGCGAGTGCATCGCTGCCGGCGAAGTCGAGCGCGAACGGCTCGGTGTCGAGCAGTTCGGCCTGCGCGTCGGCGAGCACGATGCCGAGCCGCGCGCGCAGCAGCGCACGCGCGGGATGGCGCCAGAAGCGTTCGAATTCGCTGAATGCGACAGGCTCGACCGGTTCGGCCGGCAGCGGCTGCGCGAAGAACGGCAACTCGCGCGGCCCGTCGCGCGACGCCTCGGCGGCCAGCAGCGACGCGAGCGTCGCACGCTCGGCGTCAAAGGAAACGAGTTCGCTGCCGGGCTGGAAATAGGCGGCCGCGAACGGTTGCAGCGGATGCTCGACGACGAATGCACGCCGCGCGGCATCGACCGCGTCCGGCGCCGCGTCGGGCCCGGCCGTGACGAGCGCGAGATGGTCGAGCAGTTCGTCGACGAGTGCCGCGGGCGGCAACGGCGCGTTGTCGCGAATGCTGCGGCCCGTGTAGGCAATCATCAACCGGTCGCGCGCGGCGAGCAGCAGGTCGAGAAACAGGTTGCGCTCGTCGTCGCGGCGCTGGCGGTCGCCCAGCTTCGGCAACACGGCCATCAGGTCGAATTCGTCGGCGCGCGCGAGGCTCGGCAGCACGCCATCGTCCATCCCGAGCAGGCAGACGACGCGATACGGCAGGCCGCGCAGGCTCGTCAGCGACGAGAACGTGACGCCGCCCCACGGCACGCCGCCGCGCGCCGGATCGTCGAGCGCGGCGGCCAGCCCCGCCCGGACGACCGCCGCCGGCAACGCTTCGTCCGGCGCGCCCTCCGTCATCGCGGCCAGCATCGCGTCGAGCGCGTCGCGCACGCCCGCGAGCGCGTCCGCATACGCGGCGCCCGAATCGAAAAACCGCGCGAGCGTATCGGCGAACAGCTCGCTCCAGCCTTGCGGCGTATGCGATTCGGCCAGCCGCCGCGAGAAGCCGTCGAGATCGTCGGTGAAGCGTGCGAGCCGGCCGAGCAGTTCGGCCTCGCTGCCGGTGGCCGCCTCGATCGGCAGCCACGCGCCGACCGGCGCCGCGCCCTCAGGCATCGCATAACCGAGAAAGAGCCGCGCGAGCGCATCGGAGAACGTATGGCGCGGCGACGGCACGGCTGCATCGTCGCTCGCGAGCGGCGACAGCCCGCGCCGCGCGCCGGCGGCCGCGAGCCAGGTCTGCACCGTCTCCAGCGCCGCCGCATCGATACCGTAGCGCGCCGCCACCGCGTCGACGCGCAGCCATTCGACCAGTTCGGGCGCACCGACCTGCCGCTCCGGCAACGCGAGCCAGTCGAGCAGCACGCGCGCGACCGGGTTCGCCTGCGACGGCGGCAGGCCGGTGATCCGGTAAGGCACACGCGAGCCGCCGGCGCCGGCCGTGCCGAACACCGCGTCGATCAGCGGCCCGGCCGCGGCGAGATCGGCCACCGCGACGAGCACGTCGGACGGCTGCAGGCTCGCGTCGGCGTCGAACCACGCGAGCAGCCGGTCGTGCAGCACCTCGAGCTGGCGCGCGAGGCTGTGGCACACGTGCACCTCGATCCCGCGCTCGGCCGGCGTGTCGCCGATTTCGGCCTCCGGCTGCAGTTCGAGGATCGCGTTCTGCACGCGCGCAAGCCACGTCGGCGCGGGATTCTCGACGAAACGCGACGCGTCGCCCGACGCGGCGCTTTCAGTCAGCTCGTGCAGCATGTGCAGCTGCGCCTGGGTCTGCCTGCCCCATTCGGCGAGCAGCGGATGGCCGACTTCCTGGTAATCGAGCCGCCCGGCCGCATCGAGCGCCTCGGCATGCGCGGCAGTCACGATGTCGAACCAGAATTCGCGGCACGGGTTCAGCGCATAGACGCGCACGTCGATCCAGCGCGACAGCTCGCGCAGCAACGCGACGTGCAGCGGCGGCATCGTCGGCAGCGCGAACACGCTGACCGATTCCGGCCAGTCCGCGCGCGCGATGGCTTGCGGATCGAGATGGCGCGCCTCGACGAGGAAACGGTGCGCCGGCGGCGTGCCGCTGTCGCTCAGCTCGGCGAGCAGCGCGCGCCACAGCGCGGCCTGCCAGCGTTCGTCGTCGCGTGCGGCGTCGCTGATCCCGCGCGGCGCGCCGTCGCCCGCGAGCACGGACTCGCCGGCCTGCCATGCGGCCAGCCATTCGGGACGATAGGTCAGGTAATGATCGAGCACGGCCGCGACGCGGTGTGCCAGCTCGTAGCGCATCGCATCGTCGGACGCGGACAGATACGCGGCCAGCCGCGGCGACGCGAGCCACGGCGCGCCGTCGGCCGCCTGCGCGAACAGCCGGTAGCAGCGCCACACGAGGCGATCGGGTGCGAACGGCGAACGCGCGGGAACCGTCAGCACGCGGCCGATCTGCGCCCACAGCCATTGCGCGAGATACGTGAACTCGACGTTCGCGCACACGCCGTTGCGCGCGGCGATGTCGAGCTCGAGACGGCGGCGCAGCGCCGCGCTCGGCACGATGACCTGTTGCGGCGCCCACGGGCCATTGCGGGCCGGGAACGCGGCCAGATCCTCGAGCAGCGCATCGGCCAGCGTTTCGTGACGGTTCGAATAGAAGAGATGGAGCATGAAGCAGGCGTCGGAACCTCGCGCCGGCCGGGCCGGGCGAACAGGATCACCAAGGATAGCAAATGGGCCGCCGTCGCGAACCTCGTCCGGAAGGCCAGGTTTTACGGATCGCGAAATACGATAGACTCGTCGCCAGTCAAGATGCCGCCCCCGGGCGTCTTCGTCTGCTATTCAGCCCATCGATGCGCTATTCGGTCGAAATCAGAAAGTTTTTCTACAGCCAGTACTTTTTCGGCGGCCTGCGGATCGCGGTCGGCGTTTCGCTGCCGGCCGTGCTGTGCCTGATCGTGTTTCACAACCGGGAGCTCGGCTTCACGATCTCGACGGGCGCGCTCGGCGCCTGCGTCGTCGACATGCCGGGCCCGCTCAAGTACAAGCACAACGAAATGCTCGCTTGCAGCGTGATCGGTTTTCTGGCCGCGCTCGCCACCGGCCTCGCGACACCGAACATCTTCGTGCTGTGGCTCACCATCGTGCCGCTCACCTTCGTGCTGTCGCTGATCGTCGTCTACGGCAACCGCTGGCCGCAGATCAGCTTCGCGACGCTGTTCATGATGGTGATGACGCTCGAGGAGAAGTTCACGCCGCTGCAGGCGTTCATCAACGCCGGCTGGATTCTCGCGGGCGGGCTCTGGTACACGTACTGGGCCACGCTCGTGTCGCAATGGCAGGCGCGCCGGATCGAGCAGCAGGCGCTTGCCGAGAGCCTGTTCGCGTGCGCCGACTACCTGCTCGCGCGCGCGCAGTTCTACGATCTCGATGCCGATCTCGACGAGTGCTACCGCAATCTCGTCGCGAAGCAGATCACGGCGGTCGAAACGCAGGAAACCGCGCGCGACATCGTGCTGCGCAACCTGCCGAAGCTGCGGCGCGGCAAGCTCGACCCCGGCCGCACGACGATGTACAACCTGTTCATCAACAGCGTCGACCTGCACGAGCTGTTCGTCGGCGCCCACACCGATTACCCGCTGGTGCGCAATACGTTCGGCGGCTCCGACCTGATCATTTTCTACCGCGACCTGATCCGCAAGGCGGCTGCCGATCTCGAGGAAATCGGCCTCGCGGTGCTCGAGAACCGCGCACCGCATTCGCGGATCAGCGTGAAGGCCGAGCTGCGCGCGATCGAGTATGAGATCGAGCTGATGCGCAAGAAGAACTTCCCGGCCACCAATGCGGAAGCGTATGCGGCCGTGCTGGCCACGTTCCGGCGCATCTGGAGCGCGACGCGCCTGATCGACCGGATGCGCCGCAACCTGTCGGGCCACGCCGATCCGCAGCAAACCGAACTGAAGATCGACAAGGCGCTCACGCGCTTCCTGCAGCGCCGCCGGATGTCGCCGCTCCTGATCTTCTCGAACCTGAACATGCGCTCGCCGAGCTTCCGCCACGCGCTGCGCGTGACGATCGCGGTGGCGGTCGGGTTCTGGCTCGGCCGGCTGCTGCCGCTCACGAATGCGTACTGGATCGTGATGACGACCATCATCATCCTGAAGCCCGGCTACTCGCTCACCAAGCAGCGCAACGCGGCGCGTATCGTCGGTACGCTGATCGGCTGCGCGGCGAGCGTCGCGCTGATCTACACGGTCAAGGATACGCACCTGCTGATCGCGATCATGTTCGGGTCGATGGTGATGAGCTACAGCCTGCTGCTGTTCAACTACGCGGCGAGCGTCGTGTTCACGTCGTCGTACGTGCTGCTGATGTTCCACCTGCTCGCGCCGGGCAGCATGCGGATCATCGGCGAGCGCGCGATCGACACGGTGGTCGGCTGCATGATCGCGATCGCCGCGAGCCGGCTGTTCCCGTACTGGGAATACCGGCTGATGGGCAAGCAGGTCGCCGACATGCTCACCGCCACCCGCAAGTATTTCGAAGCCGTGTGGCGCGCCGGGCGCGGCATGTCGCCGCCGCCGGTGCCGGCCGCCGACGGCGCGGCCGTCGTGCCGGTCGTCGCCGCGGCCATCGAGACACCGTCCACGGCCCTCGACGACGACTACCGCTACCGCCTCGCGCGCAAGGACGTGCACATCGCGTTCGCGAATCTCGGGCAGGCGTTCCAGCGGATGATGATCGAGCCGAAGGCGCACCAGCGCTTCGTGCCCGAACTGAACGACCTGCTCGTGCAGACGCACGTGCTCGGCGCGCAGATCACGGCCGCCGCGCCGCTGATCCGCACGGCCTGCGCGGCCGACGGCAGCATCCTCCACGATGACGCGCTGCATCGCGGCCTCGCCGCCGTGCTCGACAATCTCGAGAAGGCCGAAGCGGGCGAGCCGCCGCCCGCCGACCAGCTCGACGCGTCGAAGCAGATCACGCGCGACCTCGACGCGATGGTCGTGTCCGCGGAGCAATCCGATGCGGTGGGGGCCGAGCTCACGCACGACCTGAAGGTGCTCGCGCACCAGTGCAAGCAGATGCTCGCGTCGTCGCTGCTGATCCGCAAGGATGCGAGCGTGATCCGCCTGCCCGCCTGACCCAGGCTTGACCCCGCCGGTGGCCGGCCCGCGCCTGCCGCGGATCGGCCCCGGCGCCCCCCGATTCAGCGATCCCCGAAGCATGACCCGCCCGTTCCACGCGGCCCGCGCCCTCGTAGCGCGACCGCCCCGCCCCGCATTGCGCCCGTCGCGCCAGTCAGGGAATACCCGATTCCGGTCACCCGGCCCGGCTTGTTATCATTTGTTCACATTTAAGTTGTCTATACAACTTGAGCCAATCGGACCGGCTCCGCTCGCCCGGTCCGTCGCATAACGATATCGGAGACACGATGAAAAACTTGCAGCGCCACCTGAGCGCGCGGCACATCCGCTTTCTCGCGCTGGGTTCGGCGATCGGCACGGGCCTGTTCTACGGGTCGGCGTCCGCGATCCAGCTCGCGGGCCCGGCCGTGATCCTGGCGTACATCCTGGGCGGCGCGGCCGTCTACATGGTGATGCGCGCGCTCGGCGAGATGGCCGTGCGCGAACCCGTCGCCGGCTCGTTCGGCCACTACGCGACCGAGAACCTCGGCCCGTTCGCCGGGTTCGTCACCGGCTGGACCTACACGCTCGAAATGGTGATCGTCGCGATCGCCGACATCACCGCGTTCGGCATCTACATGGGCTTCTGGTTTCCGGATGTCCCGCAATGGATCTGGGTGCTCGGCGTGGTCGCGATCATCTGCGGGCTGAACCTGTGCCACGTGAAGGTGTTCGGCGAGCTCGAGTTCTGGCTGTCGATCATCAAGGTCGGCGCGATCGTCGCGATGATCGGCGGCGGCGTCGCGATCCTGCTGACCGGCATGCACTTCGGCCATTCGGCCGACGTGCCGACGTTCGCGAACCTGTGGAACCATGGCGGCTTCCTGCCGAACGGCGTCGGCGGGCTGATCGCGTCGCTGTCGGTCGTGATCTTCGCGTACGGCGGGATCGAGGTGATCGGCATGAGCGCCGGCGAGGCGAAGGATCCGGAGCGCGTGATTCCGCGCGCGATCAACGCGGTGCCCGCGCGCATCCTGCTGTTCTACGTGCTGACGATGGTCGTGCTGATGTCGATCAGCCCGTGGACGGGTGTCGGCAACGACGGCAGCCCGTTCGTGCAGATCTTCTCGGCGCTCGGCGTGAAGTCGGCCGCAACCATCCTCAACCTGGTGGTGATCAGCGCGGCGATCTCCGCGATCAACAGCGACATCTTCGGCGCGGGCCGGATGATGTTCGGCATGGCGCGCCAGGGCCAGGCGCCGGCCGTGCTGATGACGACGTCGCGGCACGGTGTGCCGTGGGTCACGGTGCTCGTGATGGCGGTCGCGCTGCTCGTCGGCGTGCTGCTCAATTACCTGATGCCGAAGGACGTGTTCCTGATGGTCGCCGCGATCGCGACGTTCGCCACCGTGTGGGTGTGGCTGATGATCCTGCTGTCGCAGGTCGCGATGCGCCGCCGGCTGTCGAGCGCCGAAGTCGCGGCGCTGAAGTTCAAGGTGCCGTTGTGGCCGGTCGCGCCGGCACTGACGATCGCGTTCATGGGCTTCGTGATCGTGATGCTCGGCTGGTTCGAGGACACGCGCGTCGCGCTGGTCGTCGGCGCGGCCTGGCTCGCGCTGCTCGCGGTCGTGTTCTACGCACGGATCCGCCCGAAATTCGCCGCTGCGTCACGTTGACGCACGACTGACCTGCCTACGCGGCGCGCCGGTTCCGGCGCCCGCTTCTCTCCCGGCTCCGCGCGGCATCCCGCGCGCCAGCAGCCGGGGATTCCTCCCCTTCGCATGCACCTGCGTGCGCGGCCCGCCGGGCCGCGCATCGGTACGTCAGTGCGACGCCGCGCTCGCGGCCTCGGCCGGATGGGCCTCGTCGTACGCGTGCTTCTGCGAAATCGCGTTGTACAGGATCGTCCCGATCACGAGCAGCACGGCCACGACGATCAGGATGCTCACGTTGCGGACAGGGTTCTTCTTGCGCTGATCGTTCATGGTCGGGGCGATTCCGTCAAATTCATCGAAGCGGGCATTCTACGCGCTTGCGCGCCCGCTGCGACGCGCCGTTTCCGATCCCCTTCCCCGTCCTCCGCCCGCCCACCGCAAGCTTTCATTTGATAACCATTCCCATTTCGATCTAGAATCTCAAGTCTTTCATTTTGTAATGTTTCGGGTCGCTCGGGCGGCAGGCGCGCCCCGGAACGCTCCCATCGTCCACCTGCCCCTTCCGGAGTCTTCATGTCGAATCCGCGCACCCGCCTGCTGCCGCTTGCCGGCGCCCTCGCCCTTGCCGCCGCCGCATTCGCGCCGCTGGCCCACGCGGCCGAGGAAGTGAGCCTGTACACCACCCGCGAACCGAAGCTGATCCAGCCGCTCATCGACGCCTTCACGAAGCAGAGCGGCGTCAAGGTCAACACGGTGTTCGTGAAGGACGGCCTGCTCGAGCGCGTGAAGGCGGAAGGCGCGCAGTCGCCGGCCGACGTGCTGATGACGGTCGACGTCGGCAACCTGCTCGACCTCGTCGACGGCGGGCTCACGCAGCCGGTGCGCTCGAAGGCGCTCGACGACGCGATTCCCGCGAACCTGCGCGGCGCGAACGGCGACTGGTACGCGCTGTCGCTGCGCGACCGCGTGCTGTACGTCGAGAAGGACCTGAAGGTCGATGCATTCCGCTACGAGGATCTCGCCGATCCGAAATGGAAGGGCAAGGTCTGCATCCGCTCGGGCCAGCACCCGTACAACACGGCGCTCGTCGCGGCGATGATCGCGCACGACGGCGAAGCGGCGACCGAGAAGTGGTTGCGCGGCGTGAAGGCGAACCTCGCGCGCAAGGCGACGGGCGGCGACCGCGACGTCGCGCGCGACATCCTCGGCGGCATCTGCGACGTCGGCCTCGCGAACGCTTACTACGTCGGCCACATGAAGAACGCGGAGCCCGGCAGCGACGCGCGCAAGTGGGGCGACGCGATCAAGGTCGTGCGGCCGACGTTCGCCAACGCGAAGAGCGGCGGCACGCACGTGAACATCAGCGGCGCGACGGTCGCGAAGCACGCGCCGCACAAGGCCAACGCGGTGAAACTGCTCGAGTACCTCGTATCGCCGGAAGCGCAGGCGCTGTATGCGCAGGCGAACTACGAATACCCGGTGCGCGCGAACGTGAAGCTCGACCCGGTGATCGCCAGCTTCGGCACGCTGAAGATCGACCCGCTGCCGCTGGCGGACATCGCGAAGCATCGCAAGCAGGCGAGCCAGTTGGTCGACAAGGTCGGTTTTGACAACTGACGCAACCACCGGCGGCGCGCGCCGGCCGAGCGTGCTGCCGCGCGCGGGCAGCCTGTGGCTGCTCGCGGCGCTGGCGATCGCCGCGGCGGTCGCGGCGCCGCTTGCGGTACTCGTGGCCGCCGCGTTCGACGCCGATCTCGCGCACTGGCGCCATCTCGCCGAATTCGTGCTGCCGCAGGCACTCGTCAATACGCTGCTGCTGCTCGCGGGCGTCGGCGCGATCGTGTCGGTCGTCGGCACCGGCTGCGCGTGGCTCGTCACCGCGTACGACTTTCCCGGCCGCCGGATGCTGACGTGGGCGCTGCTGCTGCCGCTCGCGGTTCCCACCTACATCGTCGCGTTCGCCTATCTCGACCTGCTGCACCCGATCGGCCCGGTGCAGGGCGCGATCCGCTGGCTGCTCGGCTTCGACAGCCCGCGCCAGTTCCGCCTGCCCGACCTGCGCTCGCTGCCCGGCGCGATCTTCGTGCTCGGCTTCGTGCTGTATCCGTATGTTTACCTGAGCACGCGCGCGATGTTCGTCACGCAGTCCGCGAGCCTGCTCGAAGCCGCGCGCACGCTCGGCGCGGGACGCATCGCCACGTTCTGGCGCGTCGTCGTGCCACTCGCGCGGCCCGCGATCGCGGTGGGCGTGAGCCTCGCGCTGCTCGAAACACTGAACGATATCGGCGCGTCGGAATTCCTCGGTGTGCAAACGCTGACCGTGTCCGTCTACACGACGTGGATCACGCGCTCCGACCTCGCCGGCGCCGCGCAGATCGCACTCGCGATGCTCGCGATCGTCGTCGGCATGATCGTGCTCGAACGCTACGGGCGCCGCCGCCAGCGCTATGCGCATGGCCGGCGCATGCGGCCGATCGCGCCGCGCCGCCTGACGGGCACGGCCGCGCTGGGCGCCGCGGTGCTCGGCTGGCTGCCCGTGCTGCTCGGCTTCGGCGCACCGGCCGCGTACCTCGCGGTCGAGACGGCCAAGCGGCTGCATCTGGTCGGCGGCGTATCCGCACAGCTGGTGACGGGGCTCGCGAACACGCTGACGATCGCCACCGCCGCCACCGTCGCGACGCTCTTGTGCGGGCTTGTCGTCGCATGGGCCGCGCGCGCGCAACGCGACAGCGCCCGCGCGGGCCCGGCCCGCGTGTGCGCGAGAATCGCCAGCCTCGGCTATGCGGTGCCCGGCACCGTGCTCGCGATCGGCCTGCTGATCCCGTTCGCGGCGGCCGACCGGCTGTTCGGCATGGTGCTGGGCCGCGACGGGCTGCTGCTGATGGGATCGACCGCCGCGCTCGTGATCGCCTATACCGTGCGCTTTCTTGCGATCCCGGCCGGCAGCATCGAGGCCGGCCTCGCGCGCATTCCGCCGTCACTCGAACAGGCGGCGCGCTCGCTCGGCGAGACGGCCGGCGGCACGCTGCGCCGCGTGCACCTGCCGCTGCTGCGGCCCGCGCTCACGACGAGCGCGCTGCTGGTGTTCGTCGACGCGATGAAGGAATTGCCGGCGACGCTGCTGCTGCGTCCGCTGAACTTCGACACGCTCGCGACCTGGCTGTATGCGGAAGCCGCGCGCGGCACCTACGAGGAAGGCGCGGTCGCCGCGCTCGCGATCGTGCTGGCCGGGCTCGTGCCCGTGATCCTGCTCGCCCGCACCCGCCACAAGATCGGAGCCTGACACCGTGAACCTGCTCGAACTCGATGACCTCTGCCTCGCCTACGACACGCCGCACGGCCGCCGCACCGTGGTCGACGGGCTGAGCCTCGCGCTGCCGCGCGGCGACATCGGCTGCCTGCTCGGCGCGTCCGGCTGCGGCAAGACCACCGTGCTGCGCGCGATCGCCGGCTTCGAGCCGGTGCGCATGGGGCGCATCATGCTGGACGGCGTGCCCGTCGCGGCGCCGTCGCTCGACGTGCCGCCCGAGCGGCGGCGCATCGGCATGATGTTCCAGGATTACGCGCTGTTCCCGCACCTGAGCGCGGCGGACAACGTCGCGTTCGGCCTGCGGCGCATGCCGAAGGCCGAACGGCGCGTGCGTGTCGCGGAAATGCTGGAACTCGTCGGCCTTGCCGATTCCGGCGGCGCGTATCCGCACGAGCTGTCGGGCGGCCAGCAGCAGCGCGTCGCACTCGCGCGTGCGCTCGCACCGTCGCCGGAGCTACTGCTGCTCGACGAGCCGTTCTCGAATCTCGATGTCGATACGCGCGAGCGGCTTGCGTTCGAGCTGCGCGACATCCTGAAACGCACGGGCCACACCGCGATCCTCGTCACGCACAACCAGGCCGAAGCGTTCGCGATCGCCGACCGGATCGGCGTGATGAAGGATGGCCTGCTCGCGCAATGGGATACGCCGTACGCGCTGCATCACCATCCGGCCAGCCCGTTCGTCGCGGATTTCGTGCGCCGCGACGCGCTGGCCGACGAACGCGCGCGCGCACTGGCGCGCGGCCGCTGAACCCGCGGGCGCGATGCGCGCCCCGGTTGGTTCATCGCCGCGTTTCGTTGCCGCGCTTCATTGCCGTGTCAGGCCGGCTCGGCAAGATCGCGCACGGGCAGCGCGGTCGAATACTTGATCTGCTCCATCGCGAACGACGAGCTGACGTCGAACAGCGGCACCGTGCGAATCAGCTGCTTGTAGACGCGGTCGTAATCGTCGATGCCGGCCACCACGACGCGCAGCAGGTAATCGGTCTCGCCGCTCATCCGGTACACCTCGACCACTTCCGGCATGTCGCGCACGGCCTGCGTGAAACGCTGCGCCCATTCCTCGGTGTGCTGGTTCGTGCGGATCGCGACGAACACGGTCGTGCCGACCCCGAGCTTGCGCGGATCGCACAGCGCAACCTGCGCGCGAATCGCGCCGGTTTCCTTGAGCCGCTGCACGCGCTTCCAGCACGGCGTCTGCGACAGGTTCACACGCTGCGCCAGTTCCGCGATCGGCAGCGTGGCATCGGCCTGCAACAGCTCCAGCAGCTTGCGATCGATGGCGTCCATTTCTCCAGTCCCTCGTAGATAGAAATTTATTCTATTCATCCTGCACAACGGGGAACAATATGAAAACGGCTTCGCCGCGTCGACCGGTATAAATACCGATCCGGCACGCGCGCGCAGCGAGCGAATCCGCCGCCACACCGCACGCGCCAAATGAAACAGGCGACTCCGCCCGTGAAGGTGGAATCGCCTGGCGTTCCTGCACGTCGCGGCCAGCCCGGCGCTCACGCGCCACGGGCCAGCGTCAGCGCACTGCTCAATACGCGACCGTCGCGATCTCGTGCACGAAGCTGCCTTGCTCGAGCGCGTCGACGAACGCGACCGCGTAGTCTTCCGCCGAGATCTTGCTGTTGCCTTGTGCGTCCGCGATCAGCTTGCCGACGCCCGTGCGGAACGTGCCCGTGCGCTCGCCCGGGGCGATCAGCGCGGCCGGCGCGAAGAACGTCCAGTCGAGATCGCTGACCGTCTTCAGGTAGTCGAGTGCGTCGCGGTGCGCGAGCGCGACCGCCTTGTACGCCTCCGGGAAACCTTCGCTGTCGACCAGCTGCTTGCCCGGCGCAACTTCGAGCGAACCGGCGCCGCCCACCACTACGAGCCGCTTCAGCCCCGCCTGGCGCGTGCCGGCAACCAGCGCCTTCGCAGCTGCGACGACCTTCGCCGCATCATCCTGCTTCGGGCCGTACGCGCTCGCAACGACGTCATGGCCCGGCAGTGCGGCCGCAATGCTGGCCGCGTCGAACAGGTCGGCCGCCTTCGCGGTGATGCCGTCGCCGGCTGCGCCCGGATGGCGCGACAGCGCGGTCACGCGATGGCCGCGTCGTGCCGCTTCCGCGGCGATGCGCGAGCCGATCGTGCCGGTGGCGCCGAACAGCGCGATATTCAAGGTACGTTGCGTCATATCGATTCTCCAGTAAGAAAAATATGTAACGTAGTTAATTACATATAAGACCGAAAAAAACGGGGCAAAGCCCCCCTTGCGCCGGTCGCCACGCCTCTCGCGCCGTCCGGCCTCCTGCCTTGCCGCCACTCACCCGCCGGCGCGTGCCGCCTGCTGCGTGCGCTGCTCCAACTCCAGCACGTCGGCCGTCACGTCGGCCAGCGTGCGCGTGCCAAGCGATGCTTCCATCGCACGCTGCGCGTCGCCGATGTAATCGATCAGCGCGCCCTGGATGTGCCGTCCGACGAGACACGCCGGATTCGGCGCCTCACGGTGCAGCGCGAACAGTTGCGCATCGTCGACCGCGCGATACACGTCGAGCAGCGTGATCGCGCCGGGCTCGCGCGCCAGCAGCGCACCGCCGCCCGCACCCAGTTGCGACGTGGTCAGCCCCGCGGCCGCCAGCATCGACAGCAACCGGCGGATCAGCGCCGGATTCGTGTTCACGCTGCCCGCGATGATGTCGGACGACAACGGCACGCCCTCCTGCATCGACAGCAAGGCAAGCACGTGGACGGCAAACGCGAACCGGCTGCTGGTATTCATTCCTGACTCACTTGACGACGCCGGCCCATCCCGCAGCCGGCGACATGTGTAACCATCATAATTACATTTAGCGGATCATGCAAGCCCGCGTCACTCTCCGCTCGCGGGCTTGGCGCCCGGCGCATTCTGCTGGCTCCACTGCTGGAGCTTCTTGCCGGCTTCGGCGATCTTCGCGCCGGCTTCGGAAGCCGCATGCGCGACGACCGCGGACGCGGCCGCGTCGATCTGTGCCTGCGCGGCGGAGGCGAGGCCGCTCGCGGACAGCGGCGGCACGGCCGACGCCGCGGACGCGATGCCGGCCTTCGCGGCGTTGAGCTGCTGGTTGACGGTGCTCGCCACCTGGTCGAGCGCCTTGGCCGCATTGTTCGCGGCATCGGCGGCCGCGCTCGCGGCCGTATCGGGTTGCGTGACCGGCGCGCCGGACTTCTCGCAGCCCGCGAGCAACAGCAGCGCACCGGCGGTCACGGCCGCCAGTACGGACCCGGGCACGCGACGCGCCCGCGATGTCTTCATGTTCATCAGCAATCTCCGGCCGCGCGTCGCGCGGCCTCGTGGTTGGACCGACGTCGATGATACCGCCTGTGGAACAGGGCCAATCACGCACCGTGATTAAAAATGGCTTTCAATTTCGGACTCGTCTGATTCAATCGCACACGCGAGGACACTAAAGTGGGCACGCTTCAATCCGCTTTGGACGCGCCCCCTTTTTCTCATGGATTTCCTCGTCGACTGGTTCATCGCCCTGGCCGCCGTACTCGCCGCCACCCTTTTCCTGTGCCTGCGCCCGCCGTCGGCGCGCCGCCTGGCCGAATCCGGGCGCCCGCGCCGCGTCGCGTCCGCGCGCCTGCTCACACAGGCCGTGATCGGCTTCTGGACGGCCGCGCTGATCGTCGCGGAAGGCATCCTCGGCCCCACCGCCGACGGTCAGTCGCTGGCGGGCTTCGCGGCACTCGCGTTTGCCGCCCTCGGGCTGGCGACCGTCGCCGCCTACTGGTCGGCGTGCGCACTGCGGCTGCGCCGGCCGCCGCTGCTGTTCCCGCGCCACTGACGCGCCGAAACGGTGCGCGGCACCGCACCACCACGCACCACGTCGCGCCAATCGGCCCATCACGCGCACCAGTTCCGCACACGTCGCACCACACGCGTGCAATCGGCATCCCGTCGCACCCGCAAGGGCCACGCCCCCTTCCCGTGCACGATTCACCGGATTGCCGCACCACACGGTGTTGAAGCACCAACTCCACGCAGCCGTTCACCAAGTTGGCTCGATACTTGCATTCCTCGCCCGTTTTTTGCGCAAGGAAGCCACGGCATGGATGGTCTGAAATCCGGCGTCGACACACTGTTCCTGTTGATCGGCGCCGTCATGGTGCTCGCGATGCACGCGGGCTTCGCATTTCTCGAACTCGGCACGGTCCGCAAGAAGAACCAGGTCAACGCGCTCGTGAAGATCCTGGTCGACTTCTCGGTGTCGACGCTCGCGTATTTCTTCATCGGCTACACGATCGCGTACGGCGTCGAGTTCTTCGACGACATCGGCACGCTGTCGCAGCACAGCGGCTATGCGCTCGTGCGCTTCTTCTTCCTGCTGACCTTCGCGGCGGCGATCCCGGCGATCGTGTCCGGCGGCATCGCCGAACGCGCGAAGTTCAATCCGCAGCTCGTGGCGACGCTGATCATCGTCGGCTTCATCTATCCGTTCTTCGAAGGGATCGCCTGGAACAACCGCTTCGGCGTGCAGGCCTGGCTCACGCACGCGTTCGGTGCGCCGTTCCATGATTTCGCGGGCTCCGTCGTCGTGCACGCGTTCGGCGGCTGGGTCGCGCTGCCCGCCGTGCTGCTGCTCGGCGCGCGCCACGGCCGCTATGCGAAGGACGGCCGGATCGCCGCGCACCCGCCGTCGAACATCCCGTTCCTCGCGCTCGGCGCGTGGGTACTCGCGGTCGGCTGGTTCGGCTTCAACGTGATGAGCGCGCAGACGCTCGACAAGGTCAGCGGCCTCGTCGCCGTGAACTCGCTGATGGCGATGGTCGGCGGCACGCTCGCCGCGTGGATGGCCGGCCGCAACGACCCGGGCTTCACGTACAACGGGCCGCTCGCGGGCCTCGTCGCGGTGTGCGCGGGCTCCGACGTGATGCACCCGATCGGCGCGCTCGTCACCGGCGCCGCGGCCGGTGCGCTGTTCGTCGCGATGTTCACCTGCGTGCAGAACAAGTGGCGCATCGACGACGTGCTCGGCGTGTGGCCGCTGCACGGCATGTGCGGCGCGCTCGGCGGCATCGCGGCCGGCGTGTTCGGCCTGCCCGCGCTCGGCGGTCTCGGCGGCGTGTCGTTCATGTCGCAGCTCGTCGGCACGCTCGGCGGCATCGCGATCGCGACCGCCGGCGGCACGCTCGTCTACGGCGCGCTGAAAGCGACCGTCGGGCTGCGCCTCGACCGCGAAGCCGAGTTCGACGGCGCGGACCTGTCGATCCACCGCATCTCGGCGACGCCCGAACGCGATTGAGCGCAAACGCTTGCGACCAGCGGCCGTCCGTTCACCTGACGGCCGCCCGACACATCATTACGTTTTTAATTCAAAAAACTTTCATCTAGCGTCCCTACACTTCCGTCCAGTTTTCAATTTGCCTTCGCCGAGCTTGCCGACCGCCTGCTTCGCAAAGGCCATTCTTCCAACAACTGAAACTGGACTCCACATGCCCGCGTTGCCCAATGCTGCCCGTCGTCAGGCCCTGAAGATCCTCGCCGGCGCGCCGATGCTTCCCCTTTCCGGCCTCGCGCTGCCGGCCCTGCTGACGGGTTGCGGCGGCGACGACAATCCCGCGTCGACGCCGGCCCCGGTCGCCGCTGCATACACGTCGGCGACGTTCTCGGCGATGGCCGCCCCGACGCTCGACAACGCGGCCGCGATGGCCACGACGACGGTCGGCTCGACGCTGTCGGTGTCGTTCTCGGACGGCTCGGCGCGCAACTTCAAGCTCGCGTACCGGCCGTTCTTCGTGACGGGCGACCTGGTGCCGGACGGCAAGGGCGGCACGACGCTCGCGGGCGGCTACTACGACATCAACAACCAGCCGATCATCGATCGCTCGGTGGCCGGCAAGGAGCGCCAGTTCTATTCCGACTGCCCGGACGGTAGCTCGCTGCTGACGCTGAAGAACGCGAACGTGCCCGGCGTGAAGGGCAACACGGTGTTCGCCGTCGTGCAGTTCGAATACACGACGCGCGACCAGGCGAGCGCGTCGCAATACGGCCAGTTGCCGTCGCCGATCGCGGTGATCACGCTCGATCAGGATCCGGCCAACGGCGCGCTGAAGGTCGTCAAGTACCACAACGTCGACACGTCGAAGGCGCACGGCCTGTGGATCACGTGCGGCGCGAGCCTGTCGCCGTGGGGCACGCACCTGTCGAGCGAGGAGTACGAGCCGGACGCGACGAAGGTCGCGACCGACGCGCAGTTCAAGGCGTTCAGCAAGAACACGTTCGGCGACGAGACGAAGGCGAACCCCTACCACTACGGCCACCTGCCCGAGATCACCGTGAATCCGGACGGCACGGGCACCGTGAAGAAGCACTACTGCCTCGGCCGCATCTCGCACGAGCTGATCCAGGTGATGCCGGACCAGCGCACCGTGATGATGGGTGACGACGCCACCAACGGCGGCCTGTTCATGTTCGTCGCCGACAAGGCGGCCGACCTGTCGGCCGGCACGCTGTACGTCGCGAAGTGGACGCAGACGTCGTCGGCCGGCGCGGGCACCGCGACGCTCACGTGGATCAAGATCGGCCACGCAACCAGCAGCGAGATCGAAGCGCTCGCGAACACGCTGAAGGCGTCGGACATCATGGACCTCGCGACCACCGACCCGAACGATGCGAGCTACACGAAGATCCACTTCGGCGGCAAGTTCAACTGGATGCGCGTGAAGCCGGGGATGGAAAAGGCGGCCGCATTCCTCGAGACCCACCGCTACGCGGCGCTGCTCGGCGGCAGCATGGGCTTCACGAAGCTCGAAGGCACGACCGTGAACGCGAAGGACAAGATCGTCTACACGGCGATGTCGCGGATCGAGACGTCGATGGTCAAGGGCAATGCGGTGTCGCGCGACGTCGCGGTCGACAAGAAGATCGCCGCGGGCGCCGTCTATGCACTGAACCTGAAGGGCAGCCAGCGCGACACGACGGGCAGCGCGATCGACAGCGAATGGGTGCCGGTCGACATGGGCGCGCCGGCCGCGCTCGTCGGCGAGGATCTCGCCGCGGCCGACGGGCTCGGCAACCTCGCGAACCCGGACAAGATCGCGAACCCGGACAACCTGAAGTTCTCCGAAAAGCTGCGCACGCTCTTCATCGGCGAAGACTCGGGCATGCACGTGAACAACTTCCTGTGGGCCTACAACGTCGACACTAAGTCGCTGGTACGCGTGCTGTCGTGCCCGGCCGGCGCCGAATCGACGGGCCTGCACGCGGTCGACGAGATCAACGGCTGGACCTACATCATGAGCAACTTCCAGCACGCGGGCGACTGGGAATCGCCGCTGCACGACAAGGTCAAGCCGACGCTCGATCCGCTCGTGCGCACGAACTTCAAGGACCGCTTCGGCGCCAGCGTCGGCTACCTGACGGCCGAGCAGACCAGCATCCAGCTCGCGAAGGCCTGACCGGGTCACGCGAGGAGGTCCGCCCCCTGGTGGGCCCCTTTCTTCATCACCGTTCATTCGTCGGCGCTCCACGCCGTTTGATGCGCGATGCCCAGGGCGGGCATCGCGCTTTTTTTTGCGCACGCGAATCACGCAAGGCGCGCGCGCAAACAGACGCTGCCCGCGTTCAAACGGGGGTTGCGACGATCGGGGGATAATACGGGCCTGACGCGTCCGGGCGGACGGGCAGAAAGACAGGCAAAAAAAAGCGCCACGGAGACCGTGGCGCTAAAAAAGTTCTAGCCATTCCGAGGGCCGTGCTAGAACCTGAGAGACTGCGCGAAACATCGTTGCCGGTTAAACTCTTGAAACGATGTTTCGAAAACGTGAGACATTCTTTCCGTTTCCGCCCGACAAGTCAAGCGGTATTTGCACCGGTTCATGCACTTTCTGGCAACGCTCATTTGAGCGTTTTCCTAATAAACCAAGGGTGAACCCGTAAAATCTCATCCAATGACCGGTTCGCCCGCAGAACATGCATCCTTTGACAATAGTCCTACAATACCAACAAAATTGAAATCGAGTTTCGGAATTAGAGAGAATCCCTCGTGTCGACAACTGTAACCCCTCCCGCGTCGCGGGACCGTGAATCGTCGCCCGACGAGATCACCGCCCTTGCCCGCGGCCTCGCCGTGCTGCGCCGCATCGCGGCGGCCGACGCGCCCGTCAGCAACCGCGAGCTGACCGAACTGACCGGCATCCCGAAGCCGACCGTCTCGCGCATCACCGCGACGCTCGTCAGCGCCGGCTTCCTGTTCCAGTTGCCCGACAGCGAGCGCTTCGTGCTCACCGCGTCGGTGCTCGAACTGAGCCACGGCTTCCTGCGCAACTTCGACATCCGCGCGCGTTCGCGGCCGTTCATGATCGAGCTGGCCGAACGCACGTCGCTGTCCGTGCACCTCGCGGTGCGCGACCGGCTCGACATGGTCGCGATCGACGTGATCCGTCCGCGCTCGGCCGTACTCGTCACGCGCCTCGAAATCGGCTCGCGGATGGACATCGCGCGCACCGCGGTCGGCCGCGCGTATCTCGCCGCACTCGAGGACGACGAACGCCGCCAGTTGCTCGAGTCGCTGCGCACCACGGCGGGCGACGACTGGCCGCATGTGTCGGCCCGCCTGACCCCCGCGCTGGACGACGCGATGCGCGACGGCCACGCGATCGCGATCGGCGAATGGCGCGAAGGCCTGAATGCCGTCGCGGCCGGTTTCGTCGGCCCGTCGGGCCAGCGCTATTCGGTGAATTGCGGTGGCGCGTCGCACCAGTGCCCGCCCGAGTGGCTGCACGAACACGTGGTGCCCGCGCTGCATGAATGTATCGCGAAAATCACCCGCGAGATCGGCGGCGCACCGGCCCGTCGCATCAGCGTGTAATCGTTTCGTCATCGCACTGTCGCGTTCTGTAACGACCGTAACCCGTTGAAAGATAGGCCACTGGACTGTAACGGGGACGGGACGTAGGATCATGCCCATCGTCGCGCCGCACTCGCGGTGCGCACCGCTCTTTTCCCGCGCAGACCGGCGGGGGCCCGGACCGAGCCGGGCGCCTCCCCCGGCACCGCTTGCCCACGCGCAGCCCGGCAGCCCGATTTCCGGCCCGCCGCGCCGTCTTCCTGACAGATCACGATGGATAACGAACAAAAGCCCACGCCCCCTTCGAAAGACCCCGCGCCCCCCGCCGCGCGGCGCCCGCGCCGCACGCTGATGGCCGGCGCACTCGCGGTCGTCGTCATCGGCGGCGTGCTGTGGTGGCATCCGTGGAACCGCACGCCGGCAGCCGGCAGTGGTGCGAGCGGTGCGGGCGCAAGCGCCGCCGGGGGTGCCGGCGGCCACCGCGGCCGTGGCGGCCCCGCCGCGATGGCGAACGTTCCGCAACCCGTGCAGGTCGCGACCGCGACCCAGGGCGAAATGCCGATCGTGCTGTCCGCGCTCGGCACCGTCACGCCGCTCGCGAACGTGACGGTCAAGACGCAGTTGTCCGGCTACCTGCAGTCGGTCGCGTTCCAGGAAGGCCAGATCGTCAAGAAGGGCGACCTGCTCGCGCAGATCGACCCGCGCCCGTACCAGGTCGCGCTCGAGAACGCCGAAGGCACGCATGCGCGCGACTCGGCGCTGCTCGCGACGGCCCGCCTCGACCTGAAGCGCTACCAGACGCTGCTGTCGCAGGACTCGATCGCGTCGCAGACCGTCGATACGCAGGCCTCCCTCGTCAAGCAATACGAAGGCGCGGTGAAGACCGACCAGGCCGCGATCGACTCCGCGAAGCTGAACCTCACGTATGCGCGCATCACCGCGCCGGTGTCGGGCCGCGTCGGCCTGCGCCAGGTCGACCCCGGCAACTACGTGACGCCCGGTGATACCAACGGCCTCGTCGTGATCACGCAGTTGCAGCCGATGAGCGTGATCTTCACGACGTCGGAAGACAACCTGCCGCAGATCCTCAAGCAGGTGAACGCGGGCCAGAAGCTGTCGGTCACCGCGTACAACCGCAACAACACGGTGCCGCTCGAGACGGGCTCGCTCGCGACGCTCGACAACCAGATCGACACGAGCACGGGCACGGTCAAGCTGCGCGCGAACTTCGATAACAAGGAAGGCATGCTGTTCCCGAATCAGTTCGTGAACACGCGCCTGCTGGTCGACGTGCTGCGCAACGCGACGATCGTGCCGACCTCGGCCGTGCTGACCGGCTCGATCGGCCAGTTCGTCTACGTCGTGAAACCCGACAACACGGTGACCGTGCGCAAGGTCACGATCGGCCCGGTCGACGGCGAACGCACGAGCATCGTCAGCGGCGTGTCGCTCGGCGAGCGCGTGGTGACCGACGGCTCCGACCGCCTGCGCGAAGGCGCGAAGATCTCGATCCCGGCCGACAAGCCGAAAGGCGCGTCGGGCGCGCGCGGCGCCGGTGCGGCGTCGGGCGCATCGGGCGCCGGCGGCCATCGCGGCGAACGCAAGCACGGCGCGTCGCAGGCAGCGGCCTCCGCGGCCCAGTAACGCGCGGGCCGCTCGATGAATCCATCCCGCCTCTTCATTCTCCGGCCGGTCGGCACCGCCCTCCTGATGGCGGCGATCATGCTGGCCGGTCTCGTCGCGCTGCGCTTCCTGCCGCTCGCCGCGCTGCCGGAAGTCGACTATCCGACGATCCAGGTCCAGACCTTCTACCCGGGCGCGAGCCCGGAGGTGATGACCTCGTCGGTCACCGCGCCGCTCGAGCGGCAGTTCGGGCAGATGCCGTCGCTGAACCAGATGTCGTCGCAAAGCTCGGCCGGCTCGTCCGTGATCACGCTGCAGTTCTCGCTCGACCTGCCGCTCGACATCGCCGAACAGGAAGTGCAGGCCGCGATCAACGCGGCCGGCAACCTGCTGCCGTCCGACCTCCCTGCCCCGCCGATCTACGCGAAGGTCAACCCGGCCGATGCGCCGGTGCTGACGCTCGCCGTCAAGTCGAAGACGCTGCCGCTCACGCAGGTGCAGGATCTCGCCGACACGCGCCTCGCGATGAAGATCTCGCAGGTCGCGGGCGTCGGTCTCGTCAGCCTGTCGGGCGGCAACCGCCCGGCCGTGCGGATCCAGGCGAACCCGACCGCGCTCGCGAAGTACGGGATGAACCTCGACGACCTGCGCACGACGATCTCGAACCTGAACGTGAACACGCCGAAGGGCAACTTCGACGGCCCGACGCGCGCGTACACGATCAACGCGAACGACCAGCTGACGAGCGCCGACCAGTACAACAGCGCGGTCGTCGCCTACAAGAACGGCCGCCCGGTGATGCTCACCGACGTCGCGACGGTCGTCGCCGGCTCGGAGAACACCAAGCTCGGCGCGTGGGTGAATGCCGACCCCGCGATCATCCTGAACGTGCAGCGCCAGCCGGGCGCGAACGTGATCGCGACCGTCGACGCGATCAAGGCGCAGCTGCCGAAGCTGCAGGAAACGCTGCCGGCCGCGCTCGACGTGGAGATCGTCACCGACCGCACGACGATGATCCGCGCCGCCGTGCGCGACGTGCAGTTCGAACTGATGCTCGCGGTCGCGCTGGTCGTGCTCGTGATGTACCTGTTCCTCGCGAACGTCTACGCGACGATCATCCCGAGCCTGTCGGTGCCGTTGTCGCTGATCGGCACGCTCGCGGTGATGTACATGGCCGGCTTCTCGCTGAACAACCTGTCGCTGATGGCGCTCACCATCGCGACCGGCTTCGTCGTCGACGACGCGATCGTGATGATCGAGAACATCGCGCGCTACGTGGAGGAAGGCGAGACGGGGCTCGAGGCCGCGCTGAAGGGCTCGAGGCAGATCGGCTTCACGATCATCTCGCTGACGGTGTCGCTGATCGCGGTGCTGATCCCGCTGCTGTTCATGGGCGACGTGGTCGGGCGCCTGTTCCATGAATTCGCGATCACGCTCGCGGTGACGATCGTGATCTCGGCGATCGTGTCGCTCACGCTCGTGCCGATGATGTGCGCGAAGCTGCTGCGCCATTCGCCGCCGCCCGAGAGCCATCGCTTCGAGGCGCGCGTGCACCGGGCGATCGACTGGGTGATCGCGCGCTACGCGGTCGCGCTCGAATGGGTGCTGAACCGCCAGCGCTCGACGCTCGTCGTCGCGCTGCTGACGCTCGCGCTGACCGGCCTGCTGTACGTCTACGTGCCGAAGGGCTTCTTCCCCGCGCAGGATACCGGCGTGATCCAGGCGATCACGCAGGCGCCGCAGTCGATCTCGTACGGCGCGATGGCGGAGCGCCAGCAGGCGCTCGCGGCCGAGATCCTGAAGGATCCGAACGTCGAGAGCCTCACGTCGTTCATCGGCGTCGACGGCAGCAACATCACGCTGAACAGCGGCCGGATGCTGATCAACCTGAAGGCGCGCGACGAACGCGCCGAGTCGGCCGCGCAGATCATCCGCGACCTGCAGCACCGCGTCGCGAACATCACCGGCATCTCGCTGTTCATGCAGTCGGTGCAGGACCTGACGATCGACTCGACCGTCAGCCCGACGCAGTACCAGTTCATGCTGACGAGCCCGAACTCGGAAGAATTCGCGACCTGGGTGCCGAAGCTCGTGGCCCGGCTGCAGCAGGAGCCGTCGCTCGCCGACGTCGCGACCGACCTGCAAAGCAACGGCCAGTCCGTCTACATCGAGATCGACCGCCCGAGCGCCGCGCGCTTCGGCATCACGCCGGCGACCGTCGACAACGCGCTGTACGACGCGTTCGGCCAGCGCATCGTGTCGACGATCTTCACGCAGTCGAACCAGTACCGCGTGATTCTCGAGTCCGAGCCGAAGGAGCAGCACTACGCGCAATCGCTGAACGACATCTACCTGCCGTCGGCGGGCGGCGGCCAGGTGCCGCTGTCGTCGATCGCGTCGTTCCACGAGC
Source organism: Burkholderia sp. HI2500 (assembly GCF_002223055.1). Lineage (NCBI taxonomy): Bacteria > Pseudomonadati > Pseudomonadota > Betaproteobacteria > Burkholderiales > Burkholderiaceae > Burkholderia > Burkholderia sp. HI2500. The sequence continues at coordinate 749,676 of NZ_NKFL01000004.1, read as the reverse complement.
GGCCGTCGCCGCTGCTGGTCGCGCACCTGTCGCAGTTCCCGTCGACCACCATCTCGTTCAACCTCGCGGCGGGCGCGTCGCTCGGCGAGGCGGTCAAGGCGATCGGCGCCGCCGAGAAGGACATCGGGCTGCCCGCGTCGTTCCAGACGCGCTTCCAGGGCGCGGCGCTCGCGTTCCAGGCATCGCTGTCGAACCAGCTGTTCCTGATCCTGGCCGCGGTCGTCACGATGTACATCGTGCTCGGCGTGCTGTACGAGAGCTACATCCACCCGATCACGATCCTGTCGACGCTGCCGTCGGCCGGCGTCGGCGCGCTGCTCGCGCTGATGATCACCGGGCACGACCTCGACATCATCGGCATCATCGGCATCGTGCTGCTGATCGGCATCGTGAAGAAGAACGCGATCATGATGATCGACTTCGCGCTCGAGGCCGAGCGCGTCGAAGGCAAGCCGCCGCGCGAGGCGATCTACCAGGCGTGCCTGCTGCGCTTCCGGCCGATCCTGATGACCACGCTCGCCGCGCTGCTCGGCGCGGTGCCGCTGATCGTCGGCTCCGGCGCGGGCTCCGAGCTGCGCCAGCCGCTCGGGATCGCGATCGCCGGCGGCCTGATCGTGTCGCAGGTGCTGACGCTGTTCACGACGCCCGTGATCTACCTCGGCTTCGACTCGCTCGCGCGCCGCGTGCGCGGCTGGTTCGAACGCCACGGCCCGCAAGCCGGCCCGCGCACGGATGCGTAGCAAGCAATGAACCTGTCACGCCCCTTCATCACCCGCCCCGTCGCGACGACGCTGCTCGCGATCGGCGTCGCGCTCGCGGGCCTGTTCGCGTTCGTCAAGCTGCCGGTGTCGCCGCTGCCGCAGGTCGACTTCCCGACGATCTCGGTGCAGGCGTCGCTGCCCGGCGCGAGCCCGGAAACGGTCGCGACCAGCGTGACGAGCCCGCTCGAGCGGCATCTCGGCTCGATCGCCGACGTGTCCGAAATGACGTCGACGAGCACGGTCGGCAACGCGCGGATCATCCTGCAGTTCGGGCTGAACCGCGACATCGACGGCGCTGCGCGCGACGTGCAGGCCGCGATCAACGCGGCGCGCGCCGACCTGCCCGCCGCGCTGAAGAGCAACCCGACCTACCGCAAGGTCAACCCGGCCGATTCGCCGATCATGATCGTGTCGCTGACGTCCGAGACCTCGTCGCCCGCGAAGCTGTACGACTCCGCGTCGACGGTGCTGCAGCAGTCGCTGTCGCAGATCGACGGGATCGGCCAGGTGACGGTGAGCGGCTCCGCGAACCCGGCCGTGCGCGTCGAGCTCGAACCGCAGGCGCTGTTCCACTACGGGATCGGCCTCGAGGACGTGCGCGCGGCGCTGGCCTCCGCGAACGCCAACGCGCCGAAGGGCGCGATCGAGTTCGGCCCGCGGCACTACCAGCTCTATACGAACGACCAGGCATCCCAGGCGTCGCAATACCGCGACCTCGTCGTGGCCTACCGCAACGGCTCGGCCGTGCGGCTGTCCGACCTGTCGGACGTCGTCGATTCGGTCGAGGATCTCCGCAACCTCGGCCTGTCGAACGGCAAGCGCGCGGTGCTCGTGATCCTCTACCGCTCGCCCGGCGCGAACATCATCGACACGATCGACCGCGTGCGCGCGGCGCTGCCGCAGCTCACCGCGTCGCTGCCGGCCGACATCACCGTCACGCCCGTGCTCGACCGCTCGACCACGATTCGCGCGTCGCTGAAGGACACCGAGCACACGCTGCTGATCGCGGTCAGCCTCGTCGTGATGGTCGTGTTCCTGTTCCTGCGCAACTGGCGCGCCACGCTGATCCCGAGCGTCGCGGTGCCGATCTCGATCATCGGCACGTTCGGCGCGATGTACCTGCTCGGCTTCTCGATCGACAACCTGTCGCTGATGGCGCTGATCGTCGCGACCGGCTTCGTCGTCGACGATGCGATCGTCGTGCTCGAGAACATCTCGCGGCATATCGAGAACGGCAAGTCGCGCATGCAGGCCGCGTTCGACGGCGCGCGCGAGGTCGGCTTCACGGTGTTGTCGATGAGCATTTCGCTCGTCGCGGTGTTCCTGCCGATCCTGCTGATGGGCGGCATCGTCGGGCGACTGTTCCGCGAGTTCGCACTGACGCTGTCGCTCGCGATCGCCGTCTCGCTCGCGGTGTCGCTCACGGTCACGCCGATGATGTGCGCGCGCCTGCTGCCCGAGTCGCACGACCCGCAAAACGAAGGCCGCTTCGGGCGTTTCCTGGAACGTTGTTTCAGCCGCATGCAGCGCGGCTACGAGCGCTCGCTGTCGTGGGCGCTGCGCCGGCCGCTCCTGATCCTGCTGACCCTGTTCGCGACGATCGGGCTGAACGTCTACCTGTACATCGTCGTGCCGAAGGGTTTCTTCCCGCAGCAGGACACCGGGCTGATGATCGGCGGCATCCGGGCCGACCAGTCGACGTCGTTCCAGGCGATGAAGCTGAAATTCTCCGAGATGATGCGCATCGTGCAGAGCAACCCGAACGTGAAGAGCGTCGCGGGCTTCACCGGCGGCACGCAGACCAACTCGGGCTTCATGTTCGTCACGCTGAAGGATCGCACCGAGCGCAAGCTGTCCGCCGACCAGGTGATCCAGCAACTGCGCGTCCCGCTGTCGGATGTCGCCGGCGCAAGCACGTTCCTGCAGGCCGCGCAGGACATTCGCGTCGGGGGCCGGCAGAGCAACGCGCAGTACCAGTTCACGCTGCTCGGCGATTCGAGCGCCGACCTGTACAAGTGGGGACCGATCCTGACCGAGGCGCTGCAGAAGCGCCCCGAGCTGACCGACGTGAACTCCGACCAGCAGCAAGGCGGCATGGAAGCGATGGTGACGATCGACCGGGCGACGGCCGCGCGGTTCGGCATCAAGCCCGCGCAGATCGACAATACGCTGTACGACGCATTCGGCCAGCGCCAGGTCTCGACGATCTACAACCCGCTGAACCAGTACCACGTGGTGATGGAAGTCGCGCCGAAGTACTGGCAGAGCCCCGAGATGCTGAACCAGGTGTGGATCAGCACGTCGGGCGGCAGCGCGAACGGCTCGCAGACCACCAACGCGGCGGCCGGCACCTACGTCGCGACCTCCGCCGGCACGTCGAGCGCCGGCACGGCCACGCAGAGCGCCGCGGCGATCGCGTCCGACTCCGCGCGCAACCAGGCGCTCAACTCGATCGCGGCGAGCGGCAAGTCGAGCGCGTCGTCGGGTGCGTCGGTATCGACGTCGAAGTCGACGATGATCCCGCTGTCGGCGATCGCGACGTTCGGGCCGAGCACGACGCCGCTGTCGGTCAACCACCAGGGGCTGTTCGTCGCGACGACGATCTCGTTCAACCTGCCGCCCGGCGTGTCGCTGTCGCAGGCGACGCAGGTGATCTACCAGACGATGGCGCAGGTCGGCGTCCCGCCGACCATCGTCGGCAGCTTCCAGGGCACCGCGCAGGCGTTCCAGCAGTCGATGAACGACCAGCCGATCCTGATCCTCGCGGCGCTGCTGGCCGTCTATATCGTGCTCGGGATCCTGTACGAGAGCTACATCCACCCGATCACGATCCTGTCGACGCTGCCGTCGGCCGGCGTCGGCGCGCTGCTCGCGCTGCTGCTGTTCAAGACCGAGTTCAGCATCATCGCGCTGATCGGCGTGATCCTGTTGATCGGGATCGTGAAGAAGAACGCGATCATGATGGTCGACTTCGCGATCGACCAGACGCGCAACAACCAGAAGTCGTCGTTCGACGCGATCCACGAGGCGTGCCTGCTGCGCTTCCGCCCGATCATGATGACGACGATGGCCGCGCTGCTCGGCGCGCTGCCGCTCGCGTTCGGCCACGGCGACGGCGCCGAGCTGCGCGCGCCGCTCGGGATCGCGATCGCCGGCGGGCTGATCGTGTCGCAGGTGCTGACGCTCTATACGACGCCGGTCGTCTACCTGTACATGGACCGCTTCCGCGTGTGGGCCGAGAAACGGCGCAACCGCCGCGGGAACAACGGCGGGCCGGCCGTCGCCGGGGAGTGATGAAGCGGCCCGCGGGCGGGACATGTCGTACCGCCCGCTCCGTTCGTCGGCCCGCGTCGCCGCGAACGTGGCGCGCGGCCGGCGCCCGCGCCGGTGGACCGCGACGACGGCCGATGGCGCTCAGCGGTGGGCGGCCTCGGCCGGATCGGCCAGCGCGTCCGACAGGCGCCGCGCCGCGTCGCCGATCATTTCCGGTATCTGCCGCCATCGCGCGTCGTCCGGCACATCGAGCGCGACGCCGATCGCGAGCGCACCGCCCGCATCCACCGGCATCGCGACGATGCCGGCCGCCTGCCGGGACGCGCCCTGCCGGCCCAACCGCCGGACGGGCTGGCCGTCGGGCTCGACCGCATCGTTTTCGCCATCCACATCCGCCACCGCCCGCCCCGCGAACCGCGCCCCGACGCGCGTGATGAGGCAGGCGGCCCCGTCGGGCGCCGCCTGCGCGAGCACGACGACTTCCGCGCCATCCCGTCCGAGCAACTGCGCGGCGAGCCCGCTGCGCGCGCACAACGCGTCCAGCACCGGCTGCGCATGCGCGACTTCAGGCCGCGCGCCGAGATACGCGGCCGCGACACGCGCGGCAGCCGGCCCGGGTCGATAGCGGCCGTGCGGATCGACGACGAGAAACGCGTACCGAACCAGCGTTCTCAGCAGCCGGGCGATCGAGTTGCGCGGCACGCCGAGCCGCGACGCGAGGTCCGCGGCGGTCGCGGACGACGACCCGGCCGCAACCGCTTCGAGAATCGCGAGCCCGCGCGCGAGCGCCGGCACCCGATGGCGCGCTGCGCGGTCATCCATGTCGTGCAAGGTCATACAGGTCCCGTGCGTTGCGCGCATAGCGGCGCGGCGCCATCCCCGACCAGCGATGGAACGCGCGCGCGAACGCCTTCTCCGACGTGTAGCCGACCCGCTCGGCGATCTCGATCAGCCGCAGCTTGCCGTTCGCGAGCTCGCCGCTCGCCAGATACATCCGGTAGGCGGTCAGATGACCGATCGGTGTCTCGCCGACGAGTTCGGCGAAATGCGTGCAAAAGCGCGACCGCGACATGCCGGCCTCGGCCGCGAGGCTCGCGAGCTGCCAGTTGCGCCGCGGATCGCGATGCATCAGCGCCATCGCGCGGCCGATCTGCGGATCGGTGAGGCCACGCAGCCAGCCCGTGTGATTCGCCGACGATTGCAGATGCGCGCGCAGCAACTGCACGAACAGCACGTCGGCCAGGCGCGTCGCGGCGATCGCCCAGCCCGGCTGGCACGCCATCGATTCCTGGATGAAGCTCTGCAGCGTGCTCGCGAGCCACGGCGCGACGGCCGCATCGTTGGCGCGCACGTGGATCAGCGTCGGCAACACCGAGAACAGCGGACTGCGCACGATGTCGCGATACACGACGATCCCCGTATAGAGTTCGCTGGTCGCGCCACCGCCGCCCGCGGCAAACGCGAGCGGCGTGTCGAAGCGCGGCCGGATGCCCTTGTCGGCCATCAGCGTATCGAACGGCACGGGCGGCACGTCGAGCGACGACGCCATCACGTGCTCGTCGCCGTGCGGCAGCAGCACGAAGTCGCCCGGCTCGACGTGCACGGGCGCGGCGCCGGCGACCGACAGAAAGAACGGGCTGCCCGCGCAGGTGCGAAATGGCGCGCCCGCGACGGCCGGCTTGCGGATCGCCCACGGTGCGCTCAGTGTGAAGCGTCCCGTGACCACTGCACCGGCCCGCAGGTCGGTCAGCACGTCGCTGAGAAGATCGGTCGTCATCGTCGAAATCTCCGTGGAGCGCGCCGCCGCGTCAGAAGCGCTGCTGGATGCCCGCCATCGCACCGACCTGGTCGCGGCCGGTGCGGACCGTGCCGCCTGCCGCCACCGCCGACGTGCCGAGCGCGCTGTTCATCATGTAACCGACGGACGTATAGACCAGCGTGCGCTTCGACAGGCTGTAGTTGGCCCGCCCGACGAACAGGTTCGAGTCGTAGCGGCCACGCAGCAGATAGCGCACGGCCTGTGCGTCGAATGATAGCGCCGGCGTCGCGTAGACCGTGCCGCCCGCGAAAAAGAGGTCCGACTGGCCGTGGGCCGCGGCCGCCGTGTTGCGGCGGATCCAGCCCGCGCCGAGTTTCGCGATGCCGAACTTGACGTACGCATCGACGATCGTGCGCGTGTCGGTATAGCCGGGGTTCGACAGCGGCGCCGACGCGCCCGTGCCGCCGTGCATCACGTCGTACGAAGCGGCCATGCCGAACTGCGGCGCGTCGTACGCGACCATCATCGTGTATTGCCGGCAGGCGACAGGGTCGCCCGGCACGTTGCCCGCGCAGTTCGTGGCCGACGGGCCGGCCGGGCCCGCCGCATCGCGCCCGGTGCTGTACGTGCCGCCGAGCGTCACGCCGCCGAAGTGACCGAGATAGCCGATCGCGCTGTCGCTGCGCGCGTTCGGCAGATAGCTGTCGAAGCTCGCCATCGAATGAATCGACGGGCCGATCACGTCGGCGTTGAGCAGCACGAGCATCGACATGTTCATCTGCCGCCCGAGCGTGAGCGTGCCATACGGCGAATCGATGCCGACGTTCGCCTGTCGGCCGAACAGGCGGCCGCCGTAGTTCAGCGCGCCCGAGTTCAGCGCGAAGCCGTTTTCGAGCACGAAGAACGTGCGGAAGCCGCCGCCGAGATCCTCGACGCCGCGCAACCCGAAGCGCGACGGCACTTCGCCGGTCAGCGACGGCATGCCGGCGACCGCGCCACCGCCGGCTGCATGGTTGTAGTACTGCACGCCGGTGTCGACGATGCCGTACAGCGTCACGCTGCCCTGCGCCTGCGCGTCCGGCGATGCGGCGGCGGCGGCCGCGAACGAGATGGCCGTCGCGGCCGAGCGAAAGGTTTTCATCGAAGTCTCCAGACCAATCGTGTAGTTATGCTTTCTATCGACCGGCGACGCACTCGGCGCCGCCGGCCGGTGGGGGATATCGGGTCGTTCAGGTCGCGAGCGGCGTATCGAACGGCATCGCGCGCGGCCGCTCGCCGGTCGCGCGCCAGATCGCATCCGCCACCGCCGGTGCGACGGGCGGCAACGCGACCTCGCCGCAGCCTTGCGGATCGCGGTCGCTGTCGACGATCACCACTTCGATCTTTGGCATCGCGGCCAGGCCGAGCAGCGGATAGTCGGCGAAATTGCGCTGCACGACCGCGCCATGCTCGAACGTGATTTCGCTCCTGAACGTGTTGGTGAGCGCAAAGCCGACGCCGCCCTCGACCATCTCGCGAATCAGCAGCGGATTGATCGCGCGGCCGCAGTCGATCCCGCACACGATCCGTTCGAGCTTCACGTTGCCGCGCGTGACGCGCACCTCGGCAATCGCCGCGACGTACGTGCTGAATGCGCCGCCGCGCCCGGTGTACAGCGAATACGCGACCCCGCGCGACAGGCCGGCCGGCGCGCGGCCGAACCAGTTCGCGCGCGCGGCCGTCGCCTCGAGCACGCGCAACGCGAGCGCATCGTGCTTCAGCAACGCGCGCCGGTATTGCACCGGGTCGGCCCGCACCGTATGCGCGAGCTCGTTCACGAAGCTTTCGAGGAAGAACACGGTCGACGTGCTGCCGACGCTGCGCATGAAGCTGACCGGGATCGGCTGCATCACCGTGACCGAATCGACCAGCAGGTTCGGCACGTCGTAGCAAAGGTCGTACAGGCCGTCGAGCATCGTCTCGTCCCAGCCGCCCGCCTTGTTGTAGCGGTCGCGCTTGATTGCCGCATACAGCGAATGACCGGCGACGCGCGCATGCAGCGCGACCGGCAGGCCGTCACGGCCGAGCGCCGCGCGAAACCGCGCGGACGCGCACGGCCGGTAGAAACCGTGACGGATATCGTCCTCGCGCGAACGGATCACCTTCACGGGCCGCCCGACCGCCTTCGACGCGACGGCCGCATGCACGACGAAATCCGGCACGTACTTGCGGCCGAAGCTGCCGCCGAGAAACGTCGTGTTGACGATCACGCGCTCGGCCGGCACGCCGAACAGCGCCGACAGCGTCCAGCGCACCTTGTCCTGCCCCTGGATCGGCCCCCAGACCTCGATCTCGCCGGCCCGCACGTGCGCGGTCGCGTTGACGGGCTCCATCGTCGCGTGAACGATGTACGGCGTGTGGTAGTCGGCCTCGACGACGCTGCCGGACTCGGCAAGATGGCGCCCGGGCTCGCCGATCTGCGTCGCGACCACCGCGTGCTCCGCCTGCAGCGCGCCCTTGCGCTGCGCGAGGATCGTCGCACTGTCGAATGCCGGCGTCGGGCCCGCGTCCCACACGATGTCCGCCGCATCGCACGCCTTCTTCGCCTGCCAATAGGTCTGCGCGACGACGATCACCGCGTCCTTCGCGAGCACGACGTCCGTCACGCCCGCCATGGCGCGCAGCGCGTCGCGGTTCTTCACGGCGGTCGGCTTGCCGTTCAGCGTGGGCGCCATCGTCAGCGCGCCGACCAGCATGTCGGGCACCTGCACGTCGATGCCGAAGATCGCGCTGCCGTCGACCTTCGCGGGCACGTCGAGCTTGTGCAGCGGACGGCCGATCAGCGTGTACGCGGAGGCCGGTTTCAGGCGCGGCTGCAGATCGTGCGGCAGCCTGGCCGCATCGTCGACGAGCACGCCGTACGACAGCGAACGACCACTCGGCGGATGGACGACGCGGCCGTCGCGCGTCACGCACTGCGTGTCGCGCACGCCGAGCCGCGCGGCGCCGGCCCGCAGGAACGCCGAGCGCGCCTGCGCACCCGCGATCCGCAAGCGCGTGTAGAACATCGTCGCCGACATCGACGCGCCGACGAATTGCTGCGGCGCCTCGTTCGCGGCATCGATCCGGTACGCATCGCGCCCCGTGACGAACTCGACCGTCACGCTGCGCCAGTCCGCATCCATCTCGTCAGCCAGCACCTGCGGCAGCCCGGTATAGACGCCCTGCCCGACTTCCGCCTGCGACAGCCCGATGATCGTCCTGCCGTCCGTATCGACGCGCACCCAGTCGTTGATCTCGCGAAAGCGCGCACCGTCGCCGTCCGCCTGAACGACGTCGCCGAACGCCAGGGGCAGCAGCAGGCTGCCCGCCAGCGCGACGCCGCCCTTCAGGAACACGCGCCGCGCCACGTTCGGCACCGGCTGTACCCGCACCGCGTCAGCCGGCCGCGACATGGATCGCCTCGCGAATGCGTTGATAGGTCGCGCAGCGGCACAGGTTCGTGACGGCCGCGTCGATCTGCGCGTCGGTCGGCTTGCGGTGGCGCACGAGCAGCGCGGCCGTCGCCATCACCATCCCCGACTGGCAATAGCCGCATTGCGGCACGTCCTTCTCGATCCACGCGCGCTGCACCGGATGCGAGCGATCGTGCGACAGCCCCTCGATCGTCGTGACCGCGCGGCCCGCGACGCTCGCCGCCGGCAGCACGCACGCACGCGCGGCTTCGCCGTCGAGGTGCACGGTGCAGGCGCCGCACGCGCCGATGCCACAGCCGTACTTGGTGCCCGTCAGTCTGGCCGAGTCGCGAATGACCCACAGGAGCGGCGTATCGGGATCGCCGTCGAAATCGAACGGCTGGCCGTTCAGCATGAAGCGCATCGTCTGTCTCCCTGTTGCGCATCGCCCGTTCGTCATCCGGCGGATGACGGCGATGGCCTGACAGGAATTCTTGGCGGCGCAAAAAGCGGCGCCAATGACCTTTGCTCCCGAAAAAGTAGCCGTTCGTCCAGATCGTTTCAGTCGACGAATGGCGCGTGCCGCCCGGCTCGCCGCAGCCCCGGCTTGCGGACGGGCCGCAATCGGCTATCGTGTGTCCATGCCCACCGCCGTCCCCTTCCCGGGAACCCGCCATGAACGTCCTGCTCAACCACACGATCGTCTGGTGCCGCGACAAGCGCGCGTCGAGCCGCTTCCTCACCGAGCTGCTGGAATTGCCGCCGCCGACGCCGTTCGGCGCGATGCTGGTCGTCCCGCTCGGCAACGGCGTGTCGCTCGATTTTTATGAACAGTCGGGAGAGATCGCGTCGCAGCATTACGCGTTCCTGCTCGACGAAGCAGGCTTCGATCGCGTGCTCGCGCGCATTCGCGAGCGCGGGCTGCCGCACTGGGCCGACCCGGCGAAGCGGCAACCCGATGACATCTACCGCCACAACGGCGGCCGAGGCGTGTACTTCGACGATCCGGACGGCCACTTCCTCGAAGTGATGACGCAGCCTTATGTGCTGAACGGCTAGTTCGACGGGCCGGCGTTGCACCGGCCGAACCCGTGGCGCGGCTGCCGCCCCGCTCGGGACGGCATCCGGCCGATCGGTGTTACTCGGCAGCGTCCGCCGCCGTCTTGCGCGGACGACGCGCGCGCGGTGCGGCCTTGCGGGCCGGCTTCTTCGGCTTGGCAGCGGCCGGCGCTTGCGCAACCGCGTCGGCATGGGCTTCAGCCGGCGCCGCGTCGTGCGATGGCTGCGCAGCGGCACGCTCGCCGCCGGCATCGCCTGCCGCCGGCCCGGCGTGCGTCATCGTGACATGCCGCTCGTCGCCCTGCGCCGCGTCGCGATGCGCGTCGTCGGCATGCTTGCCGTGCGCGTGCTGGTCGCCGCCGTGCATCGGCGCGCCATGCCCGGCAGCGTCCGGCTTCCCGGCTGCCTGACGGCCTGCGCTCTTCGCGGCGGCGCCCTTCTTCGCGCCGGCCTTCTTCGCCGCGGTCTTGCGCGCGCGCTTGCGGCCATCCTTCGCACCGCCATGCGCATCGGCCACTTCGGCCACTCCGGCCGTTTCCGCCGGCGACATCAGCGGTGCCGCCTCGGCCGCCTCGGCGACCTCGGCCACTTCCGTCTCGTCCGCGTCGACCTGCACGCTTTCGTGCATGACCGCTTCCGCCCGCTGCCCGCGACGTTGCGCATTGCGCCCGGCCCGCGCCGGCTCGGCCGCACGCGTGCCGTGGTGCGCGCCGCCGTGCCCGCCGCCTTCACCGCCCGCTGTGACATGCTCCACAGCCGCCGACTGGCGTGCCCGCGACACGAACGCGCCCGACTTGTCGTCACGCCCCACTTCGAGCAGGCCGCGCGCCTGCGCCTCGTCGAGCAGGTTGCCGAACGCGCGGAATCCGTAGTACGACTCGTTGAAATCCGGCTTGCGACGCTTGATCGCGCTCTTGAGCACCGACGCCCAGATCTTGCCGACGTCGTCCCGCTCCGACGCGAGCGCGTCGAACGTCTCGACCGCCAGCGCGATCGCCTCGGCCTTGCGCGCGTCCATGTCGTGCTTGCGCGACGACGGCTCGTCGGGCCGCTTCGCGCCGCCGTTGCCCGCACGCTGCTGCTGTTCGCGCTTCGCGAGCGCGCGCTGCTGCTCGCGCACCAGGTCGTCGTAGAAGATGAATTCGTCGCAGTTCGCGACCAGCAGGTCCGACGTCGATTTCTTCACGCCGACGCCGATCACCTTCTTCGCGTTCTCGCGCAGCTTCGACACCAGCGGCGAAAAATCCGAGTCGCCGCTGATGATCACGAACGTATCGACGTGCGACTTCGTGTAGCAGAGGTCGAGCGCGTCGACGACGAGCCGGATGTCGGCCGAGTTCTTGCCCGACTGGCGCACGTGCGGAATCTCGATCAGCTCGAAGCTCGCCTCGTGCATCGACGCCTTGAAGCCCTTGTAGCGATCCCAGTCGCAATAGGCCTTCTTCACGACGATGCTGCCCTTCAGCAGCAGGCGCTCCAGCACGGGCTTGATGTCGAACTTCTCGTACTTCGCGTCGCGCACGCCGAGCGCGACGTTCTCGAAGTCGCAGAACACGGCCATGCTGACGTTGTCCAGGGGTATTGCCATGTGTACTCCAACCAGTGGGCCGATGCGTTGTATGACGTAACGGCGAAAAATGCATCGCGCACATGATAGCCGGTCGGCGCGTCATTCCCGCATCCGTGTGAATGAATGGCGACCGGAATGTCGGTCTCGGTACGCCCGCAGCCGGTATGCCCGATGCCGGTATGCCCCTTAATACACACCCGCCGCATCGGCAAATCGACATTACACTTGAGTTATCGGTCGTCCGTCCCTATCTGGAAGGATGACGCATCGAGCAAGGAGCGGTTTCATGACGACGAAGGTACTGCTGATTGGCGCGACCGGTCGAACGGGCCAGGCCTGCGCGGATCTGCTGCTCAAGCAGCCGGAGTTCGAGGTCACGGCGCTCGTGCGCCGGCACGGCTATGCGCTGGCGGGCGCACGGGTGGTCGAAGCCGACCTGAAGAACGATTTCTCGCACGCATTCCAGGGCATCTCGCACGTGATCTACGCGGCCGGCTCGGCCGAATCGGAGGGCGCGGCCGAAGAGGAGCAGGTCGACCGCGACGCGGTCGCCCGCGCCGCCGAATACGCGCTGGCTTACAACGCGCAGAAGCTGGTGGTGATCAGCTCGCTGTCCGCGTACCGGCCCGAGCTCGGCCCGGACGCGCTGCGCCACTATTCGCAGATGAAGCGCGAAGGCGACGATCGCGTGATCGCGTCGGGCGTCGACTACGCGATCCTGCGCCCCGGCCCGCTCACGGACGATCCGGGTGTCGGCAAGATCGCGCTCACCGACGCATGGTTCGATGGCGCCCCACCCGTGTCGCGCCAGGATGTCGCCTGGGCCGCGATCGAGGCGATCAAGCTGGGCATCTCGCGCAAGATCGTCGGCTTCGTCGGCGGCAGCGTGCCGATCGAGCAGGCATTGCGCGCCTAGCGGCCTCTCGCGCCGCCGCCCGGGCGGCGCGTTGCTCCGTACCGGCGGCCCGCAGGACGGGCCGCTTTGCCGTGCGGGCCGCCCGATTACTGCTTCGGATGCGCGTCAGCCCACGCCTTCACGGCGGCGAGCGTGTTCTCGACGTGCTTGTCGGGCGACATGCTCGTGTATTCGTAGAGCACCTTCCCTTCCGGCGAAATCACGTAGGACACGCGGTTCGCCTTGTCGATCGCCGGCAGCTTCGCATCATATTCCCGGATGATCTTCGCATCCGGATCGGCCGCGACCGGGAACTTGCTCCGGCACTCGCTCACCGAGAACTTCGTCAGCGTGTCGATCTTGTCGGCCGAAACGCCGATCACCGTCGCGCCGTAAGCCTTGTAACGGTCGACCGCGTCCGCGAACGCGTGCGCCTCGATCGTGCAGCCCTTCGTGAACGCGGCCGGATAGAAATACAGCACGACCGGCCCCTGCTTCAGCGCGTCCGCGAGCGAGTACGTGTAAGTCTTGCCGCCCAGCGACGCCTGCGTCGTGAAATCGGGCGCCGCGGCACCCGGCTTCAATTCCGCCTGCGCCATCAGCGCATGGCCGGCCACCAGCGCCGCCAAGGCGGCGCCCAGCAACAGTTTTCGCTTCATCTGCGTCCTCATTTCTTATAAAGTCAGCCTCGATGTAGGCCCCGCCGGCGTTCGCCTGTCGAACACCCGCGTGGCCGATCCGGTCCAGCGGCAACGCCATCCGCGGCCGGTCCGTTAAAGATTCCGCACAGTCTGCCGTTATTCCTTCCGGACAACCGGTTCCAGCCCTTCACGTCAGCGAGAAACATGGAAGCCAACAGGAAACAGACGTCACGCAAGGGCTCCTGGCGCAGCGCCTTGCTTACGCTGCGCCGCTTCGCCTGGTCGGGCGGCGCGCTGATGCCCGCGCGCGCCGGTGCGCCGCGACGCGACGACTCCGTGCGCAACTGGCTGGAACAGACGGTCGGCACGGTGGATTTCCTCGCCCATGTCGACCGCGAACTGCGCTTTCTGTACGTGTCCGATGCGAGCCTGCGCTTCATCGGCTACCACCGCGACTACCTGCACACGCTGACGTTGCGCGACCTGATCGCCGAACAGGATACCGCGGCGCTCGAAGGCCTGCTTGCACGCGCCGCGCGTTCCGGCCAGGTCGAGAAGGCGACGATGTGCATCGTCAAGTCGCTCACCTACCCGCTGGACGTCGAGATCCGCGCGTTCAAGAGCCGTCACCACGGCGTCGACGGGTTCGCGATCGCGGCGTTCGACGTGTCGTCGTGGCGCGCGCTCGAGGCGCGCCTGACTTACGAGATGCACCACGACCCGATGACGGGGCTCGACAACCTGTCCGCGCTCGTGCCCGCGCTGATGCGCGCGCAGCAGGCCGCCGACGGGGACGGCTCCTGCGCGGCGCTGCTGCTGCTCGACCTCGACGACTACCAGCGGATCAACCGCGCGCTCGGCTACGACGCGGGCGACACGCTGCTGCGCGAGACCGCGCAGCGGCTGAAGGCGCTCGTCACGCCGAACGAGCAGCTCGCGCGCGTCGCGAGCGACAAGTTCGCGGTCGTGCTCGGCGCGCCGAACCGCACGCAGGCGAGCAATGCGGCGGACGCACTCGCACGCCGGCTGCAGGCCGCGGTGCGCGAGCCCTACGTGTACCAGGGGCAGACCGTGCACCTGTCCGCGAGCATCGGCATCGCGCTCTACCCTGACGAGCGCTCGGCGCCGCACCGCGCGCAGCACCACAGCCCGCTGCTGCGCCGCGCCGACCACGCGCTCGCGCAGGCGAAGGCGTCGGGCGGCAATGCGCTCGCGTTCCACGCCCCCGTCGACGATCCGGCCGACGCCGAACGGCTGAAGCTCGAGGCCGACCTGTACGACGGCGTGCGCAACGGCGAGTTTTCGCTCCATTTCCAGCCGATCACGCGCAGCCAGTCGGGCGCAGTGGTCGGGGTCGAGGCGCTGATCCGCTGGCGCCATCCGGTGCACGGCCTCGTGCCGCCGGCGACCTTCATTCCGCTCGCCGAATCGATCGGCCTGATCAACTATCTCGGCAACTGGGTGCTCAAGGCCGCGTGCATGCAGCTCGTCGCCTGGGACCGTCAGGGGCTCGCGCTGCAGTACGTGGCGGTCAACGTGTCGCCGCAGCAGTTCCGCGACCCGCGCTTCACGCAAAGCGTGCGCGAGGCGATCGCGCTGACGGGCATCGACCCGCGCCGCATCGTGCTCGAGATCACCGAAAGCCTGCTGATGCACGATCCCGCGCAGGCCAAGGGGCTGCTCGAGGAGCTGACCGATCTCGGCATCCGCTTCGCGATCGACGATTTCGGCACCGGCTATTCGAGCCTCGCGTACCTGCAGCGCTTCCCGCTCGCGAAGCTGAAGATCGACCGCAGTTTCGTCGAGAACCTGCTGACCTCGCGCAATGACCGCGCGATCGTGTCGGCGGTGGTCGGCCTCGCGCAGACGCTCGATCTCGAACTCGTCGCCGAAGGCGTCGAGACCGAGGCGCAGCGCGAATTGCTGACGGAGATGGGCTGCAACCATATCCAGGGCTGGCTCGTCTGCCAGGCGCTGCCGTCCGAGGAGCTCGCGCGGCGCTTCGAGGCGCAGCAGCTGCACCTGCACGCCGCCGCCTGACGCGCGCGGCGAACCGGACAGATCCGTATGTCAATCACCGAACACCTGCCCCGCACCGCATTGCTCGACAAGCTGTGGGCCCGGATGAACGAACGGGGCGATTTCCCGCTGCTGTCGGAATCGCTGCGCGCGACGATGGCCGCGATGAAGAACGACGACCTCGACTTCACCGCGCTCGTGCGCGTCGTGCTGTCGGACTTCGCGCTCACGCAGAAAGTGCTGCGGCTCGCGAACTCCGCGATGTACATGGCGTTCGGCGGCAACATCACGACCGTGACCCGCGCCCTGATGGTGCTCGGCATGGACGCCGTCGGCCACCTCGTCGTCGGGCTCAAGCTCGTCGACCATTTCCACCACAGTACGCCGCGGCGCATCGACGCGAAGCTCGAGCTGAACCGGGCGCTGCTGTCCGGCTGCGTCGCACGCAAGCTCACCGAGCGCGCCGAGCTGCGCGCGGGCGAGGAAGCCGTCGTCTGCACGCTGATGCGCCAGGTCGGCAAGCTGCTCGTGGTCTGCTATCTCGACAGCGAATGGGACCGGATCCGCCGTCGCGCGGCCGAGCTGAACGGCGACGAAGCGGCCGCCTGCATCGACGTGCTCGGCGTCGGCTTCGACGAGATCGGGCTCGAGGCCGCCGCGCGCTGGCGCTTGCCCGACGTGATCCGCGCGGGGATGGCCGATCGTGACCACGTGGTCCATGCCGACGCGTTCGGCAACGACGATGACGATCACGACGCGGGCCGTGCGACCGATGACGGCCCGGCCGACCGCGTCCGCTGGCTGCGCGCGATCAGCCGCTGCTCGACCGACGTCGCGGGCGCGCTGGTGATGCCCGCGAGCCCGCAGCGCGACGCGCGCATCGCGGCGCTCGCGCAGCACTACGGTGCGGAGCTCGACATGGAATCCGACGCGCTCGTCGAGATCGCCGAGCGGCTCGCGCGCGAGGAAGCGAGCGACACCGTGATGCGCGAGATCGTCGAGCTGCGCGCGAACGCCGATGCGATCGCGCGCGCCCAGGCCGCGCCCGAGGCGTGCCTCGAAGCCGGCCTCGCGGACCTGCGTGCGCTGCCGTCCGAGCACGTGCTGACGCCGGTGCTCGCGCTCGCGTCGGAAAGCCTGCTGGCCGGCCTCGCGTTCACGCGCACCGTGATGTTCGTGCGCCACGACGACGGCATGTTCGCCGCGCGCCTCGGCTTCGGCCCCGGCGTCGACACGACGCTCGACCGGCTGCGCTTCGACGAGCGCTTCGAGCCGGACGTGTTTCATCTCGCGATCTCGAACTCGGTCGGCATCTTCATCGAGCAGGCGCAGGAGCCGAAGATGCTCAAGCGCCTGCCCGCGTGGTATCTCGACGCATTCGACGACACGCGCGCGTTCGTGCTGCTGCCGGTGCGCGTCGGCACGACGACCGTCGCGCTGCTGTACGGCGACTGGGCCGGCGCGCAGCCCGCGCGCAAGATCACGCAGCAGGAGATGGCCGTGCTCAACGAGCTGGCGCGCGAACTGGGCCGGTTCTTTCCGGCCTGACGCCACCGCCGGCCGCTGCCGCGCGGGTTCCCGTCCGCGGTTTCCCGTCGTCCGCGGTTTTTCGTCATTTCCCGCCCCCAAAGACAAACCGGCCGCATCAGCGGCCGGTTTGCTTGCATCGTGCGATCGAGCGCAGCGCTTACTTGAGCGTCACGGGCACGCTGAAGTACTTCTTCGCGAGGTTGTCGATCGTGCCGTCGGCCTTCAGTTCCTTCAGCGCCTGATCGAGCGCGGTCTTCAGCGCCGCGTCGTTCTTGCGCAGGCCGAAGCCGACGCCCGAGCCGAGGATCTCGGCGTCGCTCACGGTACCGCCCGCGAACGCGAAGCCCTGGCCTTGCGGCTTCGTCAGGAAGCCCTTCGAGCCGGCTTCCGCGTCCTGGAACGTCGCGTCGAGACGGCCCGACTTCAGGTCGGCGTAGGCCAGGTCCTGCGTCTGGTACGGCACGACTTCGACGCCGGCCGGCGCCCACTTCTTCTTCGCGTACGCTTCCTGGATCGTGCCCTGCAGCACGCCCACGCGCTTGCCCTTCAGCGATTGCGGGGTCGGCAGCAGGCCGCTGCCCTGCTTCGCGATCAGCTGGTTCGGGATCGTGTAGATCGCATCGGTGAACGCGATCGCGTGCTTGCGCTGGTCGGTGATCGTCATGTCCGAGTTGATCGCGTCGAACTTGCGCGCCTGCAGCGCCGGGATCAGGCCGTCGAAGTCGTTCTCGACCCACACGCACTTCGTCTTCAGCTTCGCGCACACCGCGTTGCCGATATCGATGTCGAAGCCGGTCAGCTTGCCGTCGGGCGTCTTGTATTCGAACGGCGCGTACGAGGCTTCGACGCCGAAACGGATCTCTTTCAGATCCGCTGCCATCGCGCTGCCTGCCGCCACGGCCGATGCCGCCACCACCGCATGCGCGGCCACTTTACGCCAATCCAACTTCATCAGGTGTTCTCCTCGATACTCGAATGTTCCGGAACTACGGGCGCATGCATCATTGCAGGGTCGGATGACCACGGCAATGCTGCCGCCGCGCCGTGATGCGGCGCAACAGCCGCAAGGCCGCGATTGTACCAATCCGCGCGGCCCGATATGGCAAAGCAGCCGCCGGCACTTGATGCTGCGCTGCGGGCGCCGACGTCAGCCGGGCGGCCCGTCGAACTTGCAAGACGATGTCGCAAATACGCAAGCGCGACCCGCGGGCCTTCTGCGCGGCGGATGGGCATTATCTCGAAACAGGAATGGTGGCCGGGCGATGCGCGGGCCGCGGGTCACCGCGGCCACGCGCAGTCGGGCACCGTCAGAGGAGCGCGGCGACCGTCTCGCGGGTCGTATCGACGACGAGCAGGCCCGCGCGCAACCCCGGCTTCAC
Source organism: Burkholderia sp. HI2500 (assembly GCF_002223055.1). Classification (NCBI taxonomy): domain Bacteria; kingdom Pseudomonadati; phylum Pseudomonadota; class Betaproteobacteria; order Burkholderiales; family Burkholderiaceae; genus Burkholderia; species Burkholderia sp. HI2500. The sequence continues at coordinate 731,356 of NZ_NKFL01000004.1, read as the reverse complement.
CGACGGATTCGGAAACACGATGCGCTCTTCGTCGTGCGTCACCGTGTAGCGGTAATCGCCGTCCTGCGCGAGCACCGTGCCGCGTGCGAACGCGGTGAAATTCGCGACGTCGGCCGCGACGAACAGCTCGAGCGCGTCGCTCTGCTTCGTGATCTGGTCGATCACCGTGAAGACGCGCGGCAACGGCGCGTCGGCCTCGCAAGCGGCGCCCGACACGAGCTTGCGCACCGCGCGGTCGGCCGGCGCGAAGCGCGCCAGGTCGTTCTGGCCGAACGGGCGCACCTTGCCGAGTTCCAGCGTGCACGCGAGCGCACCGCAATGCTCGGCCGTAAAATGCGAATACGTGTTGCCCTTCGCGGTATGCAGCAGCACGGCCGCGATCCGCGCGTCGCCGAGCCATTCGAACATCGTGCGTGTCGGCGGCATGCCCGTGTGCGGCAGCAGCGCGAACTGCTCGAACACCGACGCGCGGATCGCCGTGTGCATGTCGATGTGCCAGCGCGCGGCGCCGGCCGGCGCGGCCGCGAAGAATGCAGCGGCGGCCGCTTCGAGCTGCGCGGCGCGCGGTGCTTCGCGGCTGTCGGGCACCTGCGCGTGACGGCCGCTGAACAGGCGGTTCAGGTCGTCGTCGAGATAGCGTTCGCCGGCGCGCATCGCCGGCACGTTGCCGAGCACGACGAGCAGCCGGCACGCGAGCGGCAGCGCGCCCGAGGCGAGATCGCGCACGAGCATCGACAGCAGCTCGATCGGCGCCGTCTCGTCACCGTGCACGCCGGCCGACACGAGCACGCTCGCGCGCGCCGCGCCGGCGGCCTCGGCCGCCACCGGTTCGAGCGCGAGCAGCCCGTCGCCGCGCCATTGCCAGCGCACGGCGCCGGCCGCGCAGGTGCCGTCCGTCGCGGACGGTGCGCCGCCGGTCAGCGTGAACGCGAGGAAGTCGTCGAGCAGCGCGCCGGCCATGCGGGAATCAGCGCTGGAAGTCATACAGCGAACCGACGCGCAGGATCTGCGTGAGCTCGTCGAGCGCGGTGCGCGATTCGTCGAGCAGCGCCGGATCGGCGAGGTCTTCCGGTGCGAGGCGGTCGCGATAGTGCCGGTCGATCCACGTGTCGAGCGACGCGAACAGCGTGTCGTTGATCCACACGTTCGACGTGACGGCCGCGCGCTCCGCTTCGTTCAGCACGACGCGCAGGCGCAGGCACGCTGGGCCGCCGCCGTTCTTCATGCTTTCGCGCAGGTCGAACACGAGCACGTCGTGAATCGGGCCGTTGCCGGCCGCGAGTTCGTCGAGATAGGCCGCGACGTTGCCGTTCTCGCGGCATTCCTGCGGCACGACGAGCACCTGCGAGCCGTCCGCGCGCGACAGCAGCTGGCTGTTGAACAGGTACGACGTCACCGCGTCGTTCACGCTCACGGCGGCCTCGGGCACCTCGATCACGTTCAGGCGCGCCCCGCGTGCGTCGAGCGCGGCGGTCAGCGTGTCGTAGATCGCCTGCTTGTTGACGAACGCGCGCTCGTGCGTGAACAGTGTGTCGCGGTTGCCGACCGAGATCACGTCGTTGTGGAACACGCCCGCGTCGATCACGTCCGGATCCTGCTGCGCATAGACCGTCGCTTCTTCGTCGAGGCCGTGGCGATGCGCGACCGCGCGGCTCGCCTCGAAGGTCTGGCGCGCCGGGAAGCGCTTCGGCTCGGGGCCGCGGCGGTACTCCGCGCGGCCGTACACGAAGAACTCGATGCCCGGCTTGCCGTATTCGGCGCAAAAGCGCGTGTGGTTCGCCGCGCCTTCGTCGCCGAGTGCCGGCGTGCCGGTCAGCGCTTCATGCACCGCGAAATGCGCGGGATCGGCGAACAGCGTCGACAGCGTGCGGCGCGTCGCTTCGTGCTCGATCGCGCGATGCAGCTTGCTGCACAGGTTCGCCGGCGTGAAGTGCACGCGGCCGTCGCTCGTATCGGCCGACGGGCTGACGGTGGCTGCGTTCGCGGTCCACATCGCCGATGCCGAGCTCGCCGCGGCGAGCAGTTCGGGCGCCTGCTTCGCGGCCTTCGCGATCACGTCCGCGTCCTTGCCGGAGAAGCCGAGCTCGCGCAGCAGGCGCAGCGACGGCCGCTCCTGCGGCGGCAGCACGCCTTGCGCGAAGCCGAGATCCGCGAGCTGCTTCATCTTGCGCAGCCCTTGCTTCGCAGCGGCTTTCGGATTCGCGGCCGACTTTTCGTTGTTGAGCGACGCCACGTTGCCGAACGACAGCCCGGCGTAGTTGTGGGTCGGGCCGACGAGCCCGTCGAAATTGGCTTCTTGTGCGTTCATCGTCGTTCCCTCGATCAGAAATGCAGGCCCGGCGACAGGCTCGCGGGCAAGGTCAGTTGCGTGCTTTCCACCGACGCCATCGGATACGCGCAATAGTCGGCCGCGTAGTACGCGCTCGGACGATGGTTGCCCGAGCGGCCGGTGCCGCCGAACGGCGCGGCGGACGACGCGCCGTTGGTCGGCCGGTTCCAGTTGACGATCCCGGCGCGAATGGTGCGGCGGAAGTGTTCCCATGCGTTCGCGTCGTCGGCCAGCAGGCCGGCGGACAGACCGAACGCCGTGTCGTTCGCGCGCTCGATCGCTTCGTCGAACGTCGCGTAGCGGACGATCTGCGCGAGCGGGCCGAAGTGCTCTTCGTCCGGCAGGTTCGCGACGCCCGTCACGTCGACGATCGCCGCGTTCACGAAGCCGAGGCGCGGATCGCGCTGCGTCATCGCGATGATCGGCTTCGCGCCCTGCTCGATCAGGCGCGACTGTGCGTCGACGAGCTTCGCCGCCGCGCGTGCCGAGATCACCGCGCCCATGAACGGCTGCGGATCGGCGTCGAACACGTCGGCCGTGATCTTCGACGTCACGTCGGCGAAACGCGCGAGGAAGCGGTCGCCGAACGCGCCCTGCGGCACGAAGATGCGGCGCGCGCACGTGCAGCGCTGGCCGGCCGACAGGAACGCCGACTGGATCGTGTGATGGACGGCCGCGTCGATATCTTCGACTTCGCCGATCACGAGCGGGTTGTTGCCGCCCATCTCGAGCGCGAGCACGATTTCCGGACGGCCGCCGAACTGCTTGTGCAGCAGCGTGCCGGTATCCGAGCTGCCGGTGAAGAACAGCCCGTCGATCTGCCGATGGTTCGCGAGCGCGATGCCGGTGTCCTTCTCGCCCTGCACGAGGTTCAGCACGCCGTCCGGCAAGCCGGCGTCCTTCCACACCTCGACCGTCGCACGCGCGACGCCCGGTGCGAGCTCCGACGGCTTGAACACGACCGCATTGCCGGCGATCAGCGCGGGCACGATATGGCCGTTCGGCAAGTGGCCGGGGAAGTTGTACGGGCCGAACACCGCGACGACACCGTGCGGGCGATGGCGCAGCACCGCGACGCCGTCAGCCATGTCCTGGCGCTTCTCGCCGGTGCGTTCCTGATAGGCCTGGATCGAGATGCCGACCTTCGCGGCCATCGACGCGACTTCCGTGCGTGCTTCCCACAGCGGCTTGCCCGTCTCGCGGCCGATCGCGGTCGCGATCGCTTCCTTGCGTTCGTTGAGCAGCGCGGCGAAACGCTTGACGATCGCGCAGCGCGATTCGAAGTCGAGCGCCGACCAGCCGGCGAAGGCGCGGCGCGCGCTTGCGACCGCACGATCGACGTCGGCTGCCGACGCGCTTTCACCTTGCCACGCGATCTCGTCGGTGCCGGGGTTGCGCGAAGCGAACACGGGGCCCGAGCCTGCGACCCAGGCGCCGTCGATGAAGAGTTCCGTCATGATTCGTTTATCCCTGTTTGACTTTGAGCGGCAGCACGCGCACCGGATCGCCGGCCTTCACGTCGAGCGCGACGGCATCGTCGGCCGACAGCACGAACGAGCCGTTCGCGACCACGCCCGGCGCGACGCCGACGCGGAAGTCGGTGAGCGACGTGTTCGACACGAGCGACTTCGGAGCGTCTTCCCGCGCATCCGGCACACCGATCGCGACCGGCACGACGACGCTCTCGCGCACCGTGCGCAGGTCGTTGACGTGGCATTCGAGCACGGGGCCCGCGTCGAAGATGTCGACGTGATTCTGGTAACGCAGCCCTTCCGCCTCGAGCATCTTGCGGGCCGGCAGCGTATCGCGGTGCGTGAGGCCGACCGCGTCCTGCGCGTCCTGCGGCAGCAGGTCGACGTACACCGGATAGCGCGGCATCAGTTCCGCGAGGAACGACTTGCGGCCGTGCGAGCTGAGATAGTCGGCCGCGTTGAAATCGATCTGGTAGAAGTGCGAACCGACTGCGCGCCAGAACGGCGACGTGCCGTCGTCGTCGAAGTGGCCGCGCAGTTCCGCGCAGATGCGTTCCGGAAAGCGCTCGCGGAACTGCGCGATGAACATGAAGCGCGAGCGCGACAGCAGCCCGCCCACGCCGCCCGTGCGATAGCGCGGGCTCAGGAACAGCGAGCACACTTCCGCGTAACCGGTCAGGTCGTGCGAGATGTTCAGCGCGGACATCCGCGTCCACACGCCGAGCTCCTGGCTCGCGTGCACGACCGTGCTCACGCGGTAGTTGTAAAATGGCTGTTCGAGGCCGACCTGCGTCTCGATCCCGCACACGCCCGCGATGTCGCCCGTCTTCGACTCTTCCATCACGAAGAAGTAGCCGGCCTCGCCGGCCGCCGCCTCGCCCGCGAGCGTGCGGCGCGTGCGCTCGATGCGCGCGGCGAGCGCGTCGCGATCGGGCTTGAACGTGGTCAGCCCCGGCCCGGTTTCCTTCGCGAGCGACACGAGCGCGTCGACGTCGCCCGTTTGTACGACCCGAACGACGATCATGCTGCGTCTCCCTTCAAATCTTCATCGTCGCGGCGGTGCAGCGGCACGCAGCGCACGACATCGCCATCCTTCACATCGAGCGCCGCGCGCACGTCGCCGGCCAGCGGCGCGTCATCCGTCTCGCCCGGCAGCTCGGCCAGCACGCAGCGGAACGATTCGCCGCTGCCCGTCGACACCATGTAGGCGACATCGCCCTGCTGGTGCGCGGCCTCGCGCACGGTGCGCTCGGCGCCGTGCTTCACGCACGCGGTGCGGTCGACTTGCGCGGTCAGCACCGGGCCCGCGTCGAAGATGTCGACGAAGCGGTCGGGCTCGAAGCCTTCCTCGAGATGGATGTCATAGGCGAGCAGCGCCGATTCGTTCGGCTCGCCGAGCACGCGCTGCGCGGCTTCCGGCAGCAGCGGCACGTAGAGCGGATACGCCGGCATCACTTCCGCGATGAAGGTACGGCTGCGGCCGCCCGACGCGATGTCGACGTCGGTGAAGTCGCGGCCGAAGAACTTGCGGCCCACCGCTTCCCAGAACGGCGATGCGCCGGTGCCGTCGCTCACGCCGAGCAGCAGCGTGAACACTTCCGGCGTGAAGCGGCGGCGGTTCGCGGCGATGTACATCATCCGCGCACGCGAGATCAGGTGCGCGGCCGCGTCGCCGCGCAGCGACGGATCGACGTAGAAGCCCGCCAGCCGGCTCTTGCCGGTCAGCTCGTGCGACATCGTGAGCGCGTGGATCTTGCGGTTCACGTGCAGCTCGCGCGACGCGTGGATCAATGCGTCGTTGCGGAACGCGTAGAACGGTTCCGAGTAGCCGGCCGCGGCCACGATGCTCGCCGTGCCGAGCAGCTTGCCGGTCGACGAATCCTCGAGCACGAAGAGGTAGAACTCCTCGCCGGCGAAGTCGACGTCCGCGCGAAACGAATCCTCGGAGAGCGCCACACGCGCTTCGAGCGCCGCGCGGTCGTGCGGCAGCGAGTGCAGGACCGGCTGCGCGGTGCGCGCCATGTGCGCGAGCGCATCGAGATCCGTGAGTTTGCCGGGGCGAACAAATAGCATCGTCGTTCCTGTCTGCGATGGGTGCGCCGATCAGCGCGCGGTGGCTTCCTGGGCGGCGAGCACTTGCTCGACTGCCTTCTCGAAGCGCTTCATGCCTTCGTCGAGCAGGTCGAACGGGATCACCAGCGACGGCACGAAGCGCAGCACGTTCGGGCCGGCGATCAGCATGATCAGGCCGTTTTCCGCGGCGGCGGTAACGAAGTCCTTCGCGCGGCCGTCGAATGCCGCGGTGAGTTCCGCGCCGACGAGCAGGCCCTTGCCGCGTACGTCCTTGAAGATGCCGAAGCGCGCGTTGATGCGCTCGAGCGCGCCTTTCAGGCGCACGCTGCGTTCGCGCACGCCTTCGAGCAGCGCCGGGTCGCCGATCAGTTCGACGACCTTGTCGGCGATTGCCGAGGCAAGCGGGTTGCCGCCGTACGTCGTGCCGTGCACGCCGACCTTGAAGTGCGCAGCGAGTTCGTTCGTCGTCAGCATCGCGCCGATCGGGAAGCCGTTGCCGAGCGCCTTGGCGGTCGTCAGGATGTCCGGCGTGACGCCGGTATCCATGTAAGCGTAGAACTGGCCCGTGCGGCCGACGCCCGTTTGCACTTCGTCGAAAATCAGCAGCGCGCCGTGCGCGTCGCACGCTTCGCGCAGTGCCTTCAGGAAGGCCGGATCGGCCGGGATCACGCCGCCTTCGCCTTGCACGGGTTCGACGATCACCGCGCAGGTTTGCGGGCCGATCGCGGCCTTGGCGGCTTCGATGTCGTTGTACGGCAGGTGCTTGATGCCTTCCGGCACGGGGCCGAAGCCTTCCGAGTACTTCGGCTGGCCGCCGACGCTGACCGTGAAGAACGTGCGGCCGTGGAACGACTGCACGAACGAGATGATTTCGGCTTTATCGGCGCCGTGGCGATCGAATGCGACGCGGCGGGCCAGTTTCAGGGCGGCTTCGTTCGCTTCCGCGCCCGAGTTCGCGAAGAACGCGCGGTCGGCGAAAGTCAGCGATTCGAGGCGCTTCGCGAGGCGCAGCACCGGCTCGTTCGTGTAGCCGTTGCCGATGTGCCAGAGCTTGCGGCCTTGTTCGTCCAGCACCTTCAGCAGTTCCGGGTGGCCGTGGCCCAGCGACGTCACCGCGATACCGCACGCGAAGTCGATGTACTCGCGGCCGGCCGTGTCCCACACGCGGGAGCCCTCTGCGCGATCCGGCACGAACGGCGCGGGGGAAAATACCGGCACCATCACTTCATCGAATGTCTGGCGGGTCACGGTCGAGGTCGTCATGGTCGTTCCTTTCGGTTTCGTAAGAGGGTTCAACAGGATCAAGTTTAGGTAAGGGTGACGCAAGCGTCTTGCGGAATTGCGACGGGTTCTATCGGAAGCGGATAGTGCGGTTTGTTTTTGCCCTTCCGGGCGGGGGCTTCGGTTTTGGTGGGCGTATTTTGAGGCTTTTTGGGCGGTTCGCTTGCGGTTGGCGTGAAGCACCTGTTGTCTTAGCGGTCTATTAGCGTCGCCCCTGCGCGGGGCGGCGGTTACTTTTCTTTGTCTTGCCAAAGAAAAGTAACCAAAAGAAAGGCGCTATGAGAACGCAAGACCTCCCGGTGCCGTGGCACTCGGAGTGGATCGCGCCTAAGTGTCCGCGCCAGTCTAGAACGCGGAGTGGTTCGAGCAATGGTTCTGACACCTCCCACCACCCTACAGAGCGGTATACCGCCCGCTAGCTCCGCCCTCGCTTCGCTCGGCCGACAGGGACACCCCCTCCAGTAACATCTGAGGCCAATCAGCTCCAGCAATCACATGCGAGCACCCCGGACTCAGCGAATCAAGGCTACCCTCATTCGTCAGGAAAAAGGGACGCAGCATGCACTCTACGTGCCCATACCGTTATCCAACACTCACCGATGGCAAGCAGTCCGATCGGTACGAATGGTGTGAGAAAAGAGGGTTGCGTGCTTTGCTGATGCTGCGCCGGCACAAGCAGGGAGCGCATGCAACGCGACGTAAAGTACCTTGCAGCCGAGCGTAGCGAGGATGGAGCTGGCGGGCGGTATACCGCTCTGTTGGGTAGTGGAGGATGTCAGAACCATTGCTCGAACCACTCCGTGTTCTGGACTGGCGCGGACACTTAGGCGCGGTCCACTCCGCGCACTACGGCACCGGGAGGTCTTGCGTTCTCACAGCGCCTTTCTTTTGGTTACTTTTCTTTGGCAAGACAAAGAAAAGTAACCGCCGCCCCGCGCAGGGGCGACGCTAATAGACCGACAAGACAGCAGGTGCTTCACGAAAACCGCAAGCGAACCACCAAAAGAACAAAATCACCCTTTATCACCGCGCTCGACGAGCGCCCCACCCCGAGGCTCGCCGCCGCCCCCGGTCTGCTTCTCGAGCCAGGCTCGCCGATCCTCCCGAGGCGTGACTCCAAACCTTTCGCGGTAAGCGTTAGAAAAGTGCGCAGCAGAAGAGAACCCACAGGCGAGAGAAACTTGAACAACCGACTTGCTAGTCCGCTGCAACTGAGTCCGAGCCTTGAGCAACCGAAGATTGAGGTAATACTTGGAGGGCATCGCCCCGAGATACTGTCGAAAGAGCCGTTCCAGTTGCCGGCGTGACACGCCAACGAGCTCGGCTATTTCATCGGTGGTCAACGGATCCTCGACATTGGCTTCCATCAAAAGCAAAGCGTCATTCAACCGAGGATGCCGCTCGCCCGGCGCAGTCACAAAAGGAATCCGCTGCCGCTCCTCGCCGCTCCGCAAAGTCCCGGCGCCGAGCGCATCGGCGATCCTCTCCGCGAGATCCGGCCCATGTTCCCGGCCAATCATGGCCAGCATGAAGTCAACGGTGGCTTGCCCACCCGCACAGGTAGCCCGATCGCGATCGATCTCGAAGATTTGCTGCGTGACGATCGACCGCTCGAACTGTTCGGCGAACTGCTGATACGTCTCCCAGTTCACGCTCACGCGATACCCGGAAAGCTGCCCGGCCATGGCCAGCCACCACACGCCATGATGAATGCCGGTCACGACAGGCGTGCGCTGCCCCACCCTCGCGAGACTCGCGAGAAACAACCGATAGTCGGCAAACTGCTGAAACCGCTCCGACACGACGATGACCCAGTCACACGCGATCGCATCGTTGAACGCCGCATCGGCATGCCACTGCGCGCCGCCGGCGAGCGGCACCGGCCGCCCGTCCCACGAACACACCTGCCACCGATACAGCAGCCGCCCGTCGATCTCGTTCGCGAGATTCAGCGCATCGACGATCGGACCCACGCCCGACATCGACACGGGCGGCAATGCAACGATCGCCACCTGCGTCGTGCGGGTGGCGCCTGCGGGACGAGACACCGGTACCACGGTCGAAACCTGCCCTGTCGCGTTACTTGAGACTGCCCGACAGGAACTGCTTCAGCCGCTCGCTCTGCGGGCGGACCAGCACTTCCTTCGGATCGCCCTCTTCCTCGGTCCGCCCCTGATGCAGGAACATCACGTGGTTCGACACGTTGCGCGCGAAACCCATCTCGTGCGTGACGACGATCATCGTGCGGCCTTCCTCGGCGAGCTTCTGCATCACCTTCAGCACTTCGCCCACCAGCTCCGGGTCGAGCGCCGACGTCGGCTCGTCGAACAGCATCACGTCCGGATGCATCGCCAGCGCCCGTGCAATCGCCACGCGCTGCTGCTGGCCGCCCGAAAGATGCGACGGATACTGCTTCTCGACGCGCGGCGGCAAGCCGACCTTCTCCAGGTACTCGCGCGCCCGCTCCTCGGCTTCCTTCTTCGAAATGCCGAGCACGTGCACCGGCGCTTCCATCACGTTCTCGAGCACGTTCATGTGCGCCCAGAGGTTGAAGTGCTGGAACACCATCGCGAGCTTCGTGCGGATGCGCTGCAGCTGCTTGTGATCGGCGACTTCGAGCGCGCCGGCGCGGTCGGTCTTCGTGCGCACGGCCTCGCCGTCGACGACGATCTGCCCCGCATTCGGCCGCTCGAGAAAGTTGATGCAGCGCAGGAACGTGCTCTTGCCCGAGCCGCTCGCGCCGATGATGCTGATGACGTCGCCGGCCTTCGCGTTCAGCGACACGCCCTTGAGCACTTCGTTGTCACCGTAGCGCTTGTGAATGTCGACCGCGGCAAGCTTGGTGGAAGCGGCAGCGCTCGTTTGAGTGATCTCGGCCAACTGGCTCTCCTCGAAGTGATTCAATGACGGGCGGCCGCGAGATACGCAAGCCAGTGGCGCTCCGCGCGGCGAAACGCCGCGACGAGTGCGAACGATACCGCAAGATAGATCAGCGCGGCGATCCCGAACGACTGGAACGCCATGTAGGTCGCGGAATTCGCGTCACGCGCGACCTTCAGGATGTCCGGCACGGTCGCGGTGAACGCGACAGTCGTCGCGTGCAGCATCAGGATCACCTCGTTGCTGTACAGCGGCAGCGCGCGGCGCAGCGCCGACGGCAGGATCACGCGGCGATACATCGTGAACGGCGACATCCCGTACGCCCGTGCAGCCTCCACTTCACCGTGCGGAATCGCGCGGATCGCACCCGCGAAGATCTCCGTGGTGTACGCGCAGGTATTCAGCGCGAACGCGAGAATCGCGCAGTTGAAGCCGCTGCGGAAGAACGCGTCGAGCAGCGAGTGCGATCGCACGAACTCGAGGCTGTACATGCCCGTGTACAGCAGCAGCAACTGCACGTAGAGCGGCGTGCCGCGGAACACGTACGTGTAGAACCGCACCGGCGTCGACACCCACTTGTTCTTCGACACGCGTGCAACCGCGAGCGGCACCGCGCACACGAAGCCGAGCGAAATCGATGCGACGAGCAGCCACAGCGTCACCGCGAGGCCGGAGAGGCGCTGGCCGTCCCAGTAAAGGAACGCCTGGCCGAATTCCTGGAGAATTTCGATCATAGATCTGCGTGCCGCACGCCCATGGAATAACGCTTCTCGAGCTGGATCAGCACGAGGTTGGAAACGGTCGTGATCGCGAGATAGATCAGCGCCGCGACGAGGATGAAGAAGAACATGTTGAACGTGCTCTTGCCGGCGTCCTGCGCGGCCTTCACGACGTCCGCGAGGCCGATGATCGACACCAGCGCGGTGGCCTTCACGAGCACCTGCCAGTTGTTGCCGATCCCCGGCAGCGCGAAGCGCATCATCTGCGGAAACATGATCCGCGCGAACACGCGCGCGCCGCTCATCCCGTACGCCGCGCCGGCTTCGAGCTGGCCGCGCGGCACCGACAGGAACGCACCGCGGAACGTCTCGGTGAAGTACGCGCCATAGATGAAGCCGAGCGTCAGCACGCCGGCCACGAACGGGTCGATGTCGATCTGGTCCCAGCCGACGAAGTCGGTGAACTGGTTCAGCCAGATCTGGATGCTGTAGAACAACAGCAGCATCAGGACGAGATCGGGCACCGAGCGGATCAGCGTCGTATAGCCGGTCGCGATCGCTCGCAGCACCCGGTTGTGCGACAGCTTCGCCACCGCGCCGATCAGCCCCAGCGCCACCGCAGTGGCGAGCGACAGCACCGACAGCTCGATGGTCTGCACGGTGCCGGCCCAGAGGACAGGACCAAAGCCGTAAAGGAACACGCGCGTCTCCAGAGTTGGAATGGATGCCGACGCGTCTGCCTGTCCCGCGCCGGGCTGACGCGGATAGTCGCAAGCGAAATTGATTGCCTCAAACCACCTTGCGCGTGATTGCTGCGTCGCAACAATCCGTCCCATCATTTGCAACCACGGCGTACGCCGCTGTTTCAAAAGGAAAAAAGCCGCTTCCTGACAACCGGATAACCGGCGGGGAAGCGGACTTTTTGCAATTTTCCGGTCGCTTTTTCGATATAGCGCCGAAGGAGGCTGCGGCTACGCCTATCGCCCCTTCAGGATGTCGGAGCGCGAAGTCGTATAGACAAGCCCGTCCGGGCCGAAATGGACGTTGAAGAATGCGTCGGTGTTGACGCCGTCCTCGAGCCAGCGCCAGCTCCAGACGATCTCGGGCTTGAGCGGATACTGCGCGATGTCGCCGGGCTTGCCGAG